>CP129480.1:2400000-3067933 GCA_030583885.1 Anaerolineales bacterium | reverse complement strand
CAACATCCGCGAACTCGAAGGCGCCTTGAACCGCATCATTGCCTTTGCGGACCTGAGCGGCTCGGCGCTCACGCCCAGTCTGGTGGAAGTGGCGCTCGCCGACCTGATCCCCTCGCGCGGCGACATCGTCCCCGCCCACGTGCTGGACCTGGTGGCCCGCAAGTTCAACCTGACCTCCGAGAAATTACTCGGGCGCGACCGCACCCGCGAAGTGGCCCTGCCGCGCCAGATCGCCATGTACCTGCTGCGCGAGGAGGCCAAGATCTCCTTCCCGCAGATCGGTGAAGTGCTCGGTGGACGCGACCATTCCACGGTCATGTCGGCTTACGACAAGATCAAGGAACAATTGCACTCGGACCGCCGCCTCGAACAGGACATCATCTCGCTTAAACAGCAGTTGTACGACCAGACCGTGGCGGCCATGTAAGCAAAGTGGTTGAATATGAAACAGGCGCATCAAAGGATGCGCCTGTTTTTTTATCGAAGGGCCGCCGCCAGCCGTTCCTTCCATTATAGAAGACCTCGACCAGCGGGTTTCGACGGGGCTCAACCCAAGGGTTTCGACAGTGTCCGGGTGGTGAGGGGATTGCTTCGTCGCTGCGCTGCTCGCAACGACATGATGGGTGTATACTGTGGAAAATGGCACGATCATCGGCGGCGGAGTATAAGGAAAGGAAGGGACCATGGATACCTCGGCGATCAAGAAACCGAAGGAATTCGTCAGGGAGTTTTTGGATGAATATCTGGGGGACGGCCTGGGCGCGAAGTCGAAGCGCGAGATCGACATCCTGGTGATGGACCTGCTCATGCGCTACGGCGGGCTGGGCGCCAGGAGCAACCAGGAGTTGAGCATCCTGCTGCAGGCGCCGGTCTCGCGCATCAAAAGCCTGCGCTACGAGGCGCGCCTGAAATATCCGCCGGATGAGGACTACGTGCGGCGCGAGTTCCTGTACATCCTCTCGCGCTCGAAGTACGCCATCGAGACGGGCAGGATCGTCTTTGCCATCGAGGACAATTACATCCGCCACGCCATTCAGGGACAGTTGAAAGCCAGAGGCATGTTCGCGGATACCTCCTTCAACTCGGAGCTGATCAAGATAGACAGGCGCTCGCTGGCGGCGGTGATCGGTGAGTTGTACGATGCCGAGACCGCGCAGGCCTTTCAGGACGGTTTCGACGAGATGGAAAGCCAGGGCGGGGAGGATGCCGACTTTGCGGGCGAGTTCTCCACTTTCATGTTCGACCTTGTGAAAGCCGCCGCGCAAAAATTCGCGCTGGACCTGGCGCTGGGCCGCCTCGGTTTTCAATAGGGCGGATTTGAAGCATTAACCACGCAGGCTCGAAGACTCAAATTTTCCCGTTCGAGTCTTCGAGCAGAAGAGCCTGCAGGCGCAGGGCAACATGGTGCACCAGGAGTTCGTCATCCTCGGCACGCACAGCGGACCGCTGCTGCTGCCGAACGGGGTGCGACTGCCGCCCACGGGGATGAAGATCCAGCTGCCGGTCGAGGTCTTTCATACCTTCAACAACGAGGGCGGCTTCGTCAGCAGCACCGGTTATGCCAACCTGATCGATATTATGAAACAGTTCAAGAACATCTGAACGGCCTGCGCGCCGAATGGGAAAGCGCCCGCGTATCGCGGGCGCTCTTGATTCTTGCAGGCAGGCGGCGGGGGATTACAGGGCTTTGCCGGTGTTCATCACGGCGGCTCCGCCGGGCCGGTCGGTGGCAGTGACCGTGATGCGCACGTTCGTGCCGGCTGGGATGTTTTGCGCGGCGCGATAGACCCAGCGCCCGCTGTCCGCCTCGAGCGCGGCCGGACCGGCCTCCAGTTCGGCGCCGTCCGTGTCGGCGATGCCGACGTCCACCCGTTCGATCTGGAAGTCGTCCTCGGTGCGGATGTAGATGGGACTGCCCTGCGCACCGCTGTATTCCGAGACGTCGATCTCTTCGATGGAGGGCGCGTTGAGAAAATCGGCCATGACCATCGAGAAGACCGGCTTGCCCTTTTTGCCGGCCGCGTCTTCATAGAGCTGGCGCGCGGCGGGGTCTGCCAGCGCCATGCGGCCGTAGAGCGCGGCGGCGCGGAAGCGCTCGCGCACTTCCAGCTGGGCGGGGGAAGGGTCGCGCTCGTCGGGCGCGGCTTTGCGGCCGACGACGACCTTTCCGAAGGCGCGGCGGAAGACGAGGTCGCCGATCTGCCCGCGCAACTGCTCGACGATGGGGTTGAGTTTTACTTTGGCCATGGGTTCCTCCTTTGGATATGGCTGTTAAAAAGGGACGGCGGGGCGGCCGGCATGGACAGGGAGCGAAGCGGGGAAGCGGGACGGCTGCCGGTGGGGGGTGCCTGCCTGGGCACGCGAAGAATTGCCTTCGTACATCCTTTGCACATCCTTCGTACTTCCTTCGTACACGCTTCGCAGGGGGGGCATGCCACCTATGGGGGACTGGGCGGCCGCGCCGTTGACGTGCGGCACAGTATAATAGAACATTTGTTCTAAAGTCAAGGGGGGAATTTTAGCTTTTAGCGATTAGCCCGCAGGCGGCGCGGTATACTTGGGGGAAATATCAAGGGAGTATCTAATGTCCTTCAATGCAAAACTTATAGAACTTCTCAAGACCAACAAAGCCTTTGTGGATGACGACGGCGAACTTCTGCTTGCCGCCGTGCAAGACCGCGCCTGGAAGATGGACCGCGACCTTGTAAAGTTACTGCTTTCGGAGGAAGATATCAAAGCCAAGTTCTTCGACGAGATAGAAAACCACTGGATTTTCAACGTCAACACCTTCCTTGATTACATCTCCCAAAAGAACTTTCTGGATAATTCCTACACACGCTTCAAAAACCGCATCGGACTGACCATAGACGGCAAATATTTGCGCGAGCGCGGCGAGGTGGCGCTGGTATGGCCCTACAAGGACACGATACTCGAAGGCGGGCAAACGAAGGAAGAAGAAAAACGCAAAGAAATCTTCTTCAACGAAGTGCTGGCGCAGGATGAGATCAACCGCCTGCTCGACCCCAAGGTATTGACGAACTTCACACGCTACACCACCAAAGGCAAAGAGAAGGTCAAGGACTTCAAGCGTGATGAAAATGGTGTCATCCGTGAAAACCTGATCCTCAAAGGCAACAACCTGCTTGCCCTGCACACGCTCAAAACCCAGTTTCGCGGACAGGTGAAGCTGATCTATATTGACCCGCCGTATAATCCTGACAGCAAATCAAACACCTTTGCCTACAATAATAATTTCAATCACTCTACTTGGCTTACGTTCATGAAGAACAGATTGGAAGTAGCGAAAGAGTTATTAACAAAAGACGGTGCGCTTATTGTAGCGATTGACGACAACGAAATATTTTACCTAGGCGTTATGCTCAATGAGATATTCAGTGAATATGAAATTCATTGCATAACAATCGTTCACAATCCACGCGGTGTTCAAGGAACGAATTTTTCGTACACACATGAGTATGCTTTTTTTGTAATTCCGCAAGGCAAGAAAATCATCGGCAACAGAAAAATCAATCTAGAAGATATTGACTGGTCTCCGCTGAGAAATTGGGGAGGCGAGTCACTACGCACTGATGCTAAAAACTGCTTTTATCCCGTAATTGTTGAAAACGATGAAATAGTTGGGTTTGGCGAAGTAACCGAAGACACAGAGCATCCACCCACCCAAACAGTTCCCCATGGAAAGAAGTATTATGCTTACCCAATTGACAAAGATGGAGTAGAAAGAAAATGGAGATATGCTCGCCAGAGTGTTGAAGAAATCAAACACCTATTGAGAGCAAAGAAGACCAAGACAGGCTATGAAATTGAATTAGGAAAAGACTTTGGGGTTTATCGTACCGTATGGGAAGACAGCAGATATGATGCAAATGTATACGGCACTCAAATCGTGAAGTCGCTTGTTCCCAATTCGCCGTTTGATTTTCCAAAATCACTATGGAATGTTTATGACTGTTTGTATGCAGTTACGGCAAGCGACAAAAACGCAATAATTTTGGACTTCTTCGGTGGTAGCGGAACAACTGCTCATGCCGTTTTGGAATTAAATAAAGACGGCGGTAGTAGAAACTTCATAATTTGCGAACAAATGCAGTATGTTGAAACAGTTACACGAGAAAGAATCAAAAAGGTTGTAGAACAAAACAAAACTGGCGAATTCATATATTGCGAGTTGATGAAATACAACGAAGCCTTCATGGAGCACATTCAGGCAGCTAAAAACAGCAAGGAACTGCTGAAAATCTGGAATGAAATGGCAGAAGGTTCGTTCCTGAATTGGTACGTCAACCCTGAAATGCCCGAAGAAGCGGCGAAAGATTTTGAAGCCTTAGGCAAAGAAGAAAAAGGATTCGAAAAACAAAAACACCTGCTGGCAGCCCTGCTCGACAAGAACCAGTTGTACGTCAATTATTCCGAGATTGACGATGCGCTGTTCAAGGTCAGCAAGGAAGACAAGGAATTGAACAGGAAGTTTTATGGCTAAGAACGCGCGCTCCCAAAATAAAAGCGCAGCCACCACCCGTCACTATTTTGTTGATGAAGGCGGCGACAGCACGCTTTTTGCCAGCAGAGGCAAAGTCATCATCGATACAGAGGGTTGTTCCCGTTTCTTCATGCTCGGCTTGTTGGACATTGCCGACCCTGTGAGCCTGAAACAGCGTCTCGACGACCTGCGGGCGCGATTGATGAGTGATCCATATTTCAATAACGTGCCTTCCATGCAGCCACAGGCTGGAAAGACCGCCCTGGCTTTCCACGCTAAAGACGACCTGCCGGAAATACGGCGCGAAGTGCTTGCGCTTCTGCGCGAAATCGAAGGATTGCGTTACTTTGCGGTTGTGACGGATAAGTGGAGCGTATTGGATTATGTCCGCCAGCAGAATGTGCGCAACCCCGGTTATCGTTACCACCCCAACGAATTGTATGACTATTTGACTCGGCGTTTGTTCAAGAATCTGCTGCACAAGGACGGCGGGTACGAGATCGTGTTTGCCACCAGGGGCGCGTCCGACCGCACGTCCGCCCTGCAAGCGGCAATCGAAACGGCGCGCGAACGTTTTGCCCAACAATGGGGCATATTCGCCAATGCGCCGACTCATATACTTTCATCCACTCCCGTTGTCCATGCTGGTTTGCAGGCGGCGGATTACTTCACATGGGCGTTACAGCGTATGTACGAAAAAGGGGAAGACCGCTATTTGAATTACCTCTGGAAATCAGTCCATCTTGTACAGGACATTGACGATAAACGCGAGGCCGGCTACGGCGTGTATTACACACAAAAAAAGCCGCTCACCACGGCGGCTTTGGAATGGCGCAAACAAAATAAAATGCCAGGGATATAGGGTTGCAGTGACCGTAGTCCTGTAACCACACGGCATGGAGCCGAATTTTGTCCGCTGGCAACTATATTATAACCCAACGATAGGAATTTTCAAGATGGATTCTGGTGCGAAATTTCTCTACGAAGACCTGAATACGCTCTCAAACTGGGGTAATTTGCCCAAAACCATGCCCGATTCAGTTGCCAGAAACCTGAATCCGCGCTACGAACTACGCCCGTATCAGGTCGAAGCCTTTGCGCGTTTCTTCCATTGCCACAAAAACGACTTCCCCAACAAAACTTATCCCCTGCATTTCCTGTTCAACATGGCAACGGGCAGCGGCAAGACGCTCATCATGGCGGGCGCGATCCTATATCTCTACGAGCAGGGCTATCGAAATTTCCTGTTCTTCGTCAACTCGACCAACATTATCGAAAAGACGAAGGACAACTTCCTCAACCCCGCCTCCATCAAATTTCTCTTCAATCCAGACATCAATATCGGAAACCGCCGCGTGCGTGTGTCTGCGGTGGAGAACTTCGAAGCGGTCAACGCAAATGACATCAACATTTGCTTCACGACGATTCAAAAACTCCATTCCGACCTGACCAACGAAAAAGAAAATTCGCTTACCTTCGAAGATTTCCGCAAGCACAGAATCGTGCTGATCGCCGATGAAGCCCATCACATGAACGTGCAAACCAAGGCAAAGAACAACGGCGGGGATATTCAAGCCATCGATGTTGCCAACTGGGAAAACACAGTGGAGGGCATCTTCCAACAAAATCCCGAAAACCTCCTGCTGGAGTTTACCGCCACGCACGATTATCAGACCCCCGCGATGGTGGAGAAGTACCGGAACATGGTCATCTTCCGTTACGACCTGCCCGAATTCCGAAACGACAAATTCTCGAAGGATGTCACACTGGTCTATTCGGACTTCGACCTGAACGAGCGCATCTTGCAAGCCCTTATCCTGAGTCAATACAAACAGGAAGTGGCGGCAAAGCACCGCGTCAACCTGAAACCCGTCATTTTGCTGAAAGCGCAGAAAACAATTGCGCAATCGCAGGAAAACAAAGCCAACTTCCACAAACTGATCGAAGGTCTGACTGCAAAGCAAATCACCAAAATCCGAATGTCGGACGTGGAGATCGTCCAGCGCGCCTTTCACTTCTTCGATGGTAGCAAGATCAGCGATCAGCAATTGGCAGAACGCTTGAAACGCGAGTTCCATGAAGATTTCTGTCTCTCGGTCAACGACGAGAAGGAAAAAGAGAATTATCAAATCCTTGTCAACACACTGGAAGACAGGAACAACCATATCCGCGCCATCTTTGCCGTGCAAAAACTCAATGAAGGCTGGGATGTGCTGAACCTGTTCGACATTGTCCGCTGTTACGAAACAAGAGACTCAAGAAGCGGCTTTGTCGGGAATACAACCGTTTCCGAAGCGCAACTGATCGGGCGCGGGGCAAGATATTTCCCGTTCGTATTGCCCGAAAACAATGACCGCTTTCGCCGTAAATTCGACGGCGACATTGAACACGAATTGCGGGTTATCGAGGAATTGCATTATCACAGCATCAACAACCCGAAATATATCTACGAAATCCGCAAGGCTCTGGTCGAGCAAGGCATGATGGATGAACACACCGTCGAGCGAAAACTCACATTGAAGGATAAATTCAAGAAAACCGATTTCTACAAATACGGGCTGGTCTACGTCAACGGCAAACTGGAAAACGATTACCAATATGTCAAATCGTTTGCAGATCTGGGCGTGAAAAGGAGAAATTACGTCCACGCCATTGCCACAGGTCATGGCGGTTCGAGCGCGCTCCTGGTGGAAGGGAAACAAAAAGTTGTTGTATCCGATGAAACGCGGCGTGACGTAAAACTGTCAGAGATCGAAAAGAACGTTATTCAGTCCGCGCTTGCCAGAAATCCATTTTTCACGTTCGAAAACGTCAATCATTATTTTCCGCATGTCAAAACCATGAATCAGTTCATACAATCGGAGCAATATCTCGGCGGGTTGGAAATCACCTTTGAAGGCAACTTGTATCAATTTGAAGAAAACAGGGCTGAAAAACTCTACGCGGTCATGGGCTTGCTTGGCGAAGTGGAAGCCGAAGTCCGCCAGCAAATCACCGATTTTCGCGGCTCCAAGGAATTTACAAAGGAATGGGTGCGCGATATCTTCAAGGATAAAGTCCTGAAATTCGACAAGAATAATGATCGCATCAAAGACGAAGACCAGTTCGAGCATTTCGTATCCTCAAGAGATTGGTTCGCCTTCAACACGGTCTACGGCACCAGCGAAGAAAAAGACTTTGTCCGCATGCTGGACAGGTTCATGGATACATTGCAAAAAAAATACGAAGAGATGTACCTTGTCCGCAACGAGGGACATTTCGCCATCTACGACTTTGCAAAAGGGCGACCCTTCCAGCCCGATTTTGTCCTGTTTCTAAAGGAAAAAAGCGGCAACATGCTCACCTATCAATTATTTATCGAGCCAAAGGGTAAATTCCTAAAGGAACATGATAAATGGAAGGAAACATTCTTGAAGGAAATTACAGAAGAGTTCGGAAACAAGGTGTTGACATTGGCTGGTAAATCGAAATACCGTCTCATTGGCGTACCTTTTTACGACAACGAGAATGAGAATTTGTTCAAGGAAAGTCTGGATTTGGTTTTGTAAGAAGCAAAACAATATTCCGTGTTTCATGCCGTCATATTGCCGAGGATGAAGTTTGAGTAGAGAAGGAGAAAGTATGGCAAAAAAAGAGCCAGCAGCTGTTACATCTGCAAAAATTGCTAGGGTAGGCATAATCATTGCCGCCACCCTCGGACTATTCGGGGTGATATTTACAAACTACTGGCAAAGTATTCGAAATCCGACTGATCAGATCACCGAGTATTTTGGTCGTGTCATTGATATAAATACACTGCAACCTGTTTCAAACGCAAAAATAACTTTGAACTTCAAAGATGTCCCGCCTGTTGTTTACACCGACTCGGAGGGAATTTATCGATTCGAGGTTGAAATCGAATCGAAAATAAGCGGTCAAATTTGGGTTGATGCTGAAAATTATCAGCCATATACAAGGCATATAACGATCTCGGCAGAAAGCACCAATTTGGAAGATATTAGATTAACCCCTTCGGACGCCCAGACAATCACAACACCCCCGACGGAGAACACTTTGTCGCCTGCAATTCAAGTCATGGATCAATACTATCAATACATAAATAACGCGGCAATTGACAACGATCTTTCAAGAGCATGGGGTCTTATGACAAGAAAGTTGCAGTGCAATCCCAGTGATCAGTGTAATTTCGAAACTTATAAAAATTATTGGTGGGATTTGCAAGTTCACTATAAATTGTACGATTGTGGTTCAAATATTATTGATGCAGAACTAAATTATTTCTTAAGAGGACTTCAACCCTTAGAAGATATTACGCCCGTTTATTTCCAATATACCCTGACTGAGGAAGTTGGACAATTAAAGCTATACAGCGCAGAAAATATCGATGGTATCAGCGCCTATTGTCCACTGGCGGTTACTTATCCGTGAACAGATGGTGGAGTTGGTCGGTCAACTGCCGAAGGTGAAGATTGAGAGAAAGGGGGACCTCACCCCCAACCCCTCTCCTAAAGGAGAGGGGAGTCTGATCTTGTCCTAAAAAAGTGGACACAAAAAATGTCTGGATCCAGTAGACTTGGAAAACAGGAGCAGGATCATGGACGAAAAGAAAACAAGGTATCGGAAGTACACCGAAGAGTTCAAATTAGAGGCTCTGGAACTTTTGAAGAGCAGCGGAAAGAGTGCCGGGCAAATTGAACGCGATTTGGGGATCACGCCCGGACTGCTGGTGAAATGGCGCGATCGATACCAAGTGATATCCCAAGGGACAAACCCAATGCACTTGGAAGTTAGTGACTTTGAAGCTGCCAAGCGTGAGATCAAACGCTTGCAACGACGGTTGGCAGAAGTGGAAGAAGAGCGCGAGATCCTAAAAAAAACAATCAACATTTTCTCCCGGGAAAACCAATGAGATACAAATTCATTCGGGAGCATTGCCAGGAGTATAGCGTCAAGCGGATGTGCCAGGTATTGGGTGTGACGCGAAGTGGGTACTATGCCTGGCAGCCAGAAGCAGTCGGTCCGCGAGAGGTGGAGAATCGGATTCTGGTGGAGCAGATCCGGGCAGAATACAAACTGAGTCGCGAGACCTATGGCAGTCCGCGCATCCAGGCGGGTCTACAACGCAGAGGGTTCGCCTGTGGACGACATCGAGTCGCACGTTTGATGCGGAGAGAAGGAATTCGCCCTCAAAAACGAAGGCGCTGGCGTCCCATAACTACGCAGCGCCAGCCAGGTGTGATCCCAGCACCGAATTATCTGAACCAGGATTTTTCTGCCAGCGCGGCAAACCAGAAATGGGTGAGCGATTTCACCTACATTGATACCGCGGAAGGTTGGTTATATTTAGCAGTGGTTCTGGATTTGTTTTCACGAAAAGTAGTAGGCTGGGCGATGGCTGCACAAATGGATGCAACCCTTGTCGAGGCAGCCCTGGACATGGCTTTACAAGGACGACAACCGCAGGCAAGCCTGTTACATCATTCCGATCAAGGCAGTCAATATACCAGTGCCGCTTATCAAAGCAGTTTAGCAGATGCACATATTCAGGCGAGTATGAGCCGAGTTGGAAATTGTTATGACAATGCGGTGGCAGAAAGTTTCTTTGCTACCCTCAAGGTGGAGTGTGTGACCTCTCAATTTGCAACGCAAGCAGTAGCTCGAACAACGATTTTTGAATACATTGAGGTTTGGTACAATCGCCAACGCTTGCACTCTTCACTTGGCTACCTCAGCCCGGTTGAGTTTGAGCAACAATCTGGACTTTAATTGTGTCTATTAAACCGGGGCAAGATCAGTCTGCTCCCTCCCCGTTCGGGGAGGGCTGGGGAGGGGTTTGAAGTGGCCCCCCATCCGTCCCGCTGTGCGGGACACCTTCCCCCAAATGGGGGAAGGCAGTGCCTGCTGGCGAGGAAGCGCTCCCTCCCCGTCGCGAAGCACCCTTTAGGGTTAGGGGATCGCGAAGCACATCGTGCCCGCAGGGTATACCCGCAGCGGAGCGGTAGGGTTGGGGAGGGGTCGATTTACAATCAGCTTCCCAAAGCAAGTCCACTACGCGAGAAACGCGTGGATGCGTTGCAGAAGTTTTGTAAAATAATTCAGGCTCAAGTTTGCTATAATTAGACCATGAAGAAACTGAAGATCAAGATACCCAAGACAAAGTTGGCCGAGTTTTGCAAACGCTGGAATGTTTCAGAATTTGCCATTTTCGGTTCAGCCTTAAGCGCTGATTTCCGTCCCGACAGCGATGTGGATGTTTTGGTAACGTTTGTGCCACAGGCGCATGTGACCTTGTTCGATATGGTTCACATGCAGGAAGAGTTGAAAGCCATTTTCGGGCGCGAAGTGGATCTGGTCAGCAAGCGCGGTGTGGAAAACAGCCGCAACTATATTAGACGAAAGAACATACTCGACTCGGCGCAGGTGATCCATGTCGCGGGATGACACGTATTTGGTTGATATTCTCGAATCTGCCAAAATTGCATTGGATTATGTTTTCGGCAAAACCTGGGATCAGTTTTATGAAGATATCCAATGTCAGGATGCGGTGGTGCGGCGCATTGAAATAATCGGTGAAGCCGCGCGGCGGGTTTCAGAAGGAACACGGAATCAGCACCCGCAAATTCCGTGGCGTGAAATGACCAGCATGAGAAATCTGGTTGTTCACGAATATGATGTAGTGGACATTAATCAGGTTTGGGATACGGTTCAAAATAAACTTCCGCCTTTGATCAAAGAGTTAGCCAAAATCGTTCCTCCTGAATAATGTACTTGTTCAGGAGGATATTTTATAAAAGAGGAAAGAACTGCAAATAAGCCTCAGGCTGGGAAAAAGAGAGTCGTTGAAAAAGGAAAACATAATGCCCGGCAAATACACTCCGCTCGAAAACTTTTTACGAGCTCTCCCGCCCGCCGAGCGTGAAGTCACTTTGAGTTTTGAACGCATCGAAGCCATCATCAACAGCAAATTACCTGCTTCTGCGAATGAAATGTCGGGGTGGGAACACGAGACGGAGGGCAACCATGTCAACGCGCGCGCATGGGCGAATGCAGGCTGGCACGTAGGCGCGGTCAACTTGCAGGCGAAATGGGTGCGGTTTGTGCGGAGGTGAAGGTTTGGGTAGTTTGGAATCGGTGCGGGATAAATCCCTGCCTCAGTTCGTGGAAGTCCACTGGCGTGGACTGGCGCAATTAGCCCGAAGGGCTTGCATGTACTGAGCAGGCGGCTTGAGCCCCGCGAAGAATGTCAGCGTGCGGTGGAGTTGGTGAGTCGAGCGGCCTATCCCCCGTCCCACCTGCCCCGGCATGTGGGTTTGGGGACATCGTACCCGAAGCGCAGCGAGTGGCAGGGCTGAGGAGGGGTTTGAAGTGGCCTCCCATCCGTCCCGCTGTGCGGGACACCTTCCCCCAAATGGGGGAAGGCAGTGCCTGCCGGCGAGGAAGCGCTCCCTCCCCGTCGCGAAGCACCCTTTAGGGTTCGGGGATCGACTCCCTCCCCATCGCGAAGCACCCTTTAGGGTTAGGGCAGGGCTGGGGAGGGGTTTGGTCTGGGGAGGGTTTTGAAGAGGACCCCCATCCGTCCCGCTGTGCGGGACACCGTACCCCCAAGGGGGATTGAGGGGGGCGGCTCACGAATTCAAAACGACGGCAAGTCAACCACGCGAGGAGAACCAACATGTCCGAGATCAAATACGAAATACTCAAAACCATCGGCATCCTGCACACCTCCGCCTCCGGCTGGAGCAAGGAACTCAACCTCATCTCATGGAACGACCGCGAACCCAAATACGACCTGCGCGATTGGTCTGCAGATCACACCAAAATGGGCAAGGGGGTGACGTTGTCAAAAGAGGAGTTGTCCGCGCTGAAAGAGTTGTTGAACAAAATCGAGCCATGATGCCCCATGTCTCGTGTATTTCCATTTTTTTTCATTGTTATAATTCCACATCATGAAACCCGCCCCCTTTGCCCTGCTCGTATGGATCCTTGGCGCCGCCCTCGCCGCCTGTAACCTCACTGCGCCTTCCCCGTCCGATCCCGGCGCCCTCTCCACCTCGGCCGCCAAAACCGTCGAAGCCGTGCTTTCTCCCGCGGCTTCACCCGCCGCATCACAGCCTGCTGTCCCGAACACCTCCGCGCCCCCATCGCCGGCTGCCTCCCCGTCCGCCGCGCAGGACTGCGCCGAGAACACCTCCATCACCTCTTGGACGCGCGACGGCATCGCCTATGAGCATCAGGAAGTGGATCGTCCCCTCGCTGCGGGGACCGCCTTCATCATGTCCTGGGTCGTTCAGAACAGCGGCACCTGCGTTTGGAACGACGGCTACCGCATGGTCTTCCGCTCCGGCGAACGGCTCACGCAAGCAGACTCCCTGCCCGTCATGCCGGTGGGATACGAAGTCCGCCCCGGGGAATCCCTCACCATCACAGTCCAAATGACGGCTCCTTCCGCGCCCGGAGAGTACGAGTCCTCTTTCAGCCTGGCTGACGCTGCAGGGGAAAACGCCCTCAACGTCGGCGTATTGACCACCGTCGGCACCCCGTCCTCCGGGAAATTATCCGCCCCCGGGGACCTGCGCTACACCTACGATTGCACCACGGGCGTTGTGGACATCACCCTCATCTGGCTGGATAAAGCCGCTAACGAAGATGGCTACCGCGTCTATCGTGACGGGGTAAAACTGGCTGACCTCCCGGCCGCTTCCACCACCTATGACGACATCGTCCCCGCTTCCGGCACCTACCTATATACCGTGGCCTCCTTCAACCTTGGCGGCGAATCCCCCGCGAACGTCCAGGTACAGACCTCCAATTGCAAGTGATTCAAACGTCCACGCTCCCCTAAATGGGGGAAGGTGTACACTGCGGAAGTTTTCTGCTTCGATGGGATTTATTCAACTTGCTGAACTCTGCGAGTGAAGACTGATTTTTTGCCTGCCAAATCATGCGTTACTCTGCGGGATAAAATGAAGGGTATAATTTAAAAAGCAGAAGGAGAAAAATCATGACCAGAACCTTGACCGCCGTCATTCACAAGGAAGATCACTGGTACGTGGCGGACTGCCCCGAAGTGGGCACGGTCAGCCAGGGGCAAACTGTTGAAGAAGCCATTGCCAACTTAAAAGAAGCCACCGAATTGTATCTGGAAGAATTTCCCATGCCGGAGATCAACCGTCCCTTACTGACGACGTTCGACGTGGCAACCTATGCCTGACCTGCCGCGTCTTTCGGGGAAAGAAATTGTCCGCGCGCTGGAGAAATTGGGCTTCGCTCAAGCCCGTCAGCGCGGAAGCCACGTTATGATGAAAAAATCCACGCCGGAAGGGAGTATCGGCTGTGTCGTCCCCATGCACAATGAAGTGGCAATCGGCACATTGAGCAGTATTCTCAAACAGGCAAAAATTTCAGCCGAAGAATTTATCAAAGCTGCCAAATAGCGGGGGCACGCCGGGTCAATTTCAACGAAGAAGCACTTGAAAACACCGTCATCTAATTATTCGCCGCCGAAAGGTATCCGCGCGTCATGGGCGGCGGTGTGAAGATTGAGTGAAAGCGGGACCTATCACCCGTCCCACCTGCCCCCTGTCGGGGATCTTCGACTGGCGGGAATTGACTCCCTCGCGGGAATGCGGTTTGTGACGCCGGGGAAATAAGATAAAATGAAAACATGCATCATTCCATTCCAGGATCGCTGGCCCCTTTTTTTCAGGAATATGATCTTGAAGATCTTGAGGTCCGAACTGCGGCGCCGCTGATCATCGAACGCAACCTGCAATTCGGCGACCGCAGCGAAATCCACTGGCTCTTCCAGCAATACCCGCGCACGCAGATCACGGACTGGCTGATTCGGTTTGCAAACGAACGGCTGCCCGATCCGCACCGCACCTTTTGGAAGATGATCCTGGAAATCAAGGAATGACGGCATTATTTTGGGAAACCATCAGCGGGGATATGCGGGTCGTTCTGGACGGTTTCTTCCGGACTGCGATCGGCTCCCGGTTTTACCTGGCAGGCTGGACGGCACTCGCCCTGCAGCTTGGGCATCGCCGCTCCGTCGACCTTGATTTTTTCTCCCCAACCGAGGATATTCCAGCCATCCGCGCCGCTCTCGAAGAATCATTATCCGCTTATCGTCCCGTATTGGCGGATTCGGCCTGGGGCAATCTGGTCTATCTGGCGGGGGATGTGCGTATGGGTTTTTATGGATACGGTTTGCCGCTTGTCCGGCCTCCTGCAGAAATGGAAAACCTGCGCCTTGCCTCCATGGAAGACATTGCGTTGATGAAGCTGGATGCCCTGCTTTCGCGGGCGGCGCGCAAGGACTTTTACGATCTATATTTCATCTGCCAAAAGATCCCGCTGCGCAACGTATTGGCATTGGCCCCCCAAAAATATGAAAACGTCCGCGACTTTGAAGTGCAAACGGTAAAGCGGCTGATCTATTTTGAGCATGCAGAAGCGGATATCGATCCTGTACTACTGCAACCCGTTTCCTGGCGGGCGGTAAAGGAATATTTTATGGAACAGGCGCAGGAAATCGGCACGGGCTGGCTGCAAGGTTGAAGCGGGAGGGCGATTATTTCTGCAACACGTGTGGGAAGTTCTTCGACGTGAAGGCGTCCCGCGCAGCCCGGAAGGGGAAGTGACCGCAGCGCGCACACTGCTGCTCCCTGTCTTGCGGGCATTAAGGGATGTGCCGCCCGCCAGCCACCAATCAAAAGGAACCCATGGATTCAAAAATCACCGCCCGCTACAACGACAAAATATTGCAGGAAGCCATGCTTCGGTATGGCATCACGGCAGGTCAAATCCAGGCCATTGACACATTCGAGAGCTTTATCTACAAATTCGAGCGCAATGGGGCAGGCTATATCCTGCGCATTGGTCACAGCATTCGCAAAAGCGAGGCTCAAATTCAAGGCGAGGTGAATTGGATCAACCATCTGGCGCGCGGCGGCGTGTCCGTTGCGCAGGCGATCCCCTCGCTGCGTGGAAAACTGGTCGAGGTCATGGACGATGACCTCGGCGGGCAATTTTTAGCGACGGCATTTGTACATGCCAAAGGTCAACGCCCATGGGACGCCGGCTGGACCCCTGCGCGCTTCGAGAACTACGGTCACCTGCTTGGGCGGATGCATGCCCTGGCAGTGGAGTACCAACCTGCACCCGGGACGCGGCGGCCGGAATGGGGGATGCCGCCGGTTTCGATTTCATCGAGCAGTACCTGCCTGCGTCCGAGTCCATCGCGCATCGGGAATACAAATCCCTGCTGGGGCATATCCGCAGCCTGCCAAAGGATAAAACCTCGTACGGACTCATTCATCAGGACGCCCACCAAAACAACTTCTTCATGGATGCCGATGGCAGGCTGACCCTCTTCGACTTCGACGACTGCGCCTACAGCTGGCTGATCAGCGATATTGCGATCGTGCTGTTTTATATCTCGATGGATGCCGAAGAGCTGGGCTACCGCTCCGTCCCTGACTTTACCCGTGAGTTCATGACCCATTTCCTGCGCGGGTATCGCCGCGCGTATACGCTGGATCCACGCTGGTTGAAGGAAATTCCCGCGTTCCTGAAACTGCGCGAACTCGAACTCTACGCCGTCGTCTTTCGGGATTTTGACATCCAGGAGGCGGAGCACTGGTCATTGGAAGGTTTCCTGCGCAGTCCCGGCTTCGACGTCCATAACAATGGCCACATGTGGATCGCCAACTTCATGCGCGGGCGCAAATTCCGCATCGAGCAGGGCCTGCCCTTCATTGACTTTGATTTTGAGTCTTTGGCCGCCTGCCTCGCTACGTGACCCCTTCGGGGAACGGCATAAAATGTGCCGGACTTTAATTCAAATGGTATAATCGCGCCCATGCAAACCACTCTCAAGACCACCGCATCCGCCCAAGCCGCCGCCGCTGCGCGCGCGACCTGCGAACCTGTCACGGCTTGAGACGGAACGAACGAGGAATCCAGTCCCGACACCGGCAGGTTCGGGACTTTTTCTTTCCCGTGACCTGCCAACCTTCCAACCTTCCAACCCATTGGTATAATTCGCCCGTCATTTTCAACTTTTTTTCGGAGATACGCTTCGCATGACCAAAACACCCACCGGCAACCAGATCCGCCAGGACTTCATAGACTTCTTCGTCGAGCACGGTCACACCGTCGTGCCGTCCATGTCGCTTGTGCCCGGCGGCGACGCCACACTGCTCTTCACCAACTCCGGTATGGTGCAGTTCAAGGATGTCTTCCTCGGCACCGACAAAAAGCCCTACACCCGCGCCGTGGATTCGCAGAAGTGCATGCGCGTGGCGGGCAAGCACAACGACCTCGACGACGTCGGGCGTGACGACACGCATCACACCTTTTTTGAAATGCTCGGTAACTGGTCGTTCGGCGATTACTACAAGAAGGACGCCATCGCCTGGTCGTGGCAGCTGCTCACCGACGTGTGGGGCCTGCCCAAGGATAAACTCTACGCCACCTGTTTCGAAGATGACATGGGCGACATTCCGCGCGACGACGAAGCCGCCGAACTCTGGAAGGCGCAGCCCGGCTTCAATCCCGACCATGTGTTGTTCTTCGGGCGCAAGGAAAACTTCTGGCAGATGGCGGAGTTCGGTCCCTGCGGCCCGTGCTCCGAGATCCACATCGACCTCGGCGAGGAGCGCGACAACCTGCGCGGCACCGACCACCTGTGCGGCGTGAACGGCGAATGCACGCGCTTCCTCGAACTGTGGAACAACGTCTTCATCCAATACAACCTCTTCGACGACGGTCGCCTCGAGCCGCTGCCCGCCAAACATGTGGACACCGGCATGGGCTTCGAGCGCATCGTCTCCGTGCTGCAGGGCGTCGACTCCAATTACAAGACCGACCTATTCACGGGTTCGCTCGATGTCCTGCGCAGCCTGACCGGCCATTCGGAAAAGGAAATGCTGGCCGACTTCACGCCCTACCGCGTCATCGCCGACCATGTCCGCTCGGCGGCCTTCCTGATCGCCGACGGCGTGGTGCCCGGCAACGCGGGCCGCAATTACATCACCCGCATGATCATCCGTCGCGCCGCGCGCTTCGGCACCAAGATCGGCTTGAACGAACCCTTCCTTGCCAAGGCGGCGCAGGCGGTGGTGGACTACTACGGCGATTTTTATCCCGAACTGGAAAAAAGCAAAACCGCCATTTTCGACAACCTGACCCGCGAGGAAGTCCGCTTCGCGCGCACGGTGGAGGCTGGTACAGCCCACCTGGAGAACCTGCTCTCTGAGATCCGCTCTGCCAATAAAACCAGCCTGGACGGGCGCAAAGCCTTCGACCTGTACGCCACCTACGGCCTGCCCTTCGAGATCAGCCGCGACATCGCCCGCGAGCAGGGCCTCGACGTGGACGAAGCCGGTTTCAACGAAGCCCGCGAAACTCACGCCAAAGCCTCGGGCGGCGGCAAAGCCATGGGGGCGCTCGGCGGCGAGGATGCGGAATTCTTTGCAGGAATTCTCAAAGACCTGCAATCCAATAAGAAACTCGGCCCGAACGGCGTGGAGTACGATCCCTACGATCATATGCGCGTGGAAGGCGAGGTCCTCGCGTTGATCGTGGACGGCAAATCCGTTGCCTCCGCCTCGCTCGACGACCAGGTGGAAGTCATCCTGCCGAAGACCGGTTTCTATATTGAAGCCGGCGGCCAGGTGGATGACACGGGATACATTAGATCACTCCCCCTGCATTCGCAGAATTTGGGGGCAGACGGAGGGGGGCAGGGTTGGGAGATCGAAGTGACCGGCATGCGCCGCGCCTCCGCGGGCGTGCTCGTTCACATTGGCGAGGTCATTTCAGGCCAGCCCAAAGTGGGTGACAAATGCGTCGCCGAGGTGGATATGTCCCGCCGTCACGACATCATGCGCAATCACACCGCCACACACCTGCTGCACAAGGCGCTGCACGAGGTGCTCAGCGACCAGGCCCGGCAGGCGGGTTCGCTGGTCGCCCCCACGCACCTGCGCTTCGACTTCAACCATCCCGAAGCCATGAGCGCCGAGCAGATCGAGCGCGTCGAGCGCATGGTCAACGAAGCCATTGCCGCCGACATGCCCGTGGCCAAGGAGACCCGGTCGCTGGAGGAAGCCAAAAAGGAGGGCGCGATGGCGCTCTTCGGCGAGAAGTACGGCGAGACCGTGCGCACGATCTCCATTATGGCGGATAACGGGAGCAAGCTCCCTGACTCCAAAAAATATTCCTACGAACTGTGCGGCGGCACGCACCTCGAACGCACCTCCGATATCGGCGCATTTCTCATCCTAAGTGAAGGCTCCGCAGCGGCGGGTATCCGCCGCATCGAAGCTGTCACCGGGCGCGGCGCCTATGACCTCGTCCACAGGCGCTTCAAGGCCTTGAAGCGGGCCGCGGGAACGTTGAAATCCGCCGTGGATGAAGTCCCCATCAAGGTGGAAGCCCTGCAGGAGGAGGTCTCTGAATTAAAGAGGGAACTCGCCGGCCTGCGCGCCCAGTCCGCGCTTGCGGCCTTCCAGTCCCTGCTCTCGGCCGTGCAGACCGTAAAGGATGTCAACGTGCTGGGTGTGGAGATTCCCAATGTGGACCTGGACACCCTGCGCATGCTGGCCGATAAGTTCCGTGAGAAACATCCGAAGAACGGGGCGGCGGTGCTGGTCACCGGCGCAGCCGTCATCGCCACCGTGACCGAGGACGTGGTCAAGCGCGGGGTCAAGGCCGGGGACCTGATCACAGGCATCGGCGGCAAGGGAGGCGGGCGTCCCAACCTTGCACAGGGCAGTCTCGCTGGAGATGTCAAGGAGGCGCTCGCAAAACTGCCAAAGGTCGTCGAAGGGAAATTGAAATAACCCCCCATGGGGGCGGAGCGACGCTCCGCCCCTTTTGCATACACTCAGCGCAACGGAACCCGCGACTCAAATCCGCCGCACAGATTCGAATATCATACCGCCGAACCCGCCGAGATGAATGCTCTCATCTCCGACCTGATCGTTTTCCGTCAGGGACATCAGTCGCTTTGCGGCTTTAAGGGGAATTTGTTTCCCGTCTTCATCGAAATTCATCACCACGACGATTTTTTCGCCGTCTACTATTCGCCGGTATCCCAGCACGCCCCTCGGCAGGCCGTCCAGCAGTTCGAGCGAGCCTTCCCGTAAAGGGAAGTGTTCACCGCGGAGTTTCACCAGCCCGCGGATGGTATTCATCAATGAGCGTTCATCCCCGCTTTGCATTTCCACATTGATTTCCTTGTAATTTTCATGGATGGGCAGCCATGTCCCTGTGGCGGACGAAAATCCCGCGTTCTTCTTCCCGTCCCATTGCATCGGTGTGCGGACTTCATCGCGGTTGATCAGCAGGCCGAGCCTGTCGAACACGAAACGCGGGATGGATTTGAATTTATGGGGTATGGGGTCGTGCGCGGAAGCAAAGGGCATGGGCAGGTCGGTCAGGCCGAGCTCTTCGCCGTAGTACAGGCATGGCACGCCGCGCACCGTGAGCTGGAACATGGCGAGCAATTTCGCTTTTCGTATGTCATTCCCCAGACGAAGGATGCTCCTGTGCCGGTCGTGATTGCTGAACACATACACCGGCATGTACGGGTCGGGGTAATGAGTTTCCATTTCCTGAAGGAGGTTGCGGAAATACCCTGCGCTGAACTTGAAGTTCAGCATTCCGAAATCGAAGACCAGCCCCAGGCCGTTGTTGCTTTCATCCCCTAAAAACCTGCGGATGATGTTCCTGTCCCCGCTGACCTCGCCCAACAGCATCCTGTCGCCGAATTCATCGCAGACACTGCGCAGTTCCCGCGCGAACTCAAAACTTTCAGGCTGGTTCAGGTTGTATTTTGCCTCCTGAAAAAAACCGGACGGGTCATCCTCGGTTGGGACCAGTTTGAATGAAAACGGGTTTTTCCGAAACCCTGCATCCTTGTAGATGACGTTGAAGATGTCCAGCCGAAAGCCGTCCACGCCTTTGCCCAGCCAGAAGCGGACGATGTCGAGCATTGTCTTTTTTACTTCGGGGTTGCGGTAGTTCAGGTCGGGTTGGAAGGGCAGAAAACTTGCCCAATAATATTGCCCGCGTTCGGCGGCGTAGTGCCAGCCGTTTCCGCCGGTCATGCTCTGCCAGTTGTTCGGCTTGCCCTCCCCCCATCCCGCCCGGGCTGGATGGGGGGAGTTGGAGGGGGGCTGCCAGATGTACCAATCCGCTTTGGGGTTGTCGCGTGAGGAACGCGATTCCCTGAACCACGGATGTTGGTCTGATGTGTGGTTCAGCACCATGTCGAAGACGATCCTCATCCCGCGCTTGTGGACCTGTTCGATCAATTGCAGGGCATCCTCCATGGTCCCGTATTCTGGGGCGATGTCGGTGTAGTCCGAGATGTCGTAACCGGTATCCGCCTGCGGCGAGGCAAAGAACGGCGAGATCCAGAGGGTTTCGAAGCCCAGTTCCTGGACGTACTCCAGTTTTTGGAGGATGCCCTGCAGGTCGCCGATGCCATCGCCGTTGCTGTCGTAAAACGAGCGCGGATAGATCTGGTAAATGGTTGTGTTGTGATACCAGGGTGTTTTCATGGCTATGCTTCAAAAACGATTTTGCCGTCCACCATTGTCATCGTGACTTTTGCGGTTGAGATCTCTTCAGGCTTCAGCGCAAACAGGTCATTCGAAAACAGAACAAGGTCGGCGAGATACCCTTCCCGCACTTGTCCCTTTTCATTTTCCTTGAACTCTGCATAGGCTGCATCGCGGGTGTAACCGAGGATCACTTCTTCGAGTGTAAGTCGTTGGTCGGGATCGTTCGCATCCCACTTGCGGCGGTTGAGCGCCGCATGCATGTGGATCATCGGGTCGAACGGCGCCACCGTCCAGTCACTGCCGAGCGCGAGGTGCGCGCCCGCATTTTTGATATCGCGCCATGCGAACGATTTTCCCCAGCGTTCCCTCCCGACACGGTCCAGCCAGACATCCCCATCCTCCGCGCTGAGCGGCGCATGTCCGCTCTGCATGGATGCAATGACTCCCAATTGCTTGAAGCGTGGCAGGTCGTCTGGATGAATGACTTCGATGTGTTCCACACGATGACGGCTGTCCCGCCTCCCATTTGACCTTTGAACTGCTTCATACCCGTCGAGCGTCCGCCTCACTGCGCCATCCCCGCAGCAGTGGACGAAGATCTGCAATCCCATGTTGTCGCACAAGGACGCCATGCGTGTGAAATGTTCTGCGGAGAAAATGCCCTGCGGCTTGGCATCCGGATTATCCGCATAGGGTTCGAGGTTGAGCGCGGTGTACGATTCCCAGACACCGTCCATGAAGAATTTTGCAGCCCCGCCGCGCACGTATTCGCCCTGCACCTTTGACATCTCTGCGGCTTCCTGCAGGTCCTGTTCGCTGGTTTCGGGTTTGATGTGATACGGCACATAGGCACGCAGGGTCATTTCGCCCGCATCTTCGAGCGCGGCATAGCTCATCAATTCCTGCATATCCCCGTTCATGTTGTGCACGCTGGTCACACCGCTGGCGTTGATGCGCGCAATGACCAGCTTCAACAGTTCGCGTTTGCGGGCTTCGCCCGCTTCGGGGATCAGGTCCGCGACGAGGTGCATGGCGGTCTCGCGCAGTTCGCCTGTGGCGATGCCGTTCCCGTCACGGACGATGACGCCAACCCCCTTGGCTTCCAGGCCGGGCTGCAGGATGCCCGCCATTTCGAGCGCCTTCGTATTTGCCCAGGAGGTGTGCCCGTCATAGGCGTTGATGTACATGGGTCTGTCCGGGAGGATCCTGTCCAGTTCTTCGCGTGTGGAGACGATCCCATATTTGATGCCGCGTCCGTCCACCCATGCGGAGGTTTTGTTCTGCGCGGAAAAATCCGTCAGAATATTTTTTACATCGTTCAAGTCTTTTGCTTCATATAATTGCGCGCTGCCCGCCCAAATAGCTCCCCAGAGCAGGTGGAAATGTGCATCAATGAAGCCTGCGGTGAGCGTCCGTCCCCGCCCGTCGATCACCCGCGTTGCCGGACCCTTGAATGCTTTTACGCTGTCGTTAGTGCCCACATGGATGATGCGGCCGCCTGTTACCGCCACGGCTTCCGCGCGCGGCATGTCCGCGCTGGCGGTGAAGACCTTTGCATTTTCGATCACAACTTCGGCTCTGACGGCCATTTTGTTTTCCTTGCTGCCCGCGCTGACCATGGCGGATTCTATGCCTGCACCAATAGGAAGATGGTGATGAGCACGAATTGTGCCGCCGGATAATGGCTGGCTTTATCGAACAGCGCCGCCGCCAGACGGCCCTCCTGTAATTTGTAGAGTTGGTAGCCCGGCTGCAGAAGCAGAATGTATCCAATGACAGCGCTTGCAAGCAGGTAGGGCAGACCAAGGGTTAAGGGGGATGCCAGCGGAAGAAGCATGCTGGCCGCCGTTGTCAGCCCCAGTGAAATCATGACGATCAGCCCGGCCTTTTGAGGGCCAAAGTGAATCGGGATTGTTTTTGCGTTGACACGCCTGTCTTCAGCTGTATCGTTCCAGTCCGCCGGAATATTTTGCCCGCCGATTTCCCAAAAAAAGACCCATGCCAGCAGGAGCAGCAGCAGGGCTGGCGGCGATGGATTTGGGTCGACTGCAAATATGGCTGCAATGGGGCCGCTCGACTTGACCAGCCCGCTGACAAATGTTCGCAAATAGGAGACCTTTAACAGCAGGCAGTAGATGATCTCCAGAATGGCGGCGGCGATCAGGATGAAGACGATCACGGGGTTGAGCAGGTAGGAACCGACCAGGGCTGCTGCAAACCAGCCCGCAAACCAAAGCAGGCCGCTGCGGTAATCGAGCACGTCCTGCGCCAGCGGATGGCGCAGGACAGACGCCTCCACGGAATAGCCGGCATTGATGCCGCCGCTGAATTTCTCGCGGTCCACCGCAATGCCGGCCAGGTCATTCAGGGCGTAGATTGCCGTGTACGCGGCAAAGGCGGTGAAGAGCGACAGCAGGATCACCTGCCATTGCGGGAAATGGCCCAGCCATAGCAGTGCATAAAAGCCGGGCGCGGCAATATCCAACACCCCGTGGGTGGTCCTGGAAAGTGCAAAAAAACGTTTCATATGCCATGTCTCCGATGGAGAAATTATTCCTGCTTGATGAAGTGCATCATGTAATTCACATCTTCCCTGCCTGCGGCAACCTTGAACCTGCGGGTGAAGGGGTTATACATCAGGCTGGCAAGCCTTGAAAATTCGAGCGTGTTTTCCTGCGCCCAGTGTTTCAGTTCGCCGGGGCGGATCAATTTTTTATAGGTATGGGTTCCCCTTGGCAGCAGGCGCAAAACATACTCGCCGCCAAGGATGGCAAACAGGAATGCCTTCGGGGTGCGGTTGATGCTCGAAAAAAAGGCGTGGCCGCCCGGTTTGAGCGCCTGTGCGCAGGCGGACACGATTTTCCCCGGATCCGGCACATGCTCCAGCATTTCCATGCATGTAACAGCGTCAAAGCTGCCGGCATGGTTTCGGGCGGTTTCTTCGATGCTTTCATAGCGGTACTCGATCTCCAGCCCGTGTTCCTGGGCGTGACGCCTGGCGGTTTCAATGGAGGCCTGCGAGAGGTCAATGCCTGTTACCTGTGCGCCGTCGCTGGCGAGTGCCTCCGACAGGATGCCGCCTCCACAACCCACGTCCAGGATCCTGGGATTGCGCACGGTTAAATTTTCCATGATGAATTTTTTGCGCAATGGGTTGATGGTGTGCAGGGTTCCCATTTCCCCTTTTGGATCCCACCAGGTTTGCGATACCCTGTCGAACTTGTCTATCTCCTTATGGTCGGCATTTTCAAATGTTTTCATGGGGTACTGCCATCCAATCTCCAATTATTTTTAATGCGGATTCGATCTCGTGCAGGCGGATGTCATTGGCGAAAACACAGCCTCCCAGTCCGTGGGGCAGGGGCGCGTTTTGCAGCCCGTTGCGGTGATAGGTGCGCTCCTCCAGTGATTGCCAGAGCAGGTGCGGGTCAAGCGTGGTCGTGTCCGCTGTAATTCCCAGCCTGCCGATCAGGTGAAATATCCGGCCGGTCTCCTCGTCTGATATGAGAGTACGCGATGAGGCGATCAGCGTGGAGACGATGATGTCCAGCAGAACCGCCTCGCCATGGAACAGGCTGTCTGTGTGGCGGGTTTCCAGCCCGTAGCTAAAGGTGTGGCCAAAATCCACTTTGCGCGCCAGCTCGTCTTCGAATAAATTCGGCATCAATTCCTCCAGCATTCCTTCAATGGCGCGGTCAAGAATTGCGCCGCCTTCGGGGGTTTGGAATTGGGCGTCCACGCTTTGAACCCCGTCTGCCTCCAGCATGTGGAACAGTTCAGCGTCTTTGATAATGGCCAGCTTGATGATTTCACATACGCCGTTCAGAATGTGGCGTTTTGGCAGGGTTCTAAGCAGGGATTTGTCCAGCAAAACCTTTTGCGGGGGGTGAAACACCCCCAGCCGGTTTTTGTTGCCGTTGAAGTTGACGCCGGTTTTTATGCCGATGGACGCGTCAATGTACCCCATCAAGGTGGTCGGAACCTTGATGTGCGGCACACCGCGGCGGTAGCTGCCGGCGACGAATCCCACCACATCGGTCAGCACGCCTCCGCCAATGGCAATGATGGGTTCATCCCTGCGGTGAATGGGGAAGCTGTCCAGTTCGTGCGCGATGGCCAGAAAACTTTCCACCGTTTTGTTTTCCTCACCGCCGGGGAAGGTGACGATCTTCGCCTCCATGCGCTGGTGATCGAAGTAATTTCGGATGTCGGCGGCGTAATGCATGCCGACATTTTCGTCCACAACGACAAATCTGCGCGCGTTCTCGATCCTGCCCACGGATACCAGCGCCCGATTCTGCGGGTGGAAAAGATCGGGGGCGTTGACTATCTCATATTCAATGCGATGTTGATGAGTGATGCTCCGCCTGCCTGTTCCTTCTGTCATACCACCTGCCGCCACCTGGATTTGGAATCCAACAGCCTCCTGGCAACGTTGCGGGCAAGCTCCACGCTGTGGTTCCTGAAATTGCCGCATTGTTCGCTGTTGGCATAGGGCACCTCGCCGGCGCCTAAAATATCGTTCAATATTTTTTCGTACACGCGGCAGATCCTCTCCGCATGCCCCTCATTGTACAGAACAAGGTAAAATCCCGTCTGGCATCCCATGAGTCCCACGGACAGGAAGCTTTGCGGCAGATATTTTTGAAAACCGGCCAGCAAAAAATGTTCGAAGGAATGCATCTCGGTCGAAGACAAAAAGTCTGTATTGGGCTGGTTGATGCGCAGATCAACGCAGAAAACCACATCGCCTTTCGGACCCTCTGTCCATGAACGCAGTTTTACGTGAGGGGCCTTCAACAAGCGGTGATCCAGTTCTCCGACGGTGCCGGCAGCCCACCCCAGTTCCTCAACATTTATCATATATCCGTCCTCCATCTGATCGAATCCCTGTTATACATATCGGGACAAATGCCTGAAACTGTCGTGCAGTGCCTTTTCCCACGATTGCACATGGTGATAGAGCTCCACGGACGCATAGCCGGAGAAGCCGTTGTCGGTCAGCGCTTTGAAGCTGGACTCAAAATCAAGCGTTCCCTCCCCCGGGATTTCGTGGAAATGGACAATGCCCGTCAGGGTATTTGCAACCATCCTGTCCACGAGCGGTCTGCCGTCCGCATTGCGGGTGCTGCGTAAATAAATGAGTATGGGCCTTGCCCGTTCCAGCACGTCGTAGCTCAATCCCGGAATGGAGATCAGGTAGGTGAAAATTTCATCATCGAAGGGTGTCGCGCCTGCAAACAGGCTGTTGTAGTCCACATGGGCTGGATGCTTTGAAATGTCGACTGCATTCAGGATGGTTTCAATACGCTTGGCCTGTTGCTTGCCGGGTTTTTCATCGTGAAAATAGATGGGGTGATTTCTATCCACCAGCAGGTAATCGGCATATTCGGGGAAGTAGATCAGGTAGCTGGCAAAGTCCAGGTCCATGACCGGGTTTTCGGAGATCTTGATAATTTTCAGGTTGTACCCCTGCCGCGCGTCAGAGACATGCAAATAGCGTGTGTGCGGGGCGGCCTGCGCCAGGGCGGAGACATAATCCTTCTCCGAGCAGTACATGTGGCAGATATCCAGGTGCAGTTGGAAGCGGGGAGAGTTGATTTCATTGATGAGACTCATGCCCTCTTCCACAGTTTCGATGAACATGCCGGGTTCCGGCTCGATCAACAGGCTGATATCTTCATCGTCGCGGATCGACTTCAGGCATTGATGGATGCTGTCCACCAGCAGCTCGCGCGGATTGACGGTCGGATTCGCAACATGCTCAGCCCGGATAAAGCCGCTTCCAAATGTGACCAGGGAAACGCCCAGTTTGCGGGCAACGTCGATGCCCCGTCTGACAAGGTCGATGCGGCGTTTCCTGCCTGCCAGATCCGGGCTCATCAGGGACGGCTCGTGCGGCCTGGAGGGTGTGAAGAAATGTGAGGCGGTTGCCACACAGGCCGCTTTGACCTCGACATTTTCAAATCGTTTTTTTATGGCGGCGGTGTATTCATCGGTGATATCAAACGGATTGAACTGGTCTCGATGGAAGGAAAGCTCAATACCCGCATAGCCCGCCTTGTCCACAATCTCGATTGAGTCCAGAAAATTCAGGTCGGTTAATCCAAACGTGCTGTAACTCAGTTTTATCATTGCTGTTGCTCCAAGGGTATTATGAACCTGCTCGCCGGCGCAACAGACAACCTGCTGTATGTTTATGTCAAACAAATCATTCCGGGTGGCATGGATCAACCTCCGCCCGGGTCGGTTTTGAGCGCGCTCGTGTCTATGCCTGCCGGCAATTTGCGATTCTACCACGTGGATGCCGGGAATCGGTTCCATAGTTCAAGGTTTTTATGCGGCATGCGCATCATCAGGCAGGCAGCCTCCTGGTTTATAATCACGTCCATCATGGAGAAACAAAAGGTGGTCGTCGCCATGTCCGGCGGTGTGGATTCGTCCGTTGCGGCGGCGCTGCTCAAACAGCAGGGGTATGATGTGAGCGGCATGATGCTCCGTTTGTGGAGCGAGCCGGGCAGGGAGGATTCCAACCGCTGCTGCACACCCGATTCGATGGCCCAGGCGCGGCGCGTGGCGGGCCTGCTGGATATCCCCTTTTATGTGATCGATGCGAAGGATGTCTTTCGTGAAACCGTGGTGCAGTACTTTCTCGATGGATATGCGCGCGGCGAAACGCCCAACCCGTGTTTGGTATGCAACCGCCAGATCCGCTGGACCTTTTTGTTGAACCATGCACTTGCGCTCGGTGCGGAGTATATGGCCACCGGCCATTATGTGCAAATCAGGAGCGATGAAAGCGGAAAACAGCAGCTGCTTCGCTCAGTGGATCATTCCAAGGATCAATCCTACGTTTTGCACGTCCTGACACAGGAACAGCTCGCCCATGCGCGTTTCCCGGTGGGGGAACACCCCAAGCCTGAAATACGCCGCCTCGCCTCTGACTTTGGCCTGCCGACGGCTTCGAGGCCGGATTCCCAGGATCTATGCTTTCTGGCCGGCGGCGATTACCGCAACTTCCTGCAGCGCAACCTGCCGGAGATATTGACACCCGGTGAGATCGTAACGGTGGATGGAAACGTACTCGGCGAACACAGCGGACTGGCCAACTACACCATCGGTCAGCGCAAGGGACTGGGGCTGGCTTCGCCCGTCCCGTTATATGTGATTGCGAAAATGGCGGAAAGCAACGCGCTTGTGGTTGGTGCGCAGGCTGAACTTGGCGTGGCGGAATTGACCGCGCGTGACGTCAACTGGGTGAGCGGGGAGGCTCCGCTGGAACCGTTCCATGCACAGGTGAAGATTCGCTATACGGCGAAGGAGGTCGCGGCCTGGGTGCTGCCGATGGACGGCAACCAGGTGCAGGTCAGGTTCGATGCGAAGGTGCGGGATGCAACCTCCGGCCAGGCGGCAGTGTTCTATCAGGGGGATGTCATGCTCGGCGGCGGGATCATTGTCTAAAAAATGCGCGTAGCCAGTCTATTAAGAAATAAGATGAAAGGATGTTCCATGAACTATCATATTGAGTCACTGTTGTCGGCGCGTTTGTTCGTTGTGCCGCAGTTTGCAGAGGAGCGTATTTATTTTCTGAGCAACCTCTCCGGGCACTTGAGTTTGTATGCCATGTACCATGGCGGGAGCGTGCCGGAGCCGTTGCTGCCGCCGCACATCGCCTTGCAAAACCCGGAATTGATCGGCGGGCATTCGTTCTATGCCATTCCTGAACTCGATACGATTTTGGTGATGATCGATAACAACGGCGATGAAAATTATCAGCCGATGTTGATTTCTTTGGAGGGTGGTTTCCCTGTACCTGCGTTCGATAATTTCTTCAAAGACTATCGCGTGCATTTGGGCGAGTGCGACCGCGCCAAAGGCATTGTCTATCTTGGGGCGGAACGCCGCGACAGGCCGTGGCATGAACTCTATCGCGGCAATTTGAAGACCGGCGAGTTGACCATGATTGCCGAAAGTGAATTTGGTTTCGGCGTGGCGGATCATTCACGCGACCACAGCAAGTTGCTGCTTGGCACGGGTTACTCGGTGGGGGATGGAGTGTTGTGCCTGTGGAACAAGGGCAGGCTGGAAACGCTCTACGGCAAATTAATGGAAGACCGCAGGCCGGGCGAGCAGGTTCCGTTGAACGGCTTGGGCAGCGCTGTGTTCTCGCCTTCGGGCAAGGGTGTTATCACCAGCAGTTCTGTTTTTGAAGATACCTACAGCCCGGGTTATATCTCACCCAGGAAGCCGGGTGTGTTGAAGCCGATCAGCATCAAGGGACTGGTACACAAAGGCATCGGCGAAATGGATGCGATTGGGCATGTCCATGACGACCTTTTCACGCTCACCTTCAACATTGACGGTTGTTCGTGGGCGTATGAATGTACATTCAACGAAGAGAAATTGGAATTCAAGGTCAAGCATGTTTTGATTGGGCGGGAACCGTTCGATGGCGGCACGCTCGAACATTTGGATTACGACAAGGTCGAAGATATTTTCACCTTTTCGCTTTGCACTGCCATCTCGCCGACGCAGATCTATTCCATCGAAGGCAAGCAGCGCGCGAACTTGTTTCTGCACACCAATGAGAAAATTTTAGGAATCCCAGATGCGTTACTCTCCAAAGGTGAAGACGCCTCTTTCACCTCGCATGATGGCTTGCGGGTTTCTGCCCGGCTTTACTGCCCCGCCAAAGCGCTCGGATTCAAAGGCCCGCGCCCGCTGGTGTGCTACATTCACGGCGGTCCGCAGGGACAGGAACGCCCGAACTTTGCGTGGTTCTCGATGCCGCTCATCCAATTCCTCACCCTGCGCGGATTTGCCGTCTTCGTCCCGAATGTGCGCGGCTCCACGGGCTATGGACTTTCCTACACCAAACATGTTGACCGTGACTGGGGCGGCAAGGACAGGCTCGACCACGTCCACGCGATGACGAAAACCCTGCCGAATGACAAGCGCCTCGACGTGAATCGTGCCGCTGTCGTTGGACGTTCCTATGGCGGATACATGACCCTCATGCAGGCAGGTTTGCACCCTGATTTGTGGAAAGCCTCGTGTGATATGTTCGGTCCGTATGATCTGGTGACCTTTTCCGAGCGCATCCCTGAAACGTGGAAGCCGTATTTCAAACTTGCCATCGGCGATATCGACAAGCCCGAAGAACGTGCCGACTTGATCGAGCGTTCGCCCAAGACGCATCTGCACAACATGGTCGCGCCTATGCTCGTCATTCAGGGAAGGAATGATCCGCGTGTGGTGGCGGCAGAGTCGGAAGACCTTGTGCGTGAGTTGAAGTCGAAAGGCAAGCCCATCGAACTGCTCATCTTCGAGGATGAAGGACACGATGTCCTGAAATACGAAAACCGCGTGGTTTGTTACAACGCGATCACGGATTTCTTTGCAAAATATCTACACCCGTAACATGACATTCCCAACCATTCTATTCGGGCTGGTCGTTGCCGTATTGATCGGCGTGCTCTTTCATATCTGGCGCGGCGGAAACGGCTGGCGCCTGCTTTTTTACGTTAGCTTGAGCATCTTTGGGTTTGCGCTGGGGCAGGCGGCCGCTATGATCAGCGGCTGGGGGCTGTACATGTTTGGGATGTTGGACCTCGGCCTGGGCGCGTTCGGAAGCGCCCTGATTTTGCTGGCAGGGAACTGGCTTGTCCGTTCATAACACCTGTCTGTGGAAGGTTTTCTCCGTTGCATGTTATCGAAGAACGGCGTATACTTCGCCGGTCAAAATTGTGACTGGCGGATGGATGTTCAATAGGAGAGAATCTCTGTGGATAATGTAGTTATATCAACCAGCGATGAACCCGGTCTTCAAACCGAATCGCTTGGTGAAAAGATCGAACTCATCATCGAAAAATTACCCCCAACCGAAGTGACGCTTGTCGAGATCATGGACATTGTTGGCGCGGATAGTCTGTTGCTATTAACGGTCTTTCTCTCACTCGTTTTCCTCGTGCCGGTCTCGATCCCCGGTGTAAGTACGGTCTTTGGGTCTGCTATTTTGTTGATCGGCATGACTCGGCTGTTCTCCCGCAAATTGTGGCTGCCGGAAAAGATTGCCATCCGCAGACTTTCTGCTGATAAACTGCGGCAAGGTTTCAAAAAAGCACTGGTCTGGTTTCACCGCCTCGAAAATATCAGCCATCCGCACCGCCTGAGCGGCTTGACAACCGATGGCGCGATGACGGTTTTGAATAATCTGTCGTTTATCTTTGCAGCTGTCCTTCTGATGGCTCCGTTTGGTTTTATCCCATTCAGTAATACCCTTCCCGCGCTTGCCCTCGTTTTTCTTTCCCTTGGGATGATACAGCGGGATGGGGTTTTTTTTGTGTTGGGAAATCTTTCAAATCTCCTGACGGTTATTTACTTTGGTTTCCTTCTGGCAGGGGGCAGTTGGTCCATGCATGAATTCCTTCAAATACTCTAAAGGTGAAATAAAGTTATGGAACAAAACACCACTAAAAAAAGAACATTATTGGAATATTTCTGGATCAGCGCGCGCGGATTTGCGATGGGCGCGGCGGATGTCGTGCCCGGTGTATCGGGCGGCACAATGGCATTTATCCTCGGCATCTACGATGAACTACTCGCCTCGATCCATGCCGTTGATCTGAATTTCATCCGCCGCATTCTCACTTTCAAATGGCGCGAAGCCTTTGCCGATTTTCCCTGGAAATTTTTGCTTGCGCTTGCCCTGGGTATCGGTGCGGCAATCCTGACCCTGGCGAACGCCCTGCACTGGGCGCTGGAAAATAAACCCGTATTTATCTGGTCATTTTTCTTCGGGCTGATCGTCGCCTCGATTGTGACTGTCCGCAGGCGCGTCGCTTCGTGGAGTGGGGTGAATATTCTGGCTGCAGCGGCTGCCACGCTTGGAGCCTACATCCTCGTTGGGTTAACACCTTCTGAAACGCCCCATACCCCGCTCCTGCTTTTTCTGAGCGGCGCCGTCGCCATCTGCGCCATGATATTGCCGGGCATATCCGGCGCATTTATCCTCGTGCTTTTGGGAAAATACGCCTATGTTCTTGGGGCAGTGAAGAATTTTGATCTGGTGACGATTGCGCTGGTTGGCGCAGGCGCGGTCGTCGGTCTGCTTGCTTTTGTCCGTTTGCTGCGTTGGATGTTGAACAAAAACCACGATCTTGTCGTATCCATCCTGATGGGTTTCATGCTCGGATCGCTACGCAAGGTCTGGCCCTGGAAAATCCTTGAACCTGTCCATGAGTCATTCGTTCGCGAGATGAATTTTATTCCGTCGGCCTTTAATGGTGAAGTCATGCTGGCGCTTGGATTCATGATTCTGGGCGTTGCCCTGGTGCTTGTGATCGAATACGCTGCGAATCGGCGCAATATTGAATAAATCCGCCCGGGCTCCTTATGAAATGGCTGACGGTCGTTTTTGCGTTTTTTCTGACCACGATCATCATTCTTGCCGATCTGGGATATATGCAGGGCAGGTTAAGGCTCCTGCACTTGATCCCCTATGGAGACAAGCTCGGACATTTTTTACTCGTCGGGGTGCTCAGCTTTCTGCTGACTGCCAGCCTGCTCCAGGCGCATCCCTCCCGCGACCCAGCCTGGATCGCCGTTTCCGTTGGTTTGATCCTCGGTTTTATATTTACGGTCGAGGAAGCCTCCCAAGCCTTTATCCGCGGGCGGGAGGCTTCGTTTAAAGACCTGTTTGCCAACTATGCGGGGATCATATTCTTTGGTTTTCTCGCATGGATATTAAATGGAAAGCGGGCGCCTTGAGACGCCCGCTTATGTAAAAAAACAGGCTGCCACGTCAAAAGTGACAGCCTGTTTTTTTACGGTATCAACCTCAAATGCCCTTCCGCATGATCGACGACGGAATCCAGCTCCCACCACATGGGGTAATACTCCACATTTGCCCAGAGCGGAGTCATGTCAATATAATGGGGGTGGTAGGCATGACCCGACTGCCCCGTGGTGTGGACGCTGAGCGAGTTGTTCAAATCACTGAAATCCACGATCATGCGCATGGATGGCAGCCAGTCAGTCTCGTAGCCGTCCTGGACTGACCAGCCTGTGGCATTGACCAGCGCATCCCCGCCGCCCGTGGGGAACGGTCCGCGGTTGAACAGGTCCTCGATCAGGAAGATCCCCGATTCCCCCAGGGTGCCGTTGCGGAAGGTGGCGGCATGCAGGTCCCCCCATTGCCATTGCGTGACGTCTTTTCCAAGCAGATGTTCGAGTTCGGCAACGCCCTGCTCGAATGACAGTTTTATGATGTCGTTCATGGTTTCAACAACAGCGCTTGTGGACACGTCATCCCAAAACGGGTCGTGCGGGTCATGTGCCATTTTGCGCATGATCTCGTTCCAGCGCGAGCCGCCGTCCACCTGATAGCGCTCGGGCAGTTCGTCGTTGAAGGTGTTTTGCAGGAGGTGCCGCCAGAACGCGTTGAAAACCGCGGCGGAGGTCGAATCGATGCGATTCTGATAGTCCCAACCCCTTAATGCATCAAGGGCAATGGCTTCATTGGGTTTCGCAAACCTAAATTCGCCTTGCAGCAGGACGGGCACAAACATCTCTGCGTTCACATCGTGTGCATCCGCGTGCATGTGCTGGATGAAGGGCATATCGATTTTGCCGGGCGCGTTTTCGATCATGTCCACAATGCGGCTGGCGCGGAAACCATAATCCCAATCTGCGGTGATGAGATATGGATAGTCATCGGGGGGAATCTGGTTATTCGCGGTGACAATGTATCCTTCGACGGGATTGAACGTATGGGGCAGTTCATCGAATGGAATGTATCCCGTCCACTCGAAATCATCCGTCCAGCCGGGCACAGGCAGCGTGCCATCGCCATTTTTGCGAATGGGAATCATCCCGGGCATTTGATAACCGATGTTCCCATCCACATCTGCATACAGCAGATTTTGGGCCGGTACATGGAAGGCGCGCGCGGCTTCGCGGAACTCCTCCCAGTTCTGCGCTTTGTTAAATCCCCAGATCGCTTCGAAAGGCGTGGATGGCGTCAGCGCCGTCCACGCCAGCGCGATGACATAATTTTCCGGCAGGTCAACACCTGCGCGGTCCCTGAAGGCCTCAAACTCCTCATCCTTTGGGCTGCCCTGATCCTTGAGCGGGCCATAGGCATCCGAGATGACCGGCCCGTGACGGGTGCTGCGGACGGTGGTCGTGACCGCTTCACCGCCCACGACCTGAATGGTTTCCTCCCGAATTTCAAAGTCCACCCATTGGCCGTTTGCCTCGTACTGGTCCGGGTTCTCAGGGTTCACCTTTTCGATAAAGAGATCCATGACATCCGGACCTGTGTTCGTGAATCCCCAGGCGATCCTGTCGTTGTGACCGATAATGAGGCCGGGCACACCGGCGAAGGAAAAGCCTGTCACTTCGAATGGGCATGCCGCTGTTTTCTCCATACAATGCAAGCCGATCTGGTACCAGATGGACGGCATTTGGATGCCAAGGTGCGGATCGTTGGCAAGGTAGGGCATGCCGGTGTCGGTAAAGGTGCCGGAGACTGCCCAGGAGTTGGAACCAATTCCATCGCTCCAGGCGCCCAGCACAGGGTCCAGCAGGGAGGCGTTATAGGCAAGAGCCTCCAGCGGCAGGGATGTGTAGTCAAAGTTTGGAGATTGGCCGTCTTGTTGAACGTTCGTTGACTGTACGTCCACAAGCGTGTTGACGATCACGGGATGGTCATCGGGATACGAGGGATAAAGCTGCGCCACTTGCTCGGGTGTTAACGTGTTGAGCAATACGGCGCGTTCGATCTCGGCGCCCATGTTGCCGCGCAGGTCCCACGCCATGGCCTTGCCCCAGGTCAGTGAGTGGATGGGAGTCCAGGCTTCGAGTTCGTAGTCCGGGCTGAGCAGGCCGAGGATGGCATACTCGAGACTTAACGCAGTGCCTTTATGATCTTTAAGATAGGCATTTACGCCGTCTGCATAGGCTTGCAGGATGGCTCTCGATTGCGGGCTGAGTCCCTCCCATTCCGCCTCGGCGATTTGCCTCCAGCCAAGCGTGCGCAGGAAGGAATCGGTTTCCACCTGCCCGCTGCCGAACATTTTGGAGAGCTCGCCTGACCCGATGTGCCGCCAGGTATCCATTTGCCAGAAACGCTCCTGGGCATGGACATATCCCTGTGCAAAGAACAAATCATGCGAAGTGGAAGCATGGATGTGCGGGATGCCCATTTGGTCGCGGTAGATGTCCACGGGTCCGTCCAGTCCGTCCAGTTTGACCTCGCCGTCAATTTGCGGAAAGGACTGCCCTGCCACCTTGTTTGGCAGGTGGCTCTTGAAATAATACGCTCCTCCCGCAGCGGCGATGAGAATAAGAATCAGTCCCCCAACCAGAATCCGTACGATTAACCTGCCTGCTTTTTTCATATTTCCTCCGGCGTGAAAATAATTGATCCGCGGAAGCCGCGGGGAATATCCCCTGTTGCTCCACGGATCTTTGATTGATTTACTGCAGGTATTATTGGATCCTGCCCAGCAGTCTTGGATACCAATACCACAGGATGTCTGCGGCAGGTTTGCTATGGGTGGATGTGGATTTGTCCTGCAATGCCACCGGCATGTAGTAGCCGCGGCTGATGAAGCCGGAAATCCACTGACGCGCATTGACTGCGCTGAGCAGGGCTTCGTAAATATCCGCCTGGGTTTGCAGGTTCAAACTCACCGAACTGATATCTGCATTGGGTCTGGATAAGGCGGCCAGGTCGAAACAACCGCCTGCGCCATTTGCGATGCATCCGCCGGCCGCGCCCTCGGCGGAGGGATATGCCACCGCAAGAATGAGCGGCTTGTTCAACAGGGATACAAGCGGCGCAATTTCATTGTCCAGCAGGCGCCCGGCTTCGTTTGCGTAGTCTGTTTTTGTGGCGCCCTGGCTGGTGGACAGCGGAGCTGACCATAACAGATAAATTCCATCCACATCCTGGAGGAAGTTCAACGGTGTCTCGAGGCTGGATTGGGTGAAAGGCATTGCCCAGAATACCTGTCCCTTGAAATGGGCGCGCACGTCCGCAATGATGGCTCTCCACTGCGCTTCCACATCGGCTGGTGTATTGGACGGATTCCCGTCTGGAAGCCTCCCGCCGGGCAGGGCGGGCGTGATCCAATCGCCGCCGAGGAGGATGGATTGCGCGCCTGTTTGCGCGGCAAGGTCGGCATAGTTGACAGCGAAGGCCCGGTAGCGGGTAAACCACGCCTGCCACCACTGTGCGTCCCGCGGGGCACTCAGCCAAAACGTGGTAGCGGGCGGGATTGAACCATCTGATGAGGTCTGGAAATTGGGGGTCGGGAAGAGCGCGACGTTCAGTCCCAGGGCGCGGGCTTGTGAGACCATGATGGCCGTATCGATCCAGAGCGGGTCTTGACCGGGCACAGTTTCAAATCGCAGGGGCGAGACGTTCGTGTAGGTCCAGCCGGGGGTCAGGACTGCCATGTTGGATCCAATGGCTTGTGTGTTCGCAAATGCCTGCGGTGCATAATAAGACCAGTTTGGACGGTAGCCGGGCTGGTATTCGACGCCTGCCACGAAACTGCTTGTGCGCGGCGTAATGACTGCCCCGACCAGCGTGACCGGTTCCGGATTTTCATACCATTTCCATACGCCTATGGTATCGCGGATATCCTGTCCGAGCACGCTGGTGGAAATCTGCCGTCCGTTCGGGGATGAGCCGGCGGTTTGACCGTCGTCGGCGCTTCCACACTGCCCGTTGCGGCAATAACGGTATGAAAAAGAGCCCAGGAAATTAAGCGGTCCGTAAAGTTTATATGCCCAGCGGTTGTTGCCGAGCGGCCACATCGGAATGGGTTCCATCCAGCCAAAGGTGTTGAACTGGATGTAGATAAGGTCGCCGGGCGGTGTGACGGACGGCACGCTCACTTCAAAAAGAATCGGTGCGGACTCGCCGGCGGACCAGGAGACGATCGTATCTTGAATCGTAATATCCTGGTCCGGGACGATGAGTTCGCGTATCTTCCATTGACCGTCCGCCTTGTGTTCGGCATTCCAAAACCCATCCCCCAAGGTGTATTTGTATTGAATATATGCGCCGGCCGGCAGGCCAAGCGTGATGAGGTATCGCCCATCCGCCTGCAGATTCATGATCGGCATTCGGTCGGTATTGGTACTGACCCCGCCAAGCAGGTCTGCAAAGGTGTTGCCGAGCTGCAGGATGTTGCCGGCGATACGCACCGGCACGCCCGGGACTGTGGATGCCGGAACCGAAACAATGAAGGTTACGCTGACAAGCTTTGACGGCTTGACTCGCAGGTCAACGATGGTTGTCCGGCCCTCCGCCACGGTTGCGCCTTGTTGGAAGGGGGCATACATTCCATCCATGCTGTACGCCAGCAGGTTTTGCGTGCCGCTCGGCAGGCCGCCCAGTTCAAAACGTCCGAGCGAATCGGTAATATGCTGGAGTCCCCCGGCAGTAACCAGAATATTCGGCAGGGGGGCGCCTGTGTCGGCATTGAATACCTGCCCAAGGATCGTCCCAGCCGGGCGGGTGTGGGACCTGTCGCTCCAGTCCGCCACAATATCCTGCACCTCACCCGGTCCCGCCACAAAATGCATCCGATAGCGGATGGCCGTATCGAGACTGGTATCCTCGACCACCTGGGTTGTACCACGCCGAATATAGCGGTACTTGACCACGGAGTTAAAGGGCAGCGGGAGCGTGGCAGTGTATGTCAGTGTATCGCGCGCGCTCATTGGGAATTGCGTGGCGTTCAGGGAAAGCCCGGTCACTTCATCCATGACCGCGATGGCCAGTGTCTCGTTTGCCTGCAGAGGCTCGGGCAGTGTCACAATGAACATGGTCTGCGCCACAGGCTGTGGCGTGGCTTCCGGAGGCGCCTCTTCTGTTGTTTGCATGGGGTTGCCTGCCTCGAGCGGGTTTGGAAACAATGAAAGCGTACAAGCCTGCCCGGCAAGGACAAGCACGAACGCCGCTGTAATCAAGCGGGATGATGATGACTGCCTCTTCATTCCTTCTCCTCGAATCTGAACACCGATTCGCACGGCACCCTAGCCTGTTCCCTCGTTGGCGGCATCGGCCTGCGCCTCGGCATCCCTCTGTTTTCGCCCGGCTTGGGCGATATAACCCAGGCCGATGCTGATAAAGTATAACAAAATCATGGGAATCATCACCAGCCCCATGTTGATCGGGTCGATCGTTGGGGTGATGGCGGCGGCAATAATGGAAATAATTACGATAGCCAGCCTCCATTGTTGAGCCAGCACGGCGGGCTTTACCAATCCCATGAACGACAACACGTATATCACAAGCGGAAATTCAAAGAAGATGCCGATCCAAAACATCAAGCCTGTTACAAAGCTGAAATATTCACGTGCCGCCCAAAACTCCGAGATTTTCGTGAAGCCTCCAAGAAAAGGAAGCGCGGCGGGAAGCAGGACAAAAAAGGTAAACGCCATGCCGGTCAGGAAGAGCAGGCTGGCAAAGGGTATGCCCGCCAGCCCCATCTTCTTTTCACGCGGTTTCAAGCCCGGCGCGGCAAACAGCCAGATTTCAAAGGCAATGTAGGGAAATGCCACGGCAATCCCGACGGACATTGAGACGCGCATAAAAACGCCGATCTCCTCTGTCACCTGAATGGCCTGCAAATTTTCCAAGCCTCCGATCGGCGCGGAGAGGTATTCCATGATGTCCTGTGCCACCCAGAAGGCGGCGATCACGACACCCGCCAGCACAATGACCGAACGCAGGAGATGCCCGCGCAGGGCCTCCACCTGGTCCCACAACAGCTGGCGTGTGTCTGCTTTCGTCACAAGGTCGGCAAATACATCTGCGATGGGGCGTTCTTCCGGCTCGGTATGTAGGAATTTGTGGAATTGATATATTTTCCGAAATGGGAAGGCAAGTACATTGAAGACCAGGCGGAATGGAAATGTAATCACCTTGAAAAGAAAACGGAAAACGGAAATAATTCCCCGCCGCAAGGCTGAAAAAAAGTTACGCATCTTTTTGCCGGCTGCTTTCAGATTCGTTTTCTTCTGTGCCGGACGATGTGTTTTTATTTTTGGACCCTGCCGCTGCGGAGTCGCCGGGGGAAGGCTGGGAGCGTGGGGGCAGGGTTGGCGTATTGACCCTCTGCGGGCTGCCGTCCTGAACCGGCGGGTTGGCCGTCCGCCCCTTGCCGACAGTGTCGAAATCATGCCTGGGCAGGTTGGCGGTGTCCTTCAAGCCGCTCCCGATCTGGTTCAATTCTTCGTTCGCCTCGCGCATCAACTTGTTCGGCAATGTCCGTAATTCACGGGACGTCTGCTGGAATACCTTCCATCCGTCGGATGTGATAATACCCCGAAGCCACTTGCCAAGGGTCATGCCCGCCTTCTGCATGTCTTTGGGGCCGAGCAAGAGCAGCGCGATGATGATGATGAAAATAAGTTCGTTAATGCCAATGCCAAGGATTTCCATGAATTATGATTCCAGTTTTGCTTCCTGTGCAATTCTATTCTTTATGATCTGGTGGATCTCGTTCTCGTGTTCTGCGAGGGTTCCGAGCACTCCGTTGACAAACCGCGGCGCGGAATCCGAGCCAAAAAGTTTTGCCAGCTCCACGGCTTCGTTGATGGCAACCTTGACCGGTGTTTCGCGTGAGACGGCAAACTCCCAAAACGCAATCCGCAGAATATTGCGGTCTATTGCGGCGATCTGATCGAGGGGCCATTCGGGCGCATATTTTGCTATGAGTTGATCGAGGTCCTTTGTAAGGGGGAGCACGCCAAAGACGATCTTTCCTGCAAATTCAGCGAGGTCATCGGCCAGCAAGGTATCCTCCAGGCGGGTCTTCAACACATCGCCTGGAAGATGGTTGGCAATATCCGTTTCGTACAATACTTGCAGAGCAATGGAGCGCGCTCTGGTGCGGGGTTTCATAAGGTCATGCCTCGTTGTCCTCGTAATCAATGTCTTCGATGTGGATGTTCACGCAGCCGACCTCCATGCCGACCATTTCCTGAATGGCACGGGCCACGTTTTGCTGCACGTTGCGGCTGACCTCGCGTATGTTGATGTTTTCCTGGAGGATAAGATACAGGTCCGCGTAGACGGTATTCTCCTCCGCTTCAATACGGACCCCGTCGCCTGTTCCTCGTCTAAAGAAACGGTTCACCCCGCCTGAGACAGGCGCGAACCTGCTCACGCCCGGCACGCCAAGGGCGGCAAGGCGTGCAATGGTGGTCAATACCTCGGGGGAAACGGTGGTTTTACCTTGTGCGTTTTCCATGGATTATCTCCTTACATCATGGCCATGCCGCCGTCCACGCCGATGATTTGACCGGTGATATACGCGGCCCCATCGGAGGCGAGAAATGCGGCGGTGAAAGCGATCTCTTCGGGTGTGCCGAGGCGTCCAAGCGGAACCATCTTGAGCGCAGCTTCGAGCATTTCAGGATTCATGGCGTTCAGAATTTCCGTATCCACAAAGCCCGGTGCGATCGCATTGACGGTGATATTGCGCCCCGCAATTTCCCGCGCGAGGGCTTTGGTGAAGGCGATCTGTCCGCCTTTGGATGCGGAGTAGTTCGTCTGCCCGGGATTGCCCATCTGCCCGGCGACGGAGGCCATGTTGATGATGCGTCCGGTTCGTTTTCGCATCATATGCTTGACAGCGGCCTTCGAGCAGTTGAAAGTGCTTTTTAGATTTGTGTTGATGACGGCATCCCAATCCGATTCGGGCATCATCATAATCAGCTGGTCGCGGGTGATGCCGGCGTTGTTGACGAGGATGCCCAGGTCGCCAAACGCATCAATCGTGAACCTGACCAGCGCCTCGCCCTGTTTAAAATCCGATACATCGGCTTGATGCGCGGCGGCTTTTCCGCCTGCATCCTTTATCTGTTGCACAACCTCCTCGGCGGATTCGGGTGATTTGTTGTAGTTCACAACCACTGCGGCGCCGCGGGATGCGAATTCCAGGGCAATGGCGCGGCCAATTCCGCGTGACCCGCCGGTGACAAGCGCAACCTTGTTCTCCAAAGTTATTTTGAACGACATGATATAAAATCTCCTGTCATGAAATTATACATCACATCATGTGCGGACGCCGCCGACACACATTGGCTGGAACCTCCACAGTCATTTCCGAGCCGTATTTGGATCTGAGTGCGGCTTGGCCTGATGGCAATTCGGTGGAGGCCCAGCTTGAGTTGGCATGATTCTGGCCGGGTACAGGGTAGCCGGTTCGTTTTTATTACCTGGTGCCCGGCGGATTTTCCCTTAAATAGTTCACCACTGAAAAGGGCCTCGGAGGAAACTCCGAAGCCCTTTTTATTTCAGCAAAACTTTTTGGGTTGCCTTGAAAGCCAGGGGCGGCAGGTTATTCCTCTCAAACCATTCGACTGCATCGGCATCGTCAGCCGGGAACAGGTCTCCGCTGACCACCTCCGCCAGATAGACGATGATAAAGTCTGCACCGCGCTCATGCTCGCGCCCGGAGATGATATCCAGCACGCGCATCACATGCACACTCAAACCTGTTTCCTCCAAACATTCACGTTCCGCCGCCTCGGCCGGGTCTTCTCCACTGTTGACGAAGCCGGCCGGCAGTGTCCACATTCCGCGAAACGGCTCATTGACCCGCCGCACAAGAAGCACGCGGCCATCCCGTTCGATCAGGACAGCCGCCGCCACCTTTGGGTCTTGAAAATGGATCCACCTGCACTGCGGGCAGACGGGACGCACCTTCCCGAACTTTTCCTCATGCGTAACCTGCGTCCCGCAGCGCGGACAGAACTTCACAGAATGATCATGTGCCATTTCGGGGGATCATCGCCATTTGCGCGCAGCGGATTGACGCATGAACCACATCCAGGCCCCGCTCAGGATGCCGACGATCAGGAACCCGATCTGCCATGCGATTGGAAAAGGCGCCTCCCTGCGGACTTGAGGTTGATCCTGTAATTCTGTTTCAGATCCCGCCTCCTTGGGCGCCAGCATGGTGTCCGGGGAGGGTTCGCCCTCACGGGCCGTATCTTCCTGCGCAGCCTGCGGAGCCATTTCCGATGACGGCGCTTCGGCTGCAGATTCTTCAGCAGCAGGTCCACCACTGCCGCACGGTTCTTCACATCCGCCGCCAATCCCCGGGCCTCCTCCGCCAAAGCCGTATGCGCCATACACGGGAGCCTCAAAACTGATATAAGGCGACATTGCATTCACTGTCAGCGAAAGCGTCAGCAGGAGGGTTGCAAAGACAGTGGCAAACCTGAAAACAGGATAGGTCCTCGGCAGGGGCGGCTTCTGTCCGACCATCCTGCGGGTCAATGTGAAATTGCGCGGCGCTCTGCGGGATGGGAGCTTGCGGAGAATGCCACGGGCGGCGCGCAGGTCATTTAAAACAGAAGCAAGCTCAGGGTCCGAATGGAGGCGGGATTCGATTTGTGCCAATTCAGATGTATTGAGCTGTCCATCTACATATGCGGAAAGATGTTCGATCTCACGGAAATTTTTCATGGGGTACTTTCCCCTTCTAGACGAAATGAAGCGGGTAAAAGTTCCTCGAAGGAGCGCAAACACTCACGTAATCTTAAACGGGCGCGCGCAAGACGACTCTTTATGGTTCCCAGCGGAACGCGGGATGTGGCGGCGACTTCGCTGTAATCCATGCCTTGAATATCGGCGAGCACGACGACCGTGCGAAAGTCTGTGGGAAGCGCATCGAGGCAGTGCTGGATGGCATGCTCAAGTTCATCGGCTTCGGCTTTTTTATCGGGAGTCATGCTGGAATCCGCCAGCCACTTGGGCGAATCCATTTCCTCCCCGTCGCTGGTTTCAGGTTCGAGCGGCGTGGTGGGACGGCGTTTCTGGCGGCGGAGTTCATCGTAGCATGCGTTTGTCACGGTGCGCATGAGCCACGCTTTGAAACTGCCGCCGCGAAAGGATGAGATGCTGCGGAAGGCGGAGATGAACGCTTCCTGAGACGCATCCTGTGCGGCATCCTCATCCCCCAGGATGCGCAAGGCCGTGTTGAAGACCATATCCTGATAATGCAGGATCAAGGTATTGAAGGCCTCCAGATCGCCGTTTTGCGCGGATTGAATGAGGGCGTTTTCGTCCATGGGTATATTTTACCGCCTTATTTGAACGGGCTTATTTTGAACCGCGCCTTGCAATGGAAATATACATCCATCTCCAAACCAGCATTCCCAGGGCATTGCTGCCACCGAGAATTAACGCGAAGAGTGGAATGGCAAGACTCTCCAGCAATGCAGAGCGCAGAAGGGTCGCCAGTGGAGCGGCAAAGAGCATGGCGGGCGGAATGCGCCAAAGCAGTTTTGAGTTCGTGATGATCTGTTCATCGAACAGCCCAAACCAGGGAGCGATCATGAACCACGAAACCAGCACCGGGAAAAATACCGCTCCCATGCGCGGGAGGTAGGATGCATTCATTTCAGCATGTGTGGCAAACCCGATGACGGTGAGGATGGCCATGGCGAGCACGTCGCCGAGCAGGAGGGGAAGGTTCTTGTTCATAAACTTATTTGTCATGACATGCCTGCAAAGTGACAACAACCCCTTAATTGGCGGGCAGATTGATTCGTCGCCGCTACCGCAACTCCTCGCAAGGACATCTATTCCCGTCTGCCCTTTGTCACAATGCGGATGGGGGTCCCCAAAAATCCGTATTCCTTGCGGATCTGGTTTTCGAGATAGCGCAAATACGTGAAGTGCATTAACTTCGGTTCATTGACATAGATCATGAAGGTCGGCGGGTCGCTGCGGACCTGTGTGCCGTAATACATTTTGAGCGCACGTCCTGCGTGGGTTGGGTGCGGATGCGCATCCTGTGCCTTGTGGATGATCTGATTGATGGTGGAGGTTGTCAGGCGCGCGAGACGTTCCTCCTGCACCCGCAACGCCATCGGCAGGACCTGTTCCACGCGCTGTCCCGTCTTGGCGGAGATATACAGGATCGGCACATAATCCATGAAGTTCAAATCCTGCAGAATCTTTGTGGTGTAGGTTTCCATGGTGGTGCTGTCTTTTTCGAGGGCATCCCATTTGTTCACCAGCACAACGCAGGATTTCCACTCTTCGAGGACGAAGCCCGCAATGTGAGCGTCCTGTGCCGTGATGCCTGTGGTTGCATCGATCATCAGCAGGGCAACATCCGCCCGCTCGATGGATTTGAACGAACGCAACACGCTGTATTGTTCGACGCCGTGCTCGATCTTTCCGCGCCGGCGGATGCCCGCTGTGTCGATCAAGGTGATCTGCAGCCCCTCGAATTCCATTTTGGTGTCAATCGAGTCGCGGGTTGTGCCCGCAATCGGGCTGACGATGACCCGTTCCTCGCCGACCAGTTTGTTCAATAGGCTTGATTTTCCAGCATTCGGCTTGCCGACGATGGCAATCTTGATGCTGTCATCCTCCACTTCATCCTTTGGTACGGGCAGGGATTCCACAAGTGCGTCCAGCAGGTCGCCTGTGCTTGTGCCGTGGATGGCGGAGATGGGGTAGGGGTCGCCCAGACCGAGTTCGTAGAATTCAGCGGCCTGGTCACGCCTTTCGCGGGTTTCACATTTATTCACGACAACGAAGATCGGAGGCGAGAACCTGCCATCGGGCATTTTCTTTTGCGAGCGGCGCAGGATTTCCGCCACCTCACGGTCCGGCGCGGTGACGCCTGACTCGCCATCATTCACGAACAGGACGACATCCGCCTCTTCAATGGCGGCTTGCGCCTGTATGCGGATATCTTCGATAAACTCGGCGGAACCAATCGAGAGCGGAGTCCGACCGCCGTGCGACGGGTCAATGCCGCCGGTATCCACAATGCTGAATATGCGCCCATTCCACTCCGCCTCGCCAAACAAACGGTCGCGCGTGGTGCCGGGCACTTCATCCACAATCGCCAGTCGTTCACCCGCAAGCCGGTTGAAGAGCGTGGATTTGCCGACGTTCGGCCTGCCTACAAGTGCAACAATGGGTTTCATGTAATTTTATTTTTCCAACTTAATGAGCGTGATTTTTGTTACGGTCTCGGCGTGGGTGACGGTGTGCTGATGGGAGCGATAACCACCTCGATGGTATTCGGCAGGATCGATTCAACGACGATGTTCGCGATCAAAATCTCCACTTTGGGCGCAATTTGATACGTGCCGGCGGCAAGCCCGGTTAAATCCACGGTTGCGCGCACGCCCTGGCGCGTCAGGGTATCCAGCAGGGATAAAGGTCCGGAGAGGATCACGTCAACACTGGTTGGGGAGATTTGCGCGGTCAACCCATTTTCAAGTCCAATGATTTCCACTCTTTCCCCTGCGAGTGTAACACTACTTTCAATCGGCGAGACGCCGGCCTGCACCAGCACCGTCTGTTCGCCGATCACGGAGATGCCCTCCGGCAGATTGATCGTAAGGCGTGTGTTGATGTCATCCTGTGCATTTTGCAGGTCAAGCGGTTGTGTTTCCACAACGCCGGGCAGCCTGCTCACAAGCTGCGGGTCTGTCGAAAAGATCGTCACCACCGGCGGGAACACGGAAAGGTCCGTCAGGCGATACCCGCTTGCCACACGTCCAATGATCGTCACCTTCACGGCCACATCACGGTAGCCGCCCTGTTGGATGACCGGCAGAGTGACATGGATCGATTCAGGAGACACCGTGACCCTGTTCACCTTTTGACCCTTGTCGTCAAGGATTTCCACCGTCAGGGTCTGTTCGTAATTTTCGCGGATGCCGTTTAAGTCCACGGATATGCGCGCACGCATCACTTGCTGGACCTGGGACTGTGCGCCTGCCACCACAACTTCCATTGGCTCCATGCTTGCATCTCCCGCCTGATAACCGATGGCGGGCTCTCCGGCGACGCTCAAGTCCACGCTCAGGGTTTTCGTTGTGAGCGGCTCCAACAGAAAGGTGACTGTGCGGGGTGCAACAGAAATGATTTGTACCGGACGCACATCAATTTGTATCTGCAATTCAACGGAGTGTTCCCCTGAACTCATGCCTGAGAGGTCCAGGATGGCCCGCACAAGTTGAGGATCCGCCTCGATCATGTTCCAAACAGAGCGTGGTGCACGCAGGGTCACCTCCACTTCCTTTGGGACGCTGCTGTTCAGCACGAGATTGGGGGACTGCCCGATCACCTGTACGGGGACGGGTGATGGAAGCAGGCGTGTCTCATCCGGGTCTGCGGAGGTGACGGCGGAAATCCAAACGGCCATGGCAAGTGCGAATGCCCACAGGAAGGTACGGTAATTTTTTGAGATCCAGCGAAACATTATTTATCTTCTCTTCGATGAAACAAACCCGGTAAAAGTCTTTCAAGCAGGTTCGGTTTATATTCCCGGCCGTTTGGACGGAAGAATGCGATCAAAATATTTTCCAGGCGTTCAGGGTCCAGCCGGCGCAGCATTCTGCCGGCATGCGCAATGGAGATCGCGCCCGTCTCTTCTGAAACGACGATGGCAATGGCGTCGCTGGCTTCGGAGGTGCCCAGCGCGGCACGGTGGCGAAGTCCCATTTGACGCTCCGGGGTGCGGTTCAGAATTCCACTGGCAGAAAGCGGAAGCACGCAAGCCGCAGCAATGACCTTGGAGTTGTAGATAATTACGCCGCCGTCGTGCAGGGGCGTGTTCGGATAGAAGATTTGCAACAGCAGTTCGGGTGTCACTTTTGCTTCGATTTGAACGCCGCTCTGTGCGAACTCATCGAGGTTGTCCAGTCTCTGCATGATGATCAACGCACCGTGCTGGCGGGCGGATAACCTTGCCGTTGCACTAACCACGGCATGGATGGTCTGCTCGAGGCTGGCATCCGCTGATTGAACGGAAACAGGCCAGACGGTCCCGGCGCGACCGATGCGTTCCAGGGTCCGCCGAATCTCCGGGGCAAATATCACCGGCAGGGCCAGTAACAGGGCCGGCAGTGAGCTTTGTGCGAACCACGAAAAAGCGGGCAGTTCCACGAGGCTGGTGAGCAGGATGAGCGCCACGACCAGCAGGATCATTCCGCGCAGCAAGGCCATTGCCTGTGTGTCGCGAAGGGTGTAAAGCAATGCAAAGAAGATCAGCGTGACGAGCAGGATGTCAAAGATGCTCAGCCAGCTGATTCGTTGAAAAATGAAGAAGAGGTTGTTCAGGAATTCGGTCACGGTATAGGGTGGTGAGAGTCAGGGTGCGGCAATCCAGGATGGATGAATACCATGGCGTGCCGCATACATTACCAGCAGGAGGTGCGGCATTTTTTGTAACAGGTTGCAATCACCGGCTGCCAACCTCTAGATGGGGCGCAGGACGCGGTCCCTGCGCAATTGTTTGAAGAAGAGCGAACTTCCCGCGGTTGTGGATTCGCTTGCGGCATCCTGCCAGGCTTGCACACCGAGGGTCTCGGCTGTGCGTTTTTCGTAGCCAAGTCCCTTCCAGAGATCCTGTTGCATGGAAAGATCGTGCATGGCAAAGATAAGGGATGCTTCGCTTTGCAGTTCGCTCGAGGCGCTTTCCACTTCCTTGATCAGGGTCTGAAGCGCTTTTTGAACATCAAGGTTTTCATCGAGGAAGATGTCGGTTGTGCGCGTTACCAGGTTTTCCACCTGCCAGCCCGCCAGGCCGACGAGTTTTTGGTCCTGTTGAAGAATCATGTACGCCTTGTCGCCGAAATCCTCCATCACATCGTCTGCGGTGACCTTGCGTTTGCCTTTGCTCAGGCGTGTGATCAATTCAGCGATGGCTGCCGAATTTTTGGGCTTTCCGCGCTGGACCATGAATTCGCCGCTGGGGGGCAGCGGTTTCCTGGCAGCCGCGGGCTCCACACCGCTTGTGGCAGGGACAACCTCTTTCCAGGCTTCGTTGACCTGTTTCCACAGGTCATCATAGGAGCCGGTGTTGGTGATGACGATATTTGCCACCGCCACTTTCGCGCTTTGTGCCGACTGGATGCGGATTCGTTCCAGCGCCTGTTCGCGCTTCATCCCGCGCTTGCGGATCAGCCTTTCCAGCTGGACATCTTCCGGGGCATTTGTCACCCAGATGGAATCGCACACCATTCGCAGTTCACCCTCGAGCAGTTTTATCGCTTCGACCACGATCACCGGTTGGGATGCACGTTTTGCGAGGATTTCCGTCGCCTGACGCACCAGCGGGTGGACAATGGCTTCCAGTTGTTTCAGCGCTTCGGCGTCATTGAAGACGAGATTGCCAAGTTTACTGCGGTCGATCTCGCCGTCCTTGTTGACCAGCCATTTGCCAAAGCGGTCAATCACCTGTTGATAGCCCGGCGCGCCCCTGGCATAGGTTCGGTGTGTGAGTGCGTCCGCGTCAATGGTATATGCGCCCAAATGCTCCAGCATGCGGCGCACCACGCTCTTTCCGGTTGCGATGTTGCCAGTCAGACCAATTACAAACTTCCCGGGCCAGTTGCTCAAATGGATCCTCTTTAATGGTACCTGAATGTAAGCTGCTCCTCTATTTTAATGTCTTTTCTCGAAATGTCCACCTCTCAAGCGTTGACTCTCCCCTCGCCAGCGTGTATCATACATTTACCTCAGGCTGGTCGGGCAGTCGCGGTCCTGCGTTGACGGGATCGAGGAAAGTCCGCACTCCAAAGAGCACGGCGTCGGATAGCACCCGGGGCGGGGAAACCGCCGAGAGGCGTGAACCTGCCGGATAAAAGGGCCACAGAAAAAAGACAGCTCTCCACCCTGCGGGGTGAGAGTGATGGTGAAAAGGTGGTGTAAGAGACCACCGGCGCGCGCAGTAATGCGCGTGGCCAGGTAACCCCCGCCGGGAGCAAGGCCAAGCAGGGACGAAATCGTCTGTGGACGATGGGAGACAGCTCGTCTTCGCACGTGCCTTTCCCTCTTGTGGGAAGGGCCAGTCCCGGGTAGGCTGCATCGAGCGGCGCGGCGACGCACCGCCCAGAGAGATGACTGCACAAGCGGAGCGATCCGCCGGACAGAATGCGGCTTATAGACCAGCCTGAGGCATTTTTAAGGATTGGACAGATTATACGGACTGGACAGAACCCCATTGAGGGGCGGTGTGCGTTTATAGACCAGCCTGAGGCGTTTTACTGTTATGGATAGCAACCCGCGATTATCTTCCATTGTCAGCCTTCTGCTTCGGGAACCGTTGCCTGCGGACTCAGTTCAATTAGCAGTCGGCGAATTGAATGACCTTAACGAAGAACAGCTACGTGAACAGTGGGAAGAACTTGTGGCGCAAACATCGCTCGCGCAAACTACATTAAATATCCGCATGATTCCCGCCGAGCTGCAGTGCATGGCGTGCTTTCTGAAATATCATCCCCAAAGAAAGGAAACGGTCTGTCCGCAATGTAATAGCGTGGGCGCGAAGATTCTGGCTGGCGAGGAGTTTTACCTTGAATCTTTTTAAGAGGAAAATTGGACCCGTTCTGACTGGGTGGACAGTCATGGTCTTCCTGGCTGCCTGTAACCTGCCGGCCGGCGGATCCACTCCGCCCGAAGACCTGCTCGCCACGCTTGCGGCATCCACCCCGCTGCCAGTCGACTCTCCCCCTCAAGCGGCCATCCCGGTTTCCGCAGATGGTGAACCGTTCGGCAGGATCGCTTTTACCTGTCAGGTGTTCAAAGTCACCGCCTATAATCAGATTTGCATCATCAACGCGGATGGGACCGGCTTCCGCCGTCTGACCACCGATAACACCCGGCAGCATTACTATCCATCTGTCGCTCCCGATGGAAAGAGTGTCATCTATGCCGCCTTCCGCGAACCAAATATCTACGAGATTTACGAAATGGACATTGTCACAGGCAGTCTCACTCAATTGACCGACAGGCTTGGCAACGTCAACGGCCCTGAAATTTCCCCCGACGGCAAATCCATTGTTTTCAAACTATCCACGCCGACCTCAAATGAACTCTGGTTGATGGATCGCGATGGAAGCAACCAGCGCAGGATCCCGAACGCCTCAGGCTGGGACCCAACCTGGTCACCGCATGGAAATTATATTTTGTTTGCATCCGATGCCCAGGGCGGAGTACAGTTATACAGGATCAGGCCCAATGGCAGTGACCTGCAAAAGATCAGCAGCCTGCCCGCGATACGGGGAAGAAGCGACTGGTCGCCGGATGCACAGTTCATAGTCACGTATTCCGGTCAACCATGGAATCGGGATGTCTACATCATGAATGCGGACGGTTCGAACGCGCGCATGCTGTCGCCAACAGGCGGCAATTCGCAGGGACCGTCCATCTCGCCCGATGGTCAGTGGGTGGCGTTCACCTCCTACTTTGATAAATACGGTGATGACCACGGCTGCGAGATCTACGTCATGCGCGTGGACGGCACGGACGTGCGCCGCATCACGGACAACGATTATTGTGATTACCAGCCCCGCTGGGGACCATAATGACGTAGGGGCGCAGCGTCGCTGCGCCCCTACCGAAATCAAAGGAGAATGACATGGACATTAAAGGTAAGGTGGTCATCGTTACAGGCGCGTCATCAGGGATCGGCGAAGCCACCGCCCGCCAGTTCGGACGCCAGGGTGCGAAGGTGGTGCTGGCCGCCCGCCGTGTGGACAAGCTGCTGTCGCTTGCGCAGGAGATCGAGGCGATGGGTACAGGTGCGGATGCTTTTGTTGTGCAAGCCGATCTCTCTAGGCTGAATGATATCCAAAAGCTGGTCGCACAAACCTTGGAAAAGTTCGGACGGATCGATGTGCTGGTCAATAATGCCGGTTTTGGCCGCTTGGACTGGCTGGAAAATCTTGACCCCGTGAAGGATATTCAGGCGCAGATTGACGTGAACGTGATGGGCGTCATCCAGACCACGCGGCAGGTGCTGCCGCTCATGATGAAACAGCGCGCAGGCAGCATCATCAACATGTGTTCGATGGCGGGCCTGGTCGGCACGCCCACCTATACGATCTATGCCGCCTCCAAACACGCCGTGCATGGTTTCTCCGAGGCCCTGCGCCGTGAGGTCAAACCCTGGGGCATTGACGTTTCGCTCATCTACCCGGGCGGTGTTGTGACCGAATTCAGCCGGCACGCCGGCATCAAGCGCAAGACCAATGCCTCCACGCCCAAATTTATGCTATTGACTGCGGAGCAGGTCGGCGAGGCTGTGGTAAAACTGGTACGCCGCCCGAGGCGCATGTGGATCATTCCCTGGCTGTGGAGTGTAACTGCTTTCATGAATAAATTCATGCCCGCTTTTGTGGATTACACGACGATCACCCGTTTCACCATTCCCGAACGGGAAGATGAATTGAAGGTGAAATAAAAAATCAAAATTGGAGGGCTGATAAGAATGGGTTTCTTATCCAAATTGTTTGGGCCTTCGGTGCCGAACATCACGGCAACACAGCTGAGCGAAAAATTGAAATTCGGAAAACATCCGCTGGTATTGGATGTGCGCCAGCCCGATGAGTTCCGTCAGGGACACATCCACGGTGCAAAACTCTGTCCGCTCAATGAGTTATATAAGCGCATGGGGGAACTTCCCAGGGGACGCGAGATCGTCTGCATTTGTGCCACGGGCAGCCGCAGCCGTTCGGCAGCGAGGATTTTGGCAAGGGAGGGCTTTGGCGTTTTCAACATGCAGGGCGGCATGCTGGCGTGGAGGCGCGCAAAACTCCCTGTGCAAAAGGGATAGATTTACGCCGCTTTCAAATCCTTCAAATTCAATTGATAGCCCGCGCGTCCGTTGTATTCATTTACTTCATAGGTGAATACGATATCCACGCGCGGCGGCATGTTTTTGTTCCACCCGCCCAACCGAAAACCGATCGCATCGTGCGTAAATCTGTTTTCATCTTCGAGTGATAACTTTAAGTGCTTCCCGTCTGCGCCGACGGTGCGAGCGTTTTTGATTTTCACGTTGCGCGCCACAAAGCGGGCTTCCTGATTGCCATACCCCGTCGGCTCGAGATAGCGCAGACATTTTTCATACAGGTCCGGACGCACTTCCGTGAGGGATACTTCCGCATCCGCGGTGACCGTCGGCCTGAGATCTTCGCCGGACAGTTTTTCCGCGGCGATGGCTTTCAATCTGGCAACCAGGCCTGACAGATTCTCATTCTTCACCGTGAAGCCTGCCGCTGCGGCATGTCCCCCGTGGCGGACGAGCAGGTCCGCGCACTGATCGAGGGCATCCGTGATGTGGAATTCGGGAATGGAGCGGCACGAGCCGCGCGTCTCCTGCTCGCCTTTGGATGCGACGATGGCGGGGCGATAGAATTTTTCTGTCAAGCGTGAAGCGGCGAGACCGACCACGCCTGAATTGAATTCCCCATGCGCGGCAAAGAGCAGATAGGCATGCGGGTCTTCGCCCATCGCAATTTCCTCGGCACGCGTCTGCGTCTCGCGCGTGATGCGCTGCCGTTCGCGGTTTTGCATATCCAACTGCTGTGCCAGTTCACCGGCTTTGAAGACATCGGTCGTTGTCAATAGTTCAAAGGCCGCCAGCGCCTCCTTTAATCGTCCCGCAGCATTCAAGCGTGGACCGAGCAGGAAGCCGATGTGCCCGGCGTTCACTTTCGCGAGTGCCAGATCCGAGACCCCTGCCAGCGAGAACAATCCCTGCCGCGTGGTCTGCCGCATCTGCCGAAGGCCTCTGCGCACAAGCACGCGGTTTTCACCAACCAGCGGCGCAAGGTCGGCGACGGTTCCCAATGCGACCAGATCAAGAAGATTGTCAAGGAATTGATCGTTCAATCCGTCTTCGGCCTTTGATGCCCGGATAGAAAACAAGGCCTCCGCAATTTTGTACGCGATTCCCACGCCGGCCAGATCCTTATCCGGGTACACATCGCCATGTTGTTTGGGGTTGATGACAGCGAAGGCCGGCGGCAGGTTTTCAGCGTCAGGGTGATGGTGGTCGCTGATGATGAGGTCCATCCCGATGGTGCGCGCATGAAGCGCCTCGTTCGGCGAGCGGATGCCGCAGTCCACGGTGATGACCAGCTTGATGCCGTCCGCTTTAAGCTCATCCAGCGCGTTGTTGTTTAATCCATAACCTTCCTCAAAACGGTTCGGGATGTAACCGCGCACATCCGCATCCAGTTTTTGCAGAGTCTCCACGAGCAGCGCGGTGGCTGTGACCCCGTCCACATCGTAATCGCCGTAGATGGCGATGGGTTCGCTGTTCATGATGCCGGCCTGGATGCGCTCAACCGCCTCACGCATCCCCGTCATTTGAAACGGGTCGGTGTTGATGTTCGGTTTTGCATTGAGAAAGGCGCGCGCATCGGCCTCGTTGGCATAGCCGCGGTTGAAGAGGATCTGTCTCAAAACGGGCGGAAATTTCGACAGCTCGGCATCCGCTTCGGGCGTGATCTGAGGCGGGATGATCCAGCGTTTTTCCTTGGGCGGGTCGAATGTCATAACGAAAAGAGTATAAACGCTCAACCTGTCACATGGAAGGGTGTTGTATAATGCATCCATGCAAAGGAGTGAATGATGCGGCAGCTTGCGCCCGATGAAAAGACGGCCATGGTGATGGCTTATACTTCAGACATGCTGGTACGCGGGGAGGTTGTGGTCAAGGAAAATTTCCGTGTCAGCATCTGGCTTCGCACACAGGGTGTTCCGAATTACCTTCATCTGTTATCGCCGCAGGTGGTTTCGTTTGGCGGAACAGTTCCCAAAACGCTGACCTTTTCGGAATTATTTCTTCCAACCGAAAGGGTCATCGCCTTCCATCTTGCTCCGCCCGCACAGGATCCTTTGGATTACGATGCCGGTGAACTGAACCGTACGATGCAACCTTTGGTCGTCATGATCGGCACCTTTTTATTGAAGGGCAAACTGCGCGTCTCAACGCAGACCGACCTGGCAACCTATCTGGATGTTTCCCATACCGCCTGGATGTCCATGTACGAGGCAGTCATCAGCAACCCATATCTGCCGCAGTTCGGCGTACAGGTGTCGATGCTGCTGGTAAATCCAAAGGCGGTAACTTTTGGGATACCCTAGGCACGCCCCCGCCTCTTCTCCAACAAAAAACTAACGGAACCGTAATTGACAACCGCTTGGTAATCATTTACACTATCCCAACTCCGATGGGGAGTAGCGCCCGGACTTTTTCGGGAAAAACAGTCGCCAAGACGGAAAGAGATTTCCCGGCTGTTTGAACGTAAACGCAAGACCATCGCCTTGTGGGCGGTGGTCTTTTTTGTTGAACAAAATATACAGGAGAAAAAAATGCAGACCAATAATACCTGGTACGCAAAAACATCGGAAGAAGTATTCGCTGAACTAAAAAGCCGGCCTGCCGGGCTGAAGCAGGCGGAGGCGGAGCAGCGTCTCACCGAATACGGTCCCAATGAAATTCAGGCAGCCAAACGCATTTCCGCCTGGGAAATTTTATTCGAACAGTTCAAGAACATCCTGATATTGATCCTGCTCGGTGCAACCATCCTCTCCCTGTTTCTCGGGCATGGTGTCGAGTCCATTGTGATTGCCGTGATCGTATTGTTTGCCGTCTTTCTCGGTTTTATCCAGGAATATCGTGCCGAGCGTGCCATCGAAGCCTTGCGGCGCATGGCAGCTCCCACAGCCTCCGTTTTGCGTGACGATGCGGAAGTCAAAGTGCCGGCCCGCGAACTGGTGCCGGGCGATGTCATTCTTGTACATACCGGCGACCGCATCCCTGCCGATGCGCGCCTGCTCGAATCCGTCAATTTGCAGGTGGACGAGGCGGCGCTGACGGGTGAATCTGTTCCCTTGGAAAAATCCACAGAGCCGCTTCCCAATGCGGAACTAAGCCTGGGAGACCGCTCGAACATGGTCTACGCCGGGACCGCCGCCACCTATGGACGTGGTCAGGCTGTGGTGGTGGCCACGGGCATGTACACTGAATTTGGCAAGATCGCCCAACTCTTGCAGACCGTGGAAAGCGGACGTACGCCCCTCCAGCAAAACCTGGATCGCGTTGGGACGGCGCTGGCGCGTGCGGCATTTGTGGTTGTTGCGTTGATCGTGGCGCTGGGGTTGATGCGCGGACAACCCTTTGTCGAAATGCTGATCTTCGGCATTGCGCTGGCGGTGGCGGTCGTGCCGGAAGCCTTGCCGGCCGTGGTGACCATCTCGCTTGCCATCGGTGTGCAAAAAATGGTCAAACGCAATGCGCTCATCCGCCGCCTGCCGGCCGTGGAGACGCTCGGCAGCACCTCGGTCATCTGCTCGGATAAGACCGGTACGCTGACCAAGGATGAAATGACCGTACGAAAAGTATATGCCGCCGGTGAGTTGTTCACGGTCAGCGGCCCGGGATATGCGCCGGTCGGCGAGTTCTCCCGCGATGGAAAACCGGTCACTGAAATGCCGGACGGGCTGCGCCAGATGCTGACTGCCGCCACGCTCGCATCTGATACACACCTGGTCAGCGGCGCGGAAAATGAATCGGGAAGTGAATGGGATATTAAAGGAGATCCAACGGAAGGCGCGTTGGTGGTGGCGGCGGCCAAGGCTGGTTTGCAGAAAGAGGCGCTCGATGCCGAATATCCCCGCGTACAGGAGATCCCGTTCACATCCGAATCAAAACGCATGACCACACTGCATCAGACGAAGGACGGGGTGATCGCATACGCCAAAGGCGCTCCCGAAGTGATCCTGGATGATTGTGACTGGCAATTGACCCCGGATGGACCCAAGCCGCTCGACGCGCGCGGACGAAAACAGGTGTTGGATCAGGCACAAAAAATGGCGGGCGAGGCATTGCGCGTTTTGGGGATCGCTTGCAAAGAGAATGTGAACCTTGAAACCGCTCAAACCGGCATGACCTTTCTGGGCCTGACCGGCATGATCGATCCTCCGCGCAGCGAAGCAAAGGAGGCGATCGCCGTTTGTGAGGAGGCGGGCATCCGCGCCGTGATGATCACGGGCGACCATCCTGCAACTGCGCGGGCGGTGGCAAATGAACTGGGTTTGTTGAAAACCGGGCGGGTGGTCAGCGGTGCGGAACTGGAGGCGATGTCTGACGAACAGTTCAAGAAGGAAGTGGAAACCATCGACGTGTATGCGCGTGTTTCCCCGGCGCATAAATTGCGCGTGGTCACCGCCTTGCAGGCCAACGAACATATCGTGGCGATGACCGGTGACGGCGTGAACGATGCGCCCGCGCTCAAGAAGGCGGACATCGGCATTGCGATGGGCATCACCGGCACGGACGTCACCAAGGAAGCCGCTGCGATGACCCTGACCGACGATAATTTCGCCTCCATCGTTGCGGCCGTGGAGGAGGGGCGCGGTGTCTTTGGCAACATCAAAAAGTATTTGATGTTCCTGCTCTCCTCGAATATCGGCGAGATCACCCTGATGGCTGCCGCCACCCTGCTTGGCCTGCCACTGCCGTTGACAGCGGTGCAACTGCTGTATGTGAACCTGGCAACGGACGGCCTGCCCGCACTGGCGCTGGCGGTGGACCCGTCGGATGCCGACATCATGCGCCGCAAGCCGCGCAACCCGCTCACCGGGATATTTACCCGCCCGGTAAAATGGATATTGGGCATCGCCGGGCTTTGGTCTGGTTTCGTTAATATCAGCCTGTTCATTTGGGCATTGAACTCCGGGCGCAGCATGGAAGAGGCGATGACGATGACCTTCATGTCGCTGGTGGTGATCCAGTTCTTCAAGGCCTACAACCATCGTTCGGAGCACCGCACGGTATTCGAACGGCCGTTCCGGAATAAATGGTTGAACCTTGCCATCGTGTGGGAATTCTCACTGTTATTGCTGATCGTGTACTTGCCTTTCCTGCATGAGCCATTCAGCACCTACAGCCTGCCGCCGATAGATTGGGTGATCATCTTCGCCGTGGCAGCCACCATCACCCCCGTTCTGGAACTGGTCAAGTGGTTCATCCGTAAGGGCTGGTTCGGCGATATGGAGTAGTCGGATGGAGATCACGCTCACCACCCCCGCCTTGTTGTTCCCGACGGTTTCATTATTGCTGCTGGCATACACCAATCGCTTTTTGACCCTTGCGACCATCATCCGTAATTTGCATGATCGATATAGCAGGGATCATGAGGAAAGCCTGCTCCGCCAGATCGCAAATTTACGCTACCGCGTGTATCTCATCCGCAATATGCAGATCTACGGCGTGTTGAGCCTGCTTTTTTGCGTGGTCAGCATGTTCGCGCTCTTTGCAGGCTGGGTGGCGGGCGGGCAGTGGAGTTTCGGTATCGCGCTGGTCTTGATGATCATTTCGCTCGGCATCTCCCTGCGCGAGTTGCAGATCTCGGTGGGGGCATTGGATTTGTTGTTGGCGGAGTTGGAGGATGGGGAGAGGCCGGGCTAGGGGGTTATGTGTGTCTCGAGGGAACCGCGGGTGATGAGCCCGCGGTTTTTTATTCCCTTGTGTTGACCGTCATCTCCCCCAAGTGGCGGAGATAAATGCTCCCCAGCCGATGGATGTGAGGGAAGCATGCTTCGTGTATGATTTGAATGGACTAAACCTGTTTCATCGAATCGAGAAATCCAAGAGGTAAAAATGAAGAAAATACCCGTATTTGTTTTGTTTGCCGCATTGCTCGTCACGCTGACTGCTTGTGCCCCCGGCTCCACTGTAAACGTCGAGGAGCTCGATACCGAGATTCAATTTACCCTGCCCGGTGTCAACCCGCAGTTGAACGAGCCGGCTGAGAATGGACGGGTGCCCGGCTTCGGTACAGGGTTTTGGCATGGACTTGTGGCTCTGATCACCCTGTTCGTATCGTTTTTCAATCCCGCGGTGCAAATGTACGAAGTACACAATAACGGACCCATGTACAATCTGGGCTTCCTGCTGGGAACCATCCTGTTGTTCGGTCTCCTTGGATTTATGGGCGGCAGGCGGCGGTAATAACAACGGAAAGCAAACCGCAGGTGATGAGCCTGCGGTTTTTTTATCAGGGGCTGCGCCATGTCGTACAATCCGCATCAACCGAATAGGGGATAGGAAACAGCGGTATGTGAATGTATGCTTGTTGCCAACCGACGTAATTCCTCGGCAAACCATCGATTTTAAAAATAGAAGGAGAATATAGACATGAGCCCGTTGTTTCCCAACAAGACTGTTGTGTTTTTACTTGGCATCCTGTTCCTGCTGACAGCTGCCTGTGGAGGCTCCGCGCCTGAATCCGCGCCGCCCGAGGTGATCTCGGAGCCCGCCGGGGATCAACCAGCGGCGACCGAAGTCCCGCCAACACAGGCCGCGCCTGTTGACGAACCGCTGGGCGGCAGTCCGGATAACCCCATTCCGTTTGCGGAAACGCTCCTCACGCCGGATTGGGAGGTACAAGTCCTGGAAGTGCAGCGCAGTGACAAAGCGCATGAAGACGCGGACATGGAATATGTGTTCGTACACCTGCGCGTGAAGTATGTTGGGACGGAAGCCTCGGCGTATGTGTATGGGAAGATGTTCCGCGGCACGGGCAGTGCAAATGAGATCTACAAAGCCACTTCGTTCATTGACGTGACAGCCCCCGACCCCGAGTTGGAAGCCGACCTTGCCTCCGGCGGCGAGGCTGAAGGCTGGGTTGCGATTCAGGCCCGCAAGGATGAAGCCGGCCTCATGCTGGTGCTCTGGCCTTATGTTTCCTACGAGAACAACACGGCCATGTTCAGTGAAGCCACGCCGAAATGGTTCCTGTCCCTTAATCAGTAACGACAGTAAAGGAGAACGAGCAGATGGCGATCGATCCACCCAAACGGCAGACATCGAAGCCGGAGAGTTCGGTCATCCAGTGGCTGCTTGAATCTGACCCTTCGATCCGCTGGCAGGTGCTGCGGGATCTGACCGATGCGCCCGTGCATGAAGTCGCGGCGGAGCGCGCGAAGGTCGCCACCGAGGGCTGGGGCGCGCAGCTGCTTGCCATCCAGGGGGCTGATGGGAGTTGGGGCGGCGGAGCGTTCAACCAAGAGTTAGACTCCACAATGCACGTCCTGTCGCTGCTGCGGGAATTGGGTCTCGATCCCGCGAGCGGCGAGGCGCGTCGTGCGGTGAACCTGGTCCGCGATGGCGTACGGTGGAAGGGATGGGATTGGGACGGCGCGTGGCGGGGAATGGAATTCGACGGCAACCCCTTCTTCGCAGGCGAGGTCGAGCCGTGCATCAACGGGCAGGTGGGGGCGAGCGGCGCCTATTTTGGCTAGGAGGTCCAGCGTATCCTCGAACGCCTGCTCGCCGAGCAGCTGCCCGACGGCGGTTGGAATTGCGAGGCGGAGAACGGCTCGACGCGGTCGTCGTTCAACACCACGATCTGCGTGTTGGAGGCTCTGCTCGAGCACGAACGGGCGGCCGCAGGAAACCCGCAGGTGACCGAGGCTCGTCTCCGCGGGCAGGAGTACCTCCTCGAGCGCCGCCTCTTCCGGCGGCGTTCGACCGGCGAGGTGATCGAGCGCGACCGCAAAGGCGACGCCTCGTTTATGCGTTTCGCCTTCCCGACCTGGTGGCACTACGACGTGCTGCGGGGCCTCGACTACCTGCGCTGCGCCGGCGCCACGCCCGACGAACGAATGGCGGAGGCGATTGACCTGGTCGCGTCGAAACGCGGCGGCGACGGACGCTGGCTGCTAGAGACGCGCCATCCCGGCCTGATGCCGGTCGAGATGGACGAGGGTGAGGGCAAACCAAGCCGCTGGAACACCCTGCGCGCCTTGCGCGTGCTGGACTGGTATTTCGCACCTGCCAGTTAGACGAAATTATCACCAGGCACTGATTTTCTGCCACATTAACCTATAAAAAAATGGTAGGTGAAAAAATGTGTTTCTAATTTAATCACTTTATTACCTTACTTCTTTCGCCTCAGAATATTGTTTTTGAATCTCTAAAAGAAAAGAAGTGAAACTATTAAATCGCTTGTCTTCAAGCACATTCAAAATGTCTTCATCAAAAATATTGTGAGCTATGTTTTCCATATCTCCGCGATGTTTATCGTACTTCTTCCCTGCTAATGTAAATATCTCTGCAAGTTCATTTGCAGGACTAAAGAAACTCGTTTCAGGGTCAATTACACATAAGTCATAACCAAGTTGCTCCGCTATATATTCTGATGTTAGTTGGGTATCTATTCGAGTAAGGACTTTATGCATTGCTAATATCCATGCTTCGAGTTCCATAACGGCAAAGAAGAAATGTACAGGAGTAGTCCCTAGCTGCAAAATTTCATTGTAAGACTGAATAAAGTAATTATTAACTTCTAAATTAATTTCCATCGACCTTTTCTTATAAGCGCTTGAGCACATATCACGCACGCCAACTATTTCATAACCTGCACTTACGTACCCATCATATCTGTCTTTTATAGCGCTAGAAACCCTCTCGTCATTGCCAACATTAATTATTTGGTAATGAATAAGAGGGTTTGCTGATTTATAGTCAAAGGGGACTGCCCTTAAATTATCCCCATACAATTCCAGACATTCAAAGCTAATATTTTGGTCGCCTATCAAATGCCATAGAATTTGACGAATTAATATTTGTTCGCCTTGCCCTTCTGTAAAGATAACAACCTTTTTCATTTTTTCGTTTTTTTCCTATAATACCCACTTGAGAAAAAGTCGAAATTATTTAACCCTGTATCATCAAACTCATCAAATAACTCTTTTGAATTCCTGTAATTTAAGTTCTGCACTAGCCCGCCAGTCCTCACCAAAACTATCCACTTTTCCAGAGGAATAGCATTCATAATAAAACGATCATTCGTTGTCATAATCAGTTGGGTAGATGCGCGTTCTGCCTTGTCAACCACCCTCTTCACGAGTGCAGATGACCGTTCATAATCAAGACCTTGTCCTATATCGTCAACAAGCAAACAAGTGACCTGATTAGTGGCAAGTGCATAACTTACTTGTGCAAGGACAGATAAAGCACTAAACATACCATCGGACATTTCATGTTGTCCGGTAGCAATTGGCAAATCGCTTTCTTTTAAATATAAACCAATTGGTGGCGCAGAAACTGATATTGGTAACGGAGAATCGATAGAGATGCCCTCAAGAGCATCAACGCCTACAGCTTCAATTTCGTAACCCAAGTACTTCATATCCTCAAGTATGGATTGAGAAAAACTATCTTTAAGTTCCTCTAGTGCTTGAATAAAAATTCTAACCACTTGATCGGTTTTTCTAATATCTATTCTTATGTCATTATCAGATCTAGCCTCCCCGCCCAGCCTCAGTAATATTTGGTCTTTTCCTAACCCACCACCAAAATCATATCGGGCAACACTTTTTGCCCAAGTATGTAAATCATCAAGATATGAATGTTGGATAGAATCTCTCTTTGTCGCTACGGCAATTTGGTCACTGTCAATTTTGAAATCAATATCATCCCCTACTTTTTCTGCTTTTAATTTCCCTTCCCCTTTTGCATCTCGGGTTAAATATAGTTCTTTATCAATGATTAGCTTTTCAGATTCCACGACTCTCTGATGGTACTTCAAAAAGTATACATATGACTTTCCTGCAATACTAAACTCCGCTCGATAATTTCCCTCCCCGAAACGTAACTTCCCACCCTCGGCAATGTTGGATGCAAGACCTCTTATTATGTTTAAAAGCCGAGTTTTTCCGGTTGCATTTTTACCAATAATTAAATTTGTCAAACCAAAGCTGCATTCATCAACTTTCCATTCTTTTGGTTGACCATCAAATTGTGAATACTCAATTTTTTCAAGTCTCATCTTGCACCTCACTCTATGAACTTTTTGATTACTTGATGTAATATTCTTTACTAAAACAATATTGTAATTATAGCCTAATTGGTTCTATGTATATAATTACTTGATTATGGGTCGGACGATCATTGTGTTTGTACTGTATAATCCCCCGCACAATGGGTTTCACCCCAAGCCATCTGAAAAACGAATAGTACTGAGCGGGGAGGGAATGTCCCTCGAAGCGGAATCCATTTCAAGCGGGGCGGGAAGCGTTCGAATGGCGAGTATCGTATAATCCTATCCAATGTTCCAATTCCAGATCACATCCAAAAACAAGCGCGCCCGCACGGGCGTCTTCAGCACCCCGCACGGCGAACTGCTCACGCCGGTCTTCGCGCCGGTCGGCACGCAGGCCACGGTCAAGACGCTCACGCCCGAACATCTCAAAGACATCAGCGCCACGCTCGTGCTGAGCAATACCTACCATCTCTACCTGCGCCCCGGCGACGAACTCGTGCGTGACATGGGCGGCCTGCACAAGTTCATGCAATGGCAGGACCCCATGCTGACCGACTCGGGCGGCTTTCAGGTTTTTTCCCTGGCGAAGACGCGCAAGATCGACGACGACGGCGTGACCTTCAAGAGTCATATTGACGGTTCCACGCACCGCTTCACGCCCGAAAAAGCCGTCGCCATTCAGGAGAACCTCGGCGCGGACATCATCATGGCCTTCGACGAATGTTCCGACCCGACCGACAAAGCCTACAGCGCCGTCGCCATGCAGCGGACCCATCGCTGGGCGGAACGTTCGCTCAAGGCGCAGACGCGGCGCGACCAGGCTTTATTCGGGATCGTGCAGGGCGGCGTTCAAGCGGACCTGCGGGCTGATTCTGCCCGATTTATCGCCTCCCTCGATACGCCCGGCATCGCCATCGGCGGTCTCTCCGTGGGCGAGACCAAGCAGGAGATGCACGAGACGCTCGACGTGGTCACGCCGCTGTTGCCCGAAGACAAACCGCGCTACCTGATGGGAGTCGGCACCCCCGAGGATTTGATCAACGGCGTCCTGCGCGGTATTGATATTTTCGATTGTGTATTGCCGACACGTCTGGCGCGTCATCACTCCGCGTTTGCCCCCGAAGGACGCCTCAACCTGATGAATGCTTCCTTTGCCCGCGACGAGCGTCCGATTGATGAGACCTGCGATTGTTACGCCTGTAAAACATTTACGCGGGCATATATCCGCCATTTGATCGTGGCAAAGGAATTGCTCGCGGGTACCTTGTTGTCCATCCACAATTTGCGGGCATTGATACGATTAATGGAGAAGATAAGGATGTATATCACTGAAGGAACTTTTGAAGAGAAAGTGCCTGAGTTGTTGAAGCAATGGTCGAATAATGCAAAACGATTGGTTAATGGATGATGGAACATGGATAATGGTTAATGGAGAACGGAAATGACCGTTATGAATCTGGATAAATTGGAAGTGTGGACGAGGGCGAAAGACTTTGCCCTGGCGGTGTACAAGGAAGTTGTGCCACATTTACCAGCCGACGAGAAATGGAATTTAACTCAACAACTGAAACGCGCTGCACAAAGCATCCCCGCCAATATTGCCGAAGGGCATGGGCGTTTCCATTATCTTGATAATGTCCGTTTTTGTTACATTGCCCGCGGGTCCCTGACCGAAATTCAGAGCCATATCTCGCTTGCTTATGAACTGGGCTATGTGTCAAGGGAGATGTATGAAAGAATGACAATCTACGCCGAGTCAATTGGAAAACAACTCAATAACTATATCGCCTACCTCAAACGCTCCAAACAGGGAGAAAAAGAATTTCCGGCAGGTTATACTGTTCGAGAAGAGCCTGAACTTTATATTCTTGATGATCCAGACGAAGACGCCCAAAACCATTAACCATCCTCCATTAACCATTCAACTATGACCCTCCTCCACGCCTTCCTGCTCGGCATCATTCAAGGACTGACCGAATTCATCCCCGTCTCATCCACCGCGCATTTGCTCATCACGCAGAACCTGCTTGGAGTACCTGCAGATGGGGCGATGTTCTCCTTCCTCGTCATTGTCCAACTCGGCACACTGGTTTCGCTTTTTGCCTTCTATTGGAATGACCTGCTCTCAATCCTTAGATCTACATTTCAAGCCCTGCCCATCCTATTGACCAGACCGCGTGACACCTGGAACCTCGCACCTGACACTTGGCTTGGTTTTTACATCATCCTTGCCACCATCCCCGCACTTTTGGCAGGTTATCTGCTGCGGGATGCCGTCGAAGCGTTGTTCCGTCAGCCCATGCTGCAGGCGTCCATTCGCTTGCTTTCCGCGGCGGCACTGCTGACCCTTGCCGAGTGGCTGACGAAAAAAAATCGCAATCTTGATTCAATGACCTGGCTGGACGCGCTGGTGGTCGGTTTGTTCCAGATCATCGCGGTCTTCCCCGGCGCATCCCGCTCCGGCTCCACGATCGCAGGCGGCATGTTCCGCGGCTTTGACCGTCCCGCCGCTGCGCGGTTCGCGTTCCTGATGTCCGTGCCGGTCATGCTCGCCGCAGGCGCATATGAAATGCTGGACGTGCTGCAAATGCCGAACTTCGGCGAATTCCTGCCACTGCTGGCGGCGGGATTTGTCTCCGCGGCGCTGGTTGGCTGGTTTGCGATCAGGTGGTTGATTAACTATTTGAGCAGGCGTTCGCTGTATGGGTTCGCCCTGTATTGCGCGCTGTTTGGAACGATCGTATTTTTTCTGAAATAGGCGGATGAATCCATGCAATTACGACCATTCCTCAAACTTCTTGTAGAAACTGAATCCCCCTCCCATGATAAATCCGCTGTGGACCGTGTCGGCGCGATCGTTGCGGAGGAAGCCGGAAAACTCGGCGCGCACGTGGATGTAATTCCGAATCAGACCACGGGGAATCATGTTCTTTGCAAATGGGGTAGTGGGCAAAAGCCCATCCTCCTGCTCTGTCATATGGACACGGTCTTTCCGCTTGGCACGCTGGTGTCCATGCCTTATCGTGAAGCGGAGGGGAAGATCTTCGGTCCGGGCGTTTCGGATATGAAAGCCAGCATTGCCTTCGCACTTGCGGCAATTGAAGACGCCATCCAAACGGGACTTTCCCGCCCCGTGATCCTGCTGTGCACCTCCGATGAAGAGATCGGCAGTCCGACTTCGCGTGAGACCATCGAGAAGACCGCAAGGGAAGCGGAACTCGTCCTGGTGATGGAACCCGCCATGCCGGATGGTGGCCTGAAGACCTGGCGCAAGGGCGGCGGTGGATTTCATGTCAATGTGAAGGGACGTGCCGCACATGCAGGCGGCGACCATGAAAAGGGGCGCAACGCCATAGAAGAGATGGCGCATCAGGTGCTTGCCATCCAAAAAATGACCGATTACTCGAAGGGCACCACGCTTAACGTGGGTGTGATCCATGGCGGGACGGTCTCGAACGTTGTGCCGGATGAGGCGGACATCGAAGTGGACGTCCGCATTTTACAGCCCAAAGAGTGGGCGCGCATCGAAGGCTTGATGAAAAACCTGAAACCCATCCTGGACGGCACCACCGTCGAAGTTGACGGCAGGCTGAACCGCGGCCCGATGCCCTTCGACGAAACCATGAAAGCGACCTTCGAGAAAGCCAGATCCATTGCGGCGAAAATTGGCATGGAACTCACGGCGGGCGGCACTGGCGGTGTGTCGGATGCGAATTTCGTCGCCCCGCTGGGTATCCCTGTGCTGGACGGACTCGGCGCGGTCGGCGCAGGCTATCATTCGGAGCGTGAATTCATCCTTGCAGACAGCCTGGAACATAGGAAGAACCTTCTTGCAGCGTTGGTGAAGAATTGGTGATGATGTGAACAGACTGTCCTTCCTGCTTTTCTCCTTCCTCCTTTTTTCGTGCGTCTCCCCTGCGCAGCCCACGCAAACGGAACCTGTGACCGTCCACGCCACCGCCTCCGCCCAGCCATGGCTGGGCAAACTCTTTGCCTGTGCGAATGCGCGGGGCATCCTCTTGGATGTCACCATCGAATCGGCGGAAATCCAGTTGCGCCTCGGCGAGCCGCAGACCCTGCCCGCTCCAGCCTATCAAATCGGCGAGGAGGAAATCCTTGTTGCCACGCATCGTGAAAGCCCGATACAGAATGTATCCATGGAAGAGGTGCAGGATCTATTCGCCGGGCGGGGGGATGATTCGGTGCAGGTCTGGGTGTATGCGTCAGGGACGGATGTGCAGATTGCCTTTGATCAGCTCGTGATGAAGGGCAGAAGCGTCACGTCCTTTGCGCGGGTGGCGGCCAACCCGCAGGAAATGTCCGCTGTGCTGAATTCCGAATCGAATGCAGTTGGGATCATCCCAGGGCATTGGCTGGCGGGAAACGTCCGCGAGGTGTACTCGGCCGGGAGGCTGCCGGTGCTGGCGCTCACAAATCAGGAGCCGCGGGGGGAGGCGCAGGCATTGATCGGTTGCCTGCAAAACGATTGAAATCTGTTTGCAAACCCGCCTTTTGCAACGAATTGCACAATGGCGGTAAAATCAACCTGATATGGAACCATGCCTGATTGAATTAAGAAATGTATCGAAAACATATTCCACGGCCGCCGGGGATTTCAGCGCATTAAAGAATATTGACATCCGGATTAATGCAGGCGAGTTCGTCGGCATTGTCGGAAAATCCGGTGCGGGGAAATCCACCTTGTTGAACATGATCAACGGTGTCGACCAGTTGACCGGCGGCGAGGTCATGGTCATGGACGGCGGCAGGTCCATTTCCGTGCATGAAATGAGCGAAGACCAGCGCGCTCTCTGGCGCGGCCGCAACATGGGGGTCGTCTATCAATCCTTTCAGCTTTTGCCCATGCTTACGCTCGTCGAGAACATCACGCTGCCCATGGATCTTGCCGACAATTTCAAACCGCGCGAGTCGCGCGGTCGCGCGATGGAATTGCTCGAAATGGTGGAACTTGCTGAACATGCCGACAAACTGCCCGCCTTCATTTCGGGCGGCCAGCAGCAGCGGGTTGCCATCGCGCGCGCGCTTGCCAACGATCCCTCCATCCTTGTTGCAGACGAGCCTACGGGCAGCCTCGACTCCGTCACGGCCGATCACATCTTCGAGGTCTTCGAGCATCTTGTTTCGGACCAGGGCGTGACCATTATCATGGTCACGCATGACTCGAGCCTTACGGGTCGTTTCTCGCGCAGTTTGACGATCGCAGACGGTGAAATGGTAACCGGGATCGACTCTGCTGAATCAAAAGTTGACAAGACCGTGCGGAGGCGCAGAAAATGAAAACGCCCCCCGCCACTCCCGTTGGCCGCAGGACACCGCCTCGCGCCAAACCGGCAGCTGACCCCGTCCGAGGAACAGCCTCCAACATGGACGCCATCATCGACTTGCAGGGCGTCGCCAAGACCTTCTCCAACGCAGCGGGGGAATTCACCGTCCTCAAGGGCGTGGACCTGGCGATCCGGCGCGGCGAATTCGTCTCCATTGTCGGAAAATCGGGGAGCGGCAAATCCACCCTGCTGAACATGGTCACGGGCATTGACCATCCCAGTACCGGCAGCGTGGTCGTCAACGGCACGGATATTTACATGGATTTCAATGAAAGCCAGCGTTCGAAATGGCGCGGCCGGAATCTGGGGATCGTCTTTCAATTCTTCCAGTTACTGCCGATGCTGACCCTTCTCGAAAACGTCATGCTCCCGATGGATTACGCGGAGATGTATGACTTCGATGAACGTCCCGAACGCGCAATGGATCTGTTGACACTGGTGGGTCTGGAGAACTTTGCGGATAAACTGCCCGTGCTGGTTTCCACCGGTCAGCAGCAGCTGGCGGCGATCGCGCGCGCCATGGCGTGTGACCCGCCCCTGCTCATCGCGGATGAACCGACCGGCAACCTGGACACCCGTTCGGCAGACACCATCATTGGGCTTTTCGAACATTTTGTTGCGCAGGGAAAAACGATCGTCATGGTCACGCACGACCCCTCCCTCACTTCACGCACACACCGCAATGTCATCATCTCGGATGGTGAATTGATCGACGAGACCATTTCCCAATCCCTGCCGCAGTTGCGGCACCGCCACATGCTGGAGTTTACGAAGCTTGTCGAGCGGCGTCTCTACCAGCCGCGTGAGACCATCATCTCGCGTGATCAGCCCGTGGATTACTTCTTCATGATCCGCAAAGGCGAAGTGGAGGTTGTCCTGCAGGAAAGGAAGAAAAAGGAATATGTCATTTCACGGCTGGGCGGGGGTGAGTTTTTCGGTGAAATGGAATTATTGCGCGGCGGCAAGTCCATTGCGAATGTTCGGGCGGGCGGGGAGTCTGTGGAGGTGCTGGCTTTGCCGCGCGCGGATTTTGTCCGCGTGATGAATGCATCGCCCATCACGGCCGAGGCGCTGGCAAGGATCGTGCAGAAGCGTCTCAACGAGCACAGGGTCGCGGACCATCGGAGCAGGTAGCCATGTCCGCACCAGGTCTGCGAACGACCCCGCACATATTATATATAGAAGACAGTGACGAATCGCGCGCACTTGTGCGCCGTTTGCTTGCGGATAAATATGTGGTGCTGGAGGCATCCAATCCGCTGGACGGGTTGCAGCTGGCGGAGGAAACAAACCCCAGCCTGGTATTGATCGATCAAAACCTCCCGCACATGACGGGTAGTGAAGCCGCAACCCGCTTGAAGAAGATGCTCCCGAACACGCCGATTGTCATCCTTTCCGCAGATACTTCCAACGGTGCGCGGGAACGCGCGCTCGCGGCAGGGGCGGTTGGATTTATTTCAAAACCGATCGACGCTGGCTTTGAAGGTTTGGTGAACGAATACCTGCATGGCAGGGTTGAACACCTGGACCATGCCGAGATGCATCTTCAGGCATACCAGCAGGAATTGGTGGAACGCCTCGAGGACACCATCCGCCTGTTGGGCAGCGCGCTGGAAAAGAACAAATATCTGCTCCAGCAGAACGAGCGCATGGTCTCCATGCTCGAACGCAGGCACCGCCTGCTGGAAACCGCAGCACGCGTCGGGCAGATGGTGACCTCCATTTTGGATTTGAATGAACTGCTCAAACACACCGTCAACATCATTTGCAGCGAGTTCAATTTTTATTACTCTGGCATCTTCCTTGTTTCCGGCGATGGGAGCTGGGCGGAGTTGCGCGCGGGGTATGCCGAGGCGGGGCGCAGGATGCTGGCGATGAAATATCGTCTGCCGGTGGATGACCAGTCGATGATCGGCAGGGCGATTCTGAGTCAACTGCCGCAAATTGCCCTGGACGTGGAAGGCGAGGATTCGCGCTTCAAGAATCCGCTCCTACCGAATACCCGCTCGGAGATGGCGCTGCCACTGATCGTGGATTCGGTCCCGCTCGGCGCATTGACCGTGCAAAGCAGCCAGTTGAATGCCTTTTCGGAGGACGACATCACCTCCCTGCAAGCCATGGCCGAGCAGGTCGTGATTGCCATCAACAATGCGCAGTTGATGCACAAACTTGAGGAAGCCAATGCGGAGATCCTGCGCACCAAGACATTTGAAGCCATAGCCACTGCCACGGGCGAAGCCATCCACTGGGTGGGGAATAAAGCCGCGCCAATCCCGGGCAGCATAAAACGTGTGCGCGAGGATCTGCACTATCTGCTTGCGCTGGTGGCACACATGGATGAATCAGTGTTGGAAAATAAATCGTTGCGTGCGGCAGTTCAGACGGTCCGCGGGGAGGCGCAGGCACTGGGAATCGACCTGAAAAATATGCTTGCGGAAATGTCCGTCATGAAGGCGAACCGGTTGCAGGCGCTGGTCAGTGTCGAATCGTTGATGGAGGATCTGGATATTGCGGAGAACAGCGCCATGACGATCTTGGACATCAAAGAGGGATTGATCGGACCTGCGCGCCAGCGTCATGACGCGAAAGTGTCGTTGAGCGCGATGATTGCGGATACGGTTGCAAACATGGGCCTGCCGGACGGTGTGATCGAGATGGACTGGCCGCAGGATATGCTGCGGGTGAATGTGGATGTTCGGCAGATGGACCAGGTATTCAATAACCTGATCAAAAATGCGTGGGAGGCGTTAACCAATGCAAAAACGCCTGATCCGAAAATTCTCGTGAAGGGGCGTCGGGATGCTGACCCGAGTTTTGTCTTGGTGACGATAAAGGATAACGGGCCCGGCATCCCGCGGGAGATTCAGGAAAAAATCTGGGTTTCATTCTTCACCACCAGGGGCGGTACGGGCGGCACGGGGTTGGGGCTTTCCGCTGTGATGCAGATCGTGAATCAGCACGGTGGCAGGATCTGGCTGGAAAGTGAAGCGGGCAAGGGCGCATCTTTCTTTGTGCGCCTGCCCGCGGAGAAATAAGAAACAATGGAGGAAGCATGACAACGGTTCTTTTAGTGGATGATGAGAAGTTGATCCAGCGCAGCCTTGAGAAGACCCTTTTGCGGGCGGGTTTTGAGGTGTTGACTGCATCCGATTGCAAAAGCGGGAGTGAGGTATTCATGCAAAATGCAGGGGAAATCCATATTGCCGTGCTGGATCTGAACATGCCGGGTTTTGATGGCACACCCAAAACGGATGCAGGCTTCGATTTGCTGGACGATCTAAAAAAGGAAAAGGCCGACCTGCCCGTGGTGATCCTGACCGCCTATGATGAAGTCAGCCGCGCAAAGGATGCCGTCTCGCACGGCGCAAGCGCGTTCTTTGTCAAAGGGCGCGAGCAGGGACTGGTGGGGTTGATCCGCAAGATATTGGGATGAACAAACCCTTAAGGTTTGAACAGACAAAAGAGGAACTTATGACAAGCGATCTCCAACGACATGCCACATTATTGAAAGCTGCGGCGCGCGCCGCCAGGAACATCACCACCATACTGGATCCATATGAATTGTTTCAACGCACGGTGAACATCATTTGCGATGAATTCGGTTTCTATTATGCCGGCGTCTTCCTGCTCGATGACAGGAAGGAATATGCTGTGCTGAGAGCTGGACGCGGCGAGGCGGGCCGCGCGATGATCAACGAGGATCACAGGCTTGCCGTGGGCGGGAACTCGATGATCGGCGCATGCATCGCGAACCGTCAGGGACGCATTGCGCTGGATGTCGGGACGGAGGCGGTTTTCTTTGAAAACCCCCACCTCCCCAAGACCCGTTCCGAGATGGCGCTTCCATTGATCGTGGGCGATGAGGTCATCGGCGCCTTGACGGTCCAATCCACGGAGGAAGCCGCCTTCCATGATGAAGACATCGCCGCCCTGCAAACGATGGCAGACCAGCTTGCCGTGGCCATTCAAAACGCCAATCTTCACCGCCAGGCGGAACGCCGTTCGCGTTTGTTGAAAGCCGCAAACCGCGTGGGCAGGGAGGTCACCTCCATTCTTGATCTTGAACAACTCCTCCCGCAAACCGTAAATATTATCTGCGAATCGTACGGCTTGTATTACGCAGGCGTTTTTCTTTTGGAGGAGGCGGGTGAATATGCCGTCCTGCGTGCCGGGTATGGCAAGGCCGGCAAAGCCATGCTGGCGGAGGGACACAAACTGAAAATCGGCACGGATTCCATGATCGGTGCGTGTATTGCGATGGGGGAGGCGCGCATTGCACTGGACGTGGGCGAGGAGCGTGTGCATTTCAAAAATCCACATCTGCCTCATACCCGCTCCGAAATGGCTCTGCCCCTTGTATATGGCGGCAAGGCATTGGGTGCCGTCACCGTTCAAAGTTCCGAGGAACGCGCATTCAGCGAGGATGACATCACCACCCTGCTGACCATGGCGGAGCATCTTGCTGTTGCAATCCACAACGCGCGCTTGATCGAGGAACTTAAGGATGCGCACAATGAAATCCTGCGCAACAAGGTCTATGAAGCGTTGACCGCCGCATCCACCGAAGCCATTCACTGGATCGGCAACAAAACGCTTCCAATTTCGCTGACCATTGCGCGCCTGCGCGAGGAGATCGCAGATGGAGACGTGGACATTGAGTCCTTGAAGGAGGACCTCGATATGATCTCCGAAAGCGCGGCACAGATCATTCAAGTGAAGGAACAGTTGATCGGCGCAGTGCGCGAAATGAAACCGCGTCCCGTCCTTTTTGCGGATGTGCTTCAAACGGCCGCCCGGCAGAGGGATGTTCCTGATAACTTGTTGAAGGTCGCCATAGATCCCGCGGCAACCTATGTCATTGCAGACAGTACGCAGCTCACGCGCGCACTTGGCAACATTTTTCAAAACGCTGTTGAAGCGGGCGCAAAATCGGTAGCGGTGAGTGTACGTCCCACAGAAGAACGCGGCATGCTGGAGATTATCATCGAAGATGACGGCGCAGGCATGGATGAGGAAACCATGCGCAAGGCCTGGTCGCCCTTCTTCACTACACGCGGCGTCTCGCACCATGGGCTGGGCCTGCCTGCATCCCTGCATGTCATCTCGCAATCGCAGGGAAGAATTGCGCTGGTCAGTGAGCGGGACAGGGGAACGACCGTTGCCATGTTTATGCCGCGCGGAATTGTGAACAACAGCCAGGTCCAGGCGCGAAGTGTGAAAAATATCCTATTGATCGATGATAACGATGATTGGTCAAGACTCTTTGCCGAATTACTTAAGGATTCGAAAATCAAATTAACGCAGACGGTGGACCTGAAAAAACTTCCCTCCGCCGACCTGATCCTTGTGGACGAGAACCTCGCCTCCCGGCCCCTGACCGATGTCCTGTCTGCGCTTTCAAAGGCGGGACTCGCCTCGAAGACCGTCATCCTCACCTCGGCAATCAACCCTGAGCGCGTGACGCACTTTCTGCGCGAGGGCATCAGGGATGTGACGGTAAAACCGTATTCCACAGATGAAGTGAGTGAGCTGTTGAAGTCATCACGGCATGAAAGTGGTTTATGAGACCCAGATGGCGTAAGGTGTTCCACGATTTATGGGACAGCAAGGCGCGCACCCTGCTGGTGGTGTTTTCAATTGCGGTGGGTGTATTTTCGATTGGCGTGATCTCCGGCGCATACGCGATCATTTCCAATGACATGAGCGTTTCCTACGCGATGAACAATCCCGCCAATGTTGAACTTCGCACGGTGAACTTCAACGACGATGTGCTGGCTTCGATCAGGAATATGCGCGCCGTGGGCGATGCGGAGGCCCGCCGCGTGTTCAACATCCGTGTGCGCGTGGCCGGCACGGAGAAATGGTCGACGCTGGATTTGGTGGCTTTCGAGGATTTCGAAGCCAATTCGATTAACCTGCTCATGCCGCTTCAAGGCCAGGCGGTGCCTCGCAAGCGTGAAGTCGTGCTCGAGCGTGATGTGCTCAAGAACCTTGACGTGGCCGTGGGCGATACGCTTGAATTCCAACTGCAGGATGGGTCAACCAAGACCATGCCCGTTGCCGGTTTCGTGCAGGATACCGCCATGGGCGCGGGCGATTTTTTGGCGTCTCCGCACGGCTATATCACCCTGAATACCGTGCCGTATCTCCGCCAGCCGGAGTTATACAACCGCGCCTATATCACCACGGCAACAGGCGGCGATGACATCCATCACATCCGCGAGATGGGCGCACAGATAAAGGATAAACTCGAAAAGAACGGCACGCGGGTCATCCGCACGCGCTTTTCCGAGACATCCAATCATCCGCTGGGAAGCACGGTGAATGCCATTCTCGGCATCTTGATGGCGTTGGGCATCCTGATCGTATTCCTTTCCAGCTCGTTGATCGCGAATACCTTGAGCGCGTTATTAACCCAGCATTTGCGTCACATCGGCGTGATCAAACTGGTGGGCGGGCGCAGGCGGCAGGTCTTCATGATGTATCTGGCGTTGATCATGTCCTTTGCAGTGCTGGCGCTGCTAATTGCCGTCCCGCTGGGCGGGCAGGGCGCATATGGTTTGGCTGTATTCATTGCAAGCGAGTTGAATTTCAATATTCTCGGCTATCGCATTGTGCCGGTGGCTCTATTGATTCAGATCGCGGTGGGCCTGCTGGTCCCGCTTGTGGCGGGGCTTGCGCCGGTCATCAACGGCTCGCGGATCACGGTCCTGCGCGCGCTCAGCGGGGATTTGACCGGCGACGAGAGCCGGCCTCAAGGGCAGCCACACACGCGCGTTTCATGGTTTGACTGGATGCTGGTGCGCTTGACGAGGATATTTGCATCCCGCGGGATCCACGTCCCGCGTCCGTTCATTATCTCGTTAAGAAACACCTTCCGCCGCCGCGGACGCCTGGTGTTGACCCTTTTTACGCTGACGATGGGCGGCGCGATCTTTATTGCAGTGTTCAATGTCCGCACGACGCTGCATGATTACATCGGCTCGATCGGGAAATATTTTGCCGCCGATGTTTCCCTTGACTTTGACCAGCCATATCGTTTGCGTGAGGTGGAGCAAACCGCGCTGCAGGTGGAGGGGGTTGTGGGCGTGGAAGGCTGGCAATTTGTAAGCGGTGAGCTGCTGGATGGGAATGGCGATGTTTTGGAAAACATCAATATCTTTGGCCCGCCTGCGGACAGCCTCCTGATCGAACCGCTGCTGGTGCAGGGACGCTGGATCCATGCCGGAGATGTGCGCCAACTGGCGTTGAGTGAGGCTGCACTTGGCTACTTCCCAAACATCAAGCCCGGTGATCATGTGGGCTTGAAGATCAACGGCCGCGAGGAAAGCTGGGAGGTGATCGGCATTTTCAAGTTTGTGGACCGCGAGGGTGTGCTGGCGTATGCGCCCTATGAATATATTTCGCAGATGAACAACCTTGCGAACCGTTCGTATTCATTTCGGTTGACCACGCAGCACCATGAAAGATCCTATCAGGATGCGAAGGCGGAGGAGCTGGATACGTTCTTCCGTGCGCATGGATTCAAGGTGCGCGTGGCGGAGGCGGGACGCGCCTCGCTGGATACCGCCGTGGAAAGCCTGGATACCCTCGTCGTGTTCCTGCTCATCATGGCAATTCTGACCGCCATCGTCGGCGCCATGGGTCTGACGGGTACGATGGGGATGAATGTCCTCGAGCGGACACGCGAGATCGGCATCACCCGCGCCATCGGCGCAGACGACCGCGCGGTCATGCGCACGGTCATCGCGGAGGGATTCGTGATCGGCGCGATATCCTTTGTGCTGGCGATCATCCTGTCGATCCCATTCACTTATTTACTTTCGACCATCGTAAGTTTGGCGGTCTTCGAGACGCCTATTGAGGTGGTCTTTACCTTTATGGGCTATGCGATTTGGTTCGGCTTGGTGTTATTGCTCTCGGTGGTTGCGTCCATTTTGCCCGCGCGCAACGCCGCGAGGTTGACCATCCGCGAAGTTCTGGCGTATGAATAAAAGAAGGAAAACATGAAGAAAAGAATTTTGTATATCATGACATTGCTTGCAATCACGGCCTTGTTCCTTGCGGCCTGCGGGGTTCAGGCAACTCCGGCGCCGTCTGCGCCCGCGCAGGCCGTCTCATCGAATGATGTGGTTGCAGAGGGACGGTTGGAACCGGTTCGATCCACGCACCTGTCCTTTCAGGCGCGCGGGGTGGTGGAGGCGGTGCTGGTGAAGGCGGGGGATGCCGTCAAACGGGGAGATGTATTGGTCCGCCTCGCAAATGCGGGCGGGGCGGAGGCGCAGGTCATCATCGCGCAAAACGCCTACGATCTCCTGCTGCGCAATGAGAGCGGGGAGCGTGCCAGACTTTTGCAATCCTTTATGGATGCGCAGATCATCCGCGCGCAGGCTGAGCGAACATGGGACGATCTGAACGTGGATGCCATCGACGACCGCATCGAAGATCTTGAGGCGGATGTGGAAGACAGACGGGAAGACCTGAACGACGCGCAGGATGACTTCGACAAATACAAGGACCTCGACGAGGACAACTTCCGCCGCAAGGCAGCGGAAGACGACCTCGAAAACGCGCAAAAGGATCTGAACAGCGCGATGCGCAGTCTGGAGGAGGAGACCCGCAAACGCGACACCGTCAGGGCTGAATATGAGTTGGCGCTTGCCGCCGAGGCGGAGGCGAAATATCAGTATGAGATCAGCCTGGATGGACCCAATGCCGACCAATTAATGCTGGCAAAGGCGCAGCTCGATGCAGCCCAGGATGCGCTTGCCAATTATGTGCTCGCTGCGCCGTTTGATGGCGTGGTGGCTGGAGTGAATGTGAAAGCGGGGGAGCAGGTTGGCGCCGAGACGCGCGTCGTGAGCCTGGCGGATTTCAGCGAATGGGTCGTGAAAACAACCGACGTGACCGAGCTCGAAATTGTGCAATTGAACGTCGGTCAGCCGGTGAACATCCTGCCGGATGCCCTGCCCGGCCTTGAGCTGGGCGGCGTTGTCACGGAGATCAGCAACGTATACACGCAGCAGGGCGGCGATGTCATCTATGCCGTCACCGTCCGTGTGAACGGCACGGATCCGCGCATGCGCTGGGGCATGACGGTTGAAACCGTATTTTTAGAACAATTGAGTGATTGAAATCAAGGCGAAAAAATGCAATAATGGGGTTGCTCCGATAAAGGGCAAAACCGGGGAAACCCCGGTTGCGCAAAGCCCTGAATCTAACGCTGAACTGAGCCACGATTACCAGGGTTGCCGACAAAAGCAAAACCGTCGAAAGGCGGCGGCGCAAAGTCAGAGCGTCTACAACCAGTTAATTCTGGTCATGACCGGCCGGCTGCCGAAACGCAAACTCAGGGAAACCTGATGACGCAAAGTCATGGGTCTACAATCACACATTATTTTTTTGTGGTCATGACTGCCAGACTGCCGAAGAGCAAACCGTTTTGCAGGGATGACTGATTTTTGAGTCATCCCTGCTGGTTTTTAATCGCCTCCCTCTTCGCGGAAAGCTGCCCGGCGGTTTATCGGCATATCCTGCCTGTAGGGGAGTGTGCCCGCAGCGGGTAATGTACCCGAACGGGTATAATCGCCTTCATGGCAAAATCATCCCGAGCTCTTGACCCCGAATCCAAACCCGATGACCGCGTGGATCATGCCCTGCGTCCGCAGAGACTGGCGGATATCATCGGGCAGGATCAGGTCAAGGAAAACCTGTCCATTTTGATTGATGCGGCCAAGCACCGCGGGGAGGCCTTGGACCACGTCCTTTTTTACGGCCCGCCTGGCCTGGGCAAGACTACGCTTGCACATGTGCTCGGCAACGAAATGGGAGTCAACGTCAAAGTGACGGCGGGTCCCGCCATCGAGCGCGCCGGCGACCTGGCCGCCATCCTCACCAACCTCCGTGCGGGGGATGTCATCTTCATTGACGAAATCCATCGCCTCGGACGCGCCGTTGAAGAAGTGTTGTACCCCGCCATGGAGGATTTCTCGCTGGACATCGTCATCGGCAAGGGACCCTCGGCTCGTTCCATCCGCCTGAAACTGCCTCGGTTTACTGTGGTCGGAGCCACCACCCGGCTTGCGCTTGTCACCGCGCCTCTGCGGGCGCGGTTCGGCGCGGTCTACCGCCTGGACTATTACGATATCGAAGCGATGCGCAAGATCGTACGCCGCGCCGCAGGGATGTTGAAGGTCGGCGCGGACGAATCAGGCATCGAAGAGATGGCACACCGCGCGCGTGGGACTCCGCGTATCGCCCTGCGTCTCCTGCGCCGTGTTCGGGACTATGCCCAGGTACGTGCGGATGGGTTGATCAACCAAAGGGTGGCGAAAGAGGCCTTGGACCTGCTGCAGGTCGATCCGCTCGGCTTGGATGATGTCGATCGCCGCGTCCTCAAGACCATCATCGAAAAATACAACGGCGGACCCGTCGGCTTGAACACCATCGCCGCGTCGATCAGCGAGGAGCAGGATACGATCATGGACGTGGTCGAGCCGTACCTGCTGCAACTTGGTTTTCTCGACAGAACCCCGCAGGGACGCGTGGCGACCAAATCTGCGTATGAGCATTTGGGATACGAGTATACGGAGGAGGGTCAGCCGAGGCTTCTCTAGGTTCTAACGTTGGCAGGTTGGGACGTTTGAAGGTTAACCCGCCAACATGCAAACCTTCAAACGTTGAAACTCAAGGACATGGAAACCATCGCCCGTTATCTCATGATCGGGGGAATCGCCCTCTTCCTCATCGGCGGAGGCGTGTATCTCGCCGCGAAGTTCGGCATCCCGCTGGGACGCCTGCCCGGTGACATCCGCATCGAAGGGGAGAATGGGACGTTCTATTTTCCGATCACAAGTTCGATCTTGGTATCTGTTCTTCTCACCGTTATATTCAATATCATTTCCCGCTTTCTGCAAAAATAAATATTGAAAACCTCCGACTTCGACTATCATCTCCCTGAATCTTCCATTGCGCAAACGCCCCTCGAGCCGCGTGATTCATCGCGCCTGCTTGTGCTTCATCGGTCAACAGGCGAATTGGAGCATAAAACCTTCCGCGACATCAAGTCCTATCTCAGGGTGGGGGATTTGCTGGTCTTGAACCAGACGCGCGTTATCCCTGCGCGCATCTTCGCCAAAAAAGAGACGGGCGGCAAGGTGGAGATTCTCCTGCTCCGCCGCCGCGACGAGTTGACATGGGAAGCGCTGGTGGGCGGCAAAGGCTTGCGCGTAGGCAAACGGATATTCATCGAAGTGAACGACACTACCTCGGATGTCGAAGCAGAGATTATCGAAACTTTGAATGACTCGGAGCGGTTGATCAAATTTTCCGAGCCCATCGAGCCGTATTTTCCAAAAATTGGGCATGTCCCGCTGCCGCCGTACATTCACGAAACATTGAACGACCCCGAACGCTATCAAACCGTCTTTGCAAAGGAATCAGGCTCCGCCGCGGCGCCCACGGCGGGACTGCATTTCACGTCTCAATTATTGGATGAGATCCAGACGCTTGGCGTGAAGATCGCCTATGTCACCTTGCATGTTGGCTTGGATACGTTCGCTCCCGTCACCGAGGATAACCCCGCAGAACATAGAATCCACACCGAATGGTGCGAACTTCCGCAGGAAACCGCTGACTTTATTAATCAAACCAGACTATCGGGCGGGCGTGTGATCGCCGTTGGCACGACCTGTGTCCGAACACTTGAATCCGCTGCTCAGGAACCAACAGATAACCGCCAATCGCTAATCGCCGCTTTTTCTGGTCCAACTTCTCTCTTCATTCTGCCCGGCTATCAATTCAAGATCGTGGACGCGATGGTCACGAACTTTCATCTGCCCAAGTCCACGCTGCTGATGCTGGTCAGCGCGTTTGCGGGACGCGAGCGGATTCTGTCCGTGTATGAGAAGGCGATTCACAAAGGCTATCGCTTTTATTCGTTTGGGGATGCGATGTTAATAATTTAATGTCGTTCCCTATTCAGGGACGATGTGCGAGGAACGAAGTGACGAAGCAATCCCAGCTCGAACCATTAAACAGCGAAATCATTCAATGCCGCAAATGTCCGCGCCTTGTTGCGTGGCGTGAGGAAGTGGCGCAGGTGAAGCGCAAGGCGTACAGGGATCACGACTATTGGGGCAAGCCTGTGCCGGGCTTTGGCGATCCGCGGGCGCGCGTACTGGTGGTGGGACTTGCGCCCGGCGCCCACGGCTCGAATAGGACCGGCCGTCAATTCACGGGCGATGCCTCGGGGGATTTTTTATTCCCAGCCTTGTACCGTGCCGGGTTCGCGAACCAATCGTCGGCGGAGTCGCGAAGCGACGGTCTCATCCTGGAAGATATGTACATCACCGCCTCGGGTCGCTGCGCTCCGCCCGATAACAAACCATCCATCGAAGAGTTGAATAATTGCCAGCCGTTTTTGGAGCGCGAGATGCAGCTCATCCAGCCGAAGGTGATCGTGTGTCTGGGTAAGATTGCCTTTGACCGCGTTCTCAAAATAGTTGCGGTGCGCGGTTTGACGTTCTCTCACGGCGCGGCATATCAATTGGAAACGGGTATTTGGCTGCTGTGCTCGTATCATCCAAGCCAGCAGAATACATCCACGAAAAAGTTGACGGTGAACATGTTCGATGCGATCTGGGAAAAGGCAAAAGACCTTGCAGACAGGAAATAACTTGAAAACGATATGGAGATATGCAGCGGCGGCATCCGTGCTTGCCCTGCTCACCCTTGGAACGATATTCGTGTTTTGGGCGTCGGATGCGGCTCCCGCTTCGGAGATTGCCTTGCGAGCGCTGGAGTCTGATTCGCAGGTCTACGTCAGCCCGGAGAACGGTTGGGTGATCTTCTTCCCCGCCGAAAATCCGCGCCCTGAAGCGGGCTTCGTTTTTTATCCCGGCGGGCGCGTGGATTATCGCGCTTATGCGCCTGTGTTGAAATTGATCGCGGGACAGGGATATTTTGTGGCGCTCGTGCCTGCGCCTTTGAATCTGGCCTTCTTTGATATTAATGCACCCGCGCGCGTGCAGGCGGAGTATCCTGAGATCCAAAACTGGTTCGTCGGTGGACATTCGCTCGGCGGCGTGGCGGCTTCGTCGTATGCCGCGACTCATCCAGACATCAATGGGGTTGTCTTTTTTGCCTCGTATCCCGCAGACGATTCCCTGATCGTGATGGGAATGCCTGCCCTCTCGATCTACGGCACGGACGATGGGCTTGCGACTGTGGACAAGGTCGCTGACTCGCGGGCATTGCTTCCAGCGGATGCGCGCTTCGTCGCCATCGAGGGCGGCAATCATTCGCAGTTCGGTTCCTACGGACTTCAAGCGGGTGACAACGAAGCGGCAATTCCTCCCGATGAGCAGTGGACTCGTGCCGCTGCTGCGACAGCTGAATTCTTCATGGAAGTATTGCGTTGACCCATGGAACGTTGGAAAAGATTCGTTTTTGTCTTCCTGATATTTGCCTGCGTGACAATGGTGCTCGGACCGTTTGCGGTTCCCGTCCCGCCATTGGATGATTTGGTTTCCGAGCAAGCTTTCATGGAGGCCGACAGTAAATTTATAGAGATCAACGGCGTGGACATCCACTATAAAGATGCGGGGCGGGGTGAGCGGACGTTCATCCTGTTGCATCCCTTTGGCGGAAGCACGTTCTCGTGGCGCGAGGTGATGGATGATTTTGCGCAAATGGGGCGTGTCATTGCCTATGACCGCCCCGCCTTTGGGCTGACGGAGCGTCCCATGCCTGACGATTGGGGGGAAAATCCCTACGGCATGAAAGCAAACATTGAACTCCTGCGCGGTTTGATGGTCGAGTTCGAGGTGGAAAAAGCGGTTCTGGTCGGCAACTCAGCCGGCGGCGGTCTGGCTGTGGCGTTCGCCTTGGAATATCCAGAGCGGATCGAAGCCCTCCTCCTGGTTGATCCCGGCGTCGGCGGCGGACGCGGCCCGCAATTCCCCGCCTGGGCGTTGCCCGTGATGTGGACTCCGCAAATGCGGCATATCGGCCCGCTGATGATGCGCGATTATCAGGAAAGGCTTCCCCGTACCATCGAGCGTGAGTGGTATGATCAAACCGAATTGACCGATGAGATCCGGCAGGAGTATTTGAAACTTCTCCGAATCCAAAATTGGGACCGCGCCTTGTATGAGTTAACCTTCGCGCCCGCCTATCCCGAACTGCGTCCGTTGCTGCCGAACCTGGCCGTACCGGTCTTCATCATCGCCGGGCGGGAGGACCGGCTGATCCGTTCGTGGTATTTTGAATCCATTGCGGACGAAATCCCCGGCGCGCAGTTGACCTTGATCCCCCACTGCGGGCATGTGCCGCAGGAGGAGTGTCCCGTTGAATTTATGCAGGCGGCAGGTAAATTTTTGGAAAACCGATGAAACCAGATTTGATCACACCCGGCGAACCCGCCCCCGATTTCGAACTTGAGGATATTCGCGGTGACCGTATCCGCCTTTCCAGTTTTCGCGGAAATAAAACGATTGCCCTTGCCTTTTTACGCGGCTTTCGATGACCGCACTGCCGCGCGCAGTTGGCGCGCATGCGCGATGCCTATGTGGAATTCACTTTACGCGGCGCGGAGATCCTCGCGGTGGGTCCCAATGACATGGATTCGTTCAAAAAATATTGGGCGCAGGAAAACATTCCCTACGTCGGCCTGCCTGATCCCGACCATAGCGTTGCAAAACAATATCGCCAGGAAGTCAATATCTTCAAACTTGGCCGCATGCCTCTCAACTGCATCGTCGATACGGGCGGACGCATCCGTTATGTGCATTACGGTGCGTCCATGTCCGACATCCCCGATAACGAAACTTTTCTCAGCGTAATAGACCAACTGAACGCATCATCCAAGTAGCATGACCCTTGGAAAAATCGCCTTTCTCGGCTCCGGAGAGACCTCCCTGGCAGGGGGGCGTATCTTCGAGGCCCTTGCGCGCCTCATTCCCGCCCCGCTGCGGATTGCCATACTGGAAACGCCGGCAGGCTTTGAGTTAAACGCCTCCCTCGTTGCGGGGCGGGTGGGCGAGTTCCTCAAGACCCGACTGCAAAATTACAAGCCAGCCATCGACCTCATTCCGGCCCGCAGACAGGGGACGGAATTCAGCCCCGATGATCCAGAAATCTTAAAACCACTGTTGCAGGCCAACCTGATCTTTATGGGGCCGGGCAGCCCCAGTTATCTGGTTCGCCAACTGCAAGACACGCTCGCTTGGGATATTGTCCGTGCCCGCCACAGGCTTGGTGCAACACTGGTATTCTCCTCTGCTGCAACCATTTCGATTGGAAAATGGATTCTGCCAGTGTATGAAATCTACAAGGTGGGTGAGGATGTCCATGTTAAGAATGGATTGGACCTCTTTTCCGATTTCGGAATGCACCTCTCGTTCATTCCGCACTGGAATAATGCCGAAGGCGGTGTGGATCTGGACACCAGCCGCTGTTTCATGGGCATGGAACGATTTGAGCAGTGGCGCAAGCTCACTCCGCCGGAAAATATCGTCGTAGGGCTGGATGAACACTCCGGCATCATCATGGATTGTGAAAAAGGCGTTTGTGATGTACATGGCGTCAGCTCGGTCTCTGTTTTGAAAAGCGGCTCCTCGGAAATTCATCCCTCTGGTGCAAGTTTTTCATTAAGTGAGCTTGGCACCTGCACCCCGCCCGAGCCGATTGAAAAAGGAATCCGGCCGCACGTGTGGGAAATGGTTCTCGATGCAGGCAGGCCGAATGATGAATTTCCGCCGGATGAGGTCTTGTCCCTGCTCGAGCAGCGCAAACAAGTCCGTGCGGATAGGAATTTTGCCGAATCAGACCGTTTGCGCGATGCGATCTCCGCGCTCGGCTGGCAGGTGAAGGATACAAAAGAAGGGCAGGAGTTGACAAAATAACAGGTCGCGCCAGAGGTGTGACCTGTTATTTTTTGTCTGACAAAATGCGATAAAATATCTGCGCAGGATTTCACAAGGAGCAGACCTATATGCGCGCGGTGGACATCATCATCAAAAAACGCGACAAAGAACAGTTGACAGCCGAGGAAATAGAATTCTTTGTACGCGGTTTTACGAACGGGGATATTCCAGATTACCAGGCCTCCGCGTTTGCGATGGCGGTCATGCTTAACGGCATGACGCCCTTTGAAACAGCCGACCTTACCCTTGCGATGGCCCGCTCCGGGCAGGTGCTGGATCTGTCTGAAGTGGTGGATATTGCCGTGGATAAGCACTCCTCCGGCGGCGTGGGCGACAAGACCAGCGTCTCAGTCATGCCGATGGTGGCGGCCTGCGGTCTGCCTGTTGGCAAAATGTCCGGGCGCGGCCTTGGCTTCAGCGGCGGCACGCTCGATAAATTGGAATCCATCCCCGGCTATCGTGTGGATCTGACCACGGATGAATTTAAAAAACAGTTAAAGGAAAAGGGCATTGTCCTCACGGGTCAATCCCTGGACCTCGCGCCTGCGGACGGAAAAATGTATGCCCTGCGCGATGTCACCGGAACGGTGCCCTCGACCCCATTGATCGCCTCGTCCATCATGTGCAAGAAGATCGCGGCGGGCGCGCAAGCCATTGTCCTGGATGTAAAAACGGGTTTGGGTGCGTTTATGGAGACCCTGAATGAAGCCCGCGAACTTGCCGAATTAATGGTGGATATCGGCCGTTTGGCGGGACGTAAAACCGTTGCGCTGCTCTCTGATATGAACCAGCCGCTTGGCAATGCAGTCGGAAACGCGCTCGAAGTTATCGAAGCCATCGACATGTTGCGCGGAGGCGGCCCCGCCGATTTCCGCGAGCATTGCCTGCATGTGGCCGCACACGTGCTTCTGCTGGGGAAACGTGCGCAGGATTTGGAGGAAGCGCGTGCCCTGGCTGAAAAATCCATTACGGATGGCAGTGCGCTGGAGAAATTCCGTGTGCTGGTGGCGGCGCAGGGCGGCGATGTTTCGTATGTGGATGACCTCTCGAAATTCGAACGTGCAAAATATGTGGAAGTGGTGAATGCCCCTCGCGGCGGATTCATCTCCCAAGTCCATGCGAGAAGCGTGGGCGAAGCCGCGGTCCTGTTGGGGGCCGGCCGGGCAAGAAAAGGCGACTCTGTGGATCATGCCGTCGGGTTCGTCATCCACAAAAAAGTGGGGGACAGGGTTGAGGAAGGCCAGCCGTTGTTTGAGATCCACGCAAATGAGGAGGCAAAACTGGCGGAGGCGCGCCTGGCGGTGCATTCCGCACATCAGTTTAGTAATGAAATTGTGCTGCCATTACCGCTGTTTTACGAGTAAAATAGCGTGTAGTCTTGCGAATTTCTTAAGAATCGGGCATACTTAACACAGGAAAACGGTAATGGCAAAAGTCTCATTGAGAATTTACAACCGCGAAATCGAACGCCTCATCGAACAGGGACATACGGATGAGGCAATTGCCCATTGCTGCCATATCCTGCAAACCTTCCCGAAACATCTTGAAACCTATCGCCTGCTTGGAAAATCGTATCTTGAGTCCAAGCGGTATAACGAAGCAGTGGATATTTTTGGACGTGTGCTTATGGCGGTTCCCAATGATTTTGTGGCGCACGTCGGCTTGAGCATTATCCGCGATGAAGAAAACAAACTGGATGACGCCATCTGGCACATGGAACGCGCATTTGAAGCCCAGCCGTCCAATGCCGCCATTCAAGGCGAACTGCAAAGGTTGTATGGCAGGCGCGACGGGATGGAGCCGCCCAAGATCCGCATGACCCGCGGCGCGCTGGCGCACATGTATGTGCAGGGCGAGTTGTATCCGCAGGCTGTTGCAGAGATCCGCCAGGTCCTTTCCCAGGATCCACAGCGCTCGGACATGCAGGTTTTACTGGCGTATTCCCATTTCAAGAGCGGGCAAAAATCGGATGCCTCTGATATCTGCAATCAATTGCTGGGTCGCTATCCGTACTGCTTCGATGCCAACCGCATCATGGCGGATTTGCTTTCAACCACTTCGGACAAGTCGGAAAGCATGCAGGTCTATCGAATGCGTGTCGGTGAGTTGGATCCGTATGCCAATTTTACAAAAGGCTCGATCTTCCAAATCAATGAAGTCTCCGATGCTTCCATAAATTTGGACAGGCTTGAATATAGCGGCAGTGAAGTGTCGATGGCGCAGGAATGGGGTTCCTCGCTCGGCATTGAACTTGGCGCGTCAGCACCTGCGCTTGGCGCCGCATCCCTGGACGAACAGCCTGACTGGCTCAAGGCCGGCGGTTCCAAGGATGAAACGCCGCAAGCCGCGCCCGAACCCGGTTCCGCATCCGAGGCAGGCGGCGAAATCCCGGATTTTCTCCGCGCCGCAGGCTGGGGCGAATCCAATACCCCTGAACAAGCCACCTCTATTTTTGATGAAGAACCTGCCGGGAAGCTTGTTCCTGCAGACCTGCCAAACTGGCTCAAAGGGCAATCCCCTGTTTCCGCTACTCCTGACCGTCCTGAGGAACCTGCCGTGGACATGCTTCAATCTACTGAAACTCCGGATTGGTTGGAGGGACTCGGCGGTGCTGTATTCTCTGAATCCCCGCCGGAGGAAGGATCAACACCAACAGGTGATGCCCCCGATTGGCTAAGCGGGCTTGGCGGTGCTGTATTCTCTGAATCTCCGCAGGAAGGCTCTGCCCCCGCAAGCGATGCCCCCGATTGGTTAAGCGGGCTTGGCGCTGCTGCGTTCTCTGAAACTCCACAAGAAAGCTCTCCCCCCGCAGGCGATGCTCCTGCGTGGCTACGTGGGCTTGGCGGCTCAAAGTCATCTGATGGACAAGCCCAACCCGCCGAGGTGCCCGATTGGTTAAGCGACGCCGAACCGAAAAGCGAACCTTCTCCAATTGTGGAAAGTTTCGGTGCGCCTGCGCAGGAACAGGAAGATGTAGTGACATGGCTTGAATCCCTTGCTGAAAAGCACGGGGTTGATCCCGAAGAGCTTCTCACTGACCCAACCAACCGCAACGAGAGCGCGCCAGAAGAGCTGGTGCAAACGCAGAATGGTGGTGGACAAGCCCCTGCTCAACCGAATCTTCAGAATCTCGGTTCCTCTGCACAGGAGCAGGATGATGCGGTGGCGTGGCTTGAATCTCTTGCCGCGAAGCACGGAGCCAAGCCCGAAGAACTTGTGACCGATCCGAATAAGCGCAGTGATACGCCGCCGGAATGGGTGCAGCAGGCGCAAGCCATTGGCGAGACCCAGCCTGCCCCTGTGGAAGAATCCGCCAAACCGGATTCGGATTGGGTTGAAAACACTCAAAATATCGGCGAGCAATCCTTTTCCGAATTTGAGACCCCAGCCACTCCGCCAGCTGCATCCGATGATACGGGCATGTGGTTGCGTGATCTTGGTGAAAAGGAACAACAGGAGCAACCTGTGGAGGAGAAATATCCACAGCGCGGTACTGTTCCTGAGTGGTTAAGCGATGCCCAACAACCTGCACCCTCTGCCGGGCAGACGGAAGCTTCCGGGCAGAAACCTGCCGCACGATCTTCAGACCTGCCCAGTTGGCTAAGCGGCATTGAAGGGGAAGCCACACCGCCAGAGGCTTCATTTGAGAGTCAAACTCTGGGCGGCCAGGATCTCTCTGACTGGCTCAGTGGCCTGGATGACGAGCCCGGCCTTGAATTTGATCCTGAAATTATCAGGGCATCCGCCCGGCCGCCTTTTCCCGATTCATCCCATCGTGCTGATGAAAAAACAGTGGAAGACAAACCCGCCCAGTCTGAAATGCCTGATTGGTCCAGCAAGCCGGGTTCCGGAAAACAAGGTGGGCTGGATGAGGAAGCATGGAAAAAATCTAGTGAAGAGAAATTTATTTCTCCCGCCCCCACCCCGACCGAAGAACCTGTATCCCATCCACAAGGGCCCCCTGTTACTCTGGCAGTAGACCTCCCCGATTGGCTGCAGGGAGTGGACGAAGAATCCAGCCAGACATACCAGGCAAAAGACGATGACACACCGCCATGGCTGCACCGTGAACAATGGGAATCGGAAGCGGAGGAGACACCGCAACAGCCCATGCCCACTTCGCCTTCCGATTGGCATCCCCTGGAGGAAAAGCCGGAGCCGGTTCCGCCCGCCTCTGTGGAAAAACCACCGTCCGTTCCTTCGCAAGTGCGTGCCCAGCCAATGATTCAAAATCCCCCACAGCCCAAGCCGGGTGAGTCGCTTGTCGTTCCACCCATCAAGAAAAAGAAACCCGGCATTTCCCGTTCATCTCGGACGGAAGGGCAGGGATATGTCAATGCGCTGAATCAAGCCAAAGGCGAGTTGGATCGAGGCGACATCCCCGCCGCATTGGATCATTATGGAAAGCTCATCAAAAAGGGCAGGCATCTGGAAGAGACCATCAGTGATCTGGCGGAGTCCATTTACCGCTACCCTGTGGAAGTCGGCATCTGGCAGACGCTGGGGGATGCCTATATGCGATCGAATCGTTTGAAGGAAGCGCTTGAGGCATATAACAAAGCGGAAGAATTAATTCGGTAGAAAATCAATCGCCACCGCCGCCGTTTTCGGCGGCGGTGGCGATTGATTGCAGGAACCATACACTTTTTTTTGGAGGAATTCTGTGGAACGAACGCTCGTACTTGTAAAACCCGATGGTGTGCAGCGCGGCTTGATCGGTGAAGTGATTGCGCGCTTCGAACGCCGCGGGCTTCGCCTGGTTGGCGCGAAATTCATTCAAGTCAGCCAGAAACTGGCTGAGACGCACTACGCTGAACACACAGGCAAACCCTTTTATGATGGCTTGATCTCCTACATCACGTCTGCGCCTGTCATGGCGATGGTGTGGGAAGGCCCTGGCGCAGTCGCCGCCATCCGCCAGACCGTCGGCTCGACCAAACCAGTTGAATCCGCGCCCGGCACGATCCGTCATGACTTTGCCCTCGAAGTGGGACGCAACCTCATCCACGCTTCGGACAAGGTCGAAACCGGGGAACGCGAAGTGGCTTTGTGGTTCAAAAAAGAGGAAATGGTGGATTGGTCACGTGCCGTGGATGCGTGGGTGTTCGAGAAGTAGAAATCTCTGTTTTGTATTGCATGCTTGGAAAAAATGGCCGCGGGCGCATGCCTGTGGCTATTTACTTGGGTGGGGAGTTGAAAAGCATGTTGGAATATGCCTTTTGTCAGTAGGGTGGCGGGTCGGAAGGTTATATACTAGACCTCTTGCATAAGTGTGCCATAATAGGCACATGAACTATAAGACAATCGCACATCTCAAAGGTAGTGACTTCAAACGGCTAACTGGCGTCCAGCGCGAAACCTTCGAGCAGATGCTCACAGTCATTGAGAAAGGGCTGCGAGACTTCGGGAGACCGCCAAAACTGAGCCGAGCCGATCAGTTGTTGATGACCTTGATGTACTGGCGAGAATATCGCACAGAATTTCATATTGCGCAATCCTATGGTGTCAGTGAAGCAACCGTTTGCCGCACCATTCGCAAGGTAGAGGAGGCCTTAGTCCGTTCAAAAAAGTTTCGTTTGCCTGGCAAAAAGGCACTCCAAGCCAGTGACACGGTGTTCGAGGTAGTGCTGGTTGATGTCAGCGAACAGCCAGTGGAACGTCCAAAAAAAGCCAAAAACGGCATTACAGTGGCAAAAAGAAGCGTCACACCCAAAAAGCGCAGGTGATGGCTGATCGAAAAAGTACCCAAATCATAACCACCGCCTTTAGTCATGGAAGCAAACACGACTTCCAACTGTTCAAAGACGATGCCTGTGAGTTCTCTGAACATCTGCGTATTCTGGCAGATGCGGGCTATCAAGGATTGATGGAGTTTCATCAGAACAGTCAAACACCCTTCAAGAAATCCAAATACCATGCTCTGACGAAACGAGAGAAACAGAGCAATCGAAGCTTGGCACGGAAACGGATTGTGATTGAGCATATATTCCGTAAGTTGAAAGTGTTTCGCATTTTGAGCGAGAGGTATCGCAATCGTAGAAAGAGATTTGCTTTGCGCTTCAACCTGATTGCTGCTATTTACAACCTTGAACTCAACTCAATTTGACTTTTGCAAGAGGTCTACTGAAATATATGTGGGGGATTTTCCACCAGAGAAAAGGAGAATAAATGAACACATTACGCTGGCTTATGACGCCGTTGGTTTTGGTGTTTGCAGCGCTGGCCTGTTCCATTCCCGTCGTTTCCGGCGAGGACACGGTCTTGCAGGCGACACAGGTTGCGATGGCAGTCCAGCAGACCAGTATGGTGATCCAACAAATGACGCTGACTGCGCCCACCCAGCCGCCGCCCGCTGTGGAAAATACCATACCCGCGCCCGCTCCTACGCTGGAGGCAATGCCTTCCATCCCCGTAGTTGACATGAGCGAGCGCATCCGTTCCTCCAATATACTCATCTATGAGGATATCATGGGTGACCCGGACCTCGTGCCGATCGTCAACAGCACGATCAACATGATGAATTTTTCAGGGGGCAAGGTCGTGAACGTGGGGGACCGTTTGGGTACTTTCAAAGAGCATGCCAATTCCGCCACGCGCTGGGACTTGATCATTGTTGCGGCGGAGACGCGCACTTCGTTCAGCGGCGAGATGTTCGAGGTCATGTACGACCATATCAACAACGGCGGGGCAGTCATCATCGAAGTTTGGTATCTTGACAAGGTTGTAAGAGGCAAGATCGCGCCCATCCTGCACAAGTGCGGTGTTGATTTCTTCCGCGACCTGCCTCGCAATGTTGAATATGATCCCTTCGATTATTCGATTTACTGGCTGGACAAATATCATCCCCTGCTGTCCACGCCGAACACCGCGCAGGCTCCCTCCTATCCGAGTCCGTATTGGTTCCCGGATGCCGGTGATCTGTTGAAATTGGGCACCGGCGGCGATGCCGTGCTGGTCGGAGGATTGTATCCCGACCGCAAATCGGATTATGGCGTGCTGGCGGCTTGCATGGACGGGCGCATGGTCATTCAGACATTCTCATCACACGATTACAAATGGGATACGGTTCAAACCCTTTGGGAGAACTACATCACCTATACATTGACCAACCATTACGAATACATGGATCAATGACCTGAAGTCGTTCGGTTAATTGGCTTGGAGGTTGGAATGTTTATTCGGAGTGGTATTGAAAGCCCGTATGGAATTCCAGAACTATCCATCGGTTGCTGGATGGCTGGTATGCAAGAGGGATATATCCGGGATCGCCAAATATAAACACGGTTCCGTGCAGCCAGCTGAAATGCGGCGCACCGATGAGGGCCCGAACTACTGCGTTGAGGAGGCCGCCCTGCGCCGTGACAAGATACATCCCGATGCCGCACCGCACGATCTTTTCAACCGCCCTGGCTCCCCGGCCATGGATCTCCCAATCGCTTTCGCCGGTGCCGTAAAACGGCTCATATGGCTTTCGAAACCGGGGGTTGGAAAACGTTCATCTGCAAGTTTGTATGGCAAGCCCGCCAGAGGTCCATTGTTGAATTCCATCCAATCGGGGTCGGTTTCCATGGGGATGTCCAGTGCCGCGCCAATGATCCTGGCGGTTTCGTGCGCGCGGACCAGTGTGCTGGCGATGATCACGTGCCACTGAAACCCGCGTGCGAGAAAATCCCACGCGTGTTCTTGCGCCTGGGATCTGCCTGTTTCTGTGAGTGGAGAATCGTGCCGCCCCTGGTGGACTTTTTCGTCGTCTGCGCGGGAGCGCCATGTCGCAGCAGGGTGATCAGAATTTCGTGACCCACAGCAGACCTTTTGTCGCTTTTTACTGCAACCTAAGTAATACCTTTCCATCCTCCCAAAGTTCCTCGAGTTGATAGAAATCACGCTGGTCGGGAGAGAAGAGGTGGACGACCACATCGCCATAATCGATGATCACCCAACCGTCACGGGAGAAACCCTGCTGTTTGCCTTTTTTCTTATGTTTGGCGCGGATGTCTTCAATGGTGGCCTTGGCGAGCGCATCGATCATGCGGTCGCTGGTGCCGTTGCAGATGATGAAATAATCGGTAAATGAGACGATATCTTTCAGGTCCAGCAGGACGATGTCTTCTCCCTTTTTATCCTCGAGAGAGTTTACGATTTCGCGGGCAAGTTCAAGTGCGTTCAGATGTCACCTCTATTGTTTTAATGCTGCGGAAAAAAGTTTTGTGTAAACCGAACCGCTGGAATGCAGCTCGCTTTTATACAAGTGGACGGAGTCTATGCGGGCGGAGCCGATGGCGCTGATTTGGATGCTGTCCAGTGCGGTGCGGACTCTTTGCAAAGCGGCTGGGTCGATGTTCTGGCGGACGCGCCCAAGGGTGAGATGCGGGGAGAAGGGGCGTCCGTCTCTTTCATAGCCTAGGCGGGATGCGCCTGCTTCGATGGCTTTTTGCAGGGAGGCCAGGTCTGCCGGGGCGTGGATGCCTGCCCAGAGAACGCGCGGCAGTTTTGAGTTTGGGTAAGAGCCGAGTCCGCTGATTTGCAGGTCGAACGGCGGGTGTGAATCGGCGGCACGGGTGATCAGCTGTTTAAGGAAATCCACATGCGCGGCGGCTATGTTGCCCATGAATTTTAAGGTCAGATGCATGTTTTGTGCGGGGATCCAGCGGACAAGGTCATCCCCCAGGGTTTCACGCAGGAGAATGGTATTCTTTTCGATTGCGTCTTGAAGTGAGTCAGGCGGGTCAACGGCGATGAAGGCGCGCAAATGATTCATGCGGGAGCTTTAAGTAGTTTTTCCACGGCTTGTTTAAGGTCGAGAAAGCCAACGGGTTTGGTAAGGTAAAGGGATGCACCCGCCTCAAGACCCATTTTGATGTCGCCCGGCATGCTTTTGGCGGAAACTACGATGACGGGAATGACAGCCAGATCCGGTTCACGGCGCATGTAGCGCAGTACTTCGAGACCGGTGATGTCGGGCATCATGATATCAAGGATGATAATGTCCGGTTTTTCCTGCGTGATGATCGGAATGGCCGGGGCGCTGGAAAACATCTTTATGACACGATATCCGTTGACCCGCATCATTTCCGCGAACATTTCGGCGGCATCCGGGTCATCTTCGATGATCATCACTGTCTTCATTGCATCAGTCACGTTGTCTTCCTTGGAGCTAAAAATAGCATAAAGCGGTTGAATTTGCAAGGGGTTGTTCATTTGGCGCCGGTTTCGTAAGAATATATATTGAATGACAGTCTATTGTGCATATCTTATGATTGGAGGATGAATGACGGAGTTGGATGTTTTACGCGCGGAGAAGGATGATTTTTTTGCAAATCATCCGCAAAGCCCGCTCGCCCGTGAACAAAAACAGGGGTTTAAAGGTTTGCAGTATTTCCCTGAAAACGATGCATTGCGGCTTGAAGTGCATGTGGATGAATTTGCGGATAAGGAACGGTTTGACATGCAGACCTCCACCGGCAGTGTGCAGACCTACGAGAAGTTTGGCAGGTTCAAGTTTGTTGTAGATGGGGATGAAGTTGTGTTGACAATTTATCAGAGCCAGCATGGTTTCTTTTTGCCGTTCGTGGATTCCCTGGCCGGCGCGGAGACGTACCCTGCCGGACGGTACCTGGAGCCCGAGCCCCTGCCGGGCGGGCGCTTCCTGGTTGACTTCAACCTGGCCTATAATCCCTATTGTGCCTACAACGAGATGTGGTCCTGCCCGATCACCCCGGCCGAGAATCGCCTACAGGTGGCGATCCACGCCGGGGAGAAGTTATTCCATGCATGATTGATAAAAATAACGGGCTGGCTGCCCGTCATTTTTCTACCCTTCTTTTGTGTTTTCCAAAACGGTGAGAAGCGCTTCGTATTCCTCGCAGCAGTCCGGGCACATGTCCAGGTGTTCGCGAATGAGCGGCGTGATCCTGGCGGCGTCCTTTGTGCGGACTTCCGCCTCGACGAATTCGTCGAGGCGGGCATAGGTCTCGCTGCAGGAAAGATCCTCGGCATGTGCGTTTTCGAGGATTCTCAAGAACTTAAGGACGACTTCGTCGTCCAGGGCTGGCTGGGGATTAAATACGTTTTGGATGCGCTGAAATAAAGTTTTTATGATCATTCTACAATGTGAGACGATTAACGAAACATTAATCTTACTTTTGCTCGAAGGCCGTTAAAAGGTCCTGCGGAGTGAGGTCTTCTAGGGCGAGGCGTCGTTTCAGGCGCAGGCGGGCATCGTGCAGGAGCTTGTAGAGCGCGTTGCGGTTGGTCTTCATCCGTCTGGCGGCTTCCTCCATCGGGACATCCTGCAGGCCGAGCAGGACAAGTGCCTGACGTTGTTTGGGCGTGAGTTCCTCGTCGAGTATGCGACGGACGCGCACAAGCATGTCCGTTCGTTCTGCGGAGGTTTCCGGGGAAGCCTGCGGGTCAGCGAGCAGGCCGGAGGGAGGCGGAGTGTCTTCGTTCTCGGTCAGCTCGTCGAGGGATGCATCCCGCCAGCGTTTGCGGCGCAGCTCGGTCAGCGCGATCCGAATGGCGATCTTGTGCACCCAGGTGGTGAAGAGACTGCGTCCCTCGAAGGTGTCGAGCTGGCCCAGCACGCGCAGAAGGGTTTCCTGTGTCACTTCCTCCACGAGCGGTTGGAAGAGGGGATCATCCGAGGACAGCCAGCGTGAGAGGGCATAGGGCAGGCCTTTTTGGATGATCTCGCGCAGATCGCCCAGTGCTTCGTCGTGGGATGTGCCTGTGCTTTTCAGGTCTGCAAGCCAGGTTTCATTCGTCCGTGTTGTCATATGGGCTGATTATAAGTTAAAACCGCCCGGCCGAGGGTTAATCAGCCAACCTTGATACTTTTTGATAGTTTGTAAAGCACAAACTGTCCCTTATTGTTTTCCATTAACCTCATGTACATGGTATGGAACGTTGATGATCACGATACCATGTTGGCGCTTGAGTTGGCCGCGGAGAATATCTGCGGTGTTCGTGTGCAATGCGGCAGTCATTCGGCTTTCTGAAACGAATTCAGGCACAACGATGGTGATGGTTTCACCCGTCTGACGCTGTCGGGCGATTTCGGCGATATATCCAAGGATCGGTTCAATGAACAGGCGGTAGGGGGAATTCAACATCACCAGGCGCACACCTTCACCCCAGGTTTCCCACTTTTGACGTATTTTTTCAGCATCTTCAGGTTCAATCGTGACGTGCACCGCTGTTATGTCATCCGACAACATGCGCGCATAGCGCAGCGCGGCCAGAGTGCCCTGATGAACGCCGCTGATCGGCATGATGACGCGATGGCGAATGGTATGCGGCGGGACCGTACCAAAGTTATCAAGCGAAAGTTTTTTGGCGAGGTTGTTGTAATGACGATGTATGAGCCAGAACAATGCAACAAGGGCTGGAATGAGGATCAAAACGAGATACGCACCATCCTGAAACTTTGTCACTGCAAAGATCGTCATCACGATCGCCGTACAAACAGCGCCAAACCCATTGACGGACATCTTGACATGCCAGTTCTTCTCATACCGAAGCACGGAACCGCGTTCCCTCCTTTCCTCACCGGGTTTTAGCCGGCCAATTTTTCTCCAGCGCAAAGCCATACCGCCCTGCGACAATGTAAATGAGAGAAATACGCCGATTGCATATAAAGGAATCAATCTTGTAACACTGGCGTTGAACAATATGATCAACCCCGATGATATCAAAGCGAGAGTGATAATACCGCGTGAATACACCAGGCGACTGCCACGATAGGCCAGTTGGCGCGGTATAAAGCCGTCTTTTGCCACCAATGCCCCTAACCGCGGGAAGTCTGCGAAAGCTGTATTTGCCGCCATAATCAAGATGACTGTGGTTGCTGAAATAAGCATGAGATACAAGGTGCCGCGTCCTGCATACACTGTGCGGGCGATTTGTGAGATGACCGTTTCGGTTTCTGATGGGACTGCATGGATATGACGGGCAATAAATGAAATGCCAAGAAAGAACGTGCTTAGAATCACAGCCATCCAGACCAGTGTTATGCCGGCGTTCTTGCTGCGAGGCTCCTTAAATGCAGTAATGCCGTTTGAAATTGCTTCAATTCCTGTCAGCGCTGCTGTGCCGCTTGAGAAGGCGTGGAGCAAAAGAAAGGGCGTAATGATCGTCAATACTCCATGGAACTCCAGCTCCGGCGGGTCAATAACCATCCCCAACGAGCCTGAAAAGAAACGCCAGAGCCCGGTCACAATAGTAATAAGCATGACGACAATAAAGAAGTAGGTTGGGATCGAAAATACCACCCCGGACTCCTTCACCCCCCGCAAATTAATCAGCATGATAAAGAGTATGAATACCACAGCCAGAATAACACGGTATGGATGTAATACGGGAAATGCAGAGACAAGCTGCGCCACACCCGCCGCAATGGAGACAGAAACGGTTAAGATGTAATCTGTCAGGAGAGCCGCCCCGGCAATTAATGCCGGAAATTTGCCGAGATTGTCACGCGAAACGATGTAAGCGCCACCACCATCAGGGTATGCATGAATGGTCTGCTCATACGAGATGGCAACAATTGCCAGCAAAACCACAATGGCGATTGAGATGGGAAAGACATATCCAAAAGCCATTGTCCCAGCTGCCGCGAGTATGACAAGGATTTCCTGTGTGGCATAGGCGGTGGAGGAAAGTGCGTCGGATGCAAATACAGCCAACCCCACCCTTTTCCCAATGGTTTGATGCGGAGCGTCCGCGGTGGATAAGGGGCGGCCTATAAACCAGGAACGCAGGGTCCGTGGCGGCATGTAATCTGTGTCTCGCTCAATAATCGAGGCTTGTGGGTTTTCTTCGAGTTTAATCATAGTTTCCAACTTGAGTGATTATTTTTCAGTACGCTATTCGAACAAGCTGTTCCATGCCCAGATCGACCCGGCTTCGGCAAAGAGAGAGATGTAAAGCAATGCTGTATAAGCCCAATCCCCGGGAAATTGAATGAGCTTTATTTGCAGCCAGGAGAACCCCAGGATGATTCCGATGGAACCCGCCCATGCCATTGCATTAGCCATCCAACTGCGCGGGCGTTCTTTCCGCTGATGGATGCCCGCGAGCACATAGACCGTGGCATTCAAATTCGATTCCAAAATTTGGTTTAACGGCCTGCGCGCAAAACCTGAACGTTGTTCGGTAAAACAGACGATCACATCCCCTTCGCGCCATTCGGACTTGACCACGCTCAACCAGTTGTTTCCAATTTCTGTTTTTGATCCGACGAAAATATTTTTATCCCCCACCATCGCGGATAGGGTCACGAGCTGCCTGCGCAAGCCTGGCTCATGCGCCGCATCTTTGCTTAGACCGAGAAACTGGACGCGGCTTTCGAGTGCATTCGCCAATTCCCAGATCTTTCGTGCCGCGAGGGCAGTATCCACCTCCGAATCTGGCACTAGGATAATTAAACGGCGGGCGGACCCGGGGCGCGGAGAAGAAGCGGAAGATACTGTCAAAGCAGGGGGATTTACATCAAGAATGTTCATATCACCTCATCAATACATAAATCCTATCCACCCCGCATAAAACGGTGACAAAAATTTCGGGCAATTGCATAAAGAAAAAATAAAAACGCCCTTTTGCAAGGGCGTTGTAAGGCGGCGGAAAATCATTCATCCGCGATAAACCGATAGCCAATCCCAGGCTCGGTAAGGATGTATTGCGGGCGTTCCGGGTCGGCTTCCAGTTTCTTGCGGAGCTGGCGCATGTAGACTCGCAGATATTCGATATGGTTGGCATCGGCCGGATCCCAAACATGCGTAAGGATGCTTTGGTGTGTGAGCACGCGCCCATGATTGGCGGCGAGATAGGCAAGTAATTTATATTCGGTGGCGGTCAATTTGACTTCCTCATCACCGCGTTTGACGATATGCCATGCAAGGTCAATGGTGATTGCACCGGCATGGATGACCCTACCCCGCGTCCCATGGCTGTTCATGGAGTGGCGTAACGCCACGCGCACACGCGCCAGCAATTCCTCGATGCCGAACGGCTTGGTCAGGTAATCATCCGCACCTTTATCCAGAGCGGCTACTTTATCGCGTTCGCTGTCGCGCACGGATAAAATGATGATCGGGCATTGCGTCCACTCGCGCAGGCGCGTACAGACTTCCACGCCGTCCATATCGGGCAAACCCAGATCGAGAATCACAATATCAGGCTCATTCGCCGCAGCCAGTGTGAGACCGTCTTCACCGCGGCTGGCTGTAGTGACCTTGAATCCCTTTTCGGTCAGGATGGTGCGAATTGCCCGCTGAATTTGCGGTTCATCATCAATGACAAGAATATGCGGGGCGTTGGTCATTCGTTCTCCGTGTCCATTGGCATTGTTGGGGGCGAAACGCCGTCCAAAATTAATGGGAGTGTGAAATTAAAAGCCAGACCGTCAGGGACATTCTCCGCCCAGAGCCGCCCGCCATGCGCTTCGATAATTCCCTTGCAAATCGAAAGTCCAAGCCCCGTGCCTGTTACTTGAGCCGCGGCAGTAATGCGAAAAAATTTATCGAAGATTCGCTCAAGATGCTCCTGCGGCACTTGCGGTCCCTGATTGCTGACCACCACATGGATCGAGTCGCCCTCCACAAACGCACGTACGCGGATCACAGTTTTCTCTGGCGCATACTTCAGGCCGTTGCTGACCAGATTGGTGAAGACCTGCTCCATCTGTACATAATCCACAGGTACAAGCGGCAGGCTTTCAGGAACATCCACTTCAACGCGATGTTCCTCTGCCAGATGCTTCATGCGCGCCAGGACACTGCCGACGATCTCGGACAAAATATTCCACTCGCGTTTTGGCTTAAGCACGCCTGACTCAATGCGCGACATATCAAGCAGATTGCCAACCAGCATATTCAAATGGTCGGCTTCATCATCGATCGCGGCAATTAATTCAGAGCGTGCGGCGGAGTCCCAACTGACATCATTGCCTCTCAAACTTGAAGCCGCAGCTTTGATGGTGGAAAGCGGTGTCCGTAATTCGTGCGAGACAGACGACAAAATCGCGGACTTCAACCTGTCACTTTCTTCAAGGACTCGGGCACGAGACTCCGCCTGCGCGAGCCGCGCCCGCTCCAATGCCAGCGCTCCCTGACTGGCAAAGGTCTGCAATAAACGTTTCTCGCTGGACGTTAGGACTGGCGAGGCTCTCCAAAGCCGAATCTCTCCGAGAACACCGCGTGCCACTTGAATTGGCAGCACCCATTCAGGCGGATGTGTGGGTGTAAACGATTCAGGCAGTCGAAAGGCAAAGGAATGTGTGCCTGTGATGTTGAGTTCCACTGCTTCCCCTCGCGAGACATCCTGCACCTGTTTTGCAAGGATCTCTGCGATGGCATGGTCATCATGGAATCCTGCCAGCGCCGTGCCGAGCTCGTAGAGTTGTGTAGCTTCTCGTTCGCGCGCCGTCGCCGCGGCAAGACCGGCTTGCATCTGCCCCACCAACTGGTTGATCACAATGGCAACGATCAAGAAAATGACGAGAATGACCACGTCTATGGGGCGATGTACTGTAAAGGTGTAATACGGTTTGATGAACAAGTAATTTAACGTCAGGAATGTGAGTAACGCGCTGATGATGCCGGGCCCAAGCCCCCAATAGGCACTGATCAACCCGATCGGAATGAGATACAAAAGTGCAACCAGGGTTGTATCGAGTGCATCACGCAATACAAAGAAAACCGCTGTGATGAAAATGACAAACCCAACAGCGGAAAGGTATTGCAGAAAGTGGGAGAGAAAAGGTGAATTCCGCATGACCGCGGAGTTCATTATACCTTTTTGGAAAATGAAGGCAAACGGGCTCTTCCAATCAGGTGAATTTTCTCCCATCGAAATAAAAGCATAGGCAATAAATGAACCGCCAAGAGGCAGTTCATTTATTTGACGAGTAGTTGTTCGATTTGCGTTCGATAACCAGTTTGTTGCGTCTATTGCAGGCTTATATAGATTGGGCCGGAAAGGAACATTTCATAGATTTATTATTCTTTACAGGTGTAGCTTGGTCACCCACTTTTCACTCCTCCTGTTGTTGCAGATAGATACACGGAGAATAGAGAGAATTGCCTTGATTATGAAAAAATAAGAAATAATTCCCCACTTGGCACCATTGTTGGCAGGATTGACCCCCTGTTTATTCAAAAGTTGGTTTTGTGGGCGCACAGGGCGGAGTCACTGTTGGCGGGAATGACCAAAGGGTAGGTGTAGTGAATGACAGCCTTATTGTATCCAAGTTCAATGCTTCGCACAAACTGATAAAGCAGTTTTCTTGCGGCGACGATCTCGCCCTGGTCGTTGGCATTTTGGATCTGATCGCGCCAGGTGTCAAAGACCATGGTCAGGGCTTCGGGAGTGATATCCGGTGTCCCTTGTTCTTGCTCCGCTTTCAAAGTGCGGATGCGTGCGCTGTATTCCGCCTGTTGTCGTTTGAGTTCCACCAGGCGGCTTTTGATCTCTTCAATGTCGCCGGTGTCCTCCGCCAGCTTGACCAGGCGCTTGATCGAGCGCTCCGCATCGATGAGGGCGTTATTTGCTTCTCCGATCTCCCGGTCCAATTTGTCCGTGTTCGCCATTTGACGCTTCACATCGTCCAGGACCGCATAAGCAAATTCAGGGGACAGGATGCGATTCAGTACGGTTTCCAAAATCTTCGCCTCGGCTTTGGGTGCATTGACGCGCCGCGAAGTCGGGCAATCTGAAAAACCTTTTTTCCTGTCACGCTTTCCGCAGACATACGACCGGTAGCCTTTGGACGTGTGGACAACCAGCGCCGCGCCGCAGTAAAGACAATGAGCCAGGCCAGCCAGCAGGGACGGGAATTTCATCCGCCGGAAGTGGTGGCGTTTTTTATTTATCGTTTCCACGTCTCTGACTGCCTGCCAAAGTTCCCAGGTGATCAAAGGTTCGTGATGATCAGGGACGCGCAGATCGCCAGCCTTGCCAATGCCAAGATAACTTTCGTTTCGGAAGTGTGTCACCCAGGCATTGATCGAGGTGTAGATTTTTCCATGCGTTGCTTTTGTGATCTCCGTATAGCTTACACCATCGGCGCGAAGTTCCCAGGCGAGGCGTACCAGCGGAGCCAGGACCGGATCCGGTTCCCACTTGATTCCAATGCGCGTGCTGCCATTGCGCCGCGAGCCGTGATAATCCCTCACGATCCGATAGCCCTTTGGAGGCGTGCCGCCGTTGTTGTATCCCGCCTTGACCCGGTCCGCAATGCCGCGCTTGATCTGCTTTCCAAGCTGGATGGAATAATCCGCATTGGTGAAGGCTTTGACAGATAACATGATCTGACCCGCGATCCCATCCGGGATCTGCTCGGTCAGCGAATGGATGATCAATCCACTTTTTATCAAGCCGTACAGGTAGAAATTAAAATCCACGATGTCGCGCGAGAATCGGGAATACGCCCAAAGGATCAGACCGCGCGGTCTGATGTCATCGGGGCAGGTCATCACGGAATTGCACATCTCCAAAAATTGATCGCGGTTCTTTGTTTTCCTTCCGCTTGCAGTTTCGGAGTAGATGCGCACGAGCGCCAGCCCATGCGTGCGGCAATAATCCAGGATGACTCTTTCCTGTTGGCCGATGCTTTCCTGTTGGTTGGGTCCGCCGCTGTCACGAAGATAAGCGATGACCTCGCTGCCAGGTGGAAGGGTTGCGGGTGGCGGATGGATATAGTCACTCATGCACATTTTCCTTTCGGGCGGATTTTATTATCTGCGATCTCAAGCACACCTTGATCGATCATGCGCCTGATCATTTGAGCCAGGTCAACCGCCAACATCGAGCGCGCGGATCGCTGAGCTGCGCCCAGATCCGGGAAGTCTGCGCCGGGAGTTTCCTCGATGGTGATGGGTGGTGATGTCCTTGCCATTGGTCGACCTGCCTTTTGGGTTGCATGTCACGGCTTGTGACACTGTCTCTAAGCGCCATTGGTGGGTTGGTGGCTATGGTTCGGTGTAACAGCTTGTTACAGCCCCAAATTTCGCCGTGTTGCGCCAAGACGGGGTTTGGGTCGTCTTATGCAAAAATCGGGCGAAATTGCCGCTTTTTGCTTTTTGCTCTAATACTTGTATCCATCAGGCATAACATGCCTGCCATCCTTGCCATTCAGAAAAACAACTTTTCCAATTCGTCTATCATGCAATCGGCTTTTCATGTAACCGTCCAAAGCTTCGTCACTCTTGTTGCTAGCAATCACAGTCAAGGCCTCCCCTCGTACCGCCTTTGCGTAACGCTCATCGATCAATTGATGCAATCTCTCTTTCACCCACGAAGTATCATGGCTCTTGTCTATTTCATCGAGAAACAAAACTTCCCGCTCCATCCACCATTTCATGCGGCGTAAAAGTTCGGTTGTTTTGTGTTCCTGTTCGTCATAGGCCAGGCGGATGTCATCCAGTACGGAAGATACATTGGCATATGCAGCTTTCTTGCCATCACGATATGCGGTTGCTATTAGGATTTTCCCGATCAGAGTTTTTGCCTGCCCATAAGCACCCCAAAGGTAAACCAGTCCAAATCCGCGCCCATAGTATGGGCGCACAATATCGACGGCCTTAGTCCCATCCGAAATACCTGGCTTCACATGCGCCCAAGTCAAATCTAACTCGATTGCTTTCAATCCGATGGTGGCAGGGTCAAATCGGTTTCCAATTTCTTGTATTCCTTTTTTCTTATCTTCCACACACGGACACAGAAACCAGTGATTATTGTATTGTTTCGATTGATGCCAGCCATAGCCTTGACACTTCGGGCAATCAGGCTTCGCATCTTCGGGGCGGGATGGTTTTTCAGGGCTGCCAGGTATCCGATTTCGCATTTTTGTAACTATGTCTTTTGATGTGACTATTGTGTTCATTGTTCCTCCATCAAACTAGCGGCGATTTTCAAATCTCGGCTTAGTTCATCTTCCGAACGAAGCTGTTTATTTTTCAAACGTTCAATATCTATATGGGCGGCTTTCAGAATTTCATCGGGGATGATTTGCCAGGTGTCGGATGACAAATATTCCGGTGGGACCTGCTCATTCTCCAGACGGTGTTTCGCTATGACAGGTTTGTTCTTTGCATTTGGGTCGGTATACGCTGAGGCAAGGGCAGCAAGGATTTTTCGCTTTGCATCGGCGGGTTTGAATTTCTCCGCGACCATTTGCAAAACATCGTCTGTTTTCTGCTTCCCTAATCCGGCCGCAGTCCATATTTCACGCAGTTTCAATTTTTCGATCCAATCCTTTGATGACGAGCTGCTGCGACCACCACCCGCCGATTTCTTTTTCCCGGTGGTGGTTTCTTTACCAACCCTTTCTTTAACCCTTTCTTTAATGCGGGGGGGACGTGGGTCAATTATTGATGGTTGGGATGCCCTGTAACCATCAATAATTGATGGTTTGCCCCGTGTGAAAGCATCAATAATTGATGGGTCAATAATTGATGGGTCAATAATTGATGGGTCAATAATTGATGGGTCGTTGATCTTCCACATTGCATTTTTTTGATCTTCTGCATTTAGCCTTGAAATAGCTTTTATGCTTATCAGCGTGGTAGCGCCAGCCTTTACCCCATTCTCGGATAGTCCAGTCAATTTGCTTAGGGTTGCAATCCCTAATTTCACAGTATCCTTTTTCCAGCCATAAGAGAAGCGGAGCATCGTTGCATAAACCCTCCCGGCTGATCCGGGCAAAGATGCAATGATCGCAAGTGAGACATTGGGGGTTTTGGTGTATTCCTTTTCAATGGTTTTCATATTTTCTCCAGTGTGCTATAATGCAAATAAGTGTGCGCAAAGAATTTGGATTGCCGTCCATCCTTTGCCGATATGAGATGCCTCCGTTCCTGTGCGGGGGCTTCTCGCTTTTTATCATCGGATAATCCGGTAGATGCCGATCACTACGAAGAGCGTAGAAAAGGCGAGCCGGATCCCGATTGTGAAACCAACCATCTGCACGGCCGGAATAAAGTTGAAATTCCCATGCAAGAGTACTAGCGCGATTCGAAAGACGATCTTCACGCTGGTCAAAATGGGATTAAGAAGTGTGACCGATGACTCATGCTCAGGCAGGTTGTTCGTGACAAAATAATCAAATATGCCTTTCAGTCCGGCCAAGAGATAATTCCAAAATGACGGACCGCTGCCGCTGCCATATTGCCCAGGCAGTAGATGTGTGCCAATTCCACCCCCATCTGGATCTAGTCCAATGTTTCCATAGTGTTCAAGATACCCATTGACCTTGATCGTTTTGGTTCCACATCTCCAGACCCCGGATGTAAAAAAGGCGCTTTTCGTCATGATGCAGCCCTCGGCATTGAAGTTCTTTGTGCCCAAAAAATTCTCTTCTTCTTTCGATACAAACCCCCAATGCAGATGCCATTTCTCGCCCGATTGGACTGCGTGCCCGCATGTGTTCACGAAACTACCATGCTTCAATGTCCCGATCACTTGTCCTGCCTGGTAAGCCTGCCCCATTTCGAGAGAAGCGTTTGGAAGAAGATGAGCATACAAAAACTCTCCGCCGGGCCCATCTGTGACGATTGCCACTGTGTCACTCTCGCAAATATATGTCACAGTACCAAAAGCACTCGCGTAAACACTGTCATTTGCTGCGCCGCTTCCCATGTCGCTACCGCTGATAAGATCGACCGCGCCCCAGCCAGAATTCCAGCTTAGATCAAATCCTGCAATGTGAAACCCTGACGCGCCATATTTGACCGCTTTAGCGGGTTGAAATGGGAAACGCACATACGCACCGCCTCCAGGAATCGGAACGGGAATTTTAAACGACCTTGCTAATTTATTTATTCTTGACTGCTCTCCAATTCCAGCGCCGAATGGATAAGTGACCGTTCCGTCCTGGGCGACTAATAAAGTGTTCAACCAAACGACCTGCGGATTTCCTTCCTCGTCTCCGATGATGCTCCAATAGTCATCCGGGTTTTCTATGTTCAGCCCGACCATTGAAACGTAGGTGCCGGTTCCTGTGGGTTGGGTGTAGGTCACTGCATGATAGACGGCGCTCGATGGAGGCGAGACCAATAACCATTCATCCAGAGCCTGCCGCAGCTCGCTTGATATAGGAGAATTGATCCAGATGATTTGCGCCTGTGGGTTCTCCTGCGCTTCCGCTCCCTGCACGACAATTGCCAGCAGGAATAAAACCGCAACGATCACAAGAAGAAATTTTTTGTTCATTTTTTCCTACCTTTCATTTCATCGTTGAAAAGACGGAAACCCAGGCCGATATCAAACGGAAAGTTTTTTCTTAGTGAAATGGTCCCGTCTTTACGCCAATAGCGAATCACAAGGATCGTGTCGATGACAATGAATGAAATGACTACGCTGTTGATGATGATCGATAAGATGTTCATTAGCGTATTCCTTGCGTGACTTCATCCGCCTGGGGCGCGGGGTTGGTGACTGTGATCGCGCCCAAGCTTATAAGATGTGCGCGGAGGATTCTCCGTGCATAGGCGGACTTTTGAAGTCCGTCATTTTCAGCAACTGTGAGCAGAGCGCGATTTTCTTCTTTGCTCAGCTTGATACCTAAAAACATGGGGCGGACAGTAGTATCCATATTGTTTATCTCCTTTCGATTTTCAACATTCAATCATCACTTACACAATTAAACAGTGGAGAAAAGAATAAAACAGTGACCAAAATTAAACAGTGACGAAAATTAAACAGTCCACAATATAATTAAACAGATGCGGAAAAACAGTTATGAAAATAATGGCTTGTATTTCTTGTGGCTTGTGGCGTGGCGCGAGAATTTAGGGCAGGAGACCACCCAGTCATGAGCTTTGCGTTTTGTGTTATGTGATGACAATTTGACCCTACTGACACCCTATCAAGGCTTGTGTCTTGTGTCCTATCCTGGGTTTTTGGTGCCTGGGACACCCCATCACCCAAAATTCAGACAGGACCAGGACGCGCCCGGCCCTGCCTGAACGGCTTACACGGTCTCTGTATCGGCTTCGGCGGGTTGGGTTGACGGTATGAGCGTCAATTGGATTTCACGGGTGGATCCATTCGCGGAGCGGTTCGCCTTGCGCTCTTGATAGGCCAGTTCGCGGTGACTGCGCTTGCAGTAGCGTTGACTATATATTTCCGTGTCGAATGGCATTCCGCAAAAGGCACAGGTCCACTGATAGACTCGCCTTACTTGTGTCCGTTCCCGCTGAAGCCCGCTAAAGGGACGGGCTGCATCTCTGCCGCCTCGCTTTCACTGGCAACGACCGCGCGCGTCTCTACTGCGGGTTGGGTTGCCATTGGTCGGGAGGTGACAGGCCGGGCGGAGGCATGAGCCGCCGCGCCCAAGCCCAGGGATTGCATGTCGGCAAAACGCGCCTCGAATTCATCCGCCCACTGCTGCGCTATCTGCGGGGCAAGACGCGCCGCGATCTCCTCCCCTCGCTGCTCGATCTCTTTCAGGGCTTTGGCTTCGAGTTGGTCACGCACAAACGACTCGCGCATCCGCTTGATGTTGTCGGGTTCGAGCAGGTGGAAGATGACAGTCGCCAGGATGTTGACCGCGATCAAGGCGCTGAGCGCCAGCACTACCAGGCGGATTTCATCGGCGGTCAGGTTCTCGATCATGCCAGCCTGCCCGGACTGATAGAGCGTGTCCATCGTGAACAAGCCGAATTCACCAAGCATATCCAGCACGGTCATAATTCCCGCCGTCACCTTTTGACCGATGCCCTCGGCTTTGAACATGAAGAGCATCAGCCAGGCGATCATCCCGCCGCTTGTCGCGGCAAGCCCAAGATATCCGATGACCTGTTGATCGGCGGTGAGCGTGGCAGTGATGAAGTCCAGCGACCGCGCCGCCGCGTAGATCACCAGCGACCCGCTGATCACATAAAACAAGACGGTTGCAATACCTTTCCAAAATAGTTTCATAGTCCTTTACCTTTCACAGTAGTTTGAGTTTATCCATCCGTGCAGCTGCCCGGCGCGGACCGGGATCCAAACGCCCTGGGCGGGTTGGGGGAGGATGGTCAATAGATCGCCATGCTTCAATATGGCGATGACGGCGGATGACGTGCCCGGCGCTTCACGCAGGTTCAAGGCGTTGGACGCGCTCACTGTGCAGGTATCCGCTTCGGCTTCGATGACCTGGGCGGGTCTCACAGGTTTGGACGGTCCGGCGGTCGAGGCGGGGATTTGCGCCGTCACGCCGTTTGTGAGCGTACACGCCAGGGCGGGGAGTACCAACAAAAAAACGAGCATGGTCTTTTTCATGGCTTTACCCGGATGAGTTGGATTCTGCGCTCGATCTCGAAAGCCAGGACGAGCCGGGCCCCGCGGATCACAGAGCGCCAGGGCGCGGGTTCGCGCGTCTGTTTCCAGACGTAGAAAACTGCAACATCCAGCACATCGCGCCGCGCTTCATCGTCCAGTTGATCGACGATGCTTATGAGTTGGTTCATGTCCATCAGCTTGGTTTCCTTCCTGAGAGATAGGCAACGATCACGCCCGTTTCGATTTTCACGACGGCGAAGTCACTGCGCCCGGCCGGTACAAATTTGTAGAGCCTCCAGAACACAGCCGCGCCGCGCCTGCCTATATTTGCGAAGTGCTTGCGGCCATGGCGCGCCAGTGTGACGAGTCCGCCGCGCCTGCATGCCTCACGTTTCTTGTCCTGTGTCGTCTTCATCGTTTTGCGTCCCTTCCTCGGTTGCTGCGGCGGACTCGTCCTCGAATAGCTTTTGGGCAATACTCGCGGCAAGTGCGTCCATATTCATGCGGGCGTGGCTGATCATTTTGTCGGTGGGATTGGTTTCCTTTCGCGCAGTGATTTTTATAGACGGGCTTTGCCGCGCTCGATGCGTTGTCCGTTCGATCTTGATCGGCGTTCTGCCTGTTACCTTTCCGTGTTTGTCAAGTTCGTACAGATAGGCATTGGGATCCATTTGAAAAACGTCATCTGCGAAAAGGTAGTGGACCTGTTCCTTTTGGTCGTCATTGAGTTCTTCGAATTTCATGCGTTCCTCCATTCGAGCCAGAGGATTACACCACCCAGGGCCAGCAGAAAGAAAAGGATCGTCAAAACGATCTGAGCGGTCAGCAGCGCCCAGCCCAGGCCCAGGACCGCGATCAGCGAATGGGCTGCAAATACTTTGTTTGCCATCCAAAACATTTTTTGTACCTCTTTCCTGTGTGATAGAATTTCGGCTGCCGGACCGGTTGTATGACGCAACCGGTCAAGGCGCCTTGCGAAGCCCCTCCCTGAAAAGGGAGGGGGCATTGATTCCGCGCCGGGTTTCGCCATGCTCATCACACGGGTACTCGTGGACGGTTATTGAATTGTCAAGGTTCTGATAATATGACGTTATCAGTAAAATCTAAAAAATTAGCCCGTTGCAGGGCTATACTGATATTACGACAATATCAGTATATAGGTAAAAAAAGCGTCTGTCAAGTAGCAAACGCTTTTTTATTTTATCCTTCGCCTGGGATCGTTTTTGCTCATGCCCCTTGTTTTTTCAAGATATTCTTTTATGGATTTTTTCGGGATAAGCAATGATCGCCCAAATCGTCTACTTTCAATTTTCTTTTTATAGACTAATTGACGGACTGAAGCCACGGTGAATCCCAGGACATTGGCGGCTTGTTCAGTTGAATAGAACTCATTGATATCGGGCATTGGTTTGTTTGATGATAGAAAATTCATGGCGGATTACTCCATTTCGATTTCAATAGAATAATGGTCAATCCGCCGAAAGAAAAGGTGGGCGCACAGGGACTCGAACCCCGGACCTCTACTGTGTGATAGTAGCGCTCTAACCAACTGAGCCATGCGCCCGATACGCGAACGGGATTATAGTATAGCCATCCCGCTTTTGCAAGGATTAAGGCGGCGGTAAATAGTCCCATGGATTCACCTTTGAGCCTGCCATCAACTCAAAATGCAGGTGCGCGCCGGAGGAACGCCCGGTGGAGCCGACCGCGCCAATGACCTCGCCCTGACCGACACTTTGTCCGCACCCGACGTTGAATGCGCTCAGATGGGCATACAAGGATTGGAACCCATTGCCGTGGTCTATCATGATCATGTTGCCGTAGCCGTAATCGTTCCAGCCTGCGTACACGACCACGCCCGCGTCCGCGGCATACACGGCTTCGCCGGTATTGCCGGCCAGGTCAATGCCGAAATGGTTGGCTTTAGGGGAATAATCGAACCCGGAAAGATAATGTTTGTTGGTGGGATACACATAGGCGCCGTATCCAATTGCGCCGCCGCTGACCGGGTCGCACGCACCGGCGCCAAGCACACGCGCAGAAGCGGGATTTTCACGTGTCACACCAAGCGGCGCACTCCAACTGACGAACTCCCTTTTCCCGCCGGGGATGATCAGCCAGGTGCCCGTTTCGATATTTGCGTTGTTGTAGTCACCAACCGTTTCCGCGTCAATATTGTTGCCGGGGAATTCGATAATATCCGCCGCAGTCACACCGTAAAACTCAGCCCAGCTTCCAAAGGTAAGCCCGCCGAGCCATTCCCAATAGACACCATTCACAGGCAGGATGTTCAATTCCTGGCCGGGTTTCAGGGAGTGCGGGTCGTCCAGCAGTATGGAATAGTTTCCCCACAAAATCGTTTGCGGTTCCAGCCCGAATTTATCCGCAATGCCAAAGACAGTATCGCCTTCCTGCACGATATATAAGGTAACCTCCTGGCGTGGACGGGATGGGATATTCGTATGAATTTGCGCCGAGCGCGAAATGCCGTCTGTGATGGGGATATCCATTGCGGGGACGGAGCCGATCTCCACATCTTCGTTCACGGCGGGATCTGAAGCCTGTGCCGTGTTTGTGGACAGCGGACTTTGGGTCTGATCGAAAAACGCCTGTGCAAGCACGATGACCAGCGCGATCGCGATCATGGTGAATACATTCGTCCCGATCTTCAAAAGGGGTTCACCCAGCCCCATGCCCACGAGATTGTTCATCCAGCGTGTTAGAATACCGTGTTCTTTTAACGGCGCGCTGCCGTCTTTTTCCTGCTCCCTTTTCTTGCCATTTCCGGCAGGTTCTGGAGCATCTTCTTTAAAATTGGTTTGCATGCCGGTCATCATAACATGGGCAAAAAATCAGCGTCAAGCAGGGGCAAGAAACACTTATACTGCGTTAAGCCGCAGACTGTCCTGTGCGCAGGAAAAACAGGCGCACAAAGACCACGCCCGCCAGACAGACCGTTCCCCCCGCCAAAATTGCGGTTTGTACGTCCCAGGTCTGGGCGATCCAGCCGACCACAATGCTCCCGAAAGGCGCCACCCCCTGCAAACCCCAGAAATACATGCTAAACACCCGCCCACGCAATTCGTTTGGCACACGCATCTGGATCATGATATTCATACTGATCAATTGTGTTACCGTGCCCCATCCGATGAATGCCAATAATATCAGGGCAATCTGCAGGTTGGCGATCATCCCAAGCGCGATCACCGGGAAAAGAAAGGAGGCCTGTCCCCACAACAGCATTTTGTTTTTATTCGAGGAACTGAGATACGCCATCAGGAGTGCAGCGATCAATGCGCCGACCCCCTGTACGGTATACATGCTGCTGGTGCGCGAAGCGACGATTGCCTCCGTGTCCACTGCGGTTCTCAGGACGTCGCGTGCGATGGCCGGGATTTGTTGAAGCAGCGGGAAACCGAAAAATCCAAGCAATGCAGACATGAGAATTGCGGACAATACAACTGCGTTCCCGCGGATAAAGGTAATCCCTTCCTTGAATTCGATTCGCATGTCCTGCTGTTTATTCGTTTCATTCCCGACCTTGAACCTGGTACGTGCAAAGAGCAGGCCGCCGACGACGAAGATGAAACTGACCCCGTTCGTAAGGAAGACGCTCCCCTCACTTCCCGTGGATGTGATCAGCCACGCGGCTGCCAATGGACCGAGGACTCGTCCCAAATTAAATACAGTCGTTTGCAGGGCAATTGCGCTGGGCAGCGCCTCCCGCCCGGATAACTCGATCAGCATGGCTTGGCGTGCAGTCACCTCCACGGCGACGGCGGACCCATAAAAGAATGCCAGGGTGATGATATGCCAGATTTGAATCTGATCTGTAAACGCCAGATAGGCCAGCCCAAATGCCTGGATCGACATGATGGCCTGGAACAGGATGACGGTCTTTCGTTTGTCCCAACGTTCCACGAGCACGCCGGCCGGCAGTGCAAACAACAGGGTGGGCAGGGTGCTTGAGAAGCCGATGATCCCCAGATCCAGCGGACGCCCTGAAATGCGATATGCCAGGTAGGGCAGGGCCGTGGCTTGCATCCACGTGCCGATGACGGACAGGAATTGTCCGATGAGAAAGATAACATAGTCACGCGATGCGAGCGCGGGAAATCGAATCGTCAGCCAGTTTTTGAGTGATGTCATTTCATCGGGCGGGCAGAATGCATTCCGGGCGGTCGTTGCCGGGTTTGTTGACCAGGGTCGAGACGGGATGGGCGGACATGTGATCAGCCGGGAATGGCTTGATGAGCGGGAGCAGGTTTTCGGGAGTCTGGGGCGCAGGATCCAGCCATTGATCATAATTCTTTTGATCCAGTATGACGGGCATGCGGTTGTGCAGTGCCGTCATTAACTCATTTGGCCCGGTGGTGATGATGGTGCAGGTGCGCAGCATGCCGCCCTCCGGCGAATGCCATTCGTCCCACAAGCCGGCAAACGCAAAGGGATGGCGGTCCTGCATGTGAATGAAATACGGAGTTTTTGTTTTTCCCCCGCGGCCTGTCTTCCATTCATAGAAGCCGTCTGCGGGGATGAGACAGCGTTTGTATTTGAAACTTCCGCGGAAGGATGGTTTCTCCGCAATCGTTTCGCCGCGTGCGTTGATGAGTTTATTGGCAATGGCCGCATCCTTGGACCAGGAGGGGATTAGCCCCCATGCAAAGAAATCGGCGGTGTTCTTCGCATCGTTCGGGATGGCAAGTACGGGCTGGGACGGGGCGATGTTGAAACGCGGCGCGAATGGAGATGGGAATTGAAATGCAGCAAATGTCCCCTGTAACTCGGCAGGATTTACTGTCAGGGTAAAACGTCCGCACATGGGCAACTCCTTTGAATTCGTTCTGCAGGCTGGTTATGAAAATTTGAAATAAAATGTGGCGCCTTTGCCCGGCTGCGACTCCACCCAGATGGTTCCACCATGCACTTCGATGACGCGTTTTACAATGGACAGGCCCACCCCCGAACCCTGTGTGTTTGAATCCAGTTTGTTGAACAAGCCAAATATGCGTTTGTGAAACTGTGGGTCAATGCCGATGCCGTTGTCCTGCACAAAAAAACGGGGACATTCTGTTCATCGCTGACCGTCCCGATGCGGATGTACGGGTGCGGCTGGCCGCCCATGAACTTCACCGCGTTGTCCACCAGGTTTTGTATCACCTCCACCATGCGGATGCGGTCACCGTATATTGTATGACCTTCATTCACGAATTCGATTCTCACACCCCTGGCTTTGACCTGACCCTCCGTCAACGCGAGCGCTTCTTTTACTATGCTGCTGAAACTCGTTTCAAGGGGCTCATTCATCAACCTGCCAATGCGGGATAACTCCAAGAGATCCTTGAGCAGGTTTTGCATTTTCTCCACGGCCTGCTGAATGCGCTCAAGATCAAGCTTGAATTTGTCGAAGTTCCCCGTCCGCGCATCTTTTTCAAGATAACTGAGAAACCCCGTGATGGTCACCAGGGGAGATTTGAGATCATGCGAGACGGTATAGGTAAATCTCTCGAGCTCCGCATTCTTTGTTTCCAGCTCGGTGATTAACCTTTCACGTTCCATCTCGGCCCTTTTTCGTTCGGTGATCTCGCGGGCAAGCCCGGTGGTGCCGATGATTTCCCCCTGCGCATTGCGCATCGGTGTTTTGATGGTTTCCACCCAATACTCCCGACCGGTACTGTCGCGTTGATTCTCTTCAATCCTCCTGCGCCTGCCGCTTTGGATCACCTCGAGATCGTCTCTGCGGTAGTTGTCTGCAAATTCCCTTTCCCAAATATCGTAATCTGTTTTGCCGATAATCTCCTCGGCTTTCAGTCCGCTTGTTATTGCGAACTGCTCGTTGACGGCGATATAGCGGCTGTCCAAATCCTTAAGCCATGCCATGTCCGGGATGTTGTTGAGAATGGCAGTTTGCTGGAGAAGGGTTTCCTTGAGCCGCTCCTCGGCTTCCTTTTGCACGGTCACATCCTGCACAGCACCCACAATACCGATGAGTCGATTTTCCTCCTCGCTCCAAACCGGGTGGGCAAAAATACGCTCCCAACGGATTTCGCCGCTTTTTGTAAAAGTTCGGATCTCCGAGTTGATCACATCCTGGTTGTCCATCAGTTTGCGCATGTCTTCGGCGTCCTTTGCCAGATCATCAGGGTGGACATGCCCAAGCCATCCGCCGGTTGCAATATATTCATCCTGGGTATAGCCGGTCATTTTTTCAAATGCACCCGCCACCCAGACAAGACTTCCATTTCCATGTTCGTCCACCCTGCTTTCAAAGGTGTAATCCGAACTTACCCTGGAGATCAACTTATATCTTCCCTCGCTGAAGTGTGCCCGCCCAAGTGCCCTGCGCACTGTGCGTGAAGACAGGTATTGCAACAGTGCCCCCATTGGAAAAACGACCAGGCTGACAATCCACGTAAAAAACAAGGGACGGTCCAGGTTTGAATTAATGCCCCCGTAATTCTCCGTAAATACCATGACCAACCCGGCCAGAAGCGAAGCAATGGTCACACCCAATGCCATGCGTCCGCCGAGTAAAATCCCGGCAATTACAATCACGAGTGGGTATCCCAGCAGGTACGCTTCGCCCTGTATTCCGGTACCTGTAAAAGCTGAGATTGTGAGGAAAAGCCAGAAGGCACTTATCTGCGCGATGCTGGCAGCGCGCACGTATCCGCGGTGCAGCAAGACCAGCAGGAAGATATTGATGATTTCACTGGTCCCGCCCTGCACCAGGGCCCGCGGTGCGTTCTGCGGCGTAAAGATTATTGCAAAAGATACGTATGGAATGGGCGCAACGATCAATCCCCACAAGATTACATGAAGCAAGTATGCCCGGTACCCGTCCTCCTCTTCCCCGAAGTCTGGCGGGGCAAACAGTTTTTTGATAAGTGCCCTCATCATGCGCTCACTTTCTTAAGGTTCTCGCATCCCCTTCGCGCATGGTCATGCCGATGGCGTCCAAATGCTCCAGCAAAGCCTGGACATACTTCCTCGTTGTACCCAGCATATCGCGCACTTCGGCAAGCGTGATCCGCCCTTTTTGTTGTGTACTCGTTTTAATTTTTTGCACCATCTCGTCATAATCTTTTGTACGGAAGATTACATCCTGCGAGACCGTCACCAGCTCTCCCATGTCTATTAATGCGTTTACGACTTCCTCGCCGGCCTCGGCCTGACATTCCTTGACGCTCGGTGTGGCGTAGGGACTTTTCTCGAATTTTCGCATCAAGTCCCGGACCATGGCCTGCTGCTGTCCATTGAATTTGATCTCGTGCCCGGGCTTTGACACCGCTCCGCGCAGATCGAGAATTGTCTGACGGGCGGCAAGCAGGGAGATGACGGCGTTGAAGATTTTCGCAGTGAGTTTTAATTTACTTTTCAATTCCTCGCGTGGAATTCCCCTGCGCAGGGGGTATTGCGCGTGATTCGCCTCCACGAACTGGAAAATCCTTTCCTGCAATTCATTCAAATGGGGGATGGCAATGGCAAGCGAGTCGCTTTTGGTATTCTGTTCGCCGTTCTCCAAAACGATGAGTTTCCCGCTTTCGAGCAATTCTTTCAAGGCTGTTTCCGCCACTGCTGCGTCTAAACGGGATTTTGAGACGATCTCCTTCAACGGCGCGATATGAAACGACTGTGCGGCCTCAAACAAAACTTCCGCAGGGGAACCTTGCGCAAGCGATGCCAACGACTTTAGGACGGTTACGTCGAAACGTTTGTGCCTGCCCCTGGGTTGATGGTCAATGACCGTGCCTCCGCCAAGTGTTTCACTGGGTGATGGCCGCCGCAGGATGTAATGGTCGCCTCGTACGGCCACAAGCGGATCGCGCAATTCGAGTTGGATCCAGCCCTCTTCGCCCGCATGGAGTTCTTCCGTTCCGAGCAGGCGCAGGGTGGCGATTGTCTCGCTTGCACCGGCAAAGAATTTCACCTCATCGCCGTGATTGATCGATGCGGTTACATCTTTCAGCAGACGAAAGCGGGCGTCCATCCTGCGCGTAGGCTGGTATTGATTCGGGTGCGCCACCACTTCGCCGCGTTGGATCGATTCCGTATCCACGCCTGAAATATTAACCGCCGTGCGCGAACCCGGCACGGCTCGTTCCTCTTTTCTTTTATGGGTTTGAAGCCCGCGGATCCTTCCCTTCAACCCTTGTGGCAGAATCTCCACTTCTTCACCAATGGCGAGGTGCCCGTCGCTGAGTGTGCCTGTCACGACGGTGCCGAAACCGCTCATGCTGAAGACGCGGTCAATCGGCAGGCGTGGTCGGTGGAGATCCTGCCGTGCGGGCTTTTGCTGCAAGACTTTTTCGAGGGAGGAAATTAATTCTTTGAGTCCCGTTTTGTTTTTTGCGGAGACTCTGACGATGGGCACATCATTGAACACAGTCTCGCTGACAGCCGAACGAATGTCCGTTTCCAGCAGATCAAGCCACTCCGGGTCGGAGGCGAGGTCTGTTTTTGTCACGACGATCAACCCGGCGTGAATCTGCAATAAATCCAGGATGGCCAGATGCTCTTTTGTCTGCGGCATGATGCCTTCATCCGCCGCGATGACGAGCAGCGCGGCGTCGATGCTGCCGATGCCGGCGAGCATGTTCTCAATGAAGTCGCGGTGACCGGGCACATCCACAATGCCTACCTCCTCGCCGTTGGGAAGCGTCAGCCAGCCAAAGCCGAGCTCAATGGTCATCTCGCGGGCTTGCTCCTCCTTGAGGCGATCCGGATGTGTGCCGGTGAGCGCCTCTATCAATGTGGACTTGCCGTGGTCCACGTGACCTGCTGTGCCGATGACTCTCATGAATAAAAACTTCTTTTCTTATTTCTTCGCTTTTTTTCCGTGCCCCATAATGCGTTGATAGGATGTCATCCATTCATGCACTACGTTCATCAGTTCCTGCAATTGCTTTTCGGTGGTGTCGGTGGTCTGGTGCAATTGATCCTGCAGTACCTGGGTTGCCTCGTTAAGGGCGGCAGACTGCTCTTCGGTCTTTTGCACACCTTTACGGATATCCCGGAAGGATTCCTCGGAGGACAGGCTGTATCCCGTCCAGCGTTTTTGGTCATCCGCCTTGAACGTGACCCATTCCTGACGCAGGCGGTCTTCGGCGAGTCTTTGCATTTCGGTCACTTCATTGATGCGCCGCTCAAGTTTTGTATTGAGTTCGATATAAGTATCCTGCGCTTTCCGTGCGCCGCGCAGAGCTTCATCAAGTTTTTGGACCTGCAAGTCGAGGCTTTCCGCCTCCCTTAGAAAGACGTCATATTTTTCCCTCCATTCCTTCCATGCATGGTCACGGTCAATTTGTGCGACAGCCTGCTGTTCGAGGAAGGCCGCCTGTGTTTGCTTGCGTTCCATTTCAGACGCGAGCAGTTCGGAGAGACGATTTTCGATATTGCGGATGCCATCGGCGTTGACGGCTGACTTTTCCCGGTTTTCGTCCAGCCGTTTGCGCAGGGAGGTGAGTTCGGCCTGCATATCCGTAACCCGCTTGATATCGTTTTTGCGCGTCTCCTCCGAAAGTTTCAGCGAACGCAGGACATCCTCGTTTGACTGTGTCGTTTCTTCAACGCGCGCCTTGAGTTCGCCCATGTTGGTCAACATGCGCTGCATTTCGTCAGACCGCTCTTTGAGCTGCCTTTTTATTTCCGGCACGTCGGCGGTGGTCTTGAATTGCGTAAAGGATTTGTTGATGTCGTTTATCTCGGTTTGCAATCGTTTGGCAAGGTCACGTTCGCTGCGGGCGTGGGATTTCTCGTTTTCCTCGATAAGCTTGGCGATGTCACTGCGCTGTTTTGTCAGCATGGATTCAAACTGTTCCATGCGTTTGGCGGCAGGCGTAATGTCTGCGACCTGTTTGCTGAGCGATTTCATCTGCGTGGAGACCGCATTGACCGAAGTTTCAAAAGAGGTTAAACGTTCGCTCAAGGAGGCGAGCGTTTCCCTGCTGTCGCGCTGTTGTTTGTCCAGCCATTCGAGCTGCTTGACGATTTGTTCGAATTCCATATTGCTCTCCGAAATGATGTGGGGAATGAATGATTAAATTATAGCACGCCGGCAGGATGTCTTTATTGACCCAGATGCTCGAACAGCGCGGACAGGTTTTGGATGAAAGGTTGCAACGCTTGTGGAAACATTCCCAGGATGAAAAGCCCGATCACGCCCAGCCCGAGCATGGTCATTTGCACCCAAGATTCGTTCCATTCCCATTTTTTATCCTCGTCCACCATGACGAAGACAGCCAGCGTGCGGATCGCAGCCACCAGCAGGCCAAGCATGCCGAGGAACACCCAAAAGGAGGTTATCAAGGATTGTCCCGCAAGTTCCTGCCAGACAGCCAGCCGCGGGGGAAAACCTGCAAGCAGGGGGAAGCCTGTCATCGAAAGGTGTGCAAGAAATAGTGCGCCTACCGCCACGGGATAACTGCGTGCCAGCCCTCGTACATCGCCGAATCGCAGGGAATATGCGCGACGTTTAATGATGGACAATGCCAGCGCCCAGACGGTTAACTCCAAACCGCGCGGGATCAGAGTGATAAAGAGGATGTTGACAATCTCGGATGATCTGATCCCAATGATGAGAATGATCAGACCGATTTCTGTGATGGCGGCATAGCCCAGTATCCGCCCGATGTGCCGCTGTACGGATGCGAATACCCCCCCGCTTATCACCATGAACAGACCTGCAAATTGAATGGCGCTGGAGAGCTGTGAGGAGGTGCGCAGCCAGGCATAACGGTCCAGAAACCCGAGTGCAAAGATGATGGTGAAGGTGGGCAATGCCCATAGCAGGAATCCTGTTGCGTAGGGCGAAGCATCTTCCATCAACATCGGTATCCAGTTATAGAGCGGAAAGATCGCAAGCAGGAACGCAAAACCCAGGCCAAGCATTGTGCCCGCCTGTGTTGTGGTGCCGATATCACCGGGGCTGGCTTCGACGCCCGCAAGCATCCAGCCTGAGAAGAGAATGACAGGCATGGCAATTGTCTGATAGATGAGGAAGCGCACAGCGCCGCGCCCGGGTTTTTGGTGGGGCGAGACTACCAGGGGGATGACCAGCATTGCCGCCATTTCAAGCAGGAGCGCGGCATACAGGAACGGTTCCACCGCAATGGACGCAGTTAACAATGCAACGATCATTAATCCCAATGAGACGAAGCGGTTGGTGGTCCCGGATGCCTCTGCGCCGAAAAACCACAACGCCGCCAGCCCGTAGATGATGGCAAGCAGGGGTCCGTCTGCGGTGTTGAGGGCAAAACTGCGCCCAAAGAATTGTATGGATGGCGAGATTTTTAATGAAAGCGAACCGAGCAGCATTGCGGTGTCAATGGGGATAATCAATGCGATTAATGCAAGGATCGCCGCTGTGCCGCCGCCGATCAGTGCGGGTAAGCGTTCACGCAAAAGGAGCAGGCCCAGTACCCCGACGATGAACGGAGTGGCTATCCATAGGAGGGGGGCGCTCATCCTTCCTCCTCGGTTTCAAACGGGGTTGCCCCGGCGATCAACATGTATGAACCGACCATGCCCAGCCCCAAATTTATGATTGCAAGAAATCCAGTTACCAGGATCGAGGTTTCCACAGCAGCATATAGAATTTCAAATCCCGCCAGCATGGTGACCAGACCGAGCGTGACTCGAAACAAATCCGAGGTTACACCGAGGTGCGCGATGCCCGCGCCAATCAGAAGCAGGCTTCCTGCGATAACGGGCAAGCCCAACCCCGGAATGGACGCTTCGATGCGCAGGGTTGAACCTGCGGTCACGAGCGCAACGATGCACATGAGAATAACCCTAAACCATTTTCCGCGGGGCCAGAAGGTGTCCTCCTCGTCTGATGCAGATAATCCCAGACGGGTCATGCCAAGCGCGGCGACCACCATCCAGCCGGTGATAAGTTTGACGGAACCCATGACAAAGGGCAGGTGGCGTGTCACCAGCCAGAATACGGCAATGTATTGTAGGGCCAGAGCGCCGAGGCTTGCCCGCCAGTCACGGCTGATGAGGATGGTAGTGGACGTTGCCAGTATCAACCCGACGGCGATCCATGATGTGATATCAACAGTCATGCTAGGGAGTCCCCTGTGTGAGGAGTGAAACGAACAGTACGAGGAAGAGTATTGTCCACATGATGCCGCCTTCGCCCTCAAGTGTTACCGTGATGGTCTGGCTGATCCGCCTGAGCAGGCGGTATGCCGACCATAACCCATGATAGACGCTGTTCAAGCGTGATGCTGTGGATGTGACCCAATGGGCGCGGACAGGGTTGAGGATGCGGAAACGCGGTGTCGCCCAAACGATCCCGAAGGTCAGCAGGGAAGCGGCAACGGCCGGCTGCCATGCGCCGATTTGAAAAGCGCCATCCCAGCCAAACAATCCAAGGAATAATTGAAAAAGGATAAGCAGGATAATTCCGGCAGGGTATACAGCGCGCGCCCAGCCCGGTTGCGAGTCGAGTGAATCGCGTCCTGCGGGACGAAGGGAGTGGCGGATGAAACCCGCGATGATCAAGGCTTGTGCGATGACAACAAATGGAAGGAAGAATCCCAAACTGCCGAGCCATGCGCTTGCTGTCAGGGAGAATGGCAGGGAAGAAAGACTCCACGCACCGATGAGCATGACGCGGTTCAACCAAACATGCTGGACGGATACAAGGAAGAGCGCACCGCCCACAAAGATCAACGCGGATCCCCACGCGGCGGCTCCCATGGGATTGCTGCTGAGAGCCGCAATGACCGAAAGGGATGCGATGCTGATGATCCAATAGGGGCGCCCGTTCAATTCGTCCGGCGCGCGCAGCCACATCCATCCGCCGTATATCGCGGCGATGATCGCCAGCGTGAGCAGGACGGGCGTGAAAATGGAGTCCAGGCTGCCGGACGGGATGCGCCCCAACAATATCAAACTTGATGCAGCGGATACCAGGCGAAACGTTGTACCAAAACCGCGCCGCAGGGTGGATTCAGATGAATAAGGCAGGTGCAGGGGAAGCACGCCGAGGCGTAACCCGGCGGCCGCGATGAGGAATAATCCCGAGTTCGCCGCCATGGATTCAAAATCAAACGTATTTCCTTCGGCAATGCTGATGATGCTTGCCCATAACAACAAGCCAAGCCCCAATGCGCGGCTTGAAAAGGAAGTGACAACCTTTTCATTATTTGTGGGCCCGTTGACCGAGCCCAACTGGGTCAATAACTCGGTTAAATCCAACGCCGCCCACACCAGCAGCAATGTCAATGGATTATCCGCCGTAACGGCCAGGATGCCCAGCGCCCCCAACGCAAGAGTTCCAACCCGGGAGAAGGAATTGGTGAAAACTGGACGTGTCACGGAGGTCAATAACATGGACAGGGTCAGTGTGACAATGCCAAGCGCAAAGGGCCAGGAGATGCCGTCCGCACTAAACAGGATCGGTGAAGTGAATAATGTGACCGGCTGCCAGGCGGGCAGTACAAGGTCGAACGGCATGCGCGTCAACCAGATGAAAACGCTGACCAGTGCCAGCATTGCGCCGCCAACAGCAATCAGCCATGTGTACCGTGCGTCTGGTAAAAGCACGCGCAACACGATCAATGTCAGCGCCGTGACAATAAGGAGAAGGCAGGAAATCAGGATTAACATGGGATGCAACAATTGTATCAGTTTTATTGCCAGGGTACTTTGACCTCTGGCATTTGGTACAATCATCGTATGACGTTTCACAGTTGCAAATCCATTGGATTTAAAGTTCCATTTTGGATTTTGACACTTTCCATCCTCGCATCCTGTGCATCACCCGCCCCGCCTACAGAATCGATGCTCCCGCTTCCATCGCCCCCGCAAGAGGTTTCCGTTTCATCAACTATTCTGCCCACGCTGACGCCGTTTCAGCCCATGTCTGACTCATCCCCCGACCCTTATCTGGCACCGGCCACCCCGCAGCCTGTGTTGACATACACCCCATATCCGACAAAATATGTCCCTGCCAGTGATTTGTCCACGCCGGTTGAACGTGCCCCATCCGCAGATTTAAATGGATTGAACATCCACAACCCGTTGACAGGCTTGCCCGTCCGTGATCCATCCCTGCTGGACCGCAGACCGCTCGCCATAAAGATTGCAAACTCGCCGGATTACGTCCGTCCACAATCCGGGCTATCTCTCGCGGATGTGGCCTACGAATATTACATCGAATGGGGCGATACGCGTTTTACCGTGGTCTTTTACAGCAATGACGCGGAGCGGGTGGGCCCGGTGCGTTCCGGGCGTTTTCTGGATGAACATATTGCCCGCATGTATCATTCGTTTCTTTTTTTCAAAGGCGCCGATCCGCGAGAGATGAATCATTTCAGGAGCATTGACATAAGCGATCTTCTGATTGTTGCCGGGATTGGTTCCTGCCCGCCATTTTTTGTCGGCCCATACAGGCGCGATGCCTACAACAATGTGTTTTTCAACACGACAAAATGGTCAGCCTGTGCTGAAAGGAAAAACCTGGATAACTCGCCGCAAACCCTGCGCCACGGTTTTTTTTCTGATGATGCACAGGAAAGCGCATTGGTTGTATCGCGCATTTACTCCTTTTACTCTGTATACAATTACAACTATTGGGAGTATGACCCTGCTGCGCAATATTACGTCCGCTACCAGGAGTCGAACGATAGGGTGGGTGGAAAGCCCGAGGCGTATGCCCTGCTTACCGATGACTTGACAAAGCTTCCGGTGACCGCCGCAAATGTGGTGCTGCTGTTTGTTCCCCATGTTTTTACAAATACGTATAATGCAGAAGATGAAGTCTTCCGCATTGACCTGATCGATTATGGTAATGCGTACGTCTTCCGGGATGGTGTGGCAATCCCCGCTCATTGGAAGCGCACCGATATCGATCAGCCCATTCTGCTTACCACCTTGACCGGGCATCCGATCTACCTGCGCCCGGGACAGACCTTTTATCAAGTGATGGGCACAACCTCGACCTACACCCAGAATGGGGTGGAATGGCGTTTTGTGTTTCAAACCCCTTAAGACATGTGTTAATGGATTAAAATGACTGCATCCCGTTTGACGTGGAGTTCTCATGACCTTTGACCCCGTTTTTCTAGGCAGTTTAACCCTCGTGCTGACCGCATTTGGCGGCGCATTCATTGCCGCGTTGTGGATCAGCCTGGTGGTGTGGACATACCGCGACATCCGCGCGCGTGCCCGTGACCCACTGGTGCAAACACTGGCGGCATTGCTTGTGGCGGTCCTGAATGTACCCGGCGTGCTGGTGTATCTCATTCTGCGCCCGCCACGGACATTGGAGGAGGAGTATCAGCGCACACTGGAGGAGGAGGCCCTGCTCCAGGCGTTGGAAGACCTTCCGCTTTGTCCTGGTTGTGAGCGGCGCGTGAAGGATGACTGGCAGGTCTGCCCGAACTGTCATACCCGGTTGAAAAAGACCTGTCATAATTGCTCGAAGTTCATGGAACTGCCCTGGAATATTTGCCCGTATTGCGGCACGCCTGCGGCGGGCATGAGGCTGGAATCCTCCGGCATCGATGATGCTCTGCGCGGCATGAAACTGAACGAAGAACAGGACGATGTCAAGACGGAATAAACCCATTCCATGAAAATAGAATTCATCACCCTGCATCATATTTCGATGCCGCTGGCTGCGCCGTTCGAAACCTCTTTCGGGCGGGAGACGGATCGTCAATGTGTGATTGTTCAAATCCATTCCGATGGGCTGGTCGGTTATGGTGAATGCGTTGCCACACGCGACCCCGGCTATAACTACGAGACAACCGGCACAGCCCTGCACATCCTCAAGGATTTTATTGCACCGTTGATCCTTGGAAAAGATGTCAAAGATGCGTTGGATTTTCAGGAACGTGTCTCCGCTATCCGTGGACATCACCTTGCCAAGGCGGGAATTGAAATGGCGATCTGGGATTTGCTCGGCAAGCGGGAAGGCAAGTCATTGGCGGAATTGTTGGGCGGCGTTCACGAAAAGGTCGAAGTGGGCGTCTCGATTGGGATTCAGGAATCCGCCCAACATCTGGTGCGAAGCGCGGCGGATTTTGTCAAGCAGGGATATGCGCGGGTAAAGATCAAGATCAAGCCGGGCAGGGATGTCGGAGAGGCGTCCGCCGTTCGCAGGGAATTTCCAGATCTGCGCTTGCAGGTGGATGCGAATTCGGCATACTCGATGGACGATGCGGAATCCCTCAAGCCGCTGGATGCATTGAACTTGCTGCTCATCGAACAGCCGTTGTTTGAAGATGATATTTGGGATCATCATAAATTTCAGGAGCAATTTGAAACGCCGATCTGCCTGGATGAAAGCATCCTTACTCCGCGTCATGCACGTTATGCGATCGAGATGAAGGCGTGTAAAATCATCAACATTAAAGCGGGCAGATTGGGCGGGTTAAGCCAGGGCTTGATGGTACACGACCTGTGCAAAAAGAATGACATGCCCGTGTGGTGCGGCGGCATGCTGGAAACGGGCATCGGGCGTGCCTCCAACCTGGCATTGGCATCCCTGCCAAATTTTGTTTTGCCCGGCGACGTCTCCGCTTCAGAGCGTTACTACACGCGCGACATTACGCATGAGCGTTTTATTTTGAATTCGGATTCGACGATTGATGTTCCAAAAGGCGCGGGCCTGGGCGTGACGATCGATGCCGATGCGTTGAAAACATTTTCATTGGCCGAGGTATCGCTGAATTAACCGCATAAATCATCCGTGAATCATAATGAAGAAAAACAGCATACTTCACCGCCGGTGCTCGATACATTGTTATTTTCTTGCCGGGATTTTATTCCTGTCCGCGTGCCGGCCTTCGTTATGGGGGACCCATCCAACGCCGACATATGTGCTGCCGATCTTGCTGGAAACATCCACGGTCACTGCGGCGGCGCCCGCCATCCCGCCAACCCCCGTCACATCCACACCCCATGCAGATGTTCCATTTGTATGGGCGGGTGAGGCTGTCCCGCCGCTCCTGCGTGAACTAATTTCGCTAAAAGGATTCCAATTCACAACGACAAGGTCCGAATCGATAAATTATTTTATAGACGTACACCCGGGCGATGATGATTTGCCAAATAGCTCCACCTGGACATTTGCCCTGGTTGCGCCCTTTCCAACGGTGATGGATGACATACATGCAAGGGATCTGCTCTCCGCCTGGAACGCCTCATCTTCCGGACCGTTTCACGGCATCCCGTTGCTGATGGATGAATCCACGCGAATGACCTTCTCCGCACTCTGGGGCGAGCCGGCGCAGGGCACGCTGCGCGTTGTTCCTGCGGATCAACTCCTTGACACAGCCTGGAGCGAAATGCCCGCCTGGGCGATCATCCCATTTGAAACGATCGAACCAAAATGGAAGGTGTTGACAATCGACGGGCAATCCCCAATCCAAAAGGGATTTGACCCGTCCACTTATCCGCTGATCGCGCATTATGAGATGACCTGTTCGGATGATTGTCCGCCGTCCCTTGCCTTTCAAAACCGTGACGCGGACAAACTAGCGACTGTCATTTTGACGGGCGTCACCGCACTCGTGCGCGCCACCGCGGCAACCATGGAAAAGCAGGGGATTTTATACCCCGGCGAAATAGTCCGTGACATGCTGCTCGAAGCAGATGTTACCCATGTCAACAATGAGGTCCCTTTTTACCGGTACTGTCCGCCGCCGGACCCGGTCCAGCAGGATTTGAAATTTTGCAGTGCCGCGGGTTATATTGACCTCCTGCTCGATATCGGCGCCGATGTGATCGAGCTCTCAGGCGACCACTTCGCTGATTACGGACCCGATGCAATGTATGAGACCCTTGCCATATACAAGGAAAACGACCTGTCCTATTACGGAGGTGGAATTAATTTGGAGGACGGGCGCAACCCCCTGCTTCTGGAAGTGAATGGAAATCGATTAATGTTCATCGGTTGTAATATAAAAACCGAATATGCCACGGCAACCGATGCCGACCCTGGCGCGGTGCCGTGTGATTTCGATTTTATGACCGGGCAGGTCGCGTATTATCGTTCGCAGGGATATTTGCCGATTTCCACATTTCAGTACCATGAATATGAAAGAGCCAATGCAACTCCCCAGCAAATACTGGATTTTCGCGCCATGGCGGAGGCCGGCGCAGTGGTTGTCAGCGGCAGTCAGGCGCATGTGCCGCAGGTGATGGAGCTTTATGACGATGCCTTTATCCACTACGGCCTGGGGAATCTGTTCTTCGACCAGTTCGAGAAAGAGACCAGCATCAAACAGAGCGGATTTATTGATCGTCATGTGTTTTACGACGGAGGTTACCTCGGTGTGGAGCTGGTGACGACATTCCTGCAGGATTATGCACGTCCGCGATTTATGAATGATGCTGAGAGAAACCAATTCTTAAGGGATTACTTTGCCGAAAGCGGCTGGGATTTTCCACAGGCAGGCCCATGACCACTATGATGAGGAAAACTTTCATTGCGCTAATTTTTGTTTCCGTTCTTGCGGCTTGCCTCCCGGAGCTGGATGTGACGGTTGAGCCGGCAGCTTCGCCGTCGCCGCGTCCAGTGCCCACGCAAACACCTGCTCCCGATGCATTGTGGATCAGTCCTGCCGTGCCCGATGACCTGCGTGCCGTTGCACAGACCTGGGATATTCCGCTTGCAGATGAGGTGGAATCGGCAACACAGATATTGGATGTGGCTCAGTCTGCTCCGGGTTCCATGTGGATCTATGCCCTTGTTGCGCCATTTCCCACCATTACAGATGACGTGTCATTCGAGGATTTAATCTCTGTCTGGAGGGGCGCTTCAAATGGACCTCTGTCCGGGCGTAAGTTGCTCGTGGCTACATCCACACTGGAAGCGCTCACAGCCCTTTGGGGCGAACCCGCTCCGGGCGCGCTGAGAAGCGTCCCGTCTGACAAGCTGTTGGAAATCGCATGGAGCGATATGTCAAACTGGGCGATCATCCCGTTCGAGGAGATCCAGCCGAAGTGGAAGGTCTTGAGCGTGGATGGGCAGTCGCCCGTTCGGAAGGATTTCATTGCGGAAGCCTATCCACTGAAAGTGGTATTTGGTTTAACGGGTGTGTCGTTTGATCTGCCTGCTTCGAACCGTGATGAATCCAAACTGGCTACGGTCGTATTGACCGGCGTAACGGCATTGGTGCGCGCCACGGCGTTTACGATGGAAAACAAGGGCGTGACCCGCCCCGGCGAGTTGATCTACGACTGGCTGGTGAATGCGGATGTGACGCACATCAGCAACGAAGTGCCGTTCGACCCGACCTGCCCGTTCCCGGAAGCGGGGCATAAGAATTTCATCCTGTGCAGCGACCCGAAATATATCGAGTTGCTGACCTTCGTCGGCACGGACGTCATGGAACTGTCAGGTGACCACTTTGCTGACCGCGGCACGCAAGCCATGCTCGATACGCTGGAAATGTACCGGCAGAACGACATCCTGTACTATGGCGGCGGTGCAAATAGGGAAGAGGCGCGCAAACCTGTGTTGCTGGAAGTGAATGGAAATAAAATTGCCTTTATGGGATGCAACGGGAAGCGCTCGTATGATTTTGTAAAGGCAACGGATATCAAACCCGGTGCGGCGGATTGCGAGTTCGATTTTTTTACGAAGCAGATTCAGGATATCACGGCACAAGGATATTTGGTGCTTTTCACCTTCCAGCATGAGGAGTGCTATCACTCGGGCCCATGTTATGCCCATGAGCGCGATTTTCGCAGGGTGGCGGATGCCGGCGCGGTGGTGGTGAGCGGCAGTCAGGCGCACTTCCCACACCTGATGGAATTTTTTGGGGATTCCTTCATCCATTACGGCTTGGGGAACCTGTTCTTCGACCAGATGACCTATGAGTTGCAAGATGGAAAAGTGACCGATGGAACCCGCCGCGAGTTCATAGACCGCCACGTTTTCTATGATGGGCGCTACCTCGGTGTGGAGTTGTTGACAGCCATGCTGGAGGATTACTCGCGTCCGCGCCCGATGAATGAGCGCGAGCGGACCGCCTTCCTCGCGGAATATTTCTTCCACAGCGGCTGGGTTCCTCTCCCGCTGGCACCAATTCCCATGCCGACGGTGACGCTGACACCGATCGTTCTGCCCAGCCCGTGATACTCTCTCAGGGAATTTACAATTTTTTTACATCCCCGGCGCACTTTCGTAATGCCGTCAATTTACAATCTCGTCGTAACCTGAAGGAGGTTCACGATGAAAAATACACTCTCAAAAATTTTGATGGCTGTCCTTGTGGTCGCGATGGTCGTGGCGGCTGTGCCTGTCACCAGCGCGTATGCGGCGGATGAGCCGCCGCCCGTCCGTGGCGAGGTGACGGATGAAAAACTCGAACAGGCATGGGAGCTTCAATTGAACGCCTATGAACGCATGGGGAAGGCGTTTGACGGGATCGAGGAGCGCATTGCCAAATTACAGGAAAGGATCGACAAGGCTGCCGAGAACGGCAGGGATGTTGCCGCCCTGCAAGCTGCGCTCGACGCCTATGAGGAAGCCATGCTTGCCGCCCGTCCCGCCTATGAAGATGTTGGCGAGATTGTCGATGCCCATCCCGGATTTGATGACGATGGGAGTGTGACCGATTTCGATGCCGCGAAATCCACGGTGACCGAGATGCGCGATCAGATGAAGGATGTCCGCTCGCAGATGGGCGGAACGTTTATGGCGTTGCGGGAGGCGTTTCGAGCCTTCCGTGAGGAAAATCGGCCTGAGCGTGCACCAAGGCAGGATGGATAGAACCTGCCCGATACGAGAATGAAGCGCGCGGATGCAGGAGACCTGCATCCGCGCGTCGCCTTGCAGGGGCGGAGGGAGGTAAAATAATGGGGTTGATCCCACTCCAAAATGAAACGAGGAAACATGAACAAGATCATTGTCCAAACTGATAAGGCTCCCAGGGCGATAGGTCCCTACTCGCAAGCCATTCGCATTGATTCGCTGGTGTACACAGCCGGGCAGATCGGTCTCGATCCTGCGACCATGGAGTTGGTGTCCGGCGGGGTGCAGGAACAGACCCGTCAGGTGCTTGCCAACCTTTCCCAGGTACTTGCCGCGGCGGGCTCCAGCCTGGGTAACGTCGTAAAAACCACTGTTTTTCTCAAGAACATGAACGATTTCGCCAGCATGAATGCGGTCTATGCGGAATATTTTGGCGACACCCCGCCTGCCCGCAGCACGGTCGCTGTGACAGGATTGCCCAAGAATGCGCTGGTTGAGATCGAAGTTGTAGCCCTGCTTTCGTAATGTCCTCCGAATTGATCCTGCTTGTGGATGACGAGCCGTCCATTCGACAGCTTTCGCGCATGTACTTGGAGCGCGAAAGTTTCCGCGTGCTGGAGGTCGCCGACGGCGAATCCGCGCTCAATGCTTGCGCGAGGCAAAAACCTGCGCTGATTGTGCTGGATGTCATGCTTCCAAAGTTGGATGGTTTTGAAGTCTGCCGCAAGTTGCGGACGGGCGGCGATGCTGTTCCAATCATCATGTTGACGGCGCGCGATGATGACATCGACAAAATTGTGGGTCTTGAGCTCGGCGCCGATGATTATCTGACCAAGCCGTTCAATCCGCGCGAGTTGGTGGCGCGGGTCAAAGCCATTTTGCGACGAAGCGAATCGAAAAAAGATTCGGATGGCAAGCCCATCCATCGCGGTGATTTGACCATCGATCCCGCCTCGCGGGAGGTCCGCCTCGCTTCTCGGACCTTGAACCTGCGCGCCCAGGAATTCGACCTTTTGCTTACCATGGCAACGCAGCCTGGACGCGTCTTCACCCGCGAGCAATTGCTCCAACAAGCCTGGGGTTTCGATTACCATGGTCAAACCCGCACTGTGGATGTACATATTGCCCACCTGCGCAGGAAACTGGAAGGCGGCAGTGTGCGGATCGAAACAGTGACGGGTGTGGGTTACAAACTGGTGTTGTGATGTTTTCCTCCCTGCGCGCCCGCCTTTGGCTGAGTTATGCCCTGATCATCGTCACTGCCCTTGGGGTAGTGGCGATGATATTGTTTGTTTCCCTGCTGCGTAATCCCATTTCATACCGCCAGACGCTCGAGCGGTTGAAGGCTGTACAGGTCATGGTGGTCGAGCGCGAAAACGCACCGCAATCCCAATCCATTTCCGCCTCTGTGGAGCGGGCTTCGCGAACTTTCAACGTGCGAATTCTATTGTTTTCACAGGAACAACAACTTATTCTGGACACCTTCGCGGATCGTGAGGTTGCCCTCCTTTTTCCTGAGCGAAAAATATTCAATCGTACAACACCTCTCGTGCGCGATAAAAATGGCACAGCTTGGCTGTATTCGCTTGAGAATCTCCCGGACGGAACCTTCTTGATGGTGGCGTTGCCGCGTCCGCGTTTTTCGATCTTGAATGTATTTAATGATGAATTCCTGCCGCTTATTTTGCAGGGTGGAATGATCTCGCTTCTCGTATCACTTTTCGTCGCGTTCTTTGTTGCGCGGTGGATCGCAGACCCATTACAGAGGGTGATGGCCGCGGTTCGCTCTCTTCCGTCAGCGGAGATCAGGCCTGTGGAAACCCGCGGCCCGCATGAGGTCCAGGAGTTGACGCACGCATTCAATAGCATGATTGTGCGTATGCAGGCGAGTCGGAAATCACAGCGCGAGTTCGTGGCGAATGTCTCGCATGAATTGAAAACGCCCCTGACTTCCATCCAGGGATTCGCGCAGGCGATCCTGGATGGCACCGCGGATACAACTGAGTTGCGTCAGCAGGCCGCGCAGGTGATTTATACAGAGTCAGGGCGGATGCATCGCATGGTGCTGGATCTGCTGGACCTTGCGCGGCTGGACGCAGGCACGGCGGATATTACGATGGGTCCCGTACACATGCCGGCTTTGTTGAATGCGGTTGCGGAAAAATTCTCGCCCCAATTACAAAGGGCGGGAGTGAACATGGAAGTATACGCTCCACAGAATGTACCGCCGCTCATTGCGGATGGCGACCGCATGGCGCAAGTTTTCACCAATCTGGTGGATAATGCGCTCCAGTTCACTCCGCGCGGCGGGTTGATCTCGCTAAGAGCCGCAGTTACAGGGGCTGACATGCTCGTCTCGGTAACGGACACTGGCGGGGGAATTCCAGAGGAGGCGCAGGCGCATATTTTTGGGCGGTTTTATCAGGCAGACTCTGCCCGGCGGGGCGGCAAGAAGCATGGGGCCGGGCTCGGACTGGCGATTGCGGCCGAAATTGTTAAAGCGCATGGTGGTAAAATTACTGTCCGCAGCCGCTTGGGGGATGGAACGACCTTTGAGGTGGTATTGCCTCTTGTTCCCCAGGCTGCGAAGACAAACCGCCGTTTGGGCGGCGAAACCTTGCCTAAAGTACAAGCATGCCCAAAACACCTTTCGTTTCCATCATCGTCCCTTGTTATAACGAGGAAGCCACCATCCATGATTTGCTGGATTCCATCCTGGCGCAGACGTATCCGCGCGGACAGATGGAGGTGATCATTTCGGACGGCATGTCCACGGATCGCACGCGGGATGTGATCGCCAACTTTCAACGGGAGCATCCAGATCTGTCCGTACGTGTGGTGGAGAATTCACTGCGAACGATTCCATCGGGACTGAATCAGGCCATTCGGGAGTCCAGCGGCGAGATCATTGTCCGTTTGGACGCGCATTCCATTCCCATCCCCGAATATGTGGAGCGTTGCGTCTCGGCGCACCAGATGGGCAAGGGAGATAACGTGGGCGGTGTGTGGGAAATCCGCCCGCACACGGCGACGTGGATCGCGGAGTCCATTTCGTTTGCGGCGGCACATCCGTTGGGGGTGGGGGATGCGTTGTACCGGCTCAATGCAAAGGAAGGGGCGGTGGATACTGTGCCTTTCGGATCGTTCCGTCGCACATTGATTGAAAAGATCGGAGCCTTTGACGAAACCCTGCTTGCGAATGAAGACTATGAGTTCAATACGCGTGTCCGCGAATCGGGCGGTACGGTCTGGCTGGATCCATCCATCCGCTGCATTTATTTTTCGAGGGAAACACTGGGGAAGCTTGCGTTTCAATACTGGCGTTACGGTTTTTGGAAAATTCAAATGCTCAAGCGGTATCCTCATACAGTACGCTGGCGGCAGGCTTTGCCGCCCGTGTTTGTGTTAAGCCTGATTGTTCTGAGTGTGTTATCCTTATGGATTGTATTCGCGCGGTACTTTCTTGCGGCGCAATTACTCGTTTATTTTATTACGCTGGGGCTGGCTGGTTTCGAGCTGGCGATTAAGAAGCGGAAAGGTTTTCTTGTTTTTGGGATGCCGCCCGCGATCTCAACCATGCATGTTTCATGGGGCGCGGGGTTTTTGTGGGGCGGCTTGTCCGGTATGTTCAAGAAATATGACTGAAATTTACAGACCTTCGTTACGATTGAGACCAAGCGAGCAGCGCGCTGTTTTGATGGCGGGGGATTTGATCGCATCTGTCACGGCAATGGGCGCCGCGATCTATTTTTGGTATCAATATTCGCTGTACTTGCAAGTTGAAAGCGGGATACCCCTGGCCCGCGCACAACGGCTGGTCACCATCGACGTCCCCTTTTGGTTTTATCTTCTGCCTCTTGTCTGGCTTCTGTTGATGGTGGAATCGTACGACCCACATTCCGCTGCGAGCTGGCGCAAGACGCTGCGCGGGATCGCCGTCGCTCCCGTTGTAGGCTTGCTGGCGTATTCGCTGCTCTTCACCATCAATCTCGAACCGACATCTCTTCCACGCATTGCAGTTGGCGCCTTTCTTGTCATCGCCTCCCTCCTGACCCTGGGCTGGCGCGCCATCTATATTCGAATTTACACGTCCTCCGGGTTAATGCGCCGTGTGCTGATCGTGGGTGCGGGCAAGGCCGGGCATTCCCTGGCGGATATTTATCGCAGGCTCAATCCCCCCCCCTTCATCCTGCTTGGTTTTATAGACGATGACCTGCGAAAAAGGGGAAAATCGTATTATGGTTTTGCCGTGCTGGGGACCAGCGAGCATCTTTTGGGCATTGTGGAGGATTACCGGGTTTCGGACCTTGTGGTTGCCATTAATGGCGAGATCAAAGGCGAGGCATTCCAGACCATTCTGGATGCACAAGAATCCGGCGTGGAAGTGACGCGGATGCCGATCTTGTATGAAGAGATGACCCAGCGCGTTCCCATTGATCACCTCGAATCGGATTGGGTGATCCGCTCCTTTGTGGACCAGGTCCGTGTAAGCGGCATGTATGAATTGTTCAAGCGCCTGATGGATATCGCTGGCGCCATGGTGGGGTTGATCATCCTTTTCATTGTTTTCCCGTTTGTTTCGCTGGCCATTATGCTCGAGAGCGGTTTTCCCATTTTTTATTCACAAAGGAGGCTTGGCAGGGGAGGGCGTTTGTTCCGCATCTATAAATTTCGCTCCATGCGACAGGATGCCGAAGCCGATGGGGAAGCCAGGTTTGCGGAGCAAAACGATCCGCGGGTGACCCGCGTGGGAAACTTTTTACGGCGCACCCGTCTTGATGAAATGCCGCAATTTATCAGTGTGTTGACCGGGGAAATGAGCCTTGTCGGGCCGCGTGCCGAACGTCCCTCGCTCGTGGCGGAATTCCAAAAACAGATTCCATTTTATCGGGCGCGCCTGCTGGTGAAGCCCGGCTTGACCGGCTGGGCGCAGATCAATTATGGATATGTCGCAAATGTGAAGGAAACATCCGTAAAACTCGAATACGATCTGTATTACATCAAACACCGCACGTTAACGATGGATTTCAATATCATTTTGCGCACCATTGGCACGGTATTAAGAAGGACGGGGAGATAATTTGAACTATTTGGTTACCGGCGGAGCCGGGTTCATCGGCTCACATATCACACGTGCCCTTGCGGCGCATGGGCATAAGGTCCGCGTTTTCGATAATTTCTCTTCGGGCAAACGTGAAAATCTGCAAGGCATGGATGTGGAGATCGTCGAAGGCGACTTGCGCGACGCGGGCGCAGTTGCCAAAGCCGTCAAAGGCATGGATATCATCTTCCATGAAGCAGCGTTCGTCTCGGTTCCCGAGTCCATGGAAAAGCCGCAGGAATGTCTCGATGTCAACGTGACGGGAACCTCCCTGCTGTTCGAGTCCGCTCGCAGGGCGGGCGTGAAGCGTGTGGTGATCGCCTCGAGCGCCGCCGTCTATGGTGATTCGGAAGAGTATCCGCTTTCGGAAGGTACACCGCTTCGACAGTTGTCGCCTTATGCCGTCTCCAAGCGCGTGGACGAACTCTACGCGGAATTGTTCACAGGTCAGTTCGGCTTGGAAGTCGCCGCCTTGCGTTACTTCAACGTCTACGGTCCGCGTCAGCGACCCGACTCAATGTACGCCGCCGCCGTGCCGATCTTCATCCGCCGCATGTTGGAGAACCAACCCATCAACATCTTTGGCGATGGCGGTCAGAGCCGTGACCTGGTCAACGTGCGCGATGTGGTTCAAGCGAATTTGCTCGCCTCCGAGCATCCCGCTGCGCCCGGCCAGATCTTCAATGTCTGCACAGGCGTTGAAACCCGCCTTCTGGATTTGATTGACATCCTTTATGAACTTTTCCCGAACGCTCCCAAACATATCCATGCCGAGCCGCGTGCGGGCGATATTTACCGCTCGATTGGCACACCGAAAAAGATCATGGATATGCTTGGCTTCAAACCACAAGTCTCTTTGGCGGATGGTCTCTATGAAGCCGTGGAGTCAATGCGGAATGCGTAAAAAGTAACTACCGCATTTACACAAAACGTATTACATTCTTATGTCCTCCCGTCCCCACGTCCGCAACCGCTTCGTCTTAATCGGCGACCTTGCCCTCATCATCGTTTCGGTGCTGGGCAGTTTTGCGTTGCGGCTGGACGTGAACGAACTGCCGTATTACTTCCCCGCCGCCCTCGTCATGTGCGCGGTGGCATTGACGGTAAAAATCCCCGTCTATTATTTCTTCGGACTGTACCGCCGTTTGTGGATCTATGCCAGCACGAACGAACTGCGCCTCATCATCGTGGCAGTGACCACCGCCTCGGTGCTGACGGGCGGCGTGATGCTCGTGCTTATCAGCCTCGGTTGGATCCAGCCCGGCATGCCGCGCTCCGCCCTCGGCATTGACTGGCTTATCTCGCTCATCCTCATCGGCGGCTCGCGCTTTGTCTTACGGATTCTTGCGGAGCAATCGTCCGCGCAGGTCACCGACAAGACCCGCCGCGCGCTCATCATTGGCGCAGGGGACGCGGGCGCACTCGTCGTCCGCGAATTACAGAAATCATCTTCGCTCAACCTCCTCCCGGTCGGCTTTTTGGATGACGACCCCGCCAAGCAGGATCACAACATTTATGGTGTGACGGTCATTGGCAGGATCGACCAGCTTGAAATGGCCCTCGATACTAGACAAGTGGACGAAGTCATCATCGCCATCCCTGCCGCGCCGGGGCGCATCATCCGCCTTGTTAATGATGTTTGTCGGCGCAAAGGCATCACCTCGCGCATCATCCCCGGCATTTATGAATTGATCGGCGGAAAGGTCAGCGTCAACCGCCTGCGCGAAGTGGACATTACCGATCTCCTGCGGCGCGAGCCTGTCAGGATTGATGACCGTTTGATTGGCGCAACGCTGGGCGGTAAACGTATTCTCATTACGGGCGCGGGCGGCTCGATTGGCAGTGAACTTTGCCGCCAGGTCGCGCGCTGGAATCCAAGTGAATTGATCCTGCTTGGCCACGGCGAGAACAGCATCTTCGATATCCTGCTTGAACTGAACGGGGATTTCCCCGCGCTTTCGATCCAGCCCGTCATTGCGGATGTGCGCCACAAAAACCGCATCGAAGAAGTTTTCAAACAACACCAGCCGCAGGTGGTCTTCCATGCGGCGGCGCACAAACACGTCCCCTTGATGGAAGTCAATGTTGAAGAGGCATTCACGAACAATGCCCTCGGCACGAAGATCATTGTCGAGGCGGCTGGCAGGCACGGGGTCGAACGACTCGTGCTCATCTCCACCGATAAAGCTGTCCGCCCGGTCAGCGTCATGGGCGCGACCAAACGTCTCGCCGAGCTGGTCGTCCTCGATGCTGCACAGCAGCATGACCTCCCATATTCTGTTGTGCGCTTTGGCAACGTGCTTGGCAGCCGCGGCAGTGTCGTTCCCATTTTCAAGAGCCAGATCGCGCGCGGCGGACCCGTGATGGTCACGCATCCCGACATGCATCGTTATTTCATGACCATCCCCGAAGCCGTGCATCTTGTGTTGCAAGCCGCTTCGATGGGCGCGGGCGGCGAGGTGTTCATGCTCAACATGGGCGGGCAGGTTCGCATCCTCGACCTTGCCGAAGACCTCATCCGACTTTCGGGTCTCGAACCGCATCGTGACATCGAGATTCAATTTTCGGGCATACGCCCCGGCGAGAAGCTGCGCGAAGACCTGTTCGAAGACGGCGTGAATTTCGAACCGACCAAACATTCCGAGATCTATCGCATGTCTGAAGAGGAGCAGGTGGACGGCGACGCGCTGGTGCATGTGCTCGCCCAGCTGACCGACCTCGCGCGTCATTCCCGGCCCGACGACCTGATACAAGCCATCAATCATTTTCTCCCTTCGGGCTCGGTGCGGCAATGACGGAAGTCACTCTGACTGAGTGGAATCAATTCCTGACGAAATATCCTACTGCGCATCTCCTGCAGACGGGCGAGTGGGGCGAATTAAAAAATGGTTTCGGATGGACACCCGTCCGCGTTATTTCAGGTGATATGGGGGTTCAGGTTTTATTTCGCAAATTGCCGCCGGGTTTTACGATAGGTTATATTCCAAAAGTAAGCAGTGACCAGTTATCAGGGATCAGTGAACAGTTCTGGCAGAAAGTTGATTCGATCTGTAAAAAGAACCGTGCTGTCTTTCTCAAAGTCGAACCTGATCTCTGGGAAGGCCAATCACCTGACACCTGGCACATGACACTCCGCACCTCCCCCCATAATATCCAACCTCCCCGCACTATAATCGTTTCTATTAAGGAAGATGAAGAACAAATTCTTGCGCATATGAAACCCAAGTGCCGTTACAACATCCGCCTGGCCGAGAAAAAAGGTGTGACCGTCCGCGTATGGGACGACATCACCGCCTTCCACGACATGATGACCGTCACAGGCGGACGGGATGGATTCGGCGTGCATTCCAAAGAGTATTACCAGCGCGCGTATGAATTGTTCCATCCAAAAGGGACATGCGAACTTCTCCTCGCGGAATACGAAGGCAAACCGCTTGCGTCCCTGATGGTCTTTGCGAACGGCAAACGTGCCTGGTACGTCTATGGCGCGTCGAATAATGAAGAGCGCAACCGCATGCCGACCTATCTCATCCAATGGGAAGCCATTCGCTGGGCAAAGGCGCGCGGATGTGAAGAATACGATCTGTGGGGCGTCCCCGACCAGAACGAAGAGACCCTCGAAGCCCAATTCGAGTCACGGAACGACGGTTTATGGGGCGTCTATCGTTTCAAACGCGGATTCGGCGGCGAAGTGAAACGCGCCGTGCAGGCATTGGATAGAGTTTATAATCCATTGTTGTATTGGGTTTATACAAAATACGTGATGCGCAATTCGTAATGTGTAATTTGATCTTTGCGTATTATGTGTCACGCATTGCGAACTCTCTTTTATGACATCATCTTCCCAACCGCCCCGTCTCTGGAATCAAATCATTAGCCAACTCCCCAGCCCGCACTTCCTGCAAACCTACGAATGGGGACAGGTGAAGGCCAAGTATGGGTGGATTCCCTATTACGCTGTCTGGACGAAAGATGGAAAATTCACCGTCTCTCAAACCAATGAAAACTGGTCACTGGAAACTGGTCACTATCTCGCCGCCGCGCTCATCCTCAAACGCCAAGTCATCTCGCGCGGATTCGCCGCCCGCCTGTCCATTCTCTACGCTCCCAAAGGTCCGCTCATGGATTGGGAGGATGAGTCCCTTCGCAGGCGTGTATTGGATGATTTGCAGTCCTTTGCGAAGAAACAGGGTTCGATCTTCCTGAAAATTGATCCCGATGTGGTGCTGGGGCGCGGAGTCCCTCAAAGCGAGGATGAGATCCTGGAAAACGGCGGACAGGCTGTAATGTCCGGTTTGAGGCGCAGGGGCTGGGTGGAGTCGTCCGACCAGATCCAGTTCCGCAACACGGTCATCGTGGGTTTATCCGCCAGCGAAGAAGAAATCCTGATGCGCATGAAACAGAAGACGCGCTACAACGTCCGCCTGGCGGAGAAGAAGGGCGTGTCGGTGCGCATAGGCAAACTGGAGGATTGGGGGATGCTGTACAAGATGTATGCGGAGACATCTGTGCGCGATGGATTTGTGATCCGCGATGAAGAATATTACATGACAGTCTGGAAAACTTTTATGGCGAACACCGTCCACCGTCAACCGTCCACCGTCCCCTTGATTGCCGAAGTGGATGGGGAGCCTGTCGCCGCAATCTTCCTCTTCATGTTCGCAGGGCGTGCGTATTATGTGTATGGCATGTCGCGGGGTGTCCACCGCGAGAAGATGCCGACCTATCTCTTGCAATGGGAAGCGATGAAACTTGCCAAGGCGCGCGGCTGTTTGACCTACGACCTGTGGGGCGCGCCGGATGTTTTCGATGATAGCGACTCAATGTGGGGCGTATACCGCTTCAAGGAGGGTTTGGGCGGTGACGTAGTGCGCACGCTCGGCGCGTATGACTTTGCGCCCAGCAAGTTCTGGTATTCGATGTACTCAGATGTGATGCCGCGGGTGTTGAATTTTATGAGGTCAAGAGGAAAAGAGAATACACGCCGGCAGATTAGTGCGGAATAGAGTAGGTTCGAGCGAGTTCATGTCGACTGGGCTTCATGGTGTTACAATCCGACTTTATCTCATTCTTTGATATTGGAGGTGTACCCATGGAAAGTTCTGCTCCCGTCCCTTCTTCGTCTTCGCAGGAGAAACCTGAGAAAAAATTCCTACCTTTTGGAATTGGGATAGGGATTGGCTACGGTTTGTTGACATTGATTGTTGTTTTTCCTGTAACTTTTATTGTTTCCTTCTTCTTACTTAACGTTGTAGATTCTTATATTTACTCTACCGCAAGTTACTCTTTCGAAGCGATTATGCTCATTTTAGGCATATTGTCGCTTTTAATTTCTTTATTATTCGGCGGTGTTGCAGGGTTCTTTAGCGGACGGTCGGCATATCGAAGTGCGAATGAAAGCGGTGCTGTTCGCAATGCGGGGTTTGGGGTGTTATCTTGCAGTGTGGTGGGTTTGATCGGTTTTCTGGTGTTTCCTTTGTTGTGCGTTGCTGTCAGTGTTTTATTTCTTCTCCCGCTATTGTCTGTCGCGGGTGAGTCTGGTGGGACAATCATATTAATCTTTGTTGTCCCCATCATTGGAGTTTTTATTGCATATGTGGCGGCTGTGATTTCCGGGGCAGTGACGCATCGTATCCTTGCGCGGCGTTCTGCTGTATCAAAAAACGACAGCAAGAGCGAATAGAGCGTTTTATGAATATTCCGCGCTTAAGATTTGCCCATCTTCCCACATCAATTGAAGAACTGCCTAATTTGTCCAAAGCCTTAAATGGACCGCGCATTCTCGTCAAACGCGATGACCAGACCGGGCTGGCGTTCGGCGGGAACAAAACCCGCAAATTGGAATTCATCATTGCTGAAGCCCGCGAGCAGGGTGCGGATTTGCTCATTTCGGGCGGGGCGATGCAGTCCAATCACTGCCGTCAGACCGCGGCGGCGGCGGCGCGATACGGCTTCGAGTGCAAACTGGTGCTGACGGGCGAGAAGCCAAAACAGTCATCCGCCAATCTCCTGCTGGATGGACTCTTCGGCGCGGAGATCATCACCGTCGAAGACCGCGCCTTCCGCGACCAGACCTTGCAAAAGACCTTCGATGATGCCGTTGCAGCAGGGAAGAAACCCTATCTCGTCCCGTATGGCGGCTCCAGCCCGACAGGCGCGTTGGGTTATGCCTTTGCGGTGGAAGAATTCATGGGGCAAAACGTCCACGCGGATTGGATCGTCTTCGGCACATCCTCAGGCGGGACACACGCAGGACTGGTGTTGGGTCGGCGCTTGTTTGGGTTCAAGGGCAAAATACTGGGAATCAGCATTGACGAAACAGAGGACGATTTGAAAGATCATGTCTCTAAATTGGCATCGCAAGCCGGCGAGAAACTTGGTGGGCGTATCAACTTCACCCGTGATGATGTTCTCGCCAATGACAAGTATTGCCAGGCGGGCTATGGTGTGTTTGGGGAAGGGGAGCGCGAAGCCATCAACCTGTTCGCGCGTCACGAAGGCTTGCTGCTGGATCCCGTTTATACAGGGCGCGCCGCGGCGGGGATGATCGACCTCGTCCGCAATGGATTTTTCAAAAAGGACGAGACGGTTTTGTTCTGGCACACGGGCGGTCAACCCGCGTTGTTTGCGGATGGATATTCGGAGTCGCTTTTGAGTCCACGGCAAAAAAACAATTAAACACGAAGGTTACACCCCCTCCATGCTGGGGACGTAGGGACACAAAAACCTTTCATTATAAGCCCTCGTGTCCTTTGTGTTTAAGGCCTTTTGGCAATAGAGTTACTTTGTAAAACTTTTCTACCCAGCGTCACCACCGCGATCCCCACCCAGGCGACGTTCAGCCCCACGGACGGATACGCTTGCAAATACAGCGTGTTGATGATGAGCATCGTCCCTGCGGCGAAGTTCATTCCCTGATACGCCCACGAGTCCGCTTCCACTTTTTTGGCAGAGACCAATCCATACGCAATGAGATACAGGACCGTGCCGGTCCAGCCGATGATGTCAATGAGGATGCGTTCCATTATTCCAAAATCTCCACTTCCATGCCGATTTCGAGGTTACCTTCGCTCAACGGAATGACATTCACCCCGAACATTGCGCCGCCATCCCGTTTGCGGTAATCCCCCAATGTTTTGAGCGGCTCCTTATTACGCTCGAGCGACTCCTTATCAATTGTTGTCACCACACAACGCGCGCACGGCTTGACCAGTGCCATCTCGATTCCGTTGATTTTGATTCGTTTCCATAAATCCTCTGCAAACGGTTCGCAGCCCTTGACCACCAGGTTCGGGCGGAAGCGATTCATCGGGACGTGCAAATCAAGCCGCGAGTTTAAATCCTGAAGCGATTCTTCCGAAATGATCAAAATGGGGTAGCCGTCTGCAAATCCAGTGTGGTCATCATAGTTGATGGCATAGTCTGGATTGAGCCTGCGTTTGAAGCCATCCGCAAAATGGACAAGCCGAACGGAGATGCCAAGCCAATCCGAAAACCATGCAGCGGATTGGTCACCCTGATCGATGGCATGCACGTCCTTGCTCGCCCAAATATCAACCAGCGTGGGCGTGCCGGACTTTCGAATCCCGATTTGCAGCGAATCGAAATTTGGCGCGGAAAGCGTCAGTGAATCGTTTCGCAGTGTCGGCGTGACCAACGCCAAACGCGGATGTTCGCGCTGGGTGAGGAACCCGCCATCGGGCGTGACGACCATCATGCGGCGGTCGTGTTCTAGTCCCATGCGCTCGACGTTGGATGCCCGCACATTGAATCCGCGGCAGGCTTTGATGGGGTAATGGGTGAGATCGGAAACGGTGATCATACAATCCCTTCATAAATGATCTTTGAGATTTGTGCCATGCAGTGATGCGCGTCTTTATCTTCAGAAAAGCCACGCGTGAAAAGCGAGATGATATACGGCCTGCGGGCGGAAGGAAAGACGATGCCGACGTCATGGAAGAAATCATCCGACCAGCCGGTTTTGTGCGCCACTTTCACATCGGCAGGCAGCAGCGCGGGGATGCTTTCATTGAATGCCTGCCCGGACATCACTTCGATCATTTCGTCACAGGCTTCTCTCGAAATGAGCCTGCCTTCCGCGATCAGCCGCAGCAAGTGCGTGGAACTGTGCGCGCTGGCGGAATTATTGATATTCAGGCGCTGGGCTTTTTTATCCTCCAGCCCGCGGATGACGGCCATGTCCGCGATGCCGAGTTCCTTGATGAATGCATCCACGCGTGAGGTTCCAACGCGCTCCATTAAAAGATTTGCGGCAAGGTTCGACGAACGCACGATCATCAGGCGGTTCAACTCGCGGATGGTTTCGGTTTCACCAATGCGTTTATATAGAGTGGGTTCAGAATCATCCGCTTCTTCGAGCGTATACCCGCTGCCATCCGCGATGCTTTTGAAGGAGTTGAGGATCGTCAGTCGTTCGTCCGCCGAAAGCAAACCGGCCCCCGCCTGGCGAAACACTTCCATCATCACCGTCACTTTCATCGTGCTGGCGGGGTGCATCATTTCATCGGCGTTGATCAAAATATCCGTTTCTGTTTCCAGATCATGCACGGCAATCGAGATGGTCTGCCCTTTGAATTGGGAAAGGAACGTTTCGAGTTGATTCATGTGCAGGATCATATCCACAGGATCATATCCACGGGGTTCCATCAAACCCCTTCGACCACAACCATATTCGATGTTGCGTATGTGTGGCGCAGTTCTCTTGCCCCGCTGTATTCGGACGAATTGAGCCACTTTTTTGCCTGCTGGATGCTCTCGAATTGTAAAATGACCAGTCGTTTTGGCGACCATTCGCCTTCGAGGGTTTCCGTCTGCCCTCCGCGCGCGATGTAGCTGCCTCCGTACAACTCAACCGCAGGCGGGGCGAGTCTTTTGTATTCCTCATACCCTTTGGGATCCGTCACGTCGATATCTACAACAACGTAGGCTGTCATGCTGTCTCCTTCTATAAAATGGCAAACAAATACAACCTCCTTTGGGGAGGTCCTGCACTGGAATATTGAAATGAAAAGTCCCCTTTTCTCAGAAAGTGCTAGCCGCCGCTTTCGTACTTGAAAGACACCTTCACTTTGGCGCGGTAGGTTGCAACCTTGCCGTCTTCAATGACCATGTCCAGTTCGACGATTTCCGCAACGCGCAGTTCGCGCAGGGATTGCGCAGCGCGTTCCACCGCCGCGGCGGCGGCTTTCTCCCACGATTCCGTGCTGGTGCCGACCAGTTCGATCACTTTGTAAACGCTCTCTGCCATGGCTCACTCCTTTCAGGAACACTATACGATAATTTCTATGGCAATGCAACATGCTTGACCCGAATGTCCACCGCCAGCGCGCCCTTCGCCAGCACGCGCAGCGGGTTGATCTCGATCTCTTCGATTTCATCATGCTCATGTGCGAGACGGGATAGCTTGATCAAGACGTCCCTGACCGCCTCCTGATCCACAGGCGGGATGTTACGGAAGCCTTTGAGTTTTCTCCCCGCCCACGTTCTGCGCATCATGGACTCCGCCTCAACCTGATTCAACGGACCCAGGCAGAAAGCCACATCCTTGAGCCCCTCCACCTCCACGCCGCCCGAGCCGAACATCATCAATGGACCGAACTGTTTATCGCGCACCATCCCGACGATGACTTCCTGTCCCTCCACGATCTGGCGTTGGATATGCACACCTTCGATGCCTGGCGGGGGAATCAGTTTTTCGATCCTCTTCATCATTTGCGCGTAGCCGGATTGAAGAACGGAGGCATCTTTGATATTCAATAACACTCCGCCCACATCGGATTTATGCAAAATATCAGGCGATGCGATCTTCATCACCACAGGGTAGCCAAGTTCGTTCGCGATGCCGATGGCTTCGGCTTCGTTTCGCGCCAGTTTAATGGGTTCCGTTGGAATGCCGTAGACATTCATCAGTTCTTCAGTGTCGAAAACATGGTTAATGGTTAATGGGTATTTCCTTTGAACTGCGAAGCCCCCGGAATGGGGGTCATGCCATTTGTGTTTAATAAATTCTGCCCGCCTTGCCAGCGCCCCCAGCGCGGAGGCCGCCTGCTCAGGGAACGGATACGTCATAACCTTTGAACTTGCGAACGTTGCAGCAGCTTTTTCGACCAACCTCGAACCCAGCAAAGCGATGACGACTGGTTTCCCAAATTTACCGATCACTTCATTCAACGCCTTTGCCACTTCCTCCGCTTTGAACATCGGCGGGGGAGGCAGGACGACCATGACCGCATCCACATCTTCGTCTTTCAAAAGGATGTTCAAGCACTCCGCATAATGCCCGGGCGAGGCGGAGGCGAGCATATCCACCGGGTTGTGGATATTGGCGGCGGGTGGCAGAAGGGCTGATAACGCCTCCAGCGTGGAGTCGTTCAAATGGGCAAGAACCAGCCCCTCCCGTTCGAGTGCGTCGGCGGCAATGACGCCGGGTCCGCCTGCGTTGGTCAAAATCCCGATGCGGTTCCCCCTCGGCAGCGGACAATTCTCCAGTGCCCGCGCCCAATCGAACATCTGCCCGGCGGTTTCAGCACGCAGCACGCCCGCTTTTTCGAAGGCGGCATCGAAGGCGGTGTCAGATGCCGCCAGCGCGCCCGTGTGGGATGCAGCGGCTTTTTGTCCCGCTTCGAAACGCCCGACCTTCAGCGCAATGACGGGCTTTTGCTTTGCAACGTCGCTGGCAGTTTTCACAAAACGCCTGCCGTCCGGGATGCTTTCCATGTACATCACGATGACGTTGGTGTGCGGGTCGTCCGCGAGCATGGGCAGCATGTCGGTCTCGTTGACATCCGCCTGATTGCCGAGGCTGACGATGCGCGAGAAGCCGAAGTCCTGCCCGCGCGCCCAGTCCACGATGGCGGCGGCGAATGCTCCCGAATGAGAGAGGAAGCCGATGCCGCCTTTTTCCGGCATGGGCGGCTGCAGGAAGGTGGTATCGAGCGGGAGATGGGTATCGATGGTGCCGATGCAGTTGGGACCCAGCAGCCGCATGCCATGTGCGCGGGCGATGTCCATGCATTGTTGTTCGAGTTTCGCACCTTCCGCGCCGACTTCGCGAAAGCCGGCCGAGACGATGATGGCTGCCTTGATCCCGCGTTCCGCGCAATCCTGGATGGCACGCGGCGTCGCGGACGTTGGGACGAGCAGGATGGCAAGGTCAAGCGGGTCGGGGATGTCCTGCAGGCTGGTGTGGATTGTTTTCTCGAAGACTTCACCGCTCTTTTGCGCAACCAGATGGATCGCACCGTTGTATGCGCTTTGGATGAGATTGCGCGCCACGCCGTAGCCGAGCTTTTCAGGGGAGGTGGATGCGCCAAGGATGACGATGCCCTTTGGATCAAAGAAGGGGAGCAGGGAGGTGTCCATGCGGGGATTATAACCACGATGCCCTTTGGATACTATGGGAACGGAAACAGACGCTGTCCGTTTGGCACATGCTGCACGGGAGTATAATAACCCGCGAGGAAAGAGGTGTAAGATGAAGAAAAGCTTTGGTAATTTTGCGTTCCTGACCTGCATGCTTTTTCTGGTCACGCTTGCATGTGTTACAGGGGCGGACCCAGGGGGGACGCAAACCGATCAGGCAGCCAGCGGGACTGAGCCGACTGATTCCCCGGTCCCAACCACCCCTATACCGACAGCTGTTCAACATGAAATGATGCCTTCTGAACTGCCGGCCGTGCGAAGCGGGCTGGCGGGCGACCAGGATTCGTCCATTACTGCAGACCAGAAGCGCGCCCCGAGCGGCGACCGTTTCACGTTTGGGAGCTTTGAACGTCCGTTCAACAGCGGGACGATGGAAACCTATTACCCGCATATCGATATCCTCATGACGGAGTTCTACCAGGATGATGCCTGGATCTATGGGGTCATCACTGTAAAGGGCGGTGAGTCCAGCCGCGGCCTGGACGGAAAATATGCCTTCGAGATCGACCTGGATGTGGACGGCAGGGGCGACTGGCTGATCCTTGCCAGCCAGCCCTCCTCCACGGAATGGACCACGGAAGGGGTGGAGGTGTGGACCGACTCGAACAAGGATGTGGGCGGAGCCGTGCCGGTCAATGCGGACACGCCGCCGCCCGGCGGGGACGGTTTTGAAACGCTGGTCTTCGGCAGGGGCGTGGGGGATGACCCGGACCTGGCGTGGTCGCGTATTTCGCCAACAGATCCGAACTCGGTGCAGATCGCGGCGAAAGCCTCCCTCCTTGGCGGTGACAAGGCCTTCATGGTCGGGATGTGGGCCGGCGGCGAGGACCTCGACCCGGCCCTGTTCGACATCAACGATCATTTCACGCACGACCAGGCCGGTTCGCCGCTGAAGGAATTCGAGTTCTATTATCCGATCAAGGAGATCTCGGAACTGGATAATGCCTGCCGCATGGCGATCGGGTTTCAGCCGCGCGGAGGCGAGCCGGGGTTGTGCCCGCTGCCTCCCGCTGCGGAACGTGAACCGGATCAGCCGGTGAGCTGCCCGGAACAATATGTCGTCTGTTTTGTATTTGGGAACCAGACTGTCTGTTATTGCAATCAGCCGTAGCCCGATTTTGTTTTGAGAATCAGGCTTGCTGAAATTAAGGCTGGCATAAGAGCGCCAGCCTTGTTTTTTTCTCTGCATTATAATAACGTCCGTCTCGCGCAACTCGCGGGAGAAGGAGATTGAATGAAAAACGCGCGTTATATGTTGTTTGCATATACCCTGATGTTCATCCTGATTTTATCGGCCTGCGCTGCGCCGCCCACCGCGGAGACGGTGATCGTGGTGGTGACAGCCACGGATGCACCGCCCACCGAGATGCCGACGGCGGAACCCACTCCCGCATTGGCGCCGGTTGCGCTGGCTGGCCCGAAAAGCGGCGATAAAATGAAATGGGTGGATGGAAGTGTTTTGGTGTACGTGCCCGCCGGGGATTTCATGATGGGCGATGGCGTTTATGCGCTTGCCCACAATGTTTCCCTGGACGGGTATTGGATCCAGCAGACCAAGGTGACCAACCGCATGTACGAACAATGTGTGAAGGTTGGTTCATGTACTGCGCCGAAACAGGAGTTGGGCGGAGCGGTGTTCGGCAACCCGCAGTTTGTTAACCATCCCGTCGTCGGTGTCAACTGGGATCAGGCGCAGGCGTATTGTGCCTGGGCGCAGGGGAGCCTGCCCAGCGAGGCGCAGTGGGAAAAAGCCGCGCGCGGCACGAATGGCAACACCTACCCCTGGGGAACCACCCCTCCGTCCTGCAGCCTGTTGAACTTCCGTAATTGCGTGGGACGCACCACGGAGGTGGATGCCTTTCCCGCCGGAGCCAGCCCGTACGGATTATTGGACATGGCCGGCAATGTCTTCGAATGGATCGGCGACTGGTACAGCGAAGGGTATTACAGCCTGTCGCCTGCCAGCAACCCAACTGGGCCGGAGAGCGGCGAGTACCGCGTCATCCGCGGCAGTTCCTTCGAAACTGTCTCCGCCGAGCAGGTTGCCCTGACGATTCGCCGCTCTGGAACGACACAGACTGACAGCCGGCGCGATACCGGCTTCCGCTGTGTCGTTCCAGAGCCTCAACCGCTTGCGCCCTATTGCCAGTTGACCGCTTTCGTGCCGACCGGCGCCATCGTGTCAGACGGGTGCCAGCTGCCCGAAGGATTCCAGGTCAACCAGTATTGCTCGGCGGGCGACGGCTACGGCACGGTTCAAATTTCCTTCAATTCAATTTGGGAGGTGCGCGGGACCCGCATGCAGTGCCGGGAGGTGATCGAAGGCGGGATCCGGCAGTTGGTCTGCCGCGGACCGCGAGGCATCGAATCCACGAATGAGGTGCTGGTCTGCAATTCATCCTGCACGGGCAGCCCGGATGTGACCGGGGTCAGCCCGGTCTGTGATTCCGGCTATACCCTCGACCCGTCCACGGGTGCCTGTAATTACACACCCGTCCTGCGGCAGGCGGGTGTGGGGGGCTGTCCGCTGGGATATGCGCTGCTGGACCGCGGCGGACAGCAGACCTGCGCGGCCGCGCCGGATGCCAATGGCTTGTGCCCGGCCGGGACGTATTTCGATGGGCTGGCCGGCGTGTGCGCGCCCCCGAACGGGAATGTGGATGTACCCTATGGTATCGACAATACCTCGCTTGCGGCGCAGACCTATGCGGGCTGCGCGCAGGGATATACCTACAGTGAGAATTTCCAATGCTGTCAGGCGGTCACCGGCGGGACCTATCCCGGCTGTGCGCCCGGCTACACCTTCAGCGCGGACGTCGGCGCCTGCACCCCGGCCGAGGTCAACCTCGGCGGGGAGGGCTGTGTGGTGGTGCGCGTCAATACGTTGAAGTGCAGCACGCCTGTGAATGTATGCGCGGGATACCTGTATGAAACGCCCTGTGCGTTTGCGCCCGAATGTCGATGGAATGAGCAAGATAACGTATGTGAGCAGAAACAACCGTAACCGCATCGATCTCCAATTCTCCCGCCGGGCCGTTCATGGTCCGGCGGGATTTTTTTATGACCTACGGGGGATGTTGAAAATTGTGTACACCACGGGAGATATATGTATAATATTTTTTAGACCGTGTCCTGATTACTTTAGAGGAGAGAGACATGAAAAAACTTTTTAACGGTATTTCGTTCATGATCGGCCTGTCGCTGATTCTGGCGGCCTGCAGCCTGCCTGGCCCGGGCGATGTGAGCAGCGAAGATGCGGCCGCCACTGCCGAGGCGGGTTCACTCGTGACTGTGGACCTCGCGGGTCCGTCGATGGCGGTCGGTTCCAAATATCCCTATGTGGACGGCACCATCCTGGTGGCGGTACCCGGCGGGTCCTTCCTGATGGGCCACGATCAGAAGGATAACCCCATCCATGAAGTGACCCTGAGCGACTTTTGGATCTACAGCACCAAGGTGACCAACACGCAGTACGCGGCTTGTGTGCAGGCGGGCATTTGCACGCCGCCGGACCTGGAAAACAACCCCACCTTTGGCAGTTACCGCCACATCAACTTCCCGGTGACGGGCGTGAACCACACGCAGGCGGGCGCATACTGCGCCTTCGTGAAGGGACGCCTGCCCAGCGAGGCCGAATGGGAGAAGACCGCGCGCGGTCCCGAGGGCAATATCTTCCCCTGGGGTGATGAAGCGCCCGTCTGTGACCTGTTGAACTTCGACTTTTGTAAAAGCGAAACGTCCGCGGTCAACGACTATGACAAGGGTGTCAGCTATTACAGCGCCTTCGACATGGCCGGCAATGCGCGCGAATGGGTGGCGGACTGGTACAGCCTGACCTATTACAGCGAGTCGCCGGCGGAGGATCCGTTGGGACCGGAATTCGGGGAGAAACGCTCCGTGCGCGGAAGCAGTTATCAGGACGGGCAGGATGCGGTCATGCCGTCCAACCGCTTCGCGCTGGACCCTGAGGAGAACCTGTCCGATCTGGGCTTCCGCTGTGTGATCGAAGACCCCATGCATTTCGCGCCGATGTGCGAGGTGCTGGGTTATGTCGGGACCGGACCGAACGGCGAGGAGGCGGACTGCACGCCCACGGTGATGTGCAACGATGTCAGCATCAGCCAGAACCCGTTGTGCACGCGCAATTACTTCCCCTATACCATTGTGACCGTCAACCTTGGGGATACGCCGCCGGACGGCTGGACCTATGACGTGCCGGGCTGTTCTGCGGTGCCCGGCGAGCAGACCGCCACCAAGGATAAATTCTCGTGCCTGCCCGGTGCCGTGGGACCTGCGACAGCGCAGGGCTCGTGCGTCGAGTTGGAATCCTGTGTTTCGACCTGCCCGATGTATTACACCAAGGTCGGGGATGCCTGCGTATGGGACGGCGGCGGCACCAGCGGCACGGCCTGCCTGCCGGGCCATACCTACGACCCGCTGACGCAGTGCTGTTCGGCGGTACCCGGCGCGGGGGTGGACTTCGGCTTGTGCCCGGTCGGGACCTATCCCTTCAACGGCGCCTGCATCGCCAACCCCAATGCCGTGGTGGACAGCGCGGTGCAGGACATCGAGTTCCTGGGCTGCACGCCGCCCCCGGACGGCGGCGGCGATGATGACGGTGACGATGATACACCGGGCTGCCAGCCGCCGGCCAACGGCTGTCCCATGAGCGGGGAGCAATGGAATCCGGCCACTTGCAGCTGTTATTGTCCGGCTGGTCCTACAGCTTGTGGATAAAAAATATGGAACACAACGTGTAGTTGAAACGAAACTCATCCCCTCCCAATGGGAGGGGATGAGTGCCATGTTTCGCCACAGCAAGACAAGGCCGCGAAATAGTATTATTGGATGGACAAGGTCGCGCACCTTATCCATCCAGCCTTTTATGACCTTTGGGTGATGCTCGAATTAATGTCGAAGAGGAGCTGCAGGGGTATAATTTTTGTGTACTTGCAGCATGTTCATTAATATTATGAGGAGAGAGAAATGAAACGATTCATAAACCTTGCATCGTTGACGGCGGTCTTTGCGTTGATCCTGCTGGCCTGCGGCGCGCCCGCCCAGCCGGGTGCGTCAGGCCAGCCCGAGGGTGATCAAGTGCCTGTTACCGGGGATGCCACCCCCACCGCGGAGGCCGGCCCGCTCCAGACCGTGGACCTTGCCGGTCCGCCGATGGAATTGGGCTCCAAATATGTCTATGTGGACGGCACCGTGCTGATCGCCGTGCCGGGCGGACCCTTCATCATGGGGCAGAATTTCCCGGATAACCCGCAGCGCGAGATCGTGGTCAGTGACTTCTGGATCTACAGCACCGAGGTCACCAACCAGCAGTACGCCTTGTGCGTGCAGACGGGGGAATGTTCCCCGCCCGATCCGAAGAACAGCCCGACGTATGGCGATTACCACTTTATCAACTTCCCGGTGACTGGGGTGACCCATACCCAGGCGGTCGAATACTGCACCTTCGTGAAGGGACGCCTGCCCAGCGAAGCCGAATGGGAGAAGACCGCGCGCGGTCCCGAGGGGAATATCTTCCCGTGGGGCGATAACTCGCCCGCCTGCGTGTTGTTGAATTCCGTCGCCTGCCGCAACCGCACCTCTTTTATCAACCAGTATCAGGATGGCCAGAGCTATTACGAAGCCTGGGACATGGCCGGCAACGTGCGCGAATGGGTGGCGGACTGGTACAGCCCGCTCTATAACGTGGAGAACCCTGTGGCCGACCCGCTCGGACCGGAACTCGGCGAGAAACGCTCGGTGCGCGGCAGCAGTTACAAGGATAAGACCGCCAACCAGTCCATTCTGGCGCAGCGCCTCTCGCTCGACCCCGAAGCGAACCAGGAGGACCTCGGCTTCCGCTGTATCGTCGAGGACCCGACCCAATTTGCCCCGTGGTGCGAGACCCTGGCATATGCCGGCACGGGACCCTATGGCGCGGAGGCGAACTGCACGCCCGAAGTGAAGTGCAATTCCGTTTCCATTACACAAAGCCCGCTGTGCAACCGGCAGACCTACACCCCCTACACCATCGTATCCGTCAACCTTGGGGATACCCCGCCGGATGCCTGGACGTATGACGTGCCGGGTTGTTCGGCCATTCCGGGCGAACAGACCGCCGTCAAAGACAAATTCACCTGCCTGCCCGGTGACGTCGGTCCCGCCTCCGCGCAGGGCTCCTGCGTGGATACGGTTTCCTGTGCTTCAGCCTGCCCGCCGCACTACAATAAAGTCGGCGATTCCTGCATATGGGACGGCAGCGGCACCAGCGGCACGGAATGCCTGCCCGGCGCCACCTACGACCCGCTCACCCAGTGCTGTTCCGCCTCGCCCGGCAGCGGCGTGAATTTCGGCTTGTGCCCGGCCGGAACTTTCCCCCTGGACGGCGCCTGCGTGCCGAACCCCAATGCAATTGTGGACAGCGTGGTTCAGGCTGTGAACTTCATTGGCTGCTCGCCGCCGGAAATCCCCGGTGACGATCCCGGCGATGATGATACACCGAATAGTTGTCCCGTTCCAGTGGACCCGGGGTGTAGTTACCCATTTGGATGGGACGGCCAGTGTGGGTGTGTTTGCATAAAGCCCGGTTTCTGTTAACCACAAAATTTCTTTAAAGCCCCTGCCATAAAGGCAGGGGCTTTAAATTTATGCGGTGGTAGACAATGTATTTGTAAAATATTTTTTTAATTTCAAGAATGGTGCTTCAATAAATCGGTAGGATATAAGTGAAAACGTCAAGGTTAAACTTAATCCAAGCGCAAACGTCAATATAGAATATTTATTGAATTGCTGAGATGTAAACCCAAAGAAATTCTTGCAGATAAAATCTGCAAGAATTAGGCCGATAATATGGAAGATATATAGACCATAAGAAATTTTTCCGAGATGGGTAATAACACTGTTGGAAAGAATGTTTTTGAGTAACGAATTATTACTAATTGCTGCTGTTATTATTAACGACATTCCAACTGCTGATAATGGATAGGTTAGCATCAACGCGTTGCTAACTATATAATTGGATGGAAGTAACATTGCCAATCCAATGCATGATATTCCTGTAATAAATAATATCCAGGTTTGCGCCTTTGCCAGCAATTTGTCTAATAAACCAAGCCCTAATGCTGTGCCGAAAAGTAAAGACTCAAAATGAGTTATGGGAAGTATGTAGATTGCGGGGTGATCGACTTGAAGATATATGAATATAAAACGTAAAATACTGCCAAGGATAAATAACAGGGTTAATACCCTGATTTTGGCGTTTTCAGTTTTGCGAGTTAAATACCTAAGCAGCCATGGGATGAAACCGTAAAATTGTTCTTCGTAAGAGATTGACCATAAATGCACAAACGCAAATACCCGGCCTGTTGTGATAAATAGAAAAATGACATTGAAAGAAAATGTTGATAATCCGAGCAATTGCAAGAATAGAGCAGGTTCCCAATTCTGGAAGAATCCGACTGTGAACACGTAGAAAAAATATAATGGCCAAATTCGTAGTATCCGCCTTGTATAGAAACTTTTGATATTAATGCTTTCTGCACGTTGATGTTCAAGAACTAGTAACTTGGTGATCAAAAAAGCTGACAGGCAAAAAAATAGATCAACCCCGATCCATCCATATTCATGAAGAGCTTTCCAGATCAGGTTGGATTCTACATAAGGCGCGTTATGAATAAAAACCAATAAAAAAGCAAAAAAACGCAGCCCATCCAGCTCTGGGATGTAAAACCGACGGGCCTCCTCATTCTTCATGGCGCATACTCCACGCGGAACAGTGCGCGCACGGTGGAGACATACGCCGCCCCGCGTTCCTCATCCAGCGCGATGGTGCGGATCCAGGGCCCGAGGTAAAAGCTGGCGACCGTTTCGTAGGTGGACATGTCGATCACCGTCAGGCGGTTGTTGATGAAATTGCCGACCAGCAGCAGGTCCCTTTTGGAGTCGATGGTCAGCGTGCGGTCGCCGAGGCTGGTCCGAATCCTGCCCTTATACGCGAGCGTCTCCGCATCGTAACGCAGGATGGCGCCCTCCAGCGGCGAAGCCACCAGCACCTCGTTCGAATTCGGCGCGTAGATCAGGCGGTCCGTCCGCGGGCTGGTCTGCGTGCGGACGGTCACTTCGTGGCTGTCCATGTCCCATGCGACCAGGTAGGTATCCCGAAAGGAGTTGAAATACAGGCGCGGCACGCCCGTGTGCAGGGCGAGGTTGGTGGGGATCAGCGGCAGGGGCAGGGAGGCGCTCACCTCGCCGCTCGCGCGCTCGATCATCACGAAGGGCGTGCCGGTCTCCACATCCGCCTCGGAGGCGATGGAGATGCTGTCGTTCAACGGGTTCCATTTCACCCATATGTCCCCCGGTGACAGGTCCGCCACAGGCACCGCGCGGAATGTCTCGAGCGTCAGCGCGTCGAGATACAGCAGTTCCTGTGTATCGGCTTTGTAGGCGTAAATTTCCTGCCGCTGCGGGTTGAAGGCAAAACTTTGGATCTTACCGATATTGGTCGTGGACCTGCGCGCCGGCAGGGCCGCGCGTTCCGTCTCGAAGGCCAGCAGGAAATTCGTCCCGCGCCCCACGGCATACAGCAGGTCGTGTTCGGTGTTGAACTCGATCCAGTTGTATTCCCCCTGCGCGAACTTCCGCACCGCCGCGTCCGCGTGCAGTTTTTCGCCCAGCGTCAGGATGCGCTGGTTGTCGAAGGGCGTCAGCAGAAAGACCCAGAACAGCGGCGCGATCAGGACGCCGCCCAGCCATGACCATTTGCGGACGGACTCGCGCGCCCCGGCCTTGTCCATCAGCCAGGCGGCATAGCCCTGCGGGAAAAACGCCTCCATCCACCCGACCCCTGCGAGGCAGACGAGATTCATCAATCCTCCCGTGGGGATGCGCCCCGCCAGCCAGCCGTGCGGCAGGGTGTTGAGCGCCAGAAGCGCGGCCAGCGGCAATGTCCTCCAAAGGGCATCTGGAATTAATAGTAGATACGAGAGGGAAATATAAATTGCGGCCGACGCCCCCGCCACGAACAGCAAATACGCGCCGCTTCCCGTGCCCAGCCATTTGTTGAGCAGGCCGAACAGGCAGGTCAACCCGAGGACGCAAACGAAGTACAGGAGCAGGCGCGTGGCGAACGTGCTGGCAGTGTACACCGCAAAGATCGTGGCGTTGCCCAGCCCGAATTGATCTTCTATCCATGCGGCGACCTGAAAGCGGAACAGATACAGCCCGCCTGCCAGCAGCGGCAGGCGCAGCACGGCCCATGCGATCACACCCGTCCTTTTCATAATTTCAGGACAGGGCCATCTCGGGTTTCATGGTGTGCCACTCGGTGGCCTGCTGGTAGCTGTACCCGGCCCTCAACACCCCCGATTCATTCCACGCGCGCGAGACGATCTGCAGGCCGATGGGCAGTCCCTCGCGGGTGAAGCCGCACGGCACGGAGAGCGCGGGCAGGCCCGTCAGGTTAAAGGGTGCGGTGAAGCGCGTCAACATGCGCGCGCGTTCGATGGCATCCTCTCCCTCCAGAACCGGCGCGGCGATGGGCGTGGTGGGCAGCAGCAGCGCGTCATACTGTTCGAAGAGCAGTTCACTGCGCCGCTTGATCTCGCTCTGCGTGCGCCTTGCCAGCGCATACTCGCTGGAGGTAAAGGCCGCCCCGGCCTCCAGCCGCTGGCGCACATCCGCGCCGAACCAGTCCGGGTGTTCCTTCAGTCGTTCACGGTGGAATGCCGCGCCGTCCGCCTGTGTCATCAATCCGTTCGCCAGCGCGGCTTCGCGCAGAAAGTCCACATTCACTTCGCTGAGGGTCACGCCCTGCGCCTCCAGCACCAGCGCCGCAGCGCGGACGGCCTGCAGGATCTGCGGGTCCGTCACTTCCTCGATGAACCCCCCGACAGCCAGCGCGATCTTGCGGTCCTTCATGGGGTCCTGCAAATGGCTGGAGTAATCGCCGGGCAGGGTCTTTATGGAAACGGGGTCCAGCTCGTCATATCCGCCCATCACCTGCAGCATCACGGCCGCGTCCTCCACCTTGCGCGTGATCGGTCCCGCATGGTCGAGGTTCCAGGAGAGCGGCAGGATCCCGCGCAGGCTGACCCTTCCGTAGGTGGGCTTGAGTCCCACCACGCCGCATAATGCAGCCGGGATGCGGATCGAGCCGCCGGTGTCGGTGCCCAGCGCGGCCAGCGACATGCCCGTGGCGACCGCCGCCGCACTCCCGCCGGAGGAACCGCCGGGCGTGCGGGTAACATCCCAGGGATTTTTGCACGCGCCATAATGCGGGTTGTTGGTGGTCACGCCGAGGGCGATCTCGTGCGTATTGGTCTTGCCCATGATCACTGCGCCCGCCTTCTTGATCTTTTCCACCACAAAGGCATCCTGCGCGGGGACATTATCCGCGAAGAATTTTGAACCGCTCGTGGTACGGATGCCTTTTGTATCGAACAGGTCCTTGACCGCGATCGGGATGCCGTACAGCGGCGCACTGCCTTGCGGCGGCGCAGGATCCTTTTGCGGGGGCAATACCGTAATGAAGGCGTTGATCAGCGGGTTGAGTCTGTCGATCTGCCGCCGGCAGGTTTCCGCCAGGTCTGAGGCGTTTTTTTCCCTGCTCTTCACCAGGTCGCGCTGGATGATCATGGAGAGGTCCGGTTGCATCTTCATCCGCTTAATTATATGGATTTCAATGGATCAGCCCATAGGCAAAAAGTACTGAAAAGCAGGTCACGCGGAGAGCGTGACCTGCACAGAATTGTCAGGCGGGGTCCGTTCCCTAGAACAGGCCGAGTACCTTGCCGGTTTTCAGGTCGAGGTCCACATCGTAGAAGACGGGGCGGGTGGGCAGGCCGGGCATGGTCCTCATTTCGCCGAGGATCGGGTAGAGGAAGCCGGCCCCGGCCGAGGCGCGGATCTCGCGCACGCGCACGCGGAAGCCGGTCGGCGCGCCCTTGGCGGCGGCATTGTCGGTGAAGGACAGGTGGGTTTTTGCCATACACATCGGCAGGTTGTCGAAACCGAGGCGGGTGTAACGTTCGATCTGTGCCTCGGCTTCGGGGGTGTAGTCCACACCGTCGGCGCGGTAGATCTCGCGCGCGATGGTCGCGATCTTATCCTTGATGGAAGTGCTTTCCAGGTCATACAGGAACTTGAAATTGCTGGGCTGGTCTGCGGCTTTGACGACCGCCTCCGCCAGCGCCTTCGCGCCCTTGCCGCCGTCCGACCAGTGCGTGGAGACGACCGCATCCATGGCGCCCATTTTCAGCGCGGCATCGCGGACGAGTTCCACTTCGGCGGGGCTGTCGGTGGCAAAGGAGTTGACCGCCACGACCACATTCACGCCGAATTTCAAGGCATTCTGGACATGGCGTTCGAGGTTTGAGAGGCCGGCGCGCAGCAGGTCCAGGTTCTCTTCGATATATTCATGAGCCAGCGGTTTGCCGGCCACCACCTTCGGTCCGCCGCCGTGCATCTTGAGCGCGCGGATCGTGGCAACCAGCACCACCACCTGCGGGATCAGCCCGGAGTAGCGGCATTTGATGTTGAAGAATTTCTCCATGCCGATGTCCGCGCCGAAGCCGGATTCGGTGATGACGAAGCCGTCCTTGCCGACCAGTTTGAGCGCGATCTTGTCCGCAATGATCGACGACTGTCCGTGCGCGATGTTGGCGAACGGACCGGCGTGGACGGTGGCGGGCGTGCCTTCCAGGGTCTGCATCAGGTTGGGCTTGATGGCGTCCTTCATCAGCACGGTCACTGCGCCGGCCACGCCGAGGTCTTCGGCGGTGACGGCTTCGCCGCGTTTGTTCGTGGCGACGACCATGCGTCCGAATCGTTCGCGCATGTCTTCGAGGGAGCTGGTCAATGCCAGCACGGCCATGATCTCGGATGCGACGGTGATGTCGTAGCCGGAACGGTGGTTGTGCCCGGCCTCATCCTTGCCCAAACCGACTTCGATCTCGCGCAGGAAGCGGTCGTTGACGTCGATCACGCGCCGCCAGGTGATGGTGGCTTCGTCGATGTCGAGGCGCGCAAAGCGGCTGCGTTCTTCGGGGGTCAGGTCGTTGGGATTCGTCTTGTTGATGCCGAGTTTCTTCAAGCGCCTCAGCATGGTGGGGGAGAATTTGCGGCCGCCCTTTTTGTCCAGCGGGCAGAGCGCGTTGAACAGCTTTTCGTCGTCCTGGCTCTTCTCATGCATCACGCGCACATCCAGCGCGGCGGAGACCAGGTTGTGCGCCGCGGTGATGGCGTGGATGTCGCCGGTCAGGTGCAGGTTGAAATCCTCCATCGGGATGATCTGCGAATAGCCGCCGCCGGCGGCGCCGCCCTTGATGCCGAAGGTCGGTCCCTGCGAAGGCTGGCGGATGGCGGCGATGACCTTTTTGTTCAAATGCGCGCCCATCGCCTGCGCAAGACCGACCGTGGTGGTGGTCTTCCCTTCGCCGAGCGGCGTGGGGGTGATAGCGGTCACGTCGATGTATTTGCCGTTCGGGCGGTTCTTCAGGCGCTCCAAAATCTCAAGTTTGATCTTGGCTTTGTAGGGTCCGTACGACTCAAGCTCGTTCTCACGGATGCCGAGTTCCGCGGCGATCTGCAGGATCGGTTTGAGTTTTGCGGCCTGCGCGATGTCGATATCGGAGGGTACGGGGCGCAGCAGTTTGAGTTTGGTCGGCTGGAAGGCTGACTTGGCGGGAACGCCTTTTGCCACAGCCTTGATGACCGCCCGTCTCTTTGCGATCACCTTTTTTGCCGACTGCTTCCTGGCCTTTACTTTTGCTTTTGTTCTGGTGATTTTCTTTGCGGATTTTGCCTTGGTTGCCATAGAGTCTCTCCTTGAAATTATATATAATCTAGACCATCCTATTATCTTAACAAATGATGAAAAAAGCAAGAGTGTTTCGTCATATCTTTGGCGTGTCAGGTGTTTAAAAGCGTGCCGACGTTCTCGCCGCGCAGTGCGCGCGCCAAATTCCCGCCCTGCTCCGCTGAGAAGATTTGTACAGTCAGCCCCTGCGTACCCTGGATCAATGCCAGCATTCCCTCCACTTTGGCTTTCATGCCGCCGGTCACGTCCGTACTGGCCGAGCCGCCGATCCCCGCGCGCATCCTTTCATAATCCGACAATTGGATCTGCTTCACCAGCCTGGTCCTGGCTGGGAAATCCTCCCAGACCCCGCCTTCGATGCCGGCCAGCAGGATGCGTGAGGGGGCGAATTGCCCGACCAGAAAGGTAAAGACATCCTCGGTGGAAAGGATCGTGCCGCCCAGCGTTTCGTCGAAGGCCACATCGCCGTAGACAACAGGCAGGAGGTCTGCCTCCAATGCCTTGCGTATAGCCATTATATTGTGATGGATGACTTTGCGGTTATCCGAGACCATGGAGGAGGAGGGCGGGAAGGAAACAGCGGGCACGCCGTTGTTGATGAGCGTCTCCATCACATGGCGGTTCAACTCCGCCGCCTGAAAGCGGACTTCAGCGAAGCCCTTCCAGTACTTCTCCTCTCCCCCTGGAAGAGGGGCTGGGGGGGAGGGCTTGATGCCGTCCCGCGTGCCGTGCTCCTTCGCGGCAACGTGTCCGAACGAGCCGGAACCGTGCCCCAGGATCAGTTGCAGGTTTGCGTCGGAGTCCAGAACCGTTTTGATCTCCAGGGCAAGTTCTTTTAATTTGCCCGGTCTTGGGGTGTAGGGGATGTCCTTATCGGTGATAAGCGACCCGCCCAGTTTTAGCAGCACGATTTCCTTGGCCATACCTGCAGTTTTAACACAAAATCTCCAAAAAGGAACTGCCGGTTTGCGCATGCTATATAATGCCCACGGTCATACATTGCGGTTTCCCGGCTTTGAAAAACCGCAATTTATGACCGTGCTGGGTATAATCACGTCATGGATATTCGCGCAGGTGTGATCGCCCTTGCCCTTCTGGCCCTTGTCGCCGCGTATTTTTCCGTGCGGGCGGCGGTCCGCACCATGCAGACCGCGCGCAAGTTATCCTTTTATAGCTTGCGCAGGCGGCATAACATGACTGCCTGGAGGCTGTTTTTCCTTGCATTGTTTCTGGCCGGGTTCGCCTACTGGCTTCCGTTTTATGGCGAGCCGATGATCTATGTCTATTTTCCGCCTTCCCCCACGCCGTCCCTCACGCCCACCATTACCCTGACCCCCACCATAACGTTAACGCCGACGATCACCGTCCCGCCAACCATTACGTTTACACCCTCGATCTCGGATACGCCGACCCTGACCCTGACGCCCTTTTTGCCGATTGCCATCGAAGCCCTGTTCGCCGGACCCGTCACGCCGAACCCGGATGCGGTCTTCACCGCCATTCAGTTCTCAACCGAGTTCGACGGGGTCAATCCGGTCAATCCCCGCACCGTGTTCGAACTGCCCATCGACACGATGTACGGCGGGTTCGATTACAACAACACCCTGCCCGGCGTGCAATGGTCGGCGCTCTGGTACCGTAACAGGCAGTTGATCTGTTATGAGACCGAACCCTGGAAGCCCGAGTGGGGCACCGGCGGCATCGGCGGGTATACCGAATGCACCGATCCCATCGGCGGCTGGCTGGCGGGTGAATACGAAGTGGTCATCTTTATGGGCTATGATTGGAAGGTGGTCGGGCGCTTCGTGGTGCTCGGCGAACTTGTGACTCCCACCCCAACGAGCACGCCAACAATCACTTCAACCCCCTAACCTTCAAAGCGGGCCTCATCATGGGCCGCCTGCCGTTATTTCAACTCAAAGGTGTGAATGATCATGACCAAGAAGGCATTCCAGGATTTCTATCCCGAATACTTTGCGCATTGTTACGGCTGCGGCAGTAGGAACGAGCTGGGCCATCAGATCAAAAGTTACTGGGACGGCGATGAATCCGTCTGTCACTTCCAGCCAAAGCCGTATCACACGGCCATTCCCGGTTACGTCTACGGCGGTTTGCTGGCTTCATTGATCGATTGTCACGGCACGGGTACGGCCGCGGCGGCGGGATACCGCGCCGAAAACCGCGCCATGGACAGCGCGCCGCCCCTGCGCTATCTGACCGCCTCCCTGCATGTGGATTATCTCAAGCCCACGCCCTTGGGTCCCACGCTCGAGATCCGTGCCCGGGTGAAGGAGGTGAAGGGGCGCAAGGTTGTGATCGAAGAATGGATTATGGTACACGGGGAAATTACGGTGAAAGGCGAGGTGGTGGCAGTGCAGGTGCCGGAGGAGATGGTCACTGAATTGCTAAAGAAATGATCCGCCGTGCCATCCAAACGCGTTATCCAAAATACTCCTTCATCGGTTTGAAGTAGAAATCCTCCCAGCCCTGCCTGTAATTCTCCATCTGGCCCTCGGGGATGTTCGAGTGGCTGATCGTGATCTTCGTTGTGCCATTCGCCTCCTCGAATAAAACTTCCACATGCGAGTCTTCGGCGTTTTCGGGGAATTCCCCCGTGCGCCAGGCTTGCACGATCTTCCTATTCTCCTGCAATTCCAGGATCATTCCCCAGATGTAGCCATCCCAGGCGGTGAAATCGCCGTTCAACGTGCCGTTCATTTTGGCGGGACTGCCCGTCATGGACGTATGTCCCTCGGTGGATAGCCAGGCCCTGTATATTGTTTCGGCGCTGGCGTTGAACGTTTCGGAAATTTTAAATTCGTTTTTCATGATTCATCCATTTGGGCATTGCTACATTGCCCATTCCTGTTTTTTGACGGACACTTCCCCGGCAATTTCAGCAGCGAGACGCGCATTGTTCAACAACAGGGCCAGGTTGGCTTTCAGGGATTTCCCCCCGGTCAATTCATTGATGAGCGAGAGCAGGAAGGGGGTCAGCTTCTGCCCGTGAACCCCCTGCTTGACGGCTTCCGCGGACGCCCTGGCGATGATCGGTTCCATCACGGACCTGGGAATTGCATCTGTTTCCGGAATTGGATTCGCCACGAGGATCCCGCTCCTCATGCCCAGGTTCCAGTGCGCCTTGGCAAACTCGGCAATTTCCCTGGCGGAGTCCAGGCGGGTACTTACGCCCAGTCCGCTCTCACGGGAGTAGAACGCAGGGAATTCATTGGTTCGATAGCCGATGACCGGCACGCCCATGGTTTCAAGATATTCCAGCGTGGCAGGCAGGTCCAGAATGGCTTTTGCGCCGGCGCAGACAACGATGGTGGGCACCTCTGCCAGTGAATGCAGGTCGGTGGAAATGTCAAACGGCGATTCCTTGTGCACGCCCCCGATCCCGCCGGTGGCAAAGACCTTGATGCCGGCCATGTTCGCGGCGAACATCGTCCCCGCCACGGTGGTTCCGCCGTCCGCCTTGTTGAGGATGGCGGCGGCGAAGTCGCGGTGGCTGACTTTCAGCGGGGACTCTGAATCAGAAAGCCGCACCAGTTCGTCATTCGAGAGCCCGATGCGGATTTTTCCATCCAGCAATGCGATCGTGGCGGGAGTCGCGCCGTTGTCGCGCACCTGTTTTTCCATGTCCCGTGCAAGTTCATAGTTTTGCGGGCGGGGCAGCCCGTGCGTGATGACGGTGGATTCGAGTGCGACGACCGGCGCGCCCATGCCGAGCGCGCGCGTGATTTCAAGGGAGAGTTGAACGTTGGGATGTTTCAATGGGTTTCCTATAGGTAGTGGGCGGTGTGCCGCGAAATGTCGCTCAGCGCCTTGTTGATCTTTGCGAGTTCGACCTGCTTTTCAATGGGGGAACGGGTTTCCTTTTCGATGAGCACTTTTGCGGCCAGCAGTTCCTTGCGGATGGCCTTCAGGATCTCCAGCGCAATGGCGCGCGGGTCCCTTTTGCCGGAGGATGGTTGGGTGAACTGGCGTAAAAATTGCTGCGGATTGGCGACAACATTCGGATTGGCGGCAATGAGACCTTCCAGTTCCTGCATTTCCTTTTCCGAGATCTTGCGTGATTCGGCGGTCTTTTCGTAATTTGCGATGACAACGTTTTTCACCAGCTGCATGAATTCCTTTGTCTCATGTTTTTTCCCCGAGTGTTCCACGCTTTCACGCCGCTTTGCATTCTCGCGCATAAGGTTCCAGGCTTGTTTGTATTTCTCCATGATGACGCCGGAAGTCGGCTGCCAGGTGCCGACGTCGATCCATTCAATGGATACGCCCAGTCGGGCCGCTTTTTGCCTGAAGCCCGGCAGGAAGAATTGCGAGGTGATCTTGGAGCGCGTTTCAAAATTGGGTGCGTGGGATTCCTTCGGCGCGTTTGGCAGGGCATGCTGTCCCGTCAGTTCCACCCGCATTTGGGCAATGGTATTTTCATTGCTGGCAACCTGGTCCATTTCCTTTTGGCTGATACTGGCGAGGATTTCGCTGAGGGTGTGCGAGGTGATCAATTTTTCCAGTTCAGATTTGACGAGCGGCACGACGGTCGTGTCCCACGGGAAATTAGCCCCCGACGGAGTGGACGGTTGCGGGGAGATGGTGGTCTGGTTATAGACCAGTGCCTGCACGGCGCGCTCGTCGAACAGGAAGGCATCGCTTTCTTCATCGTCCGCATTGTTCCTGCGCAGGATGCTGAAGATGACTTTGATATCCTGTGCCTCGATCGGGATGCCGTCCTTGGTGCGGGCCTTTACGGTCAGTCCGCTGATGAACTGGTCGCGCAGGTTGATGATGGCATACTCGCGTTTCCCGACTTCATCATGCCTGCCGATCTCGCGGATGCGCTCGAACCTGCCGAGCTTCCACGGCATGCCGCGCGGGTAAATGACCTCCGGCTCGCCGTCCAGTTTTTCGAGCAATGCCACGCTGTCAAGGTTGACCTGGATCTGCCCCGGTCCGCCGATCAGGATCAGGGGCGATCTTTCGTCGCTTTCTGGAATGCGGCCTTCCTTGATGGTGATGAATTCATGGCCTTCCCCGAAGGCAACCTCCTCGAGGAAGTCAGTGGCGAGGGATTCGTCCTGCAGCTCAAAAATATCGTCGAGGTAATGCGCGGCCATGTGGCGGGCAAGCGTGTAGGCCACAAAGAGCAGGGGGATGTATTTGAGAAAGCTCATGACGACGATGACGACGCGCTGCCTGGGTTCCTGCACGTCAAAAAAGGTCAGCGTCATGGTGACGCCGCTCAGGATGAACCAGGCGGCTGCGCCTGCGAGCATGCGCCAGCGCTTCCGGAAGGCAACACTCTTATCGGTCAAACCGAAGAGCAGGGAGGCGATATCGTCGCGTTGCCGGCGGGGTCTTCTCATCATCCGCTCCCGCCCTGCCCGTTGGATGCGTCCAGGCTGTTGTCCAGCACCCATCTCCAGATCTCGTCGAGTTTCCTGATCTCCATTTCGCGTTCGTCGTTTGCAGCGCTTTCGGCAAGGATGGATTCCTTGAGCGGCTCGACCAAATCCCTGAGGGTCGTGAACGTATCCTGCATCGGCGCAAGGGGGTTGTCGAATTTCTGTGAAACGATCCTCGCAAAGTTCCTGCATGATTCGTCGCGGGCGGCGGTTTCGATCAGGGCTTCCTTTTCATTCAGGAATTTTTCCTCCTGCACGGCGAGTTTCATCCATTCCGCGTTCCATTGCTGGATCTGCTGTTCCTCGATGGACGGGTCGAAGAGCACATTATGGATGCGCACCTCCAGGATCTCGAGACCCCGCGCCTGCAGTTGTTTGTACTCCAGGCTTTCGACCCATTCCCCGCTGGGCAGTCCCGTATCATCCAGCGCCATTGCATTGCTTTGCCGTACGCGCTTGTTGATCATATCCTCGATGGTTTGTAACTTGCTGATCTCATTTTCCTGCGCAGTGAAAAGCTCGTCCATTTTGAATTTACGGATGTACTCGCGCCAGATGTTTACCACCAGGTGCGCAGGCAGGTTGTTCCAATCCATGCGCGACTTGCTGTTGTCCGCCGCGCCGTGCCGGATCACTTCGCGCGTGACGGCATTGCGGACGGCGGCCGGGTCGTACCCATACTGGGAGGTCACGCCGCTTTCGCTCGGCCTGTTGTCAATCGGGCGTTTGATGCTGAACTTGATGCTGATCGTCGGAGAGACTTCAAACCCGTCGCGCGTCAACCCGCTGGTGTCGCTGGTGTCGTGGCTGCGTTTTTCCTGAGCGGGCCTGGAATTTCTGCGGTTGACGGACGCCTGTTCGTTCGCCAGCGGACCGATGAACTGCCACTGTGCGCGCAGGTCAACACTGCCCGCCACATATTCATCCCCTTCGGTAAATTTTATTCCGGGACCCACCGTGCTTTTGATCTCAACATCCGTCCGCAGAACGACCGCACTGGCGGTATCCAGGACGATCACACCGGGGCCGCGTTTGTCCGCCTCGCCCTCATGCTTGATCACGTTTCCGTTCTTTACAAACAGCGTGGGTCCGCGCCTGCCCGTCTCGAATATCTTTACCCGCGAATAGATTTCCTGCCTGTCCCTTGGTTTTTGGATCGGGAGCACGAATTGCGAAAAGAAATAAATTAATCGGTCCAGCAGAAAAAGGGCAATTGCAATGTCCACCATGAAAATCAAGACGCTTGTAAACGGATTAAATGGGATTTCCATTCCCCATAAGACGCCATGCCAGACGGCTGTCGTAAGCAGGATGATGCCGACGGGGGTTCGCAGAACGGAGCCGATTCCATTGAAGGCTATTCGCATCATATGGCTTTGATTCTAAAGCAAAAAGGGTTAATTCGGCAAACGAGTTGGTAGAATTAACCCATGCCGATTTCCCTCGAATTTCACTGTCATACGAACGCCTCGCAGGATTCCCTCACGCGCCCGCAGGATTTGATTCGGGCGGCGCGCCGCAGGGGGATTGACCGCCTCGTTATCACCGACCATAACTCCATTGCGGGCGCACGCGCGGCTCAGCTCCTGGACCCGCAGCTGGTCATTGTTGGCGAGGAGATCATGACCACGCGGGGGGAGATCCTGGCGGCCTTTGTACAGGAGCGCATCCCTGCGCATCTCACCCCCGCGGAAACCATCCAACGCCTGAAGGAGCAGGGTGCGTTCATCAGTGTCTCGCATCCGTTTGATGAATTAAGAAAGGGCGGCTGGCGGGAAAAGGACCTGCTCGAGATCCTGCCGCATGTGGATGCCATCGAAATCTACAACTCGCGTTGCATCCTGCCGCATTTCAACCGCCGCGCGCGCGAGTTTGCGATCAGACACGGCCTGGCCGGTACTGTCGGCTCGGATGCGCATGCCGCATTTGAGGTGGGGAGGTCGCTTATGTTGCTGGACCAGTTTGAAGGTCCGCAGGGGCTGCGCATGGCGATTCGCGAGGCAAGGTACAAGGTCAGATGGTCGCCGCCGTGGTTTCACCTCGCATCACGATATGCGTCCATCCGAAGGAAGTTCCAGCCCCCCGGCCCGCCTTGACGAAACCTGCTCAAACGAATAGAATCCAAACCGTCCCCATTGTTGCGCCTCCGTGAGGAGGCGCGTTTTCTGCGGAGGTGAGAAATGACCCCAAGAAAAGCAGTCAAAGCACCCAAGGAACCCAAGGCGCCCGAACAGCCGCAGGTGGCCAATCTTTCGCAGGTGGACGTGGACAAGGTTGAGGCTGAACTGGTTCGCATGCACCAGAGTTCAGCCGGCACGGTCACCTCGGAGGATGTGGAGATGAACCTGAGCGCAGCCGGTGCGGTCACTGCAAAACAAATGACGGCGCGTCAATCCATGCTGGGGACTGTGGAGGCAGGGACTGCCACGCTCCACAGCGGGATGGTGGGAGCGGTTCAGGCGGAGGCCATGTCGATCCATGGGCTGGCAGGCGCAGTCGTGGCGGGACGCGTGGAATTCGGCAAGGCGTATGCAGGTCTCGTGGTGGGACGTGAGGTCCGCGGCGAACGGATCGGGTCCATTATCCTTTTATCGCGCAGAGTGGAAGGGGATGTGTCCACCGTGATTGATACGCGCGGCGCGTTGATCACCGGCATGGTTGGCGGTTTGTTTGCGGGAATCATGCTTCTGTTGGGCCGCATGTTGTTCGGAAAAAAATAAAGAGAATGTTCAGCGGAGTGGTTCCGCTTGCAGAAAATCATTTCACAGGGTGAAGGTAACCGTGAACCGCACGGTGAGAGGCGCCCGAGGAGTAAAGATGGATAAAGTTGTATTGAAGGCTGTAAGACGTGACGTTGTCGGCAAGCAGGTCAAAGCCCTGCGGCGCGCAGGGCAGCTGCCCGCGGTGATCTATGGGCGTCATTTGGAGCCGATCTCGATCTCGCTGGAGGCGCACAGCACCGGCTTGATCATGAACAAGTTGACCTCGTCCACTCTGGTGACGATTGAACTGGACGGCAAGGAATACCCCACACTTGTGCGCGAACGGCAGCGCAATTACATCAAGGGCAATCTTACCCATGTGGATTTCCTGGCTGTCGATCTCAAAGAGAATATCCGCGCCACTGTGAGTGTTCATTTTGTGGGTATTTCCCCCGCCGTGAAGGATTACAACGGCGTGCTGGTGAAAAACCTTGAAAAACTTGAAGTGGAATGTCTGCCCACCGACCTGCCCGAGCGCATCACCGTGGATATTTCCATCCTCAAGCAGATCGGCGACGGAATCCGCGTGCGCGATGTCGACGTCGCCCTTTCGGATAAGATTGTCGTTTTGAATGACCAGGACGAAATGGTCGCCGTGGTCACTGCCGAGAAGGTGGAAGAAGCCGTTGTAACACCCGCTGTTGAAGTTGTTGCCGCGGAAGGCGCAGCCCCCGAGCTCAGTGTGGAACGTGGTAAGAAGGATGAAGAAAGCGAAGAGAAGTAAGCCGCTTTTTTGTGCATATGAAAAATCCGCCATCGAAAGATGGCGGATTTTTCATATGAGATCGAGCGTTTTCAGAAAATTCACGGTCATTCTCGCGGTTGCGCCCCAGAGCAATTCCCCGTCGTAGGGATGGTAGGCGATCAGGGAGCGGTCTGATTCGCGCAGGGAAAACTCCCAGTAATTGTTACGATTGGCGAGCCACAACAAGGGAATGGTGAAGACGCGCGCCACTTCAACCCCCGCCACTCGAAAGGCATACGGCCAGGGGATGACGCCCACGATCGGGCTCACCCGAAAACTGCTGACAGTTACCATTCGGCTGAGCCTCCCGATGACCTGTACATCGGCGGGGTGCATGCCGATTTCCTCCTCGGCTTCACGCAAGGCGGTTTGTTCGGGCGTGGTCTCGTCAGCCTCACATGCGCCGCCGGGGAAGGAGACCTGTCCCTTGTGTGATTCGACGCGGTCCGTGCGGCGCGTGAAGAGCATGTGCCACTCGTCTTTGTAGTGTGTCAACGGTACGAGCACCGCGGCGCATTTCAGGCGGGTCTCCGGCTTCACCGCCATTTCAGCGTACTCCTGTGAGATGATTGAATCCACCTGTGCTTCGCGCAATTTTTGGGAAATGTATTCAGCGGTCAGTGGGAGCATGTTCGAGGGTCAGGATGCTGCGCGCAGGGGGCTGCCGCAATAGGCGCATTCCGCAGTATGTTCATCCAGCCATTCCATTTCGCGCGGCTTGGCGACCGCGCCGCAGGACGGGCAATGGGTGGGCAGGAACGGGACATTTCTTTTTGGGGCGGGGGGTTCGGGTGAGCCGGCGCCTGGAAGGTTGCCTTGCAACAGGCCTTCGATCTCCTGCGCTTCCGCATGCAAGCCGCGCCCCTGCAGTTCTTCGAGGATGTGCGCACCGAGGATCTGCATGCGTGAAAAACGATGCTGGTCTGCAAGTATGACCAGCCCACGGCGGATGTGGGCGATCCCTGTTTGGACCTGACCGCCAAGGATGGCGGCACGCCCGGCCTGCATGTACAAGAAGGGGGCACGCTGCGGAAAATGTTCCTGCGCTTCCTGGGCAAGTTCGATGAAAATGAGAGCGGCTTGTGCATGGTCACCCACCGCCAGCATGCGGTTTGCCTGCTGAACCATGCGCGGGGCACGCGGTCCGGCGATCCTGCGAAGGAGTCTCTGAGCGCGACGGCGAAACATGCATGCCTCCTGTTAGTCCGCATCCAGGCCGGCTTCGTTCGCCAGTTCCACAGCCCGCGGGTCAAGACTGGGCTCTATCTTTCTGGCAAATATCAGGAAGCCGGTATGGGCCACCATGCGGTCCGCTGGGCGCAGGCGGGTGGGGTTGGGTTTGTAATATCGGAGCAGCAGTTCGCAGACCTCGACAAACGCAAATTTTTGCTTGCGCAGGGCGTTGAGGGTCTTTTCCACCTGGTTGAAGGTGGGGATCAGGGTTGAGAAAAATCCGCCGGGCTTAAGCGCATTGCGCACCTGTGGCATGTAGTCGTACGGATTCTGTACATCGAGGAAGAAGGCATCTGCGTCGGTTTCGTCGAATCCCTCCTGGATGTCGCGCAATTTGAAGGTCACACGCGAAGCGAGCCCCACGCGTTCGAGATTCTTGCGGGCCAGATTCTGCACATCCGTCTTTTGTTCGTACGAGATAACCTTTCCCTCCGCGCCGACAGCGGTTGCGAGCGCCACGGTCATTCCGCCGGAACCTGTGCCGGCCTCCATCACGGTTTGGCCGGGCGCGATACCCATCTGGATCAGGATGTAGCCTATATCTTTCGGGTACAGGATTTGCGTGGTGCGCGGCAGTTCGTTGATCAGGTCCGCCATGGAAGGCTGCAATAAAAAGAAGGGCGCTCCCGTGTGGCTGAAGACCTGCGATCCCCAGGGCTTGCCGATCAGGTCGTCATGCTTGAGCACGCCGCGATGACTTTGAAAATCGCCGCCTGTCTTGAGGATAAAGATAAAATGTTTGTGCGTAAGCCCGACCAGTTGGGCGAGGTCGCCTTCCCGCGCTGTGGATGAATAGTTCATGCCGGATATTGTACCTGTTCCTGCCTTGCGTGCGTTTGTTCAGGAGTCTGGAGAGTGACGAAAAGGATGGGCTTTCTTCATAGACCGCGAAGCCACGAAGGCTCGAAGACTCAAAGGTTTCTTGGTGGTTTTGTGTTTTAGTGCCTTTGTGGTGAGCCCACGAAAGTAGCCACTCCCGGAATCTGAGTCTATGGGGCGGGCGTATTTCTGAGTTTGCGGTTGGATGCAAGTAGAACGGCGAACATTCCAATTCCAAGCACAAACAGTCCGCATAGCAGGGCCGGGAGAAAATTGAACAGCCATTCCGGCCTGCCAACCGATTCGCCGAGGACGGAGAGACCCATCCCTGCGGCGCATGCATTCCAAATGCCGTGGACCAAGGTGGCGGCAAGGTATGCGCCGACCAACAGTTTGATATGCTTCTCCTTAACCGCTGAAACGATCCCCCAGCCGACCAGGCCCGATGTTGCCATGTGCAGGAGGCTGGTGCCTGCACGTATGCTGACGATGACCGCCCAGCTGACCGAGCCGTCCGCGCTTGCGTTCAGGCTTTCGAATAATGCGAATGCCGCACCGCTGATCAAGCCCATCACAAAACCCTGAGCGGGCGACTCGATCTGTCTTGCAAAAAGCCAGACTGCCAGCGGTTTGAACAATTCCTCCACCAGCGGGACAAGCACTGCAATGTACCCGATGCCTGTTGCAATGGCGACGGGGTTTGTGATGAACGGTGAAAGTAAATTCAGGATTACGGTCTCGTTTGTTTCAAGTTCAAGGATGCGAACGAGACTCAATATCTCCTCAAAGAGCGACGGGTTGAATATGGCGACCAGCACAGAGCCGCCTATGCCGATTCCCAAAAGCGCAGCGATTTCAATCGTGAGCATGATCAAAGGAGCAAGGGTCATGCTCAGGCCGAGTACGGCAAAAACGCGCCAGCGCGGACCGATCTCCAGTCCGTTTGCCCCAATGCCGAACAACAGCCAGATGGGCGGGGCGATCACGAGCACGGTCAAGACAGGCAGGGTCATCCAGCCCAGCCACGCGATCCCTGTGAAGGAAACCATTCCGCCGATGATCACGGAGAAAGACACAACCCCAATGATTGCGAAAACCTGCCAGCCTGCAAAGGGAAATTCGAACGGCAGATTGGCTTGTTCATATCCCCTTGCTTTTTGCAGGACAAACCATGAGCACACGATTAAAACAAACAGTTCAAACCCAAAGGCAAAGGCACTGATCATTTCGGCCGCCGGGTTGCCTCTGTTTGTAAGCAGCCTGACCAGCGAGGAAATACCCAGCCCGGATGAAATTAAAAGGAATGCCACCGCACTGATTCCAAAAACGATCAGTGTCAGAACGGATGCCCAATGGGTTTTGTTTGCCTGCATTATTTCTCTTCTATCGTCACGCTGATGATCTTATCACCCGGCGGCAGGAGTGCTCCCTGTTCGGTGTCACGCGGTGTTAATTGCTCTGCCACATCCAGGCCGCTGAGCACGCGTCCGAAGATCGTGTATGCGCCGTCCAGGTGCGGCGCGGGGGCGAATGTAATGAAGAACTGGCTGCCATTTGTATCGGGTCCGGAGTTTGCCATGCCAAGCAAACCGGGCCTGTCGAATTTCAGGGTATTGATCTCATTATTGAAAAAATAGCCGGGGTTGCCCCTGCCTGTGCCGCTGGGGTCGCCCGCCTGCGCTGCAAAGCCTGGGATCACACGGTGAAAGGTCACGCCGTCAAACCAGCCTGCGCGTGCCAGGAACACAAATGAATTCACCGCCAGCGGCGCCTTGTCGGGATACAACTCGATCAGGATGTCGCCTTTTTCTGTTTCGAGCACGGCAATGTACTGTTTCGAAGGGTCGATATTGAACGGCGGGCATTCCGTGAACTGTTTTTTTCCAAGGGCGATCAAACCGATGGTATCACTTATGTTTTTGTAATCGAGAAGAAAGAATTGGCCGCCGTTCAAGAGGATCAGCGGAACGGCGGGAATCTTCAACTGCCTTGCCGCCTCATACATCGACATCAGCCTGGTGTTTGTTTCATCGGCATGGATTGTCGCCCGCAGCCGGTCGCCGTCCAGGCCGATCTTTGCGGCCTCCCTTATCACCCAGGCATCGAACTCGCCCGTCCGTAAATGGATCCACTCATCGTACCTTACGAACAGCAGGTCATACATGGCCCAGAACCGGCCCTGCTCATCCGCGGCCAGCGCAGCGAGCATGGCCCGCTCCGATTTATCCAAAACGCCGATCAATGGCAGGGGGCGGAAAACGAAACGCACATCATCGTGATTCCGCATCAACTCCGCAATGACAGTTGCCATGCTCCTGCATCCCTGCGACTGGAAATCGCAGTATTCAATAAGGGTCACGGGGGCATCCACGGGACCAATGGAAAAATCCCCCGCGCTGACGGGCGGGAAATCAGATGCGGAGTTCGGAACGGGAGTGGGTTCGACGAGAACAACGGAACAACCAACCGCGGGTGTGGGTGTATCCAGGATGATCGGGTCTTCAACGATCAGCACAGGCGTGGATGGGATTTCTGTTTCATGGGCGCACGCGCCAAGCATGAAGATGCTCGCACCGCACAGCAGCAATGTCAACAGGGTATGTTTCATTTATTGGTTAACTGCCTTCTGTAATTGTTCGAAACTCCACATCCACGACATGGTATTTACGAAATCTGCCAGCGATTCGCTTTGGGCGCGCAAGGCGCGCACGGCGGGACCGACGGGGTCTTCTCCCGCCGCGCCGCCGGGCGTATCCGCATATGCACCGTAAAACGCAAAATATGCCTGGTTGATCTTGCGAAGCAAGTAGCCGTTCTCCAGGAATATCAGGCGGCGTTCCTCCATGTAGGCCTCCGCCTCCTCGATCCTGCCCTCCGCAAGCAGGGTGTCGGTTGTGATGCGGGTTGCATGCATTTCTGCGCGGAAGTCAAATTGGGCGCGCGGAATAGCTGCGGGGTGGGGATGCTTAAACGGAGCAGAGATCAGGCTTGGGCCTGTCCTGAATGTGATCGGCGGGTTTGAGGGGGAAGCGGTTTGGAGTTCGGGATAAAAGCGTTCGATGACCAGTGCGCCGATCTCATCCCCTGCAATGGATGCGGTGGTCTCGTTCATGGTGCGGAGTTCAGGTGTATTGTCATATAAGAATCCAAGCGGGCGGAGTGTGAGGTAGTTATGGATCCATTCATGCGCGATAGTGTTGAGCATCCAGTTAAAATTCGTGGTGCGCATGACCATCGTCGGATACACGCCTACGCCACCGATGTTCACCACGAGCGAGGCTGTGTTAAGTCCGCCGTCCACGCGACCTTCGAGCGCGGCTTGTTCAGCGACTGTCAAATTTGTGTCCACGGAGATGTTGGCGATCTGCTGAATGCGGTCGCGCGGGGAAACGATGAGTGCCATGGGAAGGGGGGTGGAGTGATACCACACGTTCGGTACGGGCTGACCGACAGTGGTCAGCCCGATCTCCGCCAGGATCTGACTGACCTGTTCCTGCAGGATTGCCTCTGCGAGCGGGGCAAGTTCGCTTTGTCTTGCATGTAGTTTGGCAAGTTCGCTGCGCAACGACCCGGAGGCGAGTTCCTTTTCGGTGATTGCGGCGTCTGCATAGATCTGTGCAAGCACATGTTCCTTTTCAAGGATAAGCTGTGTGGCTCGCAGGTATTCGTTGACGATCTGCTTTTGCGTGCCGCGCTCGAGGGTGTGGGGCAGCCCGACGGATGCGGCGCGCATCTTGACCACTGCGGCATTCGACATCCAGGTGATGTAATTGAATTCGATGCGGCGCGTATAGGCGCGCACCTTTTCGATGGGATTGGTGATGGAAGGGTTGCCATAGCCTGTCAGTGCGGCGAGAAGTACGAGCGCTGTGATTATTTCGAGCCCGCGTAGAATGCGTTGAAACATGGGCTGGATTATAACAAAATCGCAGGGCGGGGCTGAACAGCCCCGCCCTGCTTGTGCACCCTGCCCTCACAACAGGTTATTTCTTGTTTTTCAAATAATCGTCGATGGCAAGCGCCGCTCTTCTTCCGCCGACCATGGCTGTGACAACGAGGTCTGGTCCGGTGACACAGTCGCCTGCGGAGAATACGCCTTCGCGCGTGGTTTCGCCGCTGGCTTTGTTCTTGACGCTGATCAAGCCCCAGCTATGGGTTTCAAGATCCGGCGTGGTTTTACCGATGATCGGATCGGGCCAGTAACCGAGCGCCAGGATGGCTGTATCCGCAGCGACGCTGAAATTCGAGCCTTCCACCGGAACGGGCTTGCGGCGTCCCTTTGCGTCCGGTTCGCCCAGTTTCATTTCAATACACTCAACAGCCGCGAGTTTTCCATCCGCACCGGCGATGAATTTAACGGGCTGGGTGAGGAAGCGGTATTTAGCACCCTCCTCCCGCGCCATTTGCCGGTCTTTCTTTCCGCCGGGCATTTCCTTTTCCGTGCGGCGGTACAGGCAGGTGACATCCTCCGCGCCGAGGCGGAGTGCGGTTCGCAGACAATCGGAGGCTGTGTCGCCGCCGCCGATGACCACGACGCGCCTGCCGATTTCAAGCGGCCGGCGCATGTCTTCGGGGAGCAGTTCAGGTTCCACATTCCCACGGATGAGGAAGTCTGTGGCTTCATACACGCCCGGCAAATCTGTGCCGGGCGTATCCTCCATTTTTGCATCGATCTCGGAACCAACGCCGATGAATACAGCTTCAAAGCCTTCTTTAAACAGGCCATCGATGGTTTTGTCTTTTCCAATGTAGGTGTTTGGCACAAATTTCACACCGGCACGTTCAAACTCCTCCCATTTTTCCTGCCAGACATCCTTGGGCAGTTTGAAATTTGGAATGCCGTACACAAGCAGTCCGCCGGGCGCAGGTTTGGATTCGAATATGGTTACGCCATACCCTTTTTGTACAAGGATGTCCGCGCAGCCCAGCCCGGCGGGACCTGCGCCGATGATGGCAACTTTCATTCCATTCGGTGAGCCGACGGGGATCGCATATCCCTGCGTACGGCGTTCATAATCCACTGTGAAGGCTTCCAATTCGCCGCAAAGCACGGGCTGGTGATGTTTGTTCAAAACACATGAACCCTGGCATAGCGCTTCATGTGGACAGACCCGTCCGCACACTTCGGGGAGCGTGCTGGTTTTGTGATAGATACCAGCCGCTTCCACAAAACGACCCTGCTCGATCAGCCACATGGCGGAGGGGATGTCATTGGCGGTTGGGCAGGCAACCATGCAGGGGGCGGGGTCGGGACAATGAATACAACGCGCCGCTTCCAGCATGGCGCGTTCAGGGTCAAATTCGATGACCACATCGTCGAAGTCGCAGGTACGGACTTCGGGCGGGCGCAGGTCGAGGTCGAAAAATGGACGGTTTGCGCGTTCCTTGCGGTCAATTGCCAAAAATTCACTGGGGACAGCCTGCATCATGCCTCCGAATCAATATGAAAACGTACATATAAAGTCGCTGCTGTGATGATACCCAATCTATTCGGACAGACATAGGCGTAAATGTCACCAAACCAAAAGACAATCGTCACAAATTACTTGTTAGACAATTATTAATGTCGGGCATTAAAAGGGTTCAATTTCACGCACCTGAATTAGAATCGCCCTACACATTTTTTACTCAATCGTTTGGTACACTCCATTGCGCAGTCTCGTAAGATTACCCATGGATTGGCTGACTGTATTTACGGAGGATTGCATTAATGAAACAATTTTTCACAAGATTTTCCCGCCGCACCTGGATCATTATGGGTGTGGTTGTCATCGTTTTGCTGATTGTCGTCTTTGCGACTTCAGGCGGGGAACCGGCTGCGCTTTTTGAAACGACGGCTGTTGAACGCGGGAATTTGGTTGCCTCCGTCGGCGCTACGGGGAGTGTCCGCGCGAGGCAAAGCGCCACGCTCATCTGGCAGACGAACGGGATCGTGGAGACTGTCAATGTGCAGGTGGGAAGCCGCGTCTCTCGTGACGATGTGCTGGCGCGCCTTGATAAGACAACGCTCAGCCAGAACATTATCCTCGCAGAGGCAGATTTGGTGGGCGCGCAAAAGTCCCTGGACGATTTGCTCATCTCCAACACCGCCCTGCTCGAAGCGCAACAGGCTGTGGACAAAGCGGAAAAGGCATATGACAAGGCGTATAACTGGCGCATAAAATTGAACGGAAAGATTGACATCAAGGACTATGTCTACGACCAGTTCGGCAACCTTAAAGTAAGGGAATACAGGGGGTACGCCAGCCAGGCGACCATTGACCAGGCGGATAAAGACCTTGCACTGGCGGAATCCCGGCTCAACGATGCCCGCCGTGCCTATGAGCGCCTCCTAAGGGGCCCGGACTCTGATGAGGTTGCCGCCGCACAAGCGCGGGTTGCCGCCGCACAAGCCACACTGAATCAAGCTCGGTTGACCGCGCCTTTTGATGGGACGATCACTCAATTGAATCCCGCCGTTGGAGACCAGGTCTCTGCCGGGACAGTTGGATTCCGCATTGATGATCTTTCGCATTTGCTGGTGGATGTACAGGTTTCCGAAGTGGATATAAACAGCATCGCTGTCGGTCAACCTGCGGCGTTGACATTTGATGCGATCCTCGGCAGGGAATATCATGGCAAGGTTGTGCAGGTGGGGCAGGCTGGCGACACGCTGCAAGGCGTGGTCAGCTTTACCGTGACCATGGAACTGACCGATGCTGACGAACTGGTAAAACCCGGAATGACTGCGGCTGTCAGCATTGTGGTGGAGGAGGTGAAGGACATACTCCTGATACCCAACCGCTCCGTCCGCCTGGTGGATGGGAGTCGAGTGGTGTACCTGCTTGAAAATGGCATGCCGGTTCAGGTCAAAATAAGACTCGGTGCGTCATCCGATACGATGAGCGTCCTTGTGGGAGGTGATATCAACGAGGGTGACCTGATCATCCTTAATCCGCCGTCGCTTAATGGGGGCATGTTTGGAGGCTGAAATGGATTGGGTGATCGAAGCGCGCAACCTGACAAAAACCTATATGATGGGCGAGTTCGAAGTGCGGGCTTTGCACGATGTTTCCTTTAATATCGAGCGCGGTGAAATGATTTCCATTATGGGGCCTTCGGGCTCGGGCAAATCCACCATGATGAATACGCTGGGCTGTCTGGACAGGCCGACCTCCGGCGAATATATTCTGGATGGGGAGTCGGTCGCTGATATGGACGATGACCAGCTCGCCAGTGTCCGCAACCGCAAGGTGGGCTTTGTCTTTCAAAGTTTTAATTTACTTTCGCGTTTGACCGCACTTGGGAATGTGGAACTGCCTTTGCGCTACGCAGGATTAACAGAAGGACGCCGTGAACGCGCGCAGGCTGCATTGGAGGCGGTGGGCTTGAGCGACCGTATGACACACCGCCCGTATGAACTTTCCGGCGGGCAGCAGCAGCGCGTTGCGGTCGCCCGCGCCCTGGTCAACAATCCCGCCATTATCATGGCGGATGAACCGACTGGAAATTTGGATTCCAAGGTCGGAAAAGAGATCATGAACCTTTTGCTCAGCCTGAACAAGGACCTCGGCACCACATTGATCATCGTCACGCATGATGCCGCTGTTGCCGAACAAACCCAGCGAGTCATCCGCCTGCGCGACGGTGAGCTCGACCTCTCTGTTGAAGAAAAGAAGGGGAGGATGCAATGACCTTTTGGCAGGCTGTCATCGAGGCGCTTGAAAGTTTGAACGGGAATAAGATGCGTTCCGGGCTGACGGTGCTGGGTATTGTCATCGGTGTGGCGGCGGTGATCGCCATGCTTGCGGTTGGCAATGGCGCGCAGGCATCCATTACGGGTTCGATATCCGATATTGGCACCAACCTGTTGTTCGTCTTCAGCGGCGGGATGCAGCAGGGCGGCGGACCTGGCGGACCGCGAGGCGGGAGTGGAAGCGGAAACAATATCCGCCCGCTCACGCTTGGGGATGCCGAGGCGATCTCCGATCCCTTTGCCGCGCCTTCGGTGGATTCGGTTGCGCCTGTGATACAGGGCAACGGGAGCCTGGCTTTCTCCGGCGAGAACACCACCACAACCATCAGCGGCATCACGCCTGCGTATGCGCCTGTCCGCAACATGCAGGTGGCGGAGGGTGAATTCATAAATGAAGAACACCTGCTCGGCAGAATGTCCGTTGTCGTGTTGGGACCCGAAACCGCCATTGCGCTGTTCGGTCATGCCGACGGCCTGATCGGGGAGACGATCCGCATCGAAGGACAGCCCTTCCGCGTGATCGGCGTTTTGGTGGAAAAGGGTGGCGGCGCGTTCGGGAGTGAGGACAATGCCGCATACATCCCGTTCACCACGGCCCAGGCGCGTCTGATCAAACGCAGTGCGCGAGATGAAGTGGATGTCATCTTTGTGCAGGCGACCACCGCGGAAGCGGTCCCGCAAGCGGTGGAGGAGATTTCCAATATTATCCGCCAGCGTCATCGCACGCCCATCGGCGCGGATGATTTCAGCGTCTTCACCCAGCAGGATTTTTTGCAAACCTTCGAAACCATCACCGGTGTTCTGACCATTTTTCTTGGCGGCATTGCAGGCATCTCCCTGCTCGTGGGCGGCATTGGCATCATGAATATCATGCTGGTCTCTGTCACTGAACGTACCAGGGAGATCGGCCTCCGCAAGGCATTGGGCGCGCGCAAACGGGATATCCTGCTTCAGTTCCTGACCGAGTCTTCCCTGCTCAGTTTGATCGGCGGCATCATCGGCATCATGTTCGGCTGGCTGATCGCTTATATCGTCGGTCAGGTTGCCGTCGCCACCGGGAATAATTTTGTCCCCATCGTCGGCACGGATGCGATCATCCTTTCGACGAGTTTCTCGGCCGTCATCGGCCTGTTCTTCGGCATCTATCCCGCCAGCCGCGCCGCGAATCTTGAGCCCGTGGAAGCCCTGCGCTACGAGTAGTCATGTCAAAATCCCGGAAGGTTTTATACACCCTGAGCCTTTTTCTTTTTCTTCAGGGATGTTTTCCACAGCAGGCGCTGGACAATGGATCGCAAACTCTGGAGGTGAAGATTACGCCCCCCCCGACCGTCACAACAGCGCCTCCGGCCATGCCGACAGCTGTTCCAACAACCTCCGTGGAGCCTCCTTCCACGGTTGAACCGCAGGTGACCATCACCGCGGTCAAGGGCAATCTCTACATACGTCGCGGGCCGGGTCTGCCCTATAACCAGATCGGTGTTCTCTATACAGGGACCAGCGCCCGCATCATCGGGCAGGATGTGCTCGCACGCTGGGTGCAGATCCGAATCCCAAATTCGGAACATACGGGCTGGGTATCCGTCATGACGGATGTCACCCGCGTCGACGGTGATCTGGATGGCGTCCCGAACTTTACCTTCACCGAATGGCCCCTGCCGGCCTATGTCAAAAACTGTACCGAACATGACCTTGTCCTTGAGCCGGGCGATATTTACCTGTTTTCCCTGTGGACCAATGCTCGATATCTGAATGAAGTGCAGGTGGATCCGGGCGTGTACACCGCCTATGATCTTTTTGTGCCCGGTGCGCCCGAAGTGCAAAAAGTGGATATTAAAGAAGGGATGACCGTCTATCTCACGGTGAACGGGCTGGGTGTCCGTCATAAATGCCCGTGAGGACGCAGTTGCTGTAGCGCCCAACCATTCGGGAGCAGGGTGTCATTTAAGTCTTCTTGCGATACAATCAAGTTATGACGGCGAGTCAAATTTCAAACGGAGGCGATCTCCGGGGGCAGAATCAGACATCCGTTGGGTTTGAGCCGTTTCTTCATGTCACATAGGAGAATATCATGTCTGAAAAACTCAATCAACTCAAGGCGATTCTTGGCGAAGTGTCCGACTTGCATCACGCCTCCAGCGTGCTGAGCTGGGATGAATCCGTGAACCTGCCGGCGGGGGGCAGCGAGGCGCGCGGACAACAGCTCGCCACGCTCGGGAAGATCGCGCAGGAAAAATTTACGTCCGATGAAGTCGGTACATTGCTGGACGCCTTGAAGGGCGAATACGGCGATGTAGAAACCGACGACGGCGCGATGCTCCGCGTGGCTGCGCGCAATTACGAAAAAGCCAAAAAAGTGCCGCCGTCGTTCGTGGCCGAACAGGCGGTGGTCGCCTCGAAGGCCTTCGAAGCGTGGGTGGAGGCGAAAGGCAAAGCGGACTTTTCCATCTTCCAGCCGCACCTCGAGAAAGTTGTGGAATTGGTGAAGCGCTATATTTCGTTCTTCCCGCCCGCCGATCACCCCTATGATGTCTTGCTCGATGATTTCGAGCCAGGCATGAAGACCTCGGAAGTGAAAGAGATCTTCGGCAGCCTGCGCCCGAAACAGGTGGAATTGATCAAAGCCATTGCGGGCTCGAAACAGGTGAAGGATGATTTCCTGCATAAAAAATACCCCGAGAAGAAAGTGTGGGATTTCAGCGAGAAGATCATCTCGAAGTTCGGGTATGATTTTTCGCGCGGCCGACAGGACAAAGCCCCGCATCCGTTCGAGACCACTTTCAGCGTGAACGATGTGCGCATCACCAACCGCTTCGAAGCGGACAGCCCCCTCTCCACCCTGTTCAGCGCCATGCACGAATCGGGGCACGCCATGTATGAGCAGGGCGTCAACCCGGCCTACGAGCGCACCCCGCTCGAAAGCGGCACCTCGCTTGCCGTGCATGAGTCCCAATCGCGCATGTGGGAAAACATCGTCGGGCGTTCCCTTCCATTCTGGGAGCATTTCTACCCCGGATTGAAAAAGACCTTCCCGACCCAGCTGGACGGTGTGGGCGTGAAAGCCTTTTACAAAGCCGTCAACAAGGTCGAGCCTTCGCTCATCCGCGTCAACGCAGACGAAGCCACCTACAACCTGCACATCATGCTGCGCCTCGAGATCGAGATCGGCATGGTGGACGGCAGCATCAAGGTCAAAGATCTGCCCGGAATTTGGAACGCGAAAATGCAGGACTATCTTGGCGTCACTCCGCCCAATGACGCGAAGGGCGTCTTGCAGGACATCCACTGGTCGGGCGGCATGCTCGGGTATTTCTCCACCTATGCGCTCGGTAACATCATCTCCGCGCAGATCTGGGAGACGGTCACCAAGGATATCCGCGATCTTGAAGACCAGTTCCGCAAAGGCAAATTTGATGAATTGCGCAGCTGGCTGACCGAAAGAATCTATGTGTACGGCACAAAATATGACCCGCAGGACCTTGTTCAAAAGGTTACCGGCTCGCGAATCGACTCTGCCGCCTATGTGCGCTATTTGACGAAGAAATATAGCGAGATCTATGGGCTGTAATTTTGGACCTGCGTCGCTGACCAAACGAGACGCCCTTTCCGTTGCGGCGCCTCTCCAATAGATGAAGCGAAACCTGTTCCTTCTCGCCTCCCTGCTTGGACTTTTGGCCGGGTGCTCACAGTCAACCACCTCCGCCCCGACGCCTCAACCGCCGGATTATCTCCCGACGATGGTTGCGTTGACCGGACAAGCCGCCTTTGCCACTGCCGATGCGCAGGTGCCAACCATCCCGCCGACGGAGACGCTGCTCCCAACCTCCACGTTGGAAGTGAAATTTGATGTTCCCAGCCCCACACCAACCTTTGTGCCTGGCTTCACCGAGTTCGCCCAGATCCGCTTTATTTCGCCTGGACCCCTGTCCAGCCTGACGTCTCCGTTCGTTTTACAGACCATCCTGGCTGCTGGTGAAAGCGACCGCATCCAGGTGGACCTGCTCGGCGAGGACGGGCGCGTCCTCCAGCGCATCCTAAAAAAATTGGACCGCAATCCAAAAGGCACCTTCCAGCGTTTCGAGCTTTCCTTTGAGATCCGTGCAGTCACCGAAGCGGGCTACATCCGTATCAGTACAAAGGATGAATTTGGACGCATCCATGCTCTGAACACCCTGCCTGTGCTGTTGTATTCCATTGGGAGCGCGCAGGTCAACCCGCCGGGCAATGTGATTTACGAACGGGTGATGGTGGAGGGACTGAAGGAGAATGCCAATTATTATGCGGGGGAGGTCGGCCTTAAAGGCCGCATCTGGACCTTCAACGAACAACCTGTTTTTGTCGAACTGATTGCGCAGGATGGCAGACCGCTGATCTCGCGCGTGCTTGCTTTGAATGGCACCGACACCCAACCCTTTGAAACCACCCTGCCCTATAAAGTGAGCGAACCGACCCCCGCGCGCCTGACCTTCCGGCAGGACAACCCGCTGTTGAGCGTCTCCGACCCTGCATTGGGGCGGCTGATCTACCTGTACAGCGTGGATGTGATCTTGAATCCGTAACCCGCCTTTCCCAAAACGAACCACGCTGTTTCTTGTGCCATTATGCCCAGAATGGGGCGAGTGGCTACTTTCGTGAGCTAACCACAAAGGCACTAAAACACAAAGGCACTAAAACACAAAGCCACCAAGAAACCTTTGAGTCTTCTAGCCTTTGTGGCTTCATGGTCTATGCAGAAAGCCCATCCTTTTAGTCACTCCCCAGAATGGGTACAAAGTGGTACTCGTGCCACAAAGTGGTATAATTCGCACGCTTTACGCTCCCCTGCGGGAGGATTTCGGGGTGTGGCTCAGACCGGTAGAGCGCACGGTTCGGGTCCGTGAGGTCGAGAGTTCAAATCTCTCCACCCCGACTGCAGTAAAGGCACGCAAGACTCCCAACCCGAGGGAGTCTTTTTTATTCAAGGTCGTTAGTTTCTCTGGACAGAGATGATACAAATGGAGGAGGAGAAATTGTCCGCGCTGCCAAAGAAGGGTGGACGGGCTGCGCTAGAGGATGTGGTGCATTGGGATAGGTGGTAAAAGAATCAAAACAGGCAGGTTCATCACCTGCCTGTTTTGATTCTTCTCTATCTACTTCTTCCTCGCCTCTTCCACCGCTGCCAGCACCTCGGGCAAATCCATGCCCAATGCGCGGAGTTTCTCAGGCGTGGGGATGCTATTTGCATCCCAGCCGCGCCGTTCGTAGACCGCGTCCATCAATTGCTCGTACTGCGCTTCGCGGTACTTGCGCAGGTGCGCTATCTTCTCTTCCGTAGACATGCCTTCGGGTTCAATTTCCACCAGCCGCTTCAACTGCTCGTCGTAGCGTTCCTGACGCGACTCGTATTCGAGTTTGGTCACGGGTCCCATCGCGCGGTAAGGCGGATAATCGTGCTTGCGCCCGACCCGTCCCATGCGGATGGCGAACACCTTCTGGAAGTTGTACACCCGTTCCGATTGCGCCAGCAGATCTTCGACCTTCGTCGGCACCCCCGTCACGCCCTGATGGATCCACGTGTAGTTTTCGACGTGCTCCTCCACCTTGGCGGGTTCTTTCGTCTCTTTATTGTTCGCGGGGGAAATGTCGTTCCACGGCAGTTTGCACAGTCCATGCAAGCTGAACCACGTCCGCCACATGGGGAAGTAATGCAGCGCCTCCGCCTTGTCTTTGAACGTCGGAAGTAAATTCTGCACCTGATCCATAAAGATCAACCACGCTTCATCATGCTGCGGACCCTTGGTCGCCATGCCATAGCCGCCCTGCTGGGCAAGCGACTCTTTGGTCAGGTATTCGGAAATTTCCATGCCTTTCATTTCCATGCCGATGTCGTGGATGAATTTCGGGTCGGCGCCGTATTCGCGCACGAAAAGCTCCTTCATGTAGCGCACGCCCTGTCCGACAATCACGCCGAAACCTTCGCCGCGCGCCATCTGGTGGATCAATTCCAACGCCGCCGCGCCGTTGCCGAAGTTCAGTTCAAGCCCGCCCGTGTGTTCTTTGGTGATGAATCCTTCTTCGTAACACTCCATCGCAAACGCAACACAGTTCGCAAATGAAATGCTGTCCACGCCGTAGGTGTCGCAATAGAAGTTGAGCTCCAACACTTTCTGCGGGTCGAAGTTGCCGATGTTCGAGCCAAGTCCAGCGGCGTTCTCGTATTCGGGTCCATCCACCAACACGCATTGACCGGCATACGGTCCAGTTTGAAGCGGGAAGTGGTCCACGCCGTGCGAGCAGCTCATCGTGCATCCCAGCCAGCATCCGTCGGGCAAACCCTGGGTGAAGGCTTCCTTCCACACTTTGGAATCAATTTTATGGGTGTCGGGATGCGAACCGTAGCGGTAGTTGTGCGTCGGCAGCAGGTCGAAATGATCCATAACTTCCACGATGTTCGCCGTGCCGACCTTGCGCATCTGGTTCTGCTTGTCGTCCAGTTCCGTGATCTCCTTGTTGATGCGCGTCCCCGCCTTGCGGATAAGCGCCATATCCGCCACGCCGTTCTTGTCGCCGCCCATGTCGGTGTAACGCACCACAATGGCTTTGATTCTTTTATCGCGGAAAACGCGCCCCGGTCCGCCGCGCCCCGCCTGCTTGAAACGCGCCTCCTTGCGCCGCACGTCATACCAGGTGGAATTGATCAACGCGATGCGCGTATGCTCCGCTGCCTGACCCGCCGACAAGACCGAGATGCCGCGCCTGCCTTTTTCATCGCCTCCATACTTGACTGTGAGTTGGTTCGCCACTTCATGCGAATCCAACGCTGTGAGCGGGTCTGACTCAATCGTCACCCTGCCCGTGTCTCCGTCAATGAAGATGACCACATCATCCGCCGCCTTGCCTTGAATTTCGATTGCATCGAAACCCGAGAATTTCAGGAAGGGCGCAAAGTACCCGCCGACATTGCTGTCGATCACATTCTCTGTCAGCGGACTGAGCGTCACCACCGTGGATTTTCCGCTGCCCGGGTACGCCGTGATGCCGCAGATCGGACCATTGGCGATGACCAGTTCATTCTGCGGGTCGTTCCATTTCGTTTGCGGCGTGACCGCATCCCAGAGCAGTTTGAGCGCAAATCCGCGCCCGCCTGTGAACAGGTCTTTCATCTGCTGCGTGACGGGCTTTTCATAAATGGAGTTGTCATCCAAATGGATGTACAACGTCCGCCCCGCATACCCGCGTTCGACGGGGCGCAGTTCGTAGGTGAATTCCTTCAAAAGGGTGGTTTCTGCAAGATCGGCAGGCATGGTCATGGGTCTGTCTCCTGTGATTTTTTATCGAAAAACTCTGGTTTCATTATCACGGAAATCCCCCCGAATGCCTACTGATGAACTTCCCCTTCCGGTAGTGTCAACAGGCAGGCTGTATTACAGCAGACTAGTTGGACAAAGGTTGGCAAGTAAGAGGTTTTGGTTGTGAGTCTTCGGAAAGCAAGTTCCACACTTACGGTGGAATGCCTCGTCGCAAAGAGCAAGTGCAACCTTCGCATTGGCTTGATCGTTCAATACTCTCCCGCAGCGCTCATGCATCCACATGAATTCCTGGCATTTGTTGATCACGCAGACAAGTTCGCCAAAGCCAGGTCTTTTCCTTTTATTAATTCATTTCTGCCCAATGTAGATTGTTCAACACGGATTTCAACTCCATGCTCAAGACATATTGAGCATGGAGTTTCATAATTTCTTTAAGTCCAGTTCCCGTGCTGAACTCGCAGACTAAATTTGACGAGATGACTTACCATATCTGTCAGCGCGAGCTCATCTCATATTCTCCATTCGGTATAATGCAGTTACACGAACATTGTCCAAGTGTGAGATCAATCTTAATAAATCAACAATATTGTCATGGGTAAATTCCCCAAAACTGAATTGCGCCAGCAGTCAAAAGCAATACTACTTTGCTTCCGTCGGGCGAGAAGACCACACGGTAAGGAACGCCAGCGATATCATTTATTTCGAATAATTTTTTGCCGCTCCCAACATCCCATAATATCATCGATTTGTCTCTAGACACTGACGCAAGGATATTGCCATCTGGTGAGAAAGCCACATCAAAAACCCTCTCAGTGTGTCCTATTAATGTAATTATCTCTTCGCCGCTTATGGCATCCCATAATTTTACCGTCGCATCGTTGGAAGCAGATGCGATGATTTTGCCGTCTGGCGAGAATTTTGTAATATGAACGTAATCCTTATGTCCATTTAATTTTTGGATTTGTTGTCCCGTACTTGCATCCCAAAGTATGATAGAGCTTGGAAGGGATACCTCTTGAAAAGATAGATTATAAGTTGTTCCGTCTGGGAACGTTGAAATTTCCGCACCTCCTGCAAAAACCTTGCCATCTGGCGATAAGGAGATTGGCGCCCCCACGCTTGTTTTGTAAACTTCACTGCCATCGGCCAAGTCCCACATGACAACCACCCCATACCTATCCTGTGACACTAGAAAATTACCGTCTTGTAAGAAGAAAATCTGAACAATGGGACGGTTATGTATTTTCGGCAAAATAAGCATTTCTTCGCCGCTAACTACTTCCCACAATCTTACAGTACCATCGTATTCTCCAGTAGCCACGATAGTACCATCCGGTGAAAAAACCAATTGTTCTGTCCGAGCGTCAGGTGCGCTGAGAGATATATTTTCATCGCTTATTGTTGTATCAAGAATCTCGATATTCTCATCGCAAGACACAGTGCCAAGTAGCTTTCCGTCCATTGAAAAGTCAATATCGTTGTGAAAGCATGAATTAATTGTATAGAGTTCTTCGCCACTAGCCGCATTCCAGATTTTCAAACCGTCGCTAAGAGCACCGAGTCCGCTAGTAGAAATGAGCGTCTGTCCATCGGGCGAGAAGGTTATTTGTTCTATTCCCCATGAACTCCCAACCCATGATTGGATTTTATCTCCGCTTGCTATATCCCAAAGAATTATAGTGTCATCTAGCGAGGTCGATGCTAATGTTTTCCCATCGGGCGAGATAGCAAACCAATTGACTTGATTTGTATGCCCTCTTAGGGTTTTTAATAAATTTCCATTATTCACGTCCCATATTTTAATGGTTGTATCTCCGGCTGCGGATAAAAATGTTTTCCCATCGGGAGCAAATGCAATGCGGGTTATCGTTGAGTTTGTGTGTCCTATGAATTTATATAACTGCTTTCCGCTAGCTATATCTAATACCTGGATCTCGCCATTGCCGTTATTTGTTTCAAAGGCGATAGTCACGCCGTCTGGCGAGAGACCAAAGACGGGAACAGTAGAATTTGCTTGAGTTGTTATAACGCTTAATTCAGTTCCAGATGCTATATCCCATATTTTGATGTTCTTGTCGTCGGCGCTTGACACAAGAGTTTTTCCGTCTGGCGCGAATGATAATTGTGACACCCTGTTGGTGTGGCCGATTAATACTTTCAATTCCTCTCCACTGACTGCATCCCAAAGAGTGATTTGATTGTCGTTTGATACTCCCGCAATAATTATGTTGTCCGGCGATATTGCGACAACTGGTAAAGAGAAAAAGCGATCACGGTCAACCCAATTATGAGTATTGATGTACTTTACTAATTGAAAACTTTGAGAATCGTATAAGTAAATCCCCGTTGATGTCCCAACTACTATTTGTTGTCCATCGGGTGAATGCACAACGCTATGTGGCGCTCCCTGCCCCCAGAGTGAAATTTCCACGAGTCTGTTAACGTTTTGTGGGGATATAACTTCGGTGTGACTAGGCACGGGTGTATTGAGCAGGGTGGGTAGCTTGGGTGTTGGAGTGACCGTGGGGGCGGGGCTGCTTGTTGGTGGTATGGTGCTTGTCGGATTTTGTGTAGAAGTATCTGCATCTGATTGCACTGAGGCAACATTCGGTGCTGATACCGAATCATCGGTTTGGACTGTCCCACAAGCAGAGAGCATGGTTGTTGTGATTAGGATTAGAGCACCAAGGCTTCGGGTTTTTGCATTCATCGCTCCTCCGTTTTTCCAGTTACGAATGCTATTTATTGTATTGTTGAAATACGATAAATTTGGTGTAATTATTCAGGTTAACTGAAGTTGCCTAACAGAAAGACCGGCGGCATGAAAGAAGCCAAGAAGTAAGTCTGGTCGACGACGCAAGCGAGCAAAACCACGATCAAGCATTGAGCGAATCTCCTCTTTAGAAGTTGGACGAGCATTTCTGAGATGTTGTTTAACATTTCCGTGACAATACTCTTCCGGATTGAGCTGTGGAGCGTAAGCAGGTAACTCTTCAATCATGATCTCAGGATGCTGGCAGAGATAAGCTTTGGTGAGCTTGCTAAGATGAATACGGGCTCGATCCCAGATCAAGATGATTTTTCCAGGTACCTGCCTACGGAGGTGTTCAAGTGCCTCAATCAAGTTATCGCTTTTTATCGAACCTTCAAAACATTTCTTGTAGATCTTGCCTGTAAGTGTCAGCGCTACGGCTGTCGATAGCGCTCGACGATCTTTGGTTACCCGTCGAAAAACGGGTCTCTTGCCAGTCCGAGCCCACGTCGTAGCCAATATTTCTTGAAAGGAGAACCCAAATTCATCCCAAAATACGATTTTTGCTTTGAGACGATGTGACTTTTTTTATCCTTGGCCAATCTCCTAGCAACCAAGCTTCCACTAACTCTTTTTCCTGTTCAATAGCCTGTGGCATTGGCTTTTGTGGACTGAAACCTAGTTTGCGCAACAATCGATTGAGGTAATTCGGATGATAAGTGACATCAAATTCTCTTTTGATCAATTTTTGGACACGGTCCAATGTCCAGCGATCAGTTGGATATCCATTCGCCAAAGCCCCTCGTTCCAGCTTCCTCTTTAAGCTTTGCTTTTGTGGATTACTCAACTTCGGCTCGCTACCAGCCGCTTTTCTTTTTTGGAGTCCGCGCATACCTTTTGTTTCTATGATTCTGGCCCATTGGCCGACCGTGGCCCGGCTTACTCCGAGGTGTCTTGAGATTTCGGCTTTTGACATTTTTCCAGCTTTCAACAGCCGTCCACCTTCAAGCCGTCTTTCTTCCATTTGTTCTCGGGTTAGGTATGATGGTTTCCATGTCATACCGACTATTGTAAATCAATCTAAGTAAACCTGAATAGTTTACTATATTTTTTTTCAATGTCAATAATCAAAATTACCTTACTTGTGTGTGGTGGAGTAATAGATCCTTTGCCCCCCTGGTTGCGCCCTAGATTTTTTGATGTTTACTGCGCAGTTCCCTGTTTTATCATGCAAATTCCTACTTCCTGAACACATTCCCCACAGCCGTGACCGTTTTCAACACCTGCGTGAGTTGTCCAAGTGAGTCTGGTAGGGTGGTCAGGCGATTTTTTATTTTCATCCTTTTTATTCCATTCACGCCCAAGGCCAAGTTTACGCAATTGCTCTAGTTGACCGATTGATTCTGGCAATTCGGTTAACTTCATGCTGCGGAGGTCAAGTTCCGTTGCGGTCGATTTCAGGGCTTGTTGGATTTGCTTTTCTGCTTCGAGGTCGGGTTGGTCATGGGGCATGGTTAGGCCCCCCCCCTTCCAACTTTCCCCACGGGGAGAAGGGCTGATACCTCGCCAAGGCGGGTTGATTTGCTGGGCGATGGATATCGTGGTTAATCATGGCAAATCAAGGGCGGCCAAAACATTTTCCACTTCGTCCAAAAACTCACTGACTTCGACAGGTCTTTGTCCCTCTTTGCCTGTATCATGTTCTTCCGGCGCGAGGTGGGTATGTCTGTGCCAGCCACCGTCCAATTCATCGCGCCCGTAAAGCCGTTGATTATTGTGGATCAAAACCAGATTGGTGGTCTGATAGCGGTCATTGTGGTAAATTTGGACAAACAGGTCGGGGGTGATGTAGAGGCGGATTTTTACGAGACTCGCGGTCTGGTCGAGTATCTCCATGCGGACGAAGTACTTGCGCCGCTCGAGTTCCTTTCCTGCGATGGCGGGCAAATGTTCCGCGTTCATGGATTTTTCTGTAATGCTTTGAGCCGTTTGATCTCATCTTGCATGTCGGCGATGCCTGTGACAGCGAGTTCCCAGTCAAAGTAGTCCTGCTCGGTCACCGAATCGGGTTTGGATGCAAGGATCGTTTTGCGGAAGGTCTCGAAATCCCGGCTGTACTTCGACTCGAATTCACGCGCCATGGATTGATATTTGATGAGGTTCTTTTGGGCGCGCTCGAGCAACAATTCTACAATTGCCTGTTCAGGTTGCAGGTTTGGGAACAATCGTTTTGCGCTGGATTCGATTGCAACAGGTAATGCCATGTCAATCTCCTTGCCGACCGATAAAAGTATAGCACAACTTAATAACTGCCCCCTGATCACTCGTACTTGTAAAACCCGCTTCCGGTCTTGCGTCCCAGATAGCCCGCATCCACCATCTTGCGCAGAAGATACGCAGGGCGATATTTATCTTCGCCCAGATCGCGCTGCAGCACCTCCATCACGAACAGCACCACATCCAGGCCGATCAAATCCGCGAGCGTGAGCGGACCCATGGGATGATTCATGCCGAGTTTCATCACCTGGTCGATCGCTTCGGGCGTGCCGACGCCCTCCTGCAAGGCGAACACCGCTTCGTTGATCATCGGGCACAAAATGCGGTTTGAGATAAAGCCGGGCGAGTCATTGGCTTCGACGGGTTCCTTGCCCATGGCCCTGCACAACTCCACGATGGTTTTTGTGGTTTCATCGGATGTGCCCAGTCCGCGGATGACTTCGACCAGTTTCATCAACGGCACGGGATTCATGAAGTGCATTCCGATGACCTTATCTGGGCGTGTAGTCACGGCGGCGATCTTTGTAATTGAAATGGACGAGGTATTGCTTGCCAATATCACACCTTCGCGCGCGTTGGCGTCCATATCTTTGAATATCTTGAATTTCAGGTCAGGGTTTTCCGTCGCGGCTTCGATGACCAGATCTGCATCCTTCATCGCCTCCATCGTGGACGTGAAGTTGATCCCGTCTGCAGCGGCTTTTTGCTCGGCTGTGAGCGTTCCCTTCTCGACCAGTTTCGCTGTGGACCTGGCAATCATCGCCTTGGCTTTCTCCAGCGCGGCAGGCGCCACGTCCATGCAGGTGACCTGGTAGCCCGAGGTCGCCGCCACCTGCGCGATGCCGTTGCCCATGGTCCCTGCACCGATGACGAAGATGTGTTTGATGGTCATTTCTTCTCCTTATTCTATGTCATTGCGAGGAGCCCGTAGGGCGATGAAGCAATCCTCAAGTTGCAGGGAGATTGCTTCGGGCTGGCGCCCTCGCAACGACATATCAGTTTTGTTTTTCTCTCCAAATTTTGACATTATTTTGAATCTGTTCGATATGCCCCGGAATATGCGCCGAGTAAATATTGATCCACTTCTCGAAAGTGTACGGCTCATCATATTCTGGATGCTTCACCGAATGAGAAAACACTTCGTCAGGCTGGCGCTTGAGTAGTTCATACGTCGTCTTGCGGACCAGTCTCGTTGTTTCCAGCGCATCCTCGATGCTGTGCTCGTGATATTTCAATGAAATCGCCCATTCATCCTGATCATATCCCATCAGCAAACCGCCGGGTTCGACGACCAGCTTCCGCGCGCGCAAGGCCGCATTGGATTCACTGTCCGCAATGTGGATGATGATCTCATGCACGCTCCATTCCTTCGGCTCGGGCTTGAACTTCATCGCCTCGGCGGGGACCTCCTCCAAGGCGGCTTTCAACAACTCATATCCGCGTCCGTATAATTCGATCTTTTCGTTAAGTTCCTTTGCATCCATTTCGTTTATTCCTATCCCGGTGGTCGAGTGCGCCGTAGGCGCGTATCGAGACCACCTGTTAACGATGAGTTTTTCATTTATTGGTGGTTTCGACTGCTTGCGCTCAACCACCGGGCATATCTAAAACTAAACGGAGATGAACCTCTCAGTCCATCTCCGTTCATCAAGGTTATTCCAATTCCACCGCCATCGCCACCGCTTCGCCGCCGCCGAGACACAACGACGCAATGCCCCGCTTCATTCCGCGGTCTTTCAGTGCGTAGAGCAGCGTCGTCAGCACGCGCGCGCCGCTCGCTCCCAGTGGGTGACCGAGCGCGATTGCCCCGCCATTTACGTTGACCTTGCTCCAATCCCAACCGTCATCTGCGAGTGCGTAGCCGTCCGCAAGGACTTGTGCAGCGAAGGCTTCGTTCAATTCGATCAAGTCAACATCCTGCATCGTCCAGCCGATCTTCTTCAACAACTTTGGCATGGCATGCGCGGGTGCGGCAAACAGGTATTTCGGCTCGACCGCCGCCTGCGCGTAGCCAACTATCCTGGCAAGAGGTTTCAACTTTTTCTTTTCGGCATACGCGCGCGAAGCCACAACCACCGCCGCCGCACCGTCACTCATTTGAGACGAATTTCCCGCCGTCACCCTGCCATCGGATTTGAAGACTGGCTTCAATTTGGACAACGCTTCCAGCGTCGTCTCTTTTCTTGGACCTTCATCCTGCTCCACGACCGTGACCTGTCCCTTCCGCCCGGGCACTTCCACGGGCACGATCTCATCCTTGAGTTTCCCAGCCTCCTGCGCGGCAACCGCTTTTTGGTGACTCTCGAACGAGAACTTGTCCATCGCCTCGCGGGTGACCTCGTACTCTTCCGCGATGAACTCGGCGGAGTTGCCCATGCCACAATTCTCGAACGGATCCCACAAACCGTCGTTGAGCAGGGCGTCGGTCATTTGTGAGTTGCCGAATTTCAACTCCCCCATGCGCCCGCTGACCAGATATGGCGCGCGGCTCATTGACTCGAATCCGCCTGCAATGAACAGGTCCCCATCCCCGGCGTGGATGGCTTGCGCCGACATCATCGCCGCCTTCAAGCCTGACCCGCAGACCTTATTCAGCGTGGTGGCGCTCACCGTAGCCGGCACCCCGCCAAAAATCCCGGCTTGACGCGCCGGGGCTTGTCCCAATCCCGCCGCCACGACGTTTCCCATCAACACTTCCTCCACCTCGGCTGGGTCAATGCCCGCGCGTTCCACTGCGGCTTTGACTGCAATGGCGCCCAGATTGGTGGCGTTCATGCCGCTCAACGCGCCTTGGAATTTTCCAATGGGAGTTCGCGCGGCGCTGAGAATCACAGCTTCTTTTTCTTTGCTCATGAGCTTCTCCTGTGGGTATGCCGGATATTATAAAGCCAATGGTATTGACCATTGGCTTTTATTGAATCCAGATGTTACGCAGCGGGTTCGGCCGGTGACTGGTCGGATGTGGCCATATACCCCGCCCCCGCCCCTACACCGGCTGCCAATAAAGCTCCGACAATTCCAAAGCATAAGCCGGTGCCGAGGCCTCCGAAGTAATATCCAATGAGAATGGAGGGGCTGCTGTCCATGGATGGGATTTCTCCAAATATGGGTTGGGTGCCCGATGCCTGCATATAGACGAGCGCTCCGATTGCGCCGATTACCTGCCCGACGATGATCAAGACGCCGGCTATGCCGCCGGCTGTTGCGCCGGTTTTTGCCCCCTCATTCCTGGTTGGAGGATTTTCCTGCCGGGCAGCAAAGAAACCGGCCAATCCGCCGGCAACCAGGGCAACGACCGGTCCACAGAAACCGATTAAGCCGGCCACACATGCATTCAGCACCAATCCAATTGCGCCTGCAATCAACCCGATTTTAATCCTTGGTCTCATGGCTGTCTCCTGTTGTCGGGATGATGATATTTTCCCACAAAAAAGCATGGTTGGCAGGATCGATTTTTCATCCTGTATTACAATCCCCGCATGGCTGATCTCGGTTCATCGCTCTATGATTTAATGGGTGGCGCGACGGGTCTCCGCCCGCTGGTTGACCGTTTTTACGACCTTATGGATTCGTCGCCGCAAGCGAAGGATATTCGCGCGCTTCACGCCCCCAGTTTGAAGGGATCGCGCGAAAAGTTGTTCATGTTCCTCTGCGGCTGGTCGGGCGGACCGCCGCTTTACATGCAAACGTTTGGCCATCCGAAATTACGGATGCGCCACCTGCCGTTTCCCATCGGTGTGCGCGAACGCGACCAGTGGCTGTGGTGCATGAACCAGGCCATCGACGAAAGCGATTTCATCCCTGCGGTGAAGGAACATCTCAAATCGCGGTTTGCTGAAATCGCCGATTTCATGCGGAATCAGGAAGGGTGATTTTCAATTTCCAATATTCTTCAACGCCTCGCGGCGGCTCAGCGGATGCAATTCCTTCGTCGCCTTCACGAACTTCTTCACCGCTGCGGGATCCGTCCATGCGTACTGGCGCAGCGACCAGCCGATGGCTTTGTTGATGAAGAACTCGTCCGAGCCGAGATTTTCCCTTATCAGTTCACAAAGCAGACCAAAGTCCGTTCCTTCCTTGTACCCGAGTTGGAACAGCAAAGTTGTCCGCCTCAGCCAGAAGTTATCGGACGTGCGCCATTTCTTGAGATATTTCTCCCGCACTTCGGGAAAGCGCTGGAAATGCACGCCGACGGTGTCCCCTGCGAGCGTGTCCACGGTGTCCCACCACGATTTAATGACGATGAGGTATTCGAGCGTGGAGATAAAGTCAGGGTCGAGTTTCCTTTGTAACCTGCCGATCAGTCCATTTGCGGTGTACTGAAATTCGCGCTGGGGCAGTGACCACAACTCCCGCGCGATGACATCCAACCCGTCCGGCGGCGGGAGCCCATGCCCTTTGATAAACTCCTTCATCAGCGCGGCCCGCGCAGGTGTTTTGATTCCCAGAAACTCGAACTGATCGCGCATATACTTCTTCATCGGCGCGGCATTGGCGTTCTGTTCAAGGAGTGATTGCAGTGAGCGAACATAGGAATGCATATGATCTCCATGTACTACGGCACGGGCGTATCGGGCGGGTCAACTGGCTGGACAAAGCGTATCAACCAATTCCCATTCCCCTTGTCTTCCACATAGGAGAACGGCGTGACAAGATGGATCCACGTTCGGCCGGGGTGCAGGGGGATGGGATTATTCTGCGAATCCAAAAAGTAGACCGGGCGCGGCAGTCCCGTCTGCTGTTCCCATTCACGGTTGCGCGTCGTCCAGCGGATGGGGAAGACCTGTCCATCACGGAAGAGATATGCATGGCCGCCCTCGCCGCTCCCCAGTTCGATCTCGAATTGATTGTGGCGGTAGCGTTGATGATCTGCAAACAGGACAATGATATTTTCAAAGGCAAGTTGTCTGCCTGTTAACCTGTCTGTTGCGGGGACGAATGTACCCGTGCCGTCTGCCAGATCTGTCCAGTGCAGATAGCTGCCGGAAACGGAGGCATACTTCCATGCGGATTGCGTGTAGGCATGATAGAAAACATTTAATTCAACGGCAGGTTTTCCATTCGCAGGAACTTCCTCCGAAAACAAATTTCCAGAATAATTAACGGGTTGGTTTGCCGCGCGGCTTTGCTCCGCCAGTTCACGCAGACGAGTTGCCGTCAATAGCGCGCTGTTGGGTGTGGACGTATCCACACCATAGACGATCTCACACCCATCGAGCATTGCGCCGATGTCCCATGCCGCACTGGCGTACACAAGGCAGCTGTTCCAGAACATCGCCCCGATCTTGTTGTACGTCAACCGCCCCGAGCGGATCGGTCCGATATACGGCTCGTGTGGAATGTACCAATTTTGCGGGGTGCCCGTCACAGAAATCGTCGGAGTGGGGGAAGGCTTTTCGGAGAGGATCAAGCCTGCATCCCAGAATGAAGCAGTTTCATCAGCCGTGAAAGAAATCGTTTCACCTGTCGCAGGGTTCGCATCGCTGTCGTGGTCTTCGTCGCCGATGTTCACTTGTGTGAAGGTGTAGGAATCAGGTTTGATGAATTGGATGATGACTTCACCGCCCGGCCGCTCGAACCAAAAATACCCATTCGAATCGGTGACCGCCTCCCCCACAACCTGACGGCTGCTCCCGTCCAGCAGGCGGACGCAAACGCCCGAAACGCCGACCTCCCAATCGTCCTGCAGGCCGTTCGTATTTTCATCGAGCCAGACGCGGTTGCCGATCCAATTTGACCTTGGCTGGGCGAACTCGCCTGCGCACCCGCCGCCGACGTTGGGGATCTCACGCGGTGCCTCGCCATAAAAAACGGACATGAAACGCGTGGCGCCTTCGCCGATGTAGAATTCGAATATCCATGCAGCGAAACTGATCCCTGCCTGCGGGCGCGCGCTGACGGGCATGTTGCTGACCGAGACCAAGACAGCGGGAAGCTCCAACCAGGCTGGGTCCCCGACTTTTAATCCCGTGAGCGGATTGACCCCCGCAGGAAAATCTTCAAGGTTGGGCCCGAACGCGATCGGCATACTGTGCGATTGCGGTGTGGCTGTCGGCAACGGCGTTTGTGTCATCGTGGGTGTTGTGGAAATGTCCGGCCGGAGGGCATCGGTTGGGGCTGATTCAATCTCCTGCATATTCCCGCATGATGCCAGGATGAGCGCAAAAAGAAAGAAGGATATAATCCCGCGGAACAAGGCTCTACCCTCCGGTCTCATTCATTTTGCACCAGACGGCTGATGGAATTGGAGCAGCCACTCGCCCGGCCTTCTTTCAGTGACCGCTGTTTCGGGAGTGACGACCAAAATCCACGTGCGGCCGGGTTTGAGCGGCATGAGCGTGTTGTCGTCCGCGTTGACGAACTTGACCGGCCTGTGCCGTCCCGTTCGTTTTTCATCGTCGTTGAGCTGTGTGCTCCAATACATATCATACATCTGACCGTCGCGGAATAAAAGCGCATACCCCGTAGTATTCTCTTCGAGGTGGATATCCAGGTTCGTGGGGGAGACCACGTCATGTTCGGCAAACAGGATGATCACATTTTCAAATTGCAGTTGGCGACCCGTCAGGCGGTCCACCTCAGGGACCACGAATCCTGCGGTATTGGGGTCGGCAGTATCCACATAGCGCCAGTAGCTTTCGGATGCTGCGTCAAACACCCATGCCGATTGATTAAGATACGCAATATACACCTGCAGGCGCGCGGCGGTTGCCCCGCCTGCAGGCGGCACGTCCTTGAAGATGTTGCTGGAGTAATTGATCTCACCATCCCTGCTTTTCTGTGCGAGCCGCTTTAACTCGTTTGTCTCCAGCATGTATCCGCCGCCGTCAATGTCGTGTGTCACAAAAAAACATTGCGGTATTTTGTCCAGCACTTCGGGCGACGCGAAGGCATAGATCAAGCACGAGTCGGGGAAAAAGGCGGCGATATCGGCGTAGATCAACCGCCCTGAACGGATCGGTCCCACTTTGGCGGGCGGAAGTTCGGAGAGAGGAAAAGGATCGGATGACAGGACCAGGCCTGCGTCCACGTGAAGAAGCGTGGACTTTACCTCAACCGCCACGGTCCGGCCTGTGGCTGGATCGGCGTCGCTATCCTGATTGTTATCCCCGATATTTTTTTGCGTGAACTCCATCCTTGCAGGCTTTTGAAAAACGAGAATATATCCGCCCGCTTCGACGTTGAAGCCGTAATAGCCGTTGCTGTCCGTGGAAGTTTGGGCCAGTGGCGTGCCGCCTTCGTCATACAGTGTGACGCAAATCCCGCCCACTCCGCGCTCCCAATCATCCTGCATGTGATCCCCGTTCGAATCCAGCCAGACGCGGTTCCCAAGCAGACTGGATGTTTGGCGGATGGGCTCGCGGCGAACGGGACAATCTCCATGGACGGCATTTTCAGGTTCTGGGAAACTGCCATAAAAGGTGGTTAAAAAACGCGTCGCGCCTTCGGTGATGTAGATTTCAAAGACCCAGGGCGCAAAGGACAACCCCGCCTGCGGACGTGCCGTGACGGGAAAGTGTGAGATTGAAACAAGCAGGGCGGGCAGATCCAGCAAGGTTGGATCCTCCACATACAACCCTGTCAGCGGATTGACGTTCGGCGGAACCAGCGGAGCAGGCGTGAGTGTCGGCTCGGCAATGGGTGTTTGCGCCGCGGGGGTTTCGGTGGGTTCCGCAACATCGTCGCTTGCAGCGCAGGAGGAAAGGACGGATAAGCTCAAGATGATGAAAAATAGGAATGTTAATTTTGCGCCTGGTTGCATGGAATCTCCATTTCAAGGTATTCCCCCAAACTGCTATTTGCTGAAAGCCATGAGCTACCCGCCAAATGCCGCCCTCACCCGCCTATAGGTATCATCCAATGACTCCGGCAATACGCGCGTCTCGGCCACTGCGGACATAAAATTCGTATCTCCCGCCCAGCGCGGAACGATATGAATATGGACGTGTCCCAATACGCCCGCGCCCGCCGCTTCACCGATGTTCGCACCCATGTTGAATCCGTGCGGTTTGTAGATCCCGCGCAGAACCGACATGCTGCGTGAAGTCAGTTCCATCATATCCGCGCGGGTCTCCGTGTCCAGTTCTTCGAGATTCGGCACATGCGCGAAGGGAATGACCATCAAATGCCCGCTCGTATAGGGGAAGCGGTTGAGGATCACATAAGCGAGTTTTCCGCGAAACGCGATCAGATTCTCAATGCCGTCCGCTTTGGCTTGTGCATTGCAAAACACACAGCCATTTTCCTTTTCGTGGTTTTCGATGTATGTCATGCGCCAGGGTGACCAGAGATGTTTCATGGTTTTGGATTGGAAGGTTTGCTTTTGTGCAATTATAGGCGAAAAACCGTGTTCTTGAATTTCTAAAACCAGATTATTAACCTTCAGGCGTTCCAGCCATCACCCGTTCAAACCTTTAAACCGATTCCCCATTCCCCATTCCTTATTTTTCGATTATCCTACCCCTGATGCAACCCAGCCTTTTCGCCGAAACCCTGACCGTCTCCCAACTCACCTTCCGCATCCGCAAACTGTTGGAGGATAACCCCGAATTGCAGGATGTGTGGGTGACGGGTGAAATCTCCAATCTCTCGCGCCCCGTGTCGGGCCACATCTACTTTACCCTCAAAGATAAGAACGCTGCGTTGAAATGTGTGATGTGGAAAACGGATGCCGCACGTACAAGACCCGTTCTTCAGGAAGGTGCGGCGGTGGAAGCACATGGACGCATCGCCGTGTACGAACCGCAGGGGCAATACCAACTTGTCGCAAATCTCATCCAGGCAAAGGGCGAAGGCGCGCTCTTTCAGGAATTTCTGCGGCTCAAGTCCATGTTGGAAGCCGAAGGTCTGTTTGACCCCGAACACAAGCGCGACATTCCAGTCCTTCCACAAACCATCGGTATTGTCACATCCGCCACGGGTGCGGCTTTGCGTGACATGCTCAACACCATTCGCCGCCGCCAGCCGCTTGCACGCATCATCCTGGCCCCGTCCCCTGTGCAGGGCGTGGATGCGCCGCCCGCTCTCGTCGCTGCACTGCAATCACTCAACAGACAGAATCCGGATGTGATCCTCGTCGCACGCGGTGGAGGTTCCATCGAAGACCTGTGGGCGTTCAACGATGAGCGCGTTGTCCGCGCGCTTGCCGCATCGCAGGCTCCCGTTATTTCGGGGGTGGGTCACGAAACGGATTTCACCCTGTGCGATTTCGCCGCCGACCTGCGCGCCCCGACGCCCACTGCCGCCGCGGAGCTCGCCACTCAGATCACATTGGATGACCTCCGCTTTCAACTTTCCACTTTCCAATCCCGCCTCGCGGACTTAACCTCCAGTCTGCTCGCTGACCGCCGGGTTTTGACCTCCTCCCTGGCCTCCCGCCTGCGTTACGCATCACCGCAACGGCGCATTCAATCTGCATCCCAGCATCTTGACGAACTCTCCCGCCGCTCCTTTTCTACACTCGTTCATCGCATCCAGTTGCAATCCGCCTGCGTGGATGGAATGTCCAAGCGGCTGGGATCGCTGAATCCCGAAGGCATCCTTTCGCGGGGATATGCTATCATCACGCGGAAAAGTGACGGCAAAGTCGTCAGCCTGGTCTCGCAAGCGCAAGGCGACATGAGTGTCCGTGTGAGTGATGGAGAGTTTGAAGTAAATCGAAAAATGTAGTTCGATATTGGTCTCGTACATATCGGACATTGGAGCTGTTATGCCAAAATCACCCGCCAAAAAATCGGAAAAACCCGCTGAAGAATTGACCTATGAAGAGGCGCTCACTGAACTGGAGCAGATCGTCGAGACGCTCGAAAGTGAACAGAATCCGCTCGAAGAGGCGATGCATCTTTTCGAGCGGGGACAGGCTTTAGTCGCGCGCTGCGGCGCGTTGCTTGATTCCGCCCAGTTCAAGGTGCAGGAACTTGTTGGGGAGTCACTCGTTCCCTTCGAGGAAGAATCCGATGATTGAAGAACTGCTGCAAAATAAAGTTTTGATCGCTGTTCTGTCAGCCTGGCTTCTCGCCCAGGTCTTGAAGGTTCCCACGGAATACCTGCGTTCGCGACGCTGGCTCTGGGCAATGTTTTTTGCCGCCGGTGGAATGCCCTCCTCGCACACCGCGCTCATGGTGGCAGGGACACTGGCCGTCGGTTTGTATCACGGTTTTGATAATCCCTTGTTTGGCATTGCGGTTGCCGCGACCATGATCATCGCGCACGATGCGGCGGGTGTGCGCCGGCAGGCAGGCAAGCACGCGGAACGGATCAATTTATTGTTCGATGAACTGCTTCACGGCCATATGTGGGATGAAGATGAATTGAAGGAAGTCATCGGGCATACCCCGCTGGAGGTGATCGGCGGCATTATTCTCGGTTTGCTGGCTGCCATTGTACAATGGATGGTCTGGCAGTAAAAGACGGGCGGAAATCCTTATCTCTTGAGCCTCCGCATCACCCCGTTCACAATTGTGCCCAATTCAGGCACGCGCAAAATAAACAGGATCCCAAAATATACCAACCCGCCGAGAATCACCCCGGCAGGGACAAGCGCCCAGGCGCTGAGGGATTTTCCATAGGTCAACACGCCGAATAAGGTCAGTGACATCCCTGTTGCGGCAACCAGGGATGGGACGATGCCGCGCAGAATGTGACTGCCCCCAATTCCGTTCAAGCGTCTTCGCATCATAATGAAGAGAACAACTGCCTCCAGCGCTGTGGCAAGCGAGTTCGCCAGCGCAAGACCGCCGTGCGGCATCCAGCCGATGGATGCGAACATTCTGGAGAGGGCAATGCTGAAAACAACATTCAACAGCATGGCAACCGTACCAATGATGACGGGGGTCTTCGTATCGTGTTGGGCGTAGAAAGCGCGGGTTAGGATCTCCATGACCGCATGTCCCAACAGGCCTGTCGCATACCAGAGCAAAGCCCAGGCAACCAGCTGCACGGAGCGTTCGTCGAATTCCCCGCGTTGATACAACAACGAAACCAGCGGCTCGCGTAAAAGGATCAATCCCACGCTGGCTGGCAGTGCGAGCAAAATCACTCCCCGAAGCGAAGACGCAAGCGACGAGCGCATCTCGTCCGTTTGACCGAGCGCATGCTGGGCGGAAAAGGTCGGCATTGCCGCAATCGCCACCGACTGCGCAATCGCAGCCTGCGCCATGAGCATGAGTGAGAATCCATAGTACAAGCCGCTCACGCTCCCGGGCATCATTTGCGATGCCAGCCATGTGTTGACCCAGAAATTTAATTGCACAACCGCCACACCGAGCAGGCGCGGACCCATCAGCAGGAATACCCGGCGGACGGTGGGGTTGCCAAGTCCGAGCGAGAAAGAATAAGTTGCCGGTGACAAGTTGTCAGTCACCAGTTTTAACAGGGATGGAAGTTGTACAAAGAGATAGAACACCGCGCCGATCACCACGCCCCATGCGAGACCATAAATCCCCAGCGTAGGGGAGAGGAAGACTGCGCCGAAAATAATTCCAAGTTGATACAGCGCGGGCGTCAGCGCGGGAACCAAAAAGAATTGATGCGCATTCAGGATGCCCACGATCAAGCCGCCCAGGCCGAACAGCACTGCAGAGATCAACTGGATGCGGAGCAGTGAAACGGTTAGCGAAAACAGTTCGGGGTCGGCGGCGAGCCCGGGCGCGAGGGCGTAGCGTACCACCTGCGGGGCGAAAAATGCCAATAGTGCGGCGAGCAGGCTGAGGGTGAGCGTGACCGCGTTCGCAATCGAAGAAGCGAGTTTCCACGCCGTGTGCTTTTTGTCTTTGGCGAGCAACCCAGTGAAAGTTGGGATGAACGCCGAGCCGAGTGCGCCGCCCGCAACCAGCAAGAATAATGTTTCCGAAACGCGGTTTGCGGCGAAGAAGGCATCCAGTTCGGGAGATGCGCCGAAAACCTGCGCCACCAAAATACCGCGCACCAGTCCGGCGATCTGTCCCAGCACGATGGCGAACATCACCGTCCCTGCGGCGCGCGCGATCCGTTTGTTTGCTGTGGATTGTGTCATGGGTGGCGCGATTATAATCCCATTGGGAGAACCCCATGAAAAAGTTATTGATCCTATTGCTCGCGAGCCTGACCTTGTTAGCAGCGTGTGACATTCCGACGACCGCGCCTCCGACTCCACCCAACCCTGATTCTGTGACCGGGACAGTTGCCCCGACCCTCGAAGTGATTCCGCTTCCCGTAGGCGTCGGTTCGAGCGGCGGCTGGTATGCGTTGTATTTCACCGACCCGCTCGACCCTTTATCTGCCCAACGCACAGGCGGCATCGACGGACCACTGGTTGCCGCCATCGACTCCGCCCGCCTGACGCTCGATGTGGCGATTTACAGCATCGGCTTGCGCAGTATCCGCGATGCGATCATCCGCGCGCACAAACGCGGCGTGCAGGTGCGCATGGTCTTGGAGAGCGATCACCTGGAGCGTTCCGCCCCTCAGCGCTTCAAGGAGGAGGGCATTCCCATTTTGGGTGACCGCCGCGAGGGATTGATGCACAACAAGTTTGTCATCATCGACGGGTATGAAGTGTGGACAGGCTCGGCGAATTTCACGGAGACCGGGCTGTATGCCGACAACAACTTCCTGTTGCGAATCCGTTCGATGGAACTGGCGGAAAATTTTACAAAAGAATTCGATGAGATGTTCGTGGACGATAAATTCGGCGACAATATCGTTCCTGAAACGCCGCATCCGCTCCTGACGTTGGAAGGGACAGAGGTCGAAACCTGGTTCTCGCCCGATGACGGCGTGCAGGCGAGGATCGTGGAGATTATCTACTCCGCCCAGGAAAGCCTTTATTTCATGGCGTTTTCATTTACATCAGATCCCATCGGCGAGGCGGTGCGCGAACGTGCGCGCGATGGAGTCACTGTGGCGGGCGTGATGGACGACGAACAGGTCAACTCAAACATCGGTACGGAGTTCGACCCGTTCCGCCAGGCAGGGCTGGATGTGTACCGCGACGGGAATGAAGGTCAGATGCATCACAAGGTCATCATCATCGACGAGCGCATCGTCATTCTCGGTTCGTACAATTTTTCCAACGCCGCTGAGACCAGGAATGACGAGACCGTATTGATCATCCATAATCCGCAGTTCGCCAGTCAATTCATCGAAGAGTTCAAACGTGTGTATGCGCAGGCGCAGTAAACCCAATTATTAATTTGCCTTTTGCAAAAAAATCGGGTACATTTGCCCCAGCACGCGCGTTCTAACTCAATAAAAGACCCTACAGGTCTGTCAGACCTGTAGGGTCTTAACGGAGAACTTTCATGGCTCAAGAAAAATTCTATCTCGGACGCATATTTAATGAAAAGACCACCAAGGTCATCGACAAGGCGCTGGAATACGACTCTGCCGATCTCACCACCCACGCCGTTGTCACAGGCATGACAGGTTCCGGCAAGACGGGTTTATGTATTGCCCTGCTTGAAGAAGCCGCATTGCACGGCATTCCCGCCATCATCATCGACCCCAAAGGCGATCTGACCAACCTGCTCCTGCACTTCCCCGACCTTGCCCCGCAGGATTTTCAGCCATGGATCGACCCCGAGGTCGTCCGCCGCGCAAATAAGACCATGGAACAAGCCGCGCAGGAGGCCTCGCTCGCCTGGCGTACCGGCATTACGGAATGGGGTATGGACCAGGCTCGTATCCTCGACCTCAAGAACGCTGTGCAGTTCTCCATTTTCACACCCGGCTCCGATGCGGGCATTCCCGTCAGCGTGTTATCCTCGCTCGACGCACCAGGCTTGGACTGGTCGAGCAACCGCGAAGTCCTGCGTGAGCGCATTTCCAGCACCGTCACTGCACTGCTCGGTCTGGTCGGCATGAACAATATCGACCCGATCTCCTCACGCGAACACATCCTGCTCTCCAATATCTTTGAAAATCATTGGAGTCAGGGGCGCGGAATCGAACTGACCGAACTCATCCTTGAAACCCAAAGCCCGCCCTTCCCCAAACTCGGCGCATTCGATGTGGACACCTTCTTCCCGCCCAAAGACCGCATGTCGCTGGCGATGTCGCTCAACAACATACTCGCCGCGCCCGCGTTCCAATCGTGGCGCGAGGGGCAGGCGCTCGACATTCAATCTCTGCTTTACACCAAAGACGGCAGACCGCGCCACAGTGTTTTCTATCTTGCGCATCTCTCCGACAGTGAGCGCATGTTCTTCGTTACCCTGCTCCTCTCCGCAGTCGAAACATGGATGCGCACCCAAAAAGGCACCACGACACTGCGCGCCCTGCTCTACATGGACGAGATCTTTGGCTATCTCCCGCCCACTGCCAATCCGCCCTCCAAACAGCCGTTATTGCGAATGCTGAAGCAAGCCCGCGCCTTTGGCCTTGGCATTTTGCTCGCCACCCAAAACCCCGTGGACCTGGATTACAAAGCCCTCTCCAACACCGGCACATGGTTCATCGGCAAACTGCAAACCGAACGCGACAAGGACCGTCTGCTCGACGGTCTCGAAAGCCTCGCTGGCGGCTTCTCCCGTGCCGAAATGGACAAACTCATCTCGTCCATCGGCAAACGCGTCTTTGTCATGAACAATGTCCACGAAAAAACGCCGATCCTCTTTCAGACCCGCTGGGTGATGAACTTCCTCGCCGGACCGATCACCCGTGAACAGATTCCCAATCTCAATCAACTTGCTGGTGTGACGACAGCGCCGCCTCCATCCGCGCCCAAGCCAGTTTCGGCTCCGAGGAACGAATCCACGCCCCAGCCTGCCGTTGAAAAACTGCAAGCCGTTCCCGTTCCAGCGGTGGAACCTGCCGCTTCAACCAATCGTCAATCACAAACCGTAAATCTACGATCGGACGGCAGCCGCACAAAACCGCCCGTCCCCACTGGTGTACGTGAATATTTTCTCCCGCAAAATTACAGCCTATCCGAGGCATTTCAGTTTTCTGGGCGTGCCATGCCGTTTGGGGCTGCCATTCAGGGTGTGATCTATCGTCCTGCCTTGCTTGCCTCTGCCCAGATTCGCATCCTTGACCGTAAACATGGCGTGGATGCAGAGATCACCCGCTCTGCGCTTGTGGAGTTATTGGACCGCCGCGGCATTGTCCGCTGGGAGGATTTTTCGTATGCCGGTCCTCCGCTGGATCGCATCGAGACCATGCCCGACGCCTCCGCGCGTTTTGATTCCATCGATTCGCCTTTGAACGACTCCAAGTTAATGACCGCCCTGCAAAAGGACTTTACGGACTGGATCTTTCGCAATTCATCCGTAGCTGCCCGCGCCAATAAAGCACTCAAGGTCTTTGCCGGACCCGATGTCAGCCAGGCAGATTTCATGAAGGCCTGTGCCGACGCCGCCCGCGATGCGCGTGATGCGGAAATGTCCAAGAAGACCTCTGCCATCGATCGGAAACTTAAAACGCTGGAGGATAAACTCGTCCGCGAAGAGCGCGAACTGCGCGAGGATGAAGCCAAACTACAAGCCCGCAAATTAGAGGCAGGGGCAAACCTGTTGGAATTGGGGGCGGGGCTGGCCGGCTTTGGGCGCAAGAAAAGCGTTTCGACCCAGTTTACGAAACAACGCATGAAGGACCAGGCAAAACAGGATGTGCAGGAATCCATCGAGTCCATTGCTCAGTATAAGAAGGAGATCGCCCTGCTCCAGCGCGAACGCAAAGAAGTGGTAACGGAGGTCAGCGATCGCTGGGGGCACGTGGTCAATGATATTGACGAGGTGTCCATCAGCCCCAAGAAGACTGATGTTTATGTCAACCTGTTCGGCGTGGCGTGGAGGCCGTTCTACGTCGTCGAAGCGGCGGGCGAGTCGTTTGAGCTGCCCGCGTTTGGGGCGGAGTAGAAGGTCATTGCGGGGAACGAAGTGACGAAGCAATCTCAAGTTGAAGATTGCCTCGGGCGGAAATGAACGCCCTCGCAATGACAAATCGCATGTAAGGCAGTGACGGCCCCGTGTCGTCACTATGTTTTAAAGGACATCCTCATGAATATCTTTATTCTTCTGCTTGCCCTGGCCATCTGGGGGATTGTGCATTCCTTTCTCGCCTCCCATCTGGCAAAGGACTTGTTCCGCCTGACCCTCGGAACCATGGATTTTTACCGCCTGGCCTATAACGCCTTTTCGGTGATCAGCTTTCTCCCCATCCTGTATTTGATGGTAAGCCTGCCAAACCAGCCTGTTTATCAAGTCTCCGCGCCGTGGAGCTATTTCATGCTGGGCGGACAGGTTCTTTCCGCGCTGCTGTTGTTCGTTGCATTCCTGCAGACCGATGCGCTGTCTTTTGTGGGTTTGCGTCAACTGTTCGAAAAAGAGGAGAGGGGCGTGCTTGTCATGCGCGGGCTGTACAGCGTGGTGCGGCATCCCCTGTATACGTTTGGTCTGCTCTTTATCTGGTTGACTCCCGCGGCGACGCAGAATTCCCTCACGCTGTATATCGGCGCAACGATTTATACGCTGTTGGGTGCCTACTTCGAAGAGCGCAAACTCCTGCGTGATTTTGGCAGGGCCTATGCAGAATACAAACGCAGGACGCCGATGTTGATTCCGGGATTGATATTTGGAAGTGACAGTTCGGATGGTGGGAATGTGAATTAAGCGGAAACAGGTTGTTCGTCCGGAACGAAGCGTTCCTGATTCCCAAGCTTGAGATGAAGTCCATAGAACCCCGTCGCGGCAACGGCACATAGAACCCCGCCGATGTACCAAAGCAGGTTGGGGTTGAAGTTGTCGAGGATGAAGCCTGCCAGCATGGGCGCGAACGTGGAAGGGAGCAGCCAGGTCAGGCCGAAGATCGCCATGTAGCGTCCGCGCATCTCTTCGGGGGCGAAGTTGGCGGCGAGGGTCTGGCTGGTGGGCATGATGAGCATTTCGCCGATGGTGATGACCACGATGGCGGACATGAACAGCCAGTAGGCGGCGATAAATCCAAACATACTGAAACCAAGCATGTAAAAAAGTGTGCCAAGCGCCATGATGGCAAAGGGCGGACGATATTTAATTTTGCGCGAAACCCGGAATTGAAAGAGGATGACCGTGATGGCGCTGGTGGTCATCAGGAAGCCGTAGCCCTGCGGGTTGATGCTGTGATTATCGCGCAGGAAGACCGAGAGTGAGTTGTACATCTGCTGGTAGACTGCGCCCATCAGGATGGCGGCAATGATAAACGCCATGAAGGCAAAGTCTTTAATAACGATGCCATAGCCCGCAATCGTCTTCCAGATGGATTCGTGCGGTTTCTTTCCCTTCTCATCATGATGTTCGGGCTTGGTTTCAGGCATGAATTTGTAAAAGATAACCGCCACAATGCAGCTGACGATGGCGTCGATGACGAATAACAATGTGAATGAGTAACTGGCGACGAAGCCGCCGACGCTGGGTCCGATAATCCAGGCTAAATTACGGACGACGCGCATCAACCCGAATCCCTCCTGCCGTTGTTTCTCGGTCAGGATGTCTGCCATCATGGCCTGGTGCGCGGGACCGGACACATCCGAGAGCAAGCCGATGAAGGCGGCCAGCGGGAACAACACTGCCATCGAATTGGCGAATCCCAATGTCAGTGTGCTGAGCGCGCTGAACACCAGCCCAAACAGGATCAGTTTGCGGCGGCCGAAGCGGTCGGTGAGCGCTCCGCCGATCATGCTTCCTGCGATGCCGAAGATGGAGAAAGTCGCAAGCACCATCCCCGCCTGCGTCATCCCGACGTTAAATCTGCCTGTGATGTAGAGCGAGAAGAAGGGGAAAAGAAGCGTCCCACCGACGCTGTCAATGAAGAAGGTCAGGACAATGATCCAGAACTTGGGTGGGAAGCTGTGGTAGATGTTCTTCAGGCGCATGAACATGATTGCCTGATTATAGAACGTATGTTTTATTTGTCAAGAACGAAAAGATGGGGGCTGGCCTTCTATGAGGCTGTCTCCATCCCCAGGATGGAAGCAAGGCCCTGGATGAATATACTGCTTCCAAACAGCAGGACGGTGTTCTTTACATCCCCGCTGACAATCGACCAATGAATTCCAAATGCGAAGGCAGACACGCCGAAGATGACAAGCACCAGCCCGCTTAATAACAGGTGGTTATGGTTGATGGGCTGGATGCTGTCCTTTAAGGTCAAGATGCCAAAATAGAGAGCCAGCATCCCTGCGCCTGTCTTGAAGGCGATCCATCCCAATGTTTCGCCGGCAGATATGCAGGACAGGATCAGCAGTGTGCCATGGATCGAATTGAGAAACGCCATCAGAATGGAAATGACCTGCATGCCTGCACCTCCTTATCCTCGATCCAAGGATACAGGAGAGATGCTGGCAAATTCTATTGAGAGTCTGTCAAATCCCAGTAAAAACCCGCATGCCAAGGGAATGCGGGTTTTTGTGGTGCGCTACTTCTGTGTACTATGCGTGTTCGACGCGGGGTTTTGCGATGTTGACTTTGAGCTCGTTGCCGCCCAGGGAATAGGCGTTGAACATGCTGATCGCCTTGTCTGCCTCGGCTTGATCGGGCATGGCAACAAATGCAAAGCCCTTCGAGAGGCCGGAGCCCTTGTCCATGACGAGTTCCACCGAAGAGACGGTTCCGGCGGTTGCGAAGAGGGTCTTGATCTCCTCCTCCGTGGTGGACTTGTTCAGGTTGCCTACGTAAATTCGAATATCCATTTTATGACTTCCTTCTCCAGCTCGGCTGGAACAAAATGACCGTCGTCCCTACAAAAAGGGTCGGCGGTCAAGGTACGACTGATAGATCCAATTTATTGCGCTTTCAGTGTAACACATATTCCGCCGGCAGGCGGATGAGTATTTTGCAGGCAGGGTCGAGGTCGAAATTCCAGCCACTCAAAATTCCGACCCAGTCACCAGGACATTAATACTGGAACATGAAAGAGAGCCTTGATGACATTTGGCACATGACTCCGGCAGATATTCTTGCTACTATTTTATGGATTGCCACACTTCATTGGAGGAATCATGAATGCCAATACCTTTGACTGGAAAAAACCATCTCAATTGTCCGTGATTCAATTACTGTTTGCAGTCTTTCTGCCAAGCGGTTTCGCGTATGTTGGATTTCACGTCGCCCTGCCTGCACTGGTGGCTGGGGGATTGCCGGTCATGATCGCCTGGCCTTCTGTTGCCAGTGTGATGCTCCTGATCTTTGTGATCCTTGCCGTCTTTTTGTTAAACAAAGAGGCGCAAAGTCTGGGCATATCACTCTGGACACGCATGTGTATGAAGAGACTTTCCGGCAGGGAATGGGGAGTATATATATTGATTGCGGTTGTCGGTCTGTTCGCTTCCATCACGGTCCAGAGCCTGGTCCATCCCTTCATGGATGTATTTGGCCTGGGCATTCCAGCCTACATGCCCTTTTTCCTGAACCCAGCCATTGACCCGATGACTGCGGATATGTCCATCGTGTCTCCCGGATTGCCCTTGGGAGGAAATTATGGCATCTTGATCCTAATGGGAATTACGCTATTGCTGAACATCCTTACCGAAGAACTGTATTTCCGGGCCTGGATGCTTCCCAAACTCTCACGGTATGGAGCCTGGAGTTGGGTGATGAATGGCACCCTTTTTGCCTTGTATCACACCTTCCAATTTTGGTTGTTTCCGACCTTGCTGGTTGCGAGTTTGTTTTTTGCATTCATCTTCTATAAGAGTAAAAGCATCTGGCCATCCTTTGCAGCACATCTGATCGCAAATTTCCTGCTTTCAATACTTGGAATCATGATGTTGATCATCGGATAGAGGGCTGCATTTTACAACCATGCCGCCCGCAAAATGGTGAAAAGTTTGCGGGCCGCCAGCGCAGCGAATGCCTGTCCTATTGATAAATTGCATTCGTCTATTTGGATCATCGCCTTTTGACCTGGCAGAATACGACAGCAGGACCAAATGGACCTTATGAAACCCGAGCAGGGTGGGGGGTGCGTGTGCAAAGGCTGTCCACAGGTACAACTCGGGCCGCCGACTTCATTTTGGAAGGAACGTTCCGCTTGTGATTATTTTCCCCAGTTCTTCCGGAAACAAAATGGCCGCTGCCTTACAAACAGATTCGGCGATTAAAGTGCGACTGATAAATCCACATTGTTGTGCCCTCAGTTTAATGCACATTCCTCCCGCAGTCCGGGATGTTGTGAGGTTGGGCGTATTTACACTTTCAGAGTACTTTTTATTGCAGCTATTACCAGCGATGCTCCAATGTCCTCTGCGATGTTAAGCACCCAAGTTCCAATGTGTTGAAGTGTTTGAAGCGCCTTGGATTTGTCACCATCGTTTGCTGCATTTTCCGCAGCTTTTATTTTTTCAATTTCTTCAACATGCTCTGAATGATTGGAGAGTAGCTCCATTTGCTCGCGAAGTTTTTTTAATTCCTCCGCCAGCTTTGCCATTTCAATGATCGATTCATTTGTATCCGAGGAATTTTGGAAAGTAATATTATTTGCCTGTGCGCCTGGTCCGACTGCACCGGCTTGGCCAACTTTATAGACGTCTCTCATATAGTTCTCCGTTATGAATATCTGGGTGATATAGTCGCGGACTTTTTTTGCCACCTGTGGCCTGATCTCAAGCAGTTTTATTTTTTGCTGCAAGGCGTCATGGCGTCCTGGATTTATATCCTCCAGCGAATCCCGTATGAGGGAACCAATTTCATTTGGTTCAAAGTATTTGTCGGAGGATTTTTGAAGCTTGAAGATTCGTCGAGTAGCTTCGTTGAAATAGTATTGGAGATAACTCAAAGCCTGTGTGTTCTCCTCTCCATTATTTCGACCTATGCTTCCCGTTTCGATTAATTTCAGTACGGTCCAAAGCGTTTCCTGCTCGGCATTTAATCTTGTTAATATGATTCTGGCAGTACGGCTTGTTTGTTTGCTGGCCGGGAGGGTTGTAAGGCATTTGGCCATCCATACATTTTTTACTAGATTTTTTTGTGGTGATACGTCCCAATGATAAAGGGTGATTTCGTCTTCCATTGGCGAATTGATCAGGCGCGAATTTAAAGGGGTTGGTAATTTTTCTCCTGCATTGAATTCGACCCAGAATATGGGTTCGCCTGCCATCGCCCAATAATTATCCATGTCCTTCAAGCAGGATTTTTTTGTGGTCGATGAAAGGTAAAGTGTGGCGAGATGTCTTCCAAGATTTTCGAGTGGGACGATTTTGCTTGGCAATCGTTTTGTTTTTGATTGTGGGTTCGAACCAATTGATGGAAGGATGCGCGGGTCCGGAGGAGTGGCAATCTCAATTGGCGTTTTGAAGAATTCCATCATCAAGGTCTGAAATGCCTTTGGTGAAAGGCTGATATTTGTTGGCTTAGTTACAAATATCAGCTCAAATTTTGCAACCGCCATGCCATCAAAGTAAAAATGCCGAGATTTACACCTCAGGCTGATTTTGGGATTGTTCTCTGTCACTCCATTCGAGGGGCTGTATGGTATTGGTTTTTCGATTTTTATGGCGTGCTTTGCATCGCAAATTTCATTTTCCCCGATCCAGCCTTGAATGCCACCTTTCCCTCTTTTTCTGACCATTCCGAAAGACCTAATGAATTCCTGATATGGTTTTGGAGACGGCCAAAGAGGTGAGGGCAATTGTCCTGTTTTCGTTTTCACAAATCGCCGTATATCCGCAATTGGAAACTGGACGAAAATTAGCATGCCGTCTCGCTTTCAAAAACACCTTGCCCGCCGAACGGGCAAGGTGTGAAGTGGATGGGACTCGAACCCATAACCTTTACCTCGTGAGGTAACGCCTTCCCATTTAGGCTACCACATGCTCTGTCGATAGCAGTCCTTTGCTGTTTTCGACTTCTACCAGCACAGATGCACATTGCTGCATATCTGTGAAAATAGCTCCTGCTTTCACTATACATCAAAATAACCCGAAATTCAATACATGAACGGGTTGAGTTCATCAAAGTTACACTTGCCGTCGAGATATATTACATTTGTCTATTTGACATCCTTCCCCTTTTTTGCTAAACTATAAGTTGTCAGACAAATTTGACTGTGCTCCACAGGTCGCTTATTAACTGCTAATCGACACTTCTAATAGTTAATTCGCTGAAAGCCAATTGCAAATGCCCACCCTCCTCATCAAAAATGCCCATATCGTCACCATGGACGACCATCAGCGGGAGATTCCCGAGGGTGGTCTTTTTGTTCGGGATGGCTTTATCGAGCAGGTGGATGAGACAACCAAACTTCCCCCCACTGCCGATGAAGTCCTCGACCTGAAAGGTCATGTCCTCCTACCGGGGTTGGTCAACACGCACCATCACTTCTATCAGACCCTCACGCGCGCCGTCCCTGCCGCACAGGACGCCAACCTTTTCAACTGGCTCAAAACGCTCTATCCCATCTGGGCGAAAATCCAGCCCGAAGATATTTTCATCTCGACCCAGACCGCGCTGGCGGAACTTGCCCTTTCGGGATGCACCACCGCATCGGATCATCTCTACCTCTATCCCAACGCCTCGAAACTGGACGATGAAATTGCTGCCGCTCTTGAAGTGGGGGTGAGGCTGCATGCTTCCCGTGGTTCGATGAGCCTCGGTGAATCCAAAGGCGGACTCCCGCCCGACAGCGTGGTGGATACCGAAGAGAACATCCTAAAAGACTCACAGCGGCTCATCGAGAAATTTCACGACCCCAAGCCCGGCGCGATGACGCAAATTGTCCTCGCGCCATGTTCGCCGTTCAGCGTCACATCAGATTTGATGAAGCAGTCTGCGAAACTGGCGCGGGAATACGGCGTGCACCTCCATACGCATCTTGCTGAAACTGAAGATGAAGAACAATTCTGTATGCAGATGTTCGGTCGTCGCCCCGTCGGCTACATGCAGGAAGTGGACTGGGTCGGCGAGGATGTGTGGTTTGCCCATGCGATTTGGGTCAACGATGAGGAAATTCAGGTCTTTGCAAAACACAATTGCGGCGTGGCGCATTGTCCGGCGTCGAACATGCGGCTGGCGTCGGGGATTGCCCCGGTGAAGGAATACCGAAAAGCAGGTGTGAATGTGGGTCTGGGCGTGGATGGCTCTGCTTCCAACGATGGCTCGCACCTGCTGGCGGAAGTCCGCAACGCGATGCTGCTCTCCCGTGTCAATGATGGATTAACGGGCTATTCCCTTTCGAACGATCCAGATAGAAAATTGATGACTGCCCGCGAAGCCCTGCATCTTGGCACGCGCGGCGGCGCGGCGGTTCTTGGACGAACCGATATCGGCAGTCTGGAACCCGGAAAGTGCGCCGACTTTTTTGCGGTCAACTTGAATAGGCTTGGCTATGCCGGCATGCACGACCCGGTCTCTGCGACCGTGTTCGGCCAGTCCATGAACGTGGATTACACGGTTGTGAATGGAAAGTTCGTCGTCAAGGAAGGCCGGCTGATGACGGTTGATCAAGGAAAGTTGATCGAGAAGCATAATAGACGCGCCAAAGCCTTATTGTCTCTGGTAAGTTAATTTTGGTTCTTTTGTGAAGGAAGGAGAAGAAGTGTCCCGTAAAAACAAAGTTACTTTGTACGGACTCAAGAAAGGCGTGCAATACCTTGGGATCGTGTCAATTGATATTGCCAAACATTCTAGAATTAAAGATAACGACCAAGATGTTAGTCTTACGAGATCGGCTTTCCTTTCAATGGCAGAGGCTCAATTGCCAGCTAGGGGCAGCTGGAAGATGACGCGTCAGGGAGATGGGGAAGGTTTTTTGTTTGATATTAGTAAGGGTTCTGATGAAATGATTTTATTTGCGGATCGTATTCTTCAGTTGGTCCATTACTTCAATCGTGCGAAAGGTAAATTGAATAAATTGCCAAATGATACGGATATATTCGTCAGAATAGTCTGCCATGCGGGCAATATAGTGAATAATGAGAGGACATCTGGAGATTTGGGAGGTGATGCTTTAAACGAATTATTTAAACACGAAAAAATAATTGGAAAAGCAGGAAAAATTGTTCTAACAAATGAAGTTTTTCGGTGGCTTTCAAAAGAATTAAAATTGAGGTGTACCGCAAATAACTCGGATATTCCTTTTGGGCAATGTTACGTGCTTGATCATGGAACATCATCCTGCCAAATCCAGATGAATGACCTTGATTCAAAGCAGCTTCGAGATTGGATAGTGAAGATGCTCGCCCAAAGAAAATTTAATAAATTACTATATTTTGGATATACAAATGAACGATTACATGATTTTCTGGGTTTTAAACTCTCGGGTATTGAAGTAAAGATTTTGGTTCGAAACTGGTTGACCGAAAAAACAGATGAACAACAGTACAATCGAAATAAGTTTATAGAAAAACAAAAGCAAGATCATTCTTCTAGCCCTTGGTTGAAATCTGAAAAAATCAAAGCAACCGTAAAGGAAATAATGGAAAGTGATAAATGGAGAGACTCTAAGAAATCCATTGACGTTCGATTTTACGCTGAACCACCTATTTTCAATGGGGTAATCCTGTTAAATGAGGAGATGACTGATTCGGTTGCACATATTGGTATCATAAAGTGGGATACCAATACTATTGATGGGGGATCTCCTTATAAATTAGAGGAATGGGCGGCGTTATTACTTGACGGTAACACTATTGAGCATCAAACTCTTTTGGATTATTTGGCAAGTCGATTTTGGAAAAGCTGGGAATTGTCCCAATCCTATACTGATGTGTGTAAACAACAGGAGATTGATGAGGCAAACAGCCCGAGCCTAATAGAGCAAATTTGGTGCTTGGACAGTAAACCGTATAAAATCATTTATCCATTACGAAGCGGACCAAATCCAAATTTCCCTCTAGTGTATCATGAAGATGTAAAGGCATTTCGTGCCGTAGAGGCTTTTTTGAAGGAATACGGGGTGGATTCTGAGTTGCATAATTTCCAGCTGGGTGATGTATCTTTACACGACTGGTTCCCAAGTGGCGAGGAGGAGAAAATCGAAGAATGGCATGGCCATATTGTTTATATTTGTGCACGATCCATTTCTCCAAATCTCAAGGAGTATTTGCGCGGCATTCGGTTTCCTGTTGAATTTTCATATCAAGATAGAATAAGCCCGCATTTACTTTATTTGCCCACCGGAGAACAGATTCATTCGCCGATGGATTTGCAATCACCGTCACCGTCTGACTATTCGCTTATTGGAAGATTTAGGCGCAAGAATCAAAGAGGTTTTGGTTATATCTTGGCAGGAATACATAGTATTGGAACTTGGGGCGCAGCTAGTTATTTAACCAATCCGTTAAATCTCCGCACATTGACACAAATAGCAAATGGAAGAGACTTTGCGGCAGTGCTGTCTACCGAATTTAATATCAAAACAAGAGAAAATGAGCCTACCAATCTGTTAATAGCACCTCAAATATTCTAGTTGATGTACTATCCGCACTGACTGTGAAACGGAGATTTTATGACATCATCCACAAAATTGACTGCCGCTCTCGTTGACGTTGCAATGGGGCGCGCACACGCCGATCTTGTCCTGCGGGGCGGGAAATGGGTATGCGTACAGTCTGGCGAGATCATTCCAAATATCGATGTCGCCATTGTGCAGGGCCGCATCGCGTTTGTCGGGCGGGATGCGGGGCATGCCATTGGCAAAAAGACGAAGGTGATCGAAGCCGCGGGGCGTTACCTTGTGCCCGGTTTGCTGGATGGTCATATGCATGTTGAATCAGGCATGGTCACGGTAACAGAATTTGTCCGTGCGGTGGCGGTGCGCGGTACGACAGGCATGTTCATCGACCCGCATGAGATCGCCAATATCTTCGGTCTTGAAGGCGTGAAGTTGATGGTGGACGAGGCCCAGAAACAGCCGATCCATGTCTGGGTGCAGATGCCGTCGTGTGTACCGTCTGCGCCGGGGCTGGAGACGCCAGGTTCCTCGATAGGCCCAAAAGAAGTGACCGAGGCCATGAAATGGAAAGGCATCATCGGCCTGGGCGAGATGATGAATTTTCCCGGCGTGTTCATGAGCGACAAGAAAATGCTGGATGAAATGTCCGCGACCCATGCGGCGGGCAAGGTCATTGGCGGGCATTACGCCTCGCCTGACCTTGGACTGCCGTTCCACGGCTATGTGGCCGGCGGCGCGGAGGATGACCACGAAGGTACACGCATGGATGATGCGATTGCGCGCGTGCGGCAGGGCATGAAGGCCATGCTGAGGTACGGCTCGGCGTGGTTCGATGTTGCCGCGCAGGTCAAAGCCATTACCGAAAAGAAAATGGATTCGCGCCGCTTCATTTTGTGTACGGATGATTCCCATGCCGAGACATTGACTCAGGAAGGGCACATGGACCGTGTCCTGCGCCATGCGATTGGCGAGGGCTTGAACCCGATGACGGCGATTCAGATGATGACCATCAACACGGCGGAGCATTTCGGTCTCACCAGGGAAATGGGCATGATCGCGCCCGGCCGCTGGGCGGATGTGCTGCTGGTGGAAGACCTGATGAATTTCAAGGCGGATTTGGTCATTGCCAAGGGACAGGTCATTGCCGAGAAAGGTGAGCTATTGGTCAAACTGCCTGTGGTGAAATATCCCTCGTGGGTGACCAAATCTGTGAAGATGAAGCGAAAACTCACAGCGCAGGATTTTGCTCTTCGGACAAGAGCAGCTGCCGGCGCGGAGGTCGAGGCGCATGTCATTGGCGTGATCGAGAATCAGGCGCCGACCCGCCATCTCAGGTTGAAGGTCAAGGCTGAGCATGGCGAAGTCAAGGCAGATATCAAGCGTGACCTGGCAAAGATCGCGTTGGTGGAACGTCACCGCGCGACCGGCAAGGTTACCGTTGGATTGGTGAGCGGTTTTGGTTTTACGCGCAAATGCGCGCTCGGCTCGACTGTGGCACATGACAGCCATCACATGATCGTGGTTGGCACGGACGATGAAAGCATGGCGATTGCCGCAAATGAACTGGCAAAGTGCGGCGGCGGTCAGATCGTGGTGCTGGACGGCAGGGTGATCGGACTGGTGGAACTGCAGATCGCGGGCTTGATGTCCAGTGAGCGCGCGGATATTGTGGCAAAGAAAGCCGCCACTGTGCTGGACGGGTTCAAGATGTGCGGCAGTGAATTGAACAACCCGAACATGCAATTGAGTTTGATGGCGTTGGTGGTCATCCCCGAATTAAGAATTTCGGATAAGGGCCTTGTGGATGTCACCCAGTTTGATTTTGTCCCGGTCCTGGAAGATTGAGGAAGCATGGCTAATTTTCCTTTTCAACGTCTGCAAACGGATCTGGCGGCGTTGATTGCGCGGTCACCCGCGGGTCAGCGTCTGCCCTCCGAGCCTGACCTTGCAAAACAACTCGGCGTTTCACGTGCCACGCTGCGCGAGGCCATGCGTTCGTTTGAAACCCAGGGGTTGATCCGCCGCAGGCAGGGGTCGGGGACGTTTGTCGTCGGCAGGATGCAAACGATCGACAGCGGCCTTGAAGTGCTCGAAAGCCTTGAAACGGTTGCCGGACGGCTGGGTCTCGAAGTTTCGGTGAGTAATTTGAGCATTGAAAGCATTACTGCCGATGAAGATCTTGCGCCTGAACTGAAAGTCGCGGTGGATACGAAACTGACCCGCGTGCGGCGTGTTATCCGCGCGGAAAACCGACCTGTGGCGTATCTTGTGGATATTCTTCCCGAGGACGTTATGGACGCGAAGAGCCTGCCGTCCGATTTTAATGGCTCTGTTCTGGATTTCTTACTGGGCCGCGGTGATGCGTTGACTTCCTCCCGTGCGAACGTTAGTGCGCTCGGCGCGACTGCGGAGGTGGCCAAGCCGCTCGAGATCCAGCGCGGTGATGTGTTGTTGCATTTCCGTTCGCATTTATTCGACGGGAACGCGCAGATCGTCGATTATTCGTTGAGTTATTTTATCCCCGGTTATTTTCACTTCCACGTTGTGCGGCGTGTCGGTCTGAATTAAAACCGCAGGGCGTTGAGTTTTTTGCAGCTCAGGCTTTATCTAATTTTTTATGAAGAGGTACATGTGAAAACGCAGGAACTAAAAAAGAAGGTGGAACAGAACCGTGAAATCATCATTCAGTTTATGCGCGAGATTGTTGCCATCCCCAGCATGGACGGGCAGTTGAAGGATGTCGGCGAGCGGATCCAGTCCGAAATGCGGACGCTCGGTTTTGACGAGGCGCGCTTCGATAAGATGGGCAACACCATCGGCCGCATCGGCAACGGACCCAAGGTGATCGTCTTCGACTCACATATTGACACCGTCGGTGTGGGCGACCCCGGCGAATGGGAATGGGACCCATTCGTGGGCAAGGTGGAGGACGGCAGGCTGTATGCGCGCGGTGCGTGCGATGAAAAAGGCAGCACGCCCGGCATGATCTATGGCATGGCAATCGCCCGCGATCTGGGCCTGCTCGACGGCTATACCGCCTACTACTTCGGCAACATGGAGGAGGAATGTGACGGCATTGCCCCCAATACCTTTGTGGAGATTGACCCGAAGGTCAAGCCTGATTTTGTTGTGATCGGTGAGCCGACCAGAATGCAGGTCTATCGCGGACATAAGGGTCGCATCGAATTGAAGATCACCGCCTCCGGCCGCTCGGCACACGCGGCCTCGCACTATCTGGGCGACAACGCCGTGTACAAGATGATGGCAGTCATCACTCAGGTCCGCGAGTTGGATCGCCGCTTCCGCCTGGGCATGGGATCTCATCCGGTGCAGGGCTTTCCCTCCATCGCAGTGACCGATGTGATGGCACGCACGGCTTCTCTCAACGCTGTACCGGATCAGTTCACGATCTATCTCGACCGCCGCATCACATCGAACGAACCGCGCGACGAGGTGATCGCGCAGATCAAAGGTTTGATCCCAGACTATTTACAGGAAGAAATCCAGGTTGAAGAACTGTTCTACGATAAGCCGTCCTACACGGGCTTTGTGTTTCCGGTATCAAAGTTCTATCCCCCTTTTTTACTGGACGATGCACATCCATTGACCCGGGCCGGACAGGGCACCATCGAGGCGTTGTGGGGTGAAAAGCGCAAACTTGGAACGTGGGACTTCTCGACAAACGGCACGTATTGGGCCGGCAAGGCTGGCATCCCCTCCATCGGTTTTGGTCCTGGCAACGAGAAGACCGCGCATATGCGCGACGAAAACGTGCCGCTCGATGAAGTGGTGGCCGCCACGGAGTTCTATGCACTCCTGCCGAAGGTGCTGAGCCAGGAAGTGAAGTAATAATCCTTCACATCCAGATCCCTTTCCTTGCGAAGAATCCCGGGTTGGGAAAGGGCAGGGGTGAGGGTGAACCGCCAAAGAAGGAAACAGTAGAACCAAGGAGATCTTGTAACCGTCAAATTCATTCCACAATTGAATAAGGAGGTTCGTATGCGTAGTTTTGCTGGTCGTGATATTCTTTCCCTCAAGGAATTCGAGCGGAACGAATTCTTCCACGTGTTTGATGTGGCTCAAAAAATGGAACCCATTGCACGCGCCAGGAAGAACGTGGACATGCTCAAGGAGAAGACCCTGGTAACGGCTTTCTATCAGCCGTCGACGCGCACGCGTCTGGCTCATGAATCTGCCATGCACCGCCTCGGCGGCCATGTCACCGGTTTCTCCGATGCAAAGATGACCCGTGCCGGGGATTTCTATCAGGAATCCATCAAGGATACGGTCAAGATGCTGGAATACTATGGCGATGTGATCGTGATGCGCCATTTCCAGCAGGGCGCCCCGCATGAAGCCGCGAAATGGGCGAGTATCCCCATTATCAACGGCGGCGACGGTTGGGGCGAGCACCCGACGCAAATCCTTACCGATCTGTACACCGTGTTGCGTGAGAAAGGCCGCATCGATGGATTGAAGTGGCTGGCTGTCGGCGATATGCGCATGCGGACAATGCACTCCCTCGGTTATGCTCTTAGTCAGTTCGACTGTCCGATTACCTTTGTCTCCCCTCCTGAAATGGGATTGACCGACGACTTTAAGAAGGAACTCAAGCAATACAGTGTGAACTTCAAGGAGGTGGATCACGTTGAGAAGGCGATTGCCGACGCCGATGTAATTCTGGTCGAACCGGTTGTTCAGCCCGATTACACAAAATCCCGTGATGAGCGTACCGGCGAACTGGACCTCACGCCTGCCAATTACAAGATCACACGTGCCTTGCTGGAGAAGAAGGCCAAATCGGACGCGATCCTGCTCCATTCCCTGCCCCGCATGGATGAGATCCCCACCGATGTGGATATCACACGCTGGTCGCGTTACTGGCAGGAAGCCTTCAATGGTGTCGTCATGCGAATGACGCTTCTGGCTTTGGTGCTGGGTGCGACGGAATAGATGGTTTTACAGTAACGCAGTTTGATGATTGGGCGGTTTGTTGCAACGAACATGCCGCCCAACTACGGTGCGTATCGATTTGTCTTGAACGTCCCCGTTGTTTTAGAAATATCGACCATGAAAACTCTTGAAATTAGAAGGCATTCCATCCGCTCCCAGCCCGGCGACCACTTGAATCAATCAGGCGTGGTCCTTGCGCGGTTGGTGGGACAGAATATCGGTCCATTTGACCATGTCGTCACGTCCACTCTTCCCCGCGCGTTTGAAACCGCCATCGCAATGGGTTTTGCCGTGGATGAGCAGGTCGATCTGCTGAATACCTACGGGCATGCTGTGGAAAAAGAAGCGCCCTGGCCGCTTTCCTTCGCGGACTATGCAGGCATTATTCAACTCGGCGGCGCAGCGGCGAAATATTCCCGTAGATTAAAAAAATTCTATGGGGGCATTATGGAGCAGATCGAAGATGGACGATCCGTATTGGTCGTAAATCACGGCGGCGTTGTGGAATTGGGCGTGGTCGGGTGTCTGCCCGGGGTTGATTTCTCTACCTGGGGTGGTTCTGTGGAATATTGCGAGGGCGCAAGATTGTATTGGGATGACGGTACATTTGTAATAGGAGAAGTCCTTCGGATTTCAACGTAAAATTAACCAGCTTGATTTTGAAAATTAAACCATAGGAGAAAAAAATGCAAACAAATTTTCGCGGCCGTGATTTTATCGGCGACCTTGACTTCACTAAAGAGGAAGTTGAGACGGTTTTGGATGTGGCCTGGGACCTGAAACGCAAGCGGGCACTCGGCGAACCGCATCCATATTTGCGCGACAAGGTTCTGGCGATGCTGTTCTTCTTCTCGTCCACCCGCACACGCGGTTCGTTCGAGGCGGGCATAGCGCAATTGGGGGGACATGGCGCTTTCATTGACAGCAACACCACGCAAATTTCACACGGTGATACACCCGTCGAGATCGGCGAGATCTTTGGTCGCTATTTCGACGGGATCGCCATTCGTCATTGTGACTTTGGCGACGGCAATACATATTTGAACGATGTTGCCAAATCCAGCCGCGCACCGGTGTTGAACATGCAGTGCGACATATACCATCCCTTTCAATGCCTTGCGGACCTGATGACCATCATGGAAAAGAAGGGCAGGGACCTGCGTAAAAAGAAGATCGTCGTTTCGTGGGCCTATGCCGCTTCCTATCTCAAGCCGGTCTCAGTTCCGCAATCCCTGATCCTGCAAATGCCGCGCTTCGGCATGGATGTGACGCTTGCCTATCCGCCCGAATTCAAACTCATGCCTGAAATCGTCGAGCAGGCGAAGGAGCAGGCCAGGATCGCAGGCGCTAATTTCGAGATCATCGATAGCAAGGATGGCATGACCGAAGCTTGCAGGAATGCGGATGTCATCTATGCCAAGTCATGGGGTCCTTTGTTGACCACCAACGACAAGGTGGAGGGCAAGAAGATCCAGGATTCATATAAAAACTGGATCATGGACGATGCCAAACTTAACGTTGCAAAGAAAGATTGCATCTACATGCACCCGCTTCCCGCAGACCGCGATGTCGAAGTGACCAGCGCCGTGTTGGATGGTCCGAACTCGGTCGTGTTTGATGAAGCTGAGAACCGCCTGCACGCGCAGAAGGCCGTGATGGCGTTGACAATGTCGTAGGCATGCCTTTGCGAACGGAGCGAGGATATCTCCCGCTACACGAGGGATTGCCTCGTCGTTACGCTCCCCGCAAGGACATTTGAAATTAGGAGATTAGTACATGGCAAAGAAACTGGCAGTCATCGCAATTGGCGGCAACTCGCTGATCAAGGATGAAAAACGAAAGTCGGTCGAAGATCAGTATCTAGCCGCCAAGGAAACTACCTTCCACATAGCAGATATGATCGAGGCAGGCTGGGATGTGGCAATCGGTCATGGGAACGGACCGCAGGTTGGCTTCATATTGAGGCGGTCTGAAATCGCAGCCAAGGTGGAGGGTATGCACGAAGTCCCGCTGGATGTCTGCGGCGCGGACTCGCAGGGCGCCATTGGGTATTCCCTGCAGCAGACCCTGCAGAACGAACTCTATCGCCGCGGCATCAAGAAATCTGTCGCGACGGTCGTCACGCAGGTGTTGGTGGATAAGAACGACGAGGCCTTCAAGAAACCGTCCAAGCCGATCGGCTCATTCATGGATGAGGCGGAGGCAAGGCGTCGTGAAAAGGACATGGGCTGGAGCGTGGTCGAGGATGCGGGTCGCGGCTGGCGGCGCGTGGTGGCTTCGCCTCTTCCAAAAGAAGTTGTGGAACTCGAGGCCGTGGAAGCTCTCATTAAAGCCGGCACAATTGTCATCACGGTGGGTGGCGGTGGCATTCCGGTCATTGATGTTGGCAACCATGAATACCAGGGTGTGGCGGCTGTGATTGATAAGGACTTTGCCTCCAGTCTGCTGGCAGGTCTGATCAAGGCAGACTTGTTCCTGATCTCAACGGCTGTTGAGAAAGTCGCCATTCACTTTGGCAAGCCTGAACAGAAATGGCTCGACAAGATGACGGTTGCCGAGGCCAAAGCCTATCTTGAAGAGGGCATCCATTTTGCCAAAGGCTCAATGGCTCCGAAGATCCAGGCCGCGATCTGGTATTTGGAAAACAGCGGCAAGGAAGCGCTGATCACCGACCCGGAAAATATTGGGCGTGCGCTCAAAGGTGAAACGGGTACGCGGATCGTTCCATAAGATCTATGAAAAAATGGTTGGAACGTCTGGATGCAATAAAATTCCCGCCTCGCAGTGCGGTGTGGTTCCTGCTGGTAATTGCCGTGCTTACCTATGGCCTGTTCTTCTGGCAGCGCGGCTTTTACTGGGATGAGTTCCCCTGGGCGTGGATTTACTTCCGCCTCGGTCCAGACGTTCTGACCAAAACCTTTTCTACCAGCCGGCCTTTCTGGGGGATGATCTATCAGCTGACACTGCCGATCCTGGGTCCCAATCCCTGGGCCTGGCAGTTGCTGGCGATTATTCTGCGCTGGCTCGCAGCGGTCTTGTTGTGGAAAATTCTGCGCACCCTTTACCCATCCCACCCGAAACCCGCCTTGTGGGCAAGCCTGTTCCTTCTGGTGTACCCCGCCATGGGACAGCAATCCATCGCGCTGATGTACAGTCACTTTTATATTGTGTTGTCGGCGTTTTTGCTCTCGCTGCATCTTTCCCTGCTTGCACTGAAATCGGAAAAACATCGCGCCCTATTATTTTTCGCGTCGTATCTGCTTGCCATCGTCAACCTGTTGACGATGGAATATTTTTATTTCCTTGAATTTGCGCGGATCTTTCTGTTCTGGCAGATGCTGGAAGGAACGAATAAAATCCGCCTCCGGAAATCCAGCTCCTATTTTTTGCCCTATTTTTTGATTTTTATCAGCGTGACGATTTGGCGCGCCTTTTTCTTCACCTACCAAAACGCCAGCTATCAATACGTCCTGCTGGATGCCATGCGCGAAAATTTTCTTGGCGGGTTGTGGTTGCTCGTAACCAATATCCTGCTGACTTTTTGGCGGACTGTATTTGAAGCCTGGCTGTATCCCATCCTGTCCATCGGGTCAACGGGATTGGGCCCGCTCACACTTACCTTGTTGCTGGTTCTGTTCTTCTCAGTCATTTTCGCAATAGGAATATTTCTCTTCAAGTTCGGGTCGGATGATTCTGATGACCATGATTTTGCAAAACGGGCCGGTTTTATCGGGCTGGTTTTCTGGGGATTGGCAGGTGGTTCGGTGTGGGTGATCGGCGTTGTGCCGCAATTGAATTTCTCCATGGACCGTTTCATGCTCCCCTTTATGCTGGGAGCGAGTCTGATGCTGGCGGGCTTGATCGCTTTTATTAAAAATCGGCGCACACAGATGATCCTGGTCGCCTTGCTGGTCGGCTTTGCCGCAGGCAGGCATTTCAGGCTTGACGATGCCTTCCGCCGTGATTGGGTCACGCAGCAGAATTTCTTCCACCAAATGTCATGGCGCATCCCTGCGCTGGAAAAAGGGACGATCCTGCTTGCCAATGACCTGCCGGTTACCTATTATTCTGACAATTCATTGACGGGACCCTTGAATTGGGTGTACAGCCCACCGGGCGAAATGAACCTGATTCTGTATTTTGCCTCAATTCGGGTAGGCAAAACCCTGCCCGGCGTGGAACCTGGTCAGCCGCACCAGTTGTATTACATCGGGCCGACTTTTTATGGGAATACATCGAACATTCTTGTGGTCCATTATCAGCCGCCCGGTTGTTTCCGCGTAGTTGACTCTGAGGTGGAGGGGAATAATCGCATGTTGCCTCCTGCGGTGCGGGATGTGGCGCGGTACTCCAATCAGGACGTGATTCTGCCCGATGGACAGCACCAGCTTCCAGGTCGGATTTTTGGAGGCGAGCCGCCGCATGAGTGGTGTTATTATTTCGAGAAGGCGGATCTTGCACGTCAAAAGGGGGATTGGGGGCAGGTAATCGAATTGAGTGAAACCGCCTTTGTCTTGGATGACCATCCCAACGATCCTGTTGAACGTTTTGTTTTTATTGAAGGCTATGCCCATGCTGGGGATTGGAAAAAGGCGGTAGAATTGTCAAGAACCTCCTATAAAATATCAAAGAGCTTTGTAGGACCGCTTCTCTGCAAATTATGGGACCGTATTGAACGTGAGACACTACGTACCCCGGAGCAGATCACCGCTTTGGATAAAGTACGAAGCGAATTTGAGTGTTTGCCTTAGAAATTAATAATGTAACTTTCTTCACAAAAACGATTGTTTTAGTTACAATTGTTTAGACAATATGAAAGGAGGCCGAAAGAGAAAATTTGAACCCGCAAGTTTCGTCAGTTAACCTAGTTTTCAAAAGGAGAAGAAGTATGCATAAGAATTTTGCACGCCTCGCAATGCTTGCGATGGCACTCATGCTCGTCCTGTCCGCCTGTGGTGGTCAGACTGTCGCCACTGAAGAAGCTCCCGCTCCTGAAGCCCCTGCTGCTACAGAAGCCCCCGTATCCCCTGTTGTCGAGCCGTTCGTTTTCGGCATGCTGCTCGTTGGCCCATACAATGACAATGGCTGGAGCCAGGCACACTACGAAGCCGGTTTGTATGTTGAAGAGAAACTCGGTGCGGAGATGATCTATCTCGACAAGGTTAATCCCGCCGACCGCCCCGGCACCACCCCTGATCAGCTTGCTGAGGAGCTGGTTGCGCAGGGTGCAAAGCTGGTCATCTTTAACTCGGACGATATGAAGGACGCCTCCACGACCTTTGCCAAAGCCAATCCTGATGTGTTCGTCATCATGGCTTCCGGCGATCAGGTGTGGGAGGATGGAAAAGCCTATGAACCAATTGCGAACCTGACCAACATCATGGGACGCATGGAATTAGGCAAGATGATCGGCGGCTGCGCGGCTGCCCTTTCCTCCAGCACCGGCAAGATCGGTTACCTTGGACCATTGATCAACGATGAAACCCGCCGCCTCGCCGCCTCTGCATATCTCGGCGCGCAGCACTGCTGGGAGCAGGCTGGCAACGACCCCGCAGCCCTCGAATTCAAAGTGACCTGGATCGGCTTCTGGTTCCATATCCCTGGTTTCACCACCGACCCCGTTGACGTCTCCAAGGATTTCTATTCCACCGGGTTCGATGTCGTTATCTCCGGTATTGACAACCCCGTCAACCTCGCCGAAGCCCAGAAATTCACCACGGAAGGCACAGCCTCCCTTGGCGTTGCCTATGACTATGTTGCGGCGTGCAGCGCCGCACCCGATGTTTGTCTCGGTGTGCCGTATTTCAACTGGGGTCCTGACTATCTCACCGTCATCAAGTCTGCGCAGGACGGTACCTGGCAGTCCCAGTTCATTTTCTCCGGACCTGACTGGGCTGATATCAACAACCACGACACATCCGCCATCGGGTTTGTGAATGGCAATGCGTTGAGCGCAGACAATGCTATAGCATTGGATGCCTTCATTGCCGAACTCGCGGGCGGCTTGGACCTGTGGACCGGCCCCATCAACCTGCAGGATGGGACACCTTATCTTGCGGATGGTGAAGTCGCCACAGATCAGCAGGTCTGGTACCTGCCGCAATTGCTTGAAGGCATGCAGGGTTTGAGCGCCTCCGAGTAAACGCTTTTATGTAGTATGTTCCGAAAGGGGCGCAGAGAGATCTGTGCCCCTTTCCCTAAATTGCCCGCCTCATGGAGGAAAACACCGACCATGAACGTTGAATTGAAGAATGTCCACAAACACTTTGGCAGTGTGCATGCCAATAAAGGTATCAACCTGACCATCCCTTCGGGCACCATCCAGGGGATTTTGGGGGAGAACGGGGCCGGTAAGAGCACCCTGATGAAGATTCTTTCAGGGTTCATTCAAGCCGATCCCGGCAGTGAGATTATTTTGGACGGCAAACCCGTTGTCATTCATTCACCCGCTGATGCGATCAAGTTTGGTGTCGGGATGCTGCATCAGGACCCGTTGGATTTCCCCCCGATGCGCCTGCTTGACAACTTTTTACTGGGTCTGCCGGGCGGACTTTTCCCCAACCGAAAGCAGGCCGCACAGGACTTCAGCCTGCTTGCAAAGGAATTCGATTTTTCTTTTGACCCGGATAGTTATGTGGACTCGGTCACAGTGGGGGAGCGCCAACAGTTGGAGATTATGCGTCTTTTATTCCTCGGCGCGCGCGTCTTTATTCTCGACGAACCGACGACCGGCATCAGCACCTCTCAAAAGGAAAAACTGTTCGCCACCCTCAAAAAACTTCCCGAACAGGCAATGACGATCATCTTTGTCTCACACAAACTGGAGGATGTGGAAAGCCTGTGCGACCAGGTGACGGTATTGCGCGCGGGGGAAATGGTGGGGGAGACCAAGGCTCCCTATGTGACCTCCAACCTGGTGGAAATGATGTTCGGCAAGGAAATCACGCTTGGCGCAAGACAGCCAGCCGGGACCGGCGATGTTGTCCTTTCGCTTGAGGATGTCTCGCTTGAAGATGCGCGCATGAAGATTCGGAATGTGGATCTGGATGTCCGCGCCGGCGAGGTGATCGGCCTTGCAGGCATGGAAGGCTCCGGGCAAGGCATGTTCATACGCGCCTGTGCGGGGTTGATCAGGCCCGTTGGCGGCAAGGTCCATCTCAAAGGTCAGGATCTGACCGGGAAGTCCTATCACACCTTCAAACGCAGCGGCGTAAATTTTCTCCCCGCCGCGCGGCTTGAAGAAGGCCTGGTGCCCGGTTTGAGCCTGACCGACCATTTTATTCTGGCGGAGGAGCCGAAAGGCCTGTTCATTGATCATGCTGCAGGACAAAGGCTTGCGGAGCAACGAATCAAATCCTTCAACATCCGCGGCGCCCCGCTCACCCCGGTCGAGTCGCTTTCGGGCGGTAATCAACAGCGCGCGGAACTGGCGCTCTTGCAAGACCCGCTTTCGCTGGTTCTGTTGGAACATCCCACACGCGGACTTGACATTGAATCTGTGATCTATATTTGGGACAAGCTAAAGGAACGATGCAAACAGGGTGCTTCGATCATCTTTATCTCATCCGACTTGGAGGAGATATTGCAGTATAGCGACCGCCTGTTGGTGTTCTTCAGCGGCAGGGTCTCGCATCCGATCGATGCGCAGAGTACCAGCGTGGAGCAGCTTGGTCAATTGATCGGCGGCAAGGGCTGGGCCGCGATAGGAGATGAAGATGCTTAAATCCCGTTTTGGAGGCGTGATCTTTCAATTGATTGCGCTTGTGCTTGCGTTCGGGTTCGTTTCATTGATCCTGATCTCTGTGGACGCCTCTCCCACGCAGGCATTCAAAAATATGTTCACGGGCTCGTTTGGCTCGATGCGTAAATTTGCGGAAGTACTCGTGGCTTTTGTGCCACTTCTGCTGGTGACCGCCGGCCTGCTGGTCACGTTTTCCTCCGGCTTGTGGAACATCGGCGTGGAGGGCCAGGTCGTCCTCGGCGCAATTGGCACGACCTGGGTATTCCGCTATTTTCTGGACAGCGACCTGCCTCCCGCGTTGATCATCACGCTTGCGATCCTCGGTGGAATGTTGATGGGTGCGCTCTGGGCGGCGATCGCCGGTCTCTTGAAGGTCTTCGGCGGCGTGAACGAGATCTTCGGCGGATTGGGGCTGAACTTCGTCGCCACTGCGCTGACCATTTATCTGATCTTCGGACCGTGGAAGCGCCCCGGCGTTGCATCCATGAGCGGGACGGTCCCATTCCCCGCTGAATTTTCCCTGCCTTTAGTGGAGAATTTACGCATTAGTCCCTGGGCCCTGGGAATTGCACTGATTGGCATCATCATCATATATTTTCTTTTGCAAGGAACATATTTTGGACTCCGTCTCAAGGCGGTCGGTAAGAACTTCCGCGCGGCATATTTGCTGGGCATCCCCACATGGCAATATTCCATGTACGCCTTTCTTATTTGCGGCGCGCTGGCGGGGGCGGCAGGCGCGATGCAGGTGGCGGCCGTATATAACCGTCTCATCCCCGCCATATCGAGCGGATATGGGTATCTTGGTTTGATGGTTGCCATGCTGATCAATTACAGGGCGATCTGGGCGGTGCCGGTGGCATTGTTCTTCGCGGCATTGAACATTGGGAGCATCCAATTGCCGATCCTAATGAAGCTTGATTCTTCATTATCCGGCATTTTGCAGGGTGCGCTAGTGCTGTTCGTATTGCTGGCGGAAGGTATGCGCCAGAAACTTGCAAGGAGGGTGTAGCCATGTCTCAGGAAATGATAATCATCGGTTTGGCTGGCATATTCGCTTCGGCGGCCCCCCTGATCTTTGCAGTCGTGGGAGAGACGATCTCGGAGCGCGCGGGCGTGATCAACCTCTCCATAAATGGCACGATTCTGCTCTCGGCAATGGGCGGCTTCGCGGTTGCGTATACCACGAACAATATCGTGCTCGGTTTCCTGGCGGGGATGTTGATCGGTGCGCTCGTTTCGTTGATCGTCGCCTTTTCCAGCATTACCCTGCATCAATCCCAGGTGGCGGTTGGGTTCGTCCTTGCGCTCACCTGCCGCGACCTCTCGTATTTTCTCGGCAACCCATACATGGGTGTTCCCGGTCCGCGTTTGCAGGCGGTACCAATCCCCTACCTGAGCGAGCTGCCGATACTCGGTCAGTTGTTCTTCCGACATGACGTGATCACGTATCTTAGTTTTGTTACCATCATCTTCGCATGGATATGGATCTTCCGCACCCGCGCCGGGTTGATGTTGCAGGGCATTGGTGAGAAACCGGCCGCGGCGTACATCCGAGGCGCGAACGTCAACCTGATGCGTTATGTCTATACCATTATTGGCGGCGCATTGATTGGCCTGGCAGGCCCCGCCTTTTCTTTGGCAATCCGTGCGGGCTGGATGGGAACCATCTCGGGCCTGGATGGATTCGGCTGGATCGCGCTGGCAATCACCATCTTTGGCGGATGGAATCCGCTGCGCGGCGCGTTCGGCGCGTATCTCTTTGCGTTCCTGCAATGGCTTGGTTTGGTGCTCCAGCCTGTGTTGACGCAGGTTCCTTCGCAGGTGTTGCAGGTCGCGCCGTTCCCGCTGATGATCCTTACGCTCCTGCTTGTCAATATCGGCAATGCCGAATGGGTGGAGCGTACGCTTGCAGCCATGCCTGAATCCGTACGCAAGGTGCTTGCGAAGCTGCTGCGCGCCATGCGTACCAATCCGCCGGCCGCGCTTGGTGTGCCATTTGAAAGGGATTAAGTTGGCGTTTTACTCGTGGGACAACACTGGTTTGTCCCACGAGTTTTTTTATTGGCAGGAAAGGTTATGAATGTCACTTTTGTGTGGATAAACGATACTGGAATTTTGGTGGATAGTATGCTACAAACAAAAAGACGTCAGACGACTATCATCTGAAAGAAAACTGGTCCATGCGTATAGTCCAATCGAAGTCGATCGTTGATCAGATAGAGGAAATTCTTCGCAACCGAATCCGGGATGCTACCTATGTATCCGGCGGCCGAATTCCATCTGAAAGCGAATTGTCTGAAGAGTTCGGCGTCAGCCGTGCTACGGTACGGACTGTCCTTGCCAAACTGGCCGTGAGTGGACTGATCCTTCGGAAACATGGAGATGGCACGTACGTCAACCCCAGGATCCGTGGGGCAGGCGCAAACGTTGGAAACCTTTGGGATTTTGCGACCCTGATCGAGAGCAACGGGTACACACCCTTGATTGAGGCGCTTTCCATTGAATTAAGAGCCGCCACGGAAAAAGAGTCGGCCGCACTGGCACTTGAACCACAGGAAAAATTGCTGTCAATGACAAGATTATTTCATGCCGATGACCAGCCTGTGATTTTGGCGAATAATGTGATTCCCGCATCCTTTCTACACACGCCAATTGAACAAATAGACGGGCATGTGCCCATCCGGGAAATATTGCGGAAATACTGCAGCCAGGAGATAGCGTTTGCAATCACGGATATCCGCTCCGTCCTGGTAGAGGATGAAGTGAAGGTTGTGATGGGGGATGAGTTAAACAAGACCATGTTGGAATTACAGTTGGCGTTTTACAGCAGGGACAATTTACCGTTGGCACTCGGCGTTAATTATTTTAACGACTCCATTTTACGATTAAGCCTGGTGCAGGCATGGAACTGAACGGACGATGCCTGGCACTGCACCTGCAGGGTTGCGAATGGACGCAACCGTGATGAGATGATCCTTGCAAGACCATACTCGAAGCGAATGGTGACTGACCGATGAAAAAAATATTTCAAAGCGAATGGATCTCCCGCTCGGTGGATGCGCTCCTGCCTGTCTTTGCGACGCTGGCGGCACTTCTTGTTGGCGCGATCATGTTACTGCTGTTGAAGGTGAACCCGATCGAGGCATATGCAGCTCTCTGGGATGGCGCTTTTGGCAGTTCCAATGCCGTTGCAGAAACGCTGGTAAAGGCTACGCCCCTGCTTCTGGTTGCACTGGGGATCTGTATTGCCTTTCGCGGGAATGTGATCAACATCGGCGGCGAAGGTCAAATGGTGGTTGGTGCCTTGTTGGCAACCTGGATCGGACTAACCTTCACAAACTCTCCCGGCTGGTTGATCATCGTCTTGGCGTTGTTTGCCGGCTTTTTGGGCGGTGCGGTTTGGGGCGGAATCCCCGGCGTGCTGAAAGCCTATTTCAATGTCAACGAAATCCTCAGCACGGTGATGATGAATGCCATTGCCATTCAGTTGATGAACTTTCTGCTGCGCGGACCGATGATCGACCCCGCGCAGGCGGACCTGGCTTCCAAAATCCCGCAAACCGCGCGTTTGCTGGATATTTTCCAACTGCCGCGTTTGGCGCCGACCCGATTGCATCTCGGTGCGTTGGTCGCAGTGGTGCTGGCAGTGCTTGTGTATATTTTGCTCTGGCGCACCACACTGGGGTATCGCATCCGCGCGGTGGGGCAGAACCCGCATGCCTCCCGATATGCCGGGATTAATGTGCCGCGCCACATGGTTATGGCACTTCTGTTCGCCGGTGCATTTGCCGGGCTGGCTGGGGCGGTGCAAGTCTATGGCGTTAACTATCGTATGATCACGGATGGGTCGGCATCGGGTTTCACGGGCTCGGCAGGTTTTAATGGGATTGTGGCGGCGTTATTTGGACAATTACATCCCATCTGGTCCATTCCCGCCTCCATTTTGTTTGGCGCATTGCTCGTGGGTGCGAACAAGATGCAGAGGGTGGTGCAGGTTCCTTCCGCATTGGTGATTGCGTTGAACGGACTTGTGGTTGTTTTTGTGGTCAGCAGTGAGATTTGGAGACGCTACCGTCAGCGCCGCAGGCAGGTCACTGTGCGGGACGAGGAATCTCCACCGGGTGCAGACCAGCCTGAAGTCCAGAAAGTGGAGGCGCGGCAATGATTTCCGATCTCTTTTCCACCACCGTCCTGATCGGTATTTTGGCATCAGGCATCCGCCTCGCGACCCCCTATCTATATGCCGCCATCGGTGAGACATTCAGCCAGAGAAGCGGTGTGTTGAACCTGGGAGTGGAAGGCCAGATGCTTTTGGGTAGTTTCGCCGCTTTCTACGTGACGTTTGTCACCGGGAGTTTGTCGCTGGGCCTGCTTGCGGCGATATTGACCGGTGCGCTGATGGGACTGGCAATGGCATTTGTGACGGTCAACTTGCATGCCAAGCAGGGCATCAGCGGGATTGGTTTTTATCTTTTCGGCTTGGGCATGAGCGACCTGCTCTTTCAAAAGCTGATGGGCACCGTGGAAACCGTGCGCGGCTTCCCGCGGGTGAGCATCCCTGTGGTGAGCGGCATTCCAGGCGTTGGCGACATTTTCTTTAACCAAAACATCCTCGTCTATGGCGCATATTTGCTTGTGCCCGTCGCATGGTTCGTTTTGAATAAGACCACGCTTGGTTTGAAGATCCGCTCGGTCGGTGAAAACCCGGATGCGGCGGATTCGCTTGGTGTGAGTGTGGTGCGCATCCGTTACTTTACGATCATTTTGGGCGGTATTCTATCCGGCATCGCAGGCGCGTCGCTTTCCATCGCCCTGTTGAATGTCTTTCAGCAAAATATGACCAGCGGCCTTGGATTCATTGCCGTTGCGCTGGTGTATTTTGGCGCATGGCGTCCGTGGGGGGTGCTGGGCGGCGCGCTGCTGTTCAGCATGGTAAATTCCCTGCAGTTATGGATCCAGGTTTTGGGCGTTCCGCTTCCCTCCGAAATTGCGGTAATGATGCCCTACATTCTGACAATCGTTGTTCTGGTTGCAACCGCCTCCAAGATCCGTGCGCCATCTGCCTTGACAAAGCCGTTCGAGCGGGAGGGTTGATCCCGGAAAGGAGATATACAAATAAAGTATTGCCTGTCTTCCTGTTCAGTTTGTCCATTCGTAATTTCAAAAGGAGAAAGAAGATGAATAAAAGCAAGTTATTGACCGTTTTGTTGGCTTTCGCGCTTGTGTTGAGTGCCTGTGGTGGCGGCAGTCCTGCCACGGAAGCCCCTGCGGCGGAACCCGCCGCAACAGATGCTCCCGCTCCCGCGGTTGAGCCCGCCGTCCCGGCGGAACCGTTCCGCGTGGCTGTGGTGATGCCGAGCGCCATCAATGACTTGGCCTTCAGCCAGAGCATGTACGATGCGCTTGTCATGATCCAGCAGGAAATGGGCGGGAGCGAATATTTCGATTTCGTCTTTTCCGACGGCATGTTCGTGGTTGACGATGCCGCCGCCGCGATCCGTGATTACGCCTCGCAGGGCTTCGACCTGGTGATCGCACACGGCTCGCAATACGGCTCCTCCCTGCAGGAGATCGCCCCTGACTTTCCCGAAACGGCTTTTGCCTGGGGTACCACCCTGGAAACATTTGGTCAGCCGAACATCTTCGCATATGAAGCCGCCTCTCATGAGGGTGGTTATGTCAACGGTGTGTTGGCGGCCAGCCTTACCCAGAGCAAAGTGGTTGGAGTTGTCGGCCCGATTGAAACCGGCGATGCCAAGCTTTATGTGGACGGCTTTGTTGCCGGCGTAAAAGCGACCGATCCAACCATTACCGTAAATGTCAATTACATCGGTTCCTTCTCGGATGTGGCGTTGGCTGCGGAAGCCGCCAATACCCATATTGCCGCTGGCGCGGATGTGATGGCAGGGACCGCCCAGATGGTGGTGGGAGCCATCGGTGTTGCCAAGGAGAACGGGGTGCTTTGGGTTGGAACTCAAGCCAACCAGACATCCCTTGCTCCCGAGATCGTGGTTGCCAACCAGGTCTATCGCTGGGATGTGGTGGTCCGGGAGATTATGGACCTCATCGCTCAAGGCACACTGGGCGGCACGTCCTTCGTCATTTCGCTTGAAAATGGCGGCGAAGTGATGGAATACAACCCCGGCTTCGACCTTCCTGCGGATGTCAAAGCGCTGGCGGATCAGACCGTCCAGGGCATCATTGACGGAAGCATTACGATCACCCTTCCGTAATCGCTGAATAAAAGGACTTCGGAAGCGCTATGGACTTCCGAAGTCCTTTCCTGAATTATCCAGGATGGCTCCATGACTGAATCGAACCTACTTCCTTCCGGGCGCGAACGCATCGAAAAACTTGAGATGCGCGGCATTACCAAGCGGTTCCCCGGTGTGCTTGCCAGTGACAAGGTGGATTTCGACATGCATACCGGCGAGGTCCATGCCTTGTTGGGGGAGAACGGTGCCGGCAAAAGCACGCTGATGAAGATTCTATACGGGCTGTATCATCCGGATGAGGGCGAAATCCTTCTGAACGGGAAACCCGTCCGCATTTCTTCGCCCACCGATTCGATCAACCTCGGTATCGGCATGATCCACCAGCATTTCATGCTGGTTCCAACCCTGACAGTTGCCGAGAATGTTGCGCTTGGATTGTCATCCTCGCGCGGTCCATTGACCGACCTTGACCGCGTCTCCGGGCGCATTGTGGAACTTGCCTCCATTTATGGTTTGAAAATTGACCCGTCTGCGTACGTCTGGCAGTTATCTGTTGGTCAGCAGCAGCGCGTCGAAATTATCAAATCCCTTTATCGCGGAGCGGCCCTCCTTATTTTGGACGAGCCGACCGCCGTCCTCACTCCCCAGGAAGTGGATGAACTGTTCGTCATTATGAGGCAGATGGTCAAAGACGGACATGCGCTCATATTTATCTCCCATAAATTGCATGAAGTTGTGGAGATCAGCGACCGTGTCAGCGTCCTGCGTGACGGGCGTAAGATGGGCACACGTCCCACCTCCGAGACCACAAAACAGGACCTCGCCAACTGGATGGTTGGCCGCGAGGTTGGTTTTTCCCCCAACCGCGGCAAATCGGACCTTGGGGAGGTGCGTCTGCGGCTCGACCAGCTTGCCTGCGGCAGCGACCGTGGTACGCCGGGTTTGCGTGGTGTAAATCTTGAAGTTCGTTCGAGCGAAATTCTGGGTATTGCAGGTGTCTCCGGCAATGGTCAGCGGGAACTGGCGGAAAGCATCACCGGGCTGCGCAAAGTGACCGGTGGAAAGATTTTCCTCGAAGGCGAAGATATTACCGGGTATGCCCCTGCCCAGATCACAGACAGAATGCTTTCCTACATCCCCGAGGAACGGATGCGTGACGGCATGATCGGTGAGTTTTCCGTTGCGGAAAATATGATCCTGCGCGAACATCACAAAATGCCATATTCGCAGTACGGTTTCCTGCGCCTGCGCGACATCTCCAAACATGCCGGTGAGATGATCAAGAAGTACCAGGTCAAGACCCCTTCGCAGGACACGGAAGCCAAGAATCTCTCCGGTGGAAATATTCAAAAGGTTGTCCTGGCGCGTGAGATTTCCCGCACCCCGCGTGTCATCCTCGCCGCCCAACCCACCCGCGGACTCGACATCGGCGCCACCGAATACGTCCGCGAACAATTGCTCGAACAACGTCGTAAAGGCGTTGCCATCCTGCTCATCTCGGAAGACCTTGATGAGATCCTTTCCCTCTCCGACCGCATTGCCGTCCTGTACGAAGGTCAGGTCATGGACATCGTCCCGCGTGAAGAAGCCAGGCCCGAAAAACTCGGTTTGCTCATGGCGGGCGTGCATCCCGAAGAGAGTCCCGTGCAACCTTCGTAAATCCACGAGGTTGCGCAAAGTAGTAAAATCGAAGTATCCATCGGTTCGGTGGTCGTGGCGTGTGGTTTCGATACGGGCGGAAAACGCCGCTCTACTCAACCACCTGCTCCACGGCGTTGGGCAAGCTCATCGAAAAGTGCCGCCGTCTTTAGAAAGAGGTAACCACTATGAACCTGTGGCAGGAATACAAACGGCCAGTCTCCGTCGTGGAGGCAGTTCAAGCCCTTGCGTCGGCATTGGGTCCTGCGTTGCCCGTTGCAGGCGGAACGGATCTGTTGCTGGACCTGAAGCAGGGCAACCATCCCCCCGTACATACTTTAATTGATTTGACCTTTATCCCGGAGATGGGCGCCCTCGAATTAAGAGGGGATGAACTCTTCATCGGTGCAGCCGTCCCGGTCAACCGCGTCGCACTGGACCCTCTGACTGGTGCACATGCCCGGGCATTGGTCGAAGCCTGTAACCTGATCGCCGGACCGCAAGTCCGCAACACCGCCACGCTCGGAGGAAACGTCGCGCACGCCCTTCCTGCCGCAGACGGGACCATCACCCTGACAGCGCTCGAGGCCCAAGCCGAAGTGGCTGGTGTTTCAGGGAGACGCCGCATGCTTTTCGCCTCGCTCTTCCTTGGACCTGGTAAATCTGTAATTGACAAAAGCAAAGAGATCATCGTCGGCTTTTACATCCCCCAATCCAAAAAGGGACAGGCATCCTGCTTCAAGCGCATCATGCGTCCGCAGGGAGTTGCGCTTCCCATTTTGAATTGTGCTGTCTGGCTCGAGCGTGAAGGGGATACTGTGAAGGATATTCACATTGCCGTCGGCCCCGGCGGGGCCACGCCCTTCCGCGCCACCGAAGCCGAATCCACTTTGCGCGATCATCCTTTGAACGTAATGACCTTTGACAGCACGTTGGATGCCCTGCTCGGACAGGCAAAGTTCCGTACCAGTGCCCGCCGTGCCAGTGCGGACTATCGCAGGCACATCATCGGCGGATTGTTTAGAGATACGCTCGAAACCGCGTGGAAACGCGCAGAATAGGATTATGGGTATGTCAAACATAAATTTTTCCGTCAATGGCAGGCAATATTCGCTTGAACCCATCGCGGGTGAGACATTATCCACCCTGTTGCGCGAGAGACTTTGCCTGACGGGCACGAAGATCGGATGTGAAGAAGCGGAGTGCGGCGCATGCACCGTGCTCGTGGATGGCGAACCGATTATGTCCTGCGTCTATCCCGCCGAGCGCGCGGACGGCAAGGCGATTGTCACCATTGAAGGGCTGGCACAGCGCGTCCATGAAGAAATGCAACTGCATCCGTTGCAGGAGGCGTTCGTGGAGCACGGCGCAGTGCAATGTGGATTCTGTATCCCCGGGCAGATCATGACGGCATATGCCCTGCTCAAGCGCAACCTGAATCCAAGCAAAGATGATATTCGTTTTGCATTGAAGGATACACTCTGCCGCTGTGCGGGATACCCCTCCATTGAAAACGCGATCCTTGCCGCGGCGGAATCCCTGCGAACGGGTGAACCCATTAAGAAACCTCATGTTCCCGATTCGATCCACTCGCATGCAGCCGTCGGGCATTCTCATTTGCGTCCTGATGCGATTGAAAAGGTCAATGGTGCTGCCATCTTTACCGATGATTTGAAATTCGACGGCATGTTGTATGCCAAGGCCAGACGCGCCATGATCCCGCATGGTTTTTTGAAGAAAATTGACATTTCCAGGGCAAGGTCTTTGCCCGGCGTGGTTGCGGTTCTCACTGCGGAAGACATCCCCGGGGAAAAAACACATGGGCTGGTTATTTACGACTGGCCCGTACTGGTCGGTGTGGGGGAACGCATCCGCTACGTGGGGGATGCAATCGCGATCATAGCGGCGGAAACGCAGCAGATCGCCGAGCAGGCGTCGGCGTTGATCGAGGCGGAGTTTGACCTGCAGCCTGTCATCACGAATCCCGTGCAGGCGCGTCAGGAAGGTGTCCCGCGACTCCATGAAAACGGAAATTTGCTCAAGCACATAAAAGTCCGCAAGGGTGATATGGAGCAGGGCTTTGCCGAATCGGATGTCATTTTGGAGCATACCTTCCACACGCAAATCACCGACCATGCCTTCATCGAACCTGAATGCAGCATTGGCGTGCCGCTGCCGGATGGCCGCATGGAAATCTATGTCGGTTCGCAAATTCCGTATCAGGATCGAACGCAGGTGGCGCGTGCGATGGGTTGGGAGGAGGAACGTGTGCGCATCGTGGGGCAGTTGATGGGCGGCGGCTTTGGCGGCAAGGAGGATGTGATGGGACAGATCCATGTCGCCATGCTTGCAAATGTTACACAGCGACCTGTGAAACTGTTGTTCGACCGTCATGAAAGTCTGCTGGTGCATCCCAAACGCCACGCCACGCAGATCCGAGTGAAGATCGGCGCGAAGAAAGACGGCCGTCTTGTTGCGGCTGAGACCGAACTCTACGGTGATACGGGCGCGTATGCATCGCTCGGCGAAAAAGTGATGACCCGCGCCACCACTCATTCGGCGGGCCCCTATGATATTCCGCATGTGCGTGCCGACTGCTATGCCATGTATACCAACAATCCACCCGCAGGCGCGTTCCGAGGTTTTGGCGTCACGCAATCGGCCTTTGCGGTCGAGTCGATGATGGACATGCTCGCTGAAAAGTTGAAGATTGAACCCGTTGAATTGCGCCGCATGAATTCACTGCATGTGGGCAGCTTCACCAATACGGGACAGGAACTGCGCGAGTCGGTCGGCCTGATGGAATGTATTGACCGTGTGGAAGCGGAAATGCGAAAGCAAACACCGCTTCCCTTTGCCCCGAGGGTTGATCCAAACAACCCGAACCTGATGCGCGCCTGGGGCTTTGCCGCTGCATATAAGAACACGGGACTCGGCGGCGGCGCACCGGATAAATCCGGTGCGGATGTGGAACTTTATGAAGACGGCACCTTCCAGGTGCGCAGTTCCGCTGCCGAACTCGGGCAGGGATTGGTCACCGTCATGCGTTTGATCGTCGCTGAAGAAATGTCCGTCCCCCCGGAACAGGTGCGCGTCCTTGTGATGGATACGGATCTGTCCCCCAATGGCGGTCCCACCACCGCCTCGCGTCAGACGTTTGTGACAGGCAATGCTTCCCGCTATGCCGCCAAAACCCTGCGCGATCAGATCAGCGCTTCGCTGGCGGAGAAATTTGACGTGCGCCCTGACCAGATTCGCTTTGAGCGCGGCCTGGTGCATGTCAACGGGCACTCGCTGTCCTACGCGGAAATCTATAAGGAAATGACTGGCATGGGTCAGCAGCCGCGTGTCCGTTATGAGTATGAGGCCCCGAAGACTCAGCCTTTGGGAACGGGCGGCGACATGCATTTCGCCTTCTCATTCGGCGTGCAGGCCGCCGAAGTGGAGGTCAACAAACTGACGGGTGAAGTCTGCGTGCTGAAGGTTATCTCTGCCAATGATGTGGGCATGGCGGTTAACCCGCTTGGCTTGCAGGGACAGGTGGAGGGCGGCGTGATGATGGGCCTCGGTAACTGCCTCACCGAGGAGTTCATCATGGATAACGGCAACGTGGTCACAGGTCATCTTGCACGCTACCGCGTCCCCGGTATTATGCTTACGCCTGAGATCACATCCATTATTGTGGAACATCCCATCGCCGCAGGCCCGTATGGCGCAAAAGGTGTGGGCGAGATCTGCAGCATTCCTACCACGCCTGCCATCACGAACGCGATTTATAACGCGGTCGGCGTGCGGTTTGATAAGCTGCCTGTTGATCAGGAGTTGATTGCAAGGGAGTTGTTGGAGAGGGGAAAGTAGGAAAACGAAAAAAGGACTCCCGGGCCTTTAAGGCCCGGGAGTCCTTTTTTTAAACATCAAGTCTGCTTATATATGGAGTAAAATAATAGGGCTATGAAAAATTTCACCGGCTATAAATGCTCTCTGTGCGGAACCGAGTACCTGCAGGGCCAGGTCACATACACCTGCCCCAGGGACGGCGGTAACCTGGATGTGGTCCTTGATTACGATTCCATCCGAAAGAAATTCCAGCCCGAGGATATTACCTCACGGACGGAATCCTCGCTTTGGCGATATCTGCCGCTTTTACCTGTCGCTGAACCGGGCGGAGACTCAACCCCCCTGCACGCCGCGGGCTGGACGCCGGTATTTGCCCTGCCGCGCCTGGCTGAAAAACTACACCTCAAACATCTCTGGCTAAAGGACGAGTCGCGCAACCCCACGGCATCCTTTAAGGATCGGGCCAGCGCAGTGGTGGTGGCCCGCGCCCAGGAATTGAAATCCGAAGTTGTTGTGACTGCTTCCACAGGAAATGCGGGCGCAGCACTGGCGGGTATGGCCGCCGCAGTGGGCCAAAAAGCCATTATCTTCGCGCCCAAGTCCGCGCCGCAGGCAAAGGTGGCGCAGCTGCTGGTTTTTGGCGCGAAGGTCATCCTTGTGGATGGCACGTATGACGATGCCTTTGACCTGACGGTCAAAGCCGCGGACGAGTTCGGCTGGTATTGCCGCAACACCGGCTACAATCCATTTACTTTGGAAGGCAAGAAGACCGCCGCTTTTGAAATTTGGGAATGGTGGATCGAGGCACATCGTGCCTGGCATAAAAAAGACAGCGCCCTGGGTGACCATGCGCCGCTGGCAATTTTTGTTTCCGTGGGTGACGGTAATATCATCTCCGGCATCCACAAGGGATTTAAAGACCTGATGGCGCTGGGATGGATTCCGAACATGCCGCGTATCATTGGCGTACAGGCCGAAGGTTCCGCCGCGATTGCAAACGCCTTCCATGCAAATACAGAAACCATCACGCCCGTCTCTGCAATGACGATCGCAGACAGTATCTCGGTGGATCTGCCGCGGGACGGCGTCCGTGCCGTGCGGGCGGCGGTGCAGACCGAAGGCACGTACGTCACCGTGACTGATGCTGCGATCATCCAGTCCATTGCGGAGCTGGGGAAGATGGGGGTCTTTGCCGAACCAGCCGGGGCGACGGCGTATGCCGGTTTGGTCAAGGCGGCAGGCTCGGGACTGGTCGGAAGCGACGATCCGATCCTGTTGATGAATACCGGCAGCGGCCTCAAGGACGTCCGTGCTGCGATGCAGGCTGTCCAGCCTGCGCCGATCATCGAACCCACGCTGGCTGCGGTCAAAAAAATATTATGAGTACCGATTGTCCATGAAAATTACATACTCGATCATCGCCCCCATCTATAACGAAATTGAAAACCTTCCGGAGTTGTACCGCCGCATAACGGATGTCATGGAATCATCAGGCGAACCCTGGGAGCTCATTCTTGTTGATGACGGCTCCACGGACGGTTCGACGGAAAAGATCCGGGAACTTGCGCGGGCAAACAAGCATGTGCGCCCCGTCATCTTTGCGCGGAATTTCGGGCATCAGGTTGCCATCACCGCCGGCTGGGATTATGCGCGCGGCGATGCGGTGATTATCATTGATGCAGACCTGCAGGATCCGCCGGAAACCATTCTTGACCTTGCAGCGAAGTGGAAGGAAGGCTACGAGGTTGTGTACGCCGTGCGCGGCGAGCGTGAGGGTGAATCGTGGTTCAAGTTGTGGACGGCGTCCCTGTTCTACCGCCTCATCTATCGCATTACGGATGTGAAAATCCCGGTGGATACCGGTGACTTCCGTCTGATGGATCGCAAGGTAGTGGATGTCCTCAAGCAGATGAAGGAACGGCACCGCTTTCCACGAGGTATGTCCGCCTGGGTTGGGTTCAGGCAGATCGGCGTCACCTATAAGCGCGCTGCACGTTATGCGGGTGTGACCAAATATCCGTTCAGGAAGATGTTCAGGCTTGCGCTGAACGCCATCACAAGTTTTTCCTATTTTCCCCTGCAGGTTGCAACTTTCTTTGGCTTTGTCTCGGCGGGGATCGCCATCCTTGCCATCCCCGTTGTAATTTATATGCGCATCACGGGATCGGGGGCATTCTTTGGCCAGGCGACCACCTTGATCGCGGTCCTGTTCCTTGGCGGGGTGCAGTTGATTTCGCTTGGGGTTCTTGGCGAATATATCGGCCGCCTCTATGACGAAGCAAAAGGCAGACCGTTATACATTGTCAGCGACGCGCCTGAAGGCGACTGATTGGAAAGCGGCGATCCATTTTGGGCGTGGTTCCCATTTCAATTCAACCAGCACAAACCATAGCGGAGTTTTGACACCCTGCCCATTTTTGCGGAAGGTTTCGATGTTCAAATAGTGCCGCCTTTCAAATGGATCGGGCATTATGGGAGCCCCTTGTAGTTATTATCCTTCCACGTCCTGAATCTTTGCTGGCCAATGTTGGACAGAAGAAGTGTCATCCCGAAAATGATGAGGATGTTGGTGATGAAAAAGAAGACCACTTCTTCGAGAGGCAGAATACCAAAGAAAAGGATGCCCGTGGTCTGGTCCTTTGCGATGGACCAGGTTGAATCGGTAAGTGCCACGATGTCCGTCAACGAGAGATATGCGCCGGGGACGAGGAAGCCGGGAAAAACAAGCCTGCGGTAATGCCAGAGAATATCTGCGCCATAAAGCAGCTGTGGGAAGATGGCCGGCAACGCCCAGAAAAGAGTGATCGACAGGTAGGTGATGGATTTATTGTCGCTGAAGAATAACACCGTGAAAATAATCCAGGCAAGGAACAAAATGCCGGCTGCGATCATCCGGCCAGACTTTGAAGGCTGAAAAGGGCCCCCGGGTTCGGCAATTCTTCTTGCCAGGAACCACCACCATAGACCTGAGAGCAGCGTTTCCAAAACAAAGAACGTATACTCTTCGATAGGGACGTAGCCAAAGACTATGCCTGTGACGAGGTGCGGGTTGTAGTACCACACGCCTGTTGCAACGAGATAATTATCCCAGGGGGTGGTGTAAACCACTGCGATGATGACATGGACAAGTATCGCGATCCAGACGGCCCGGCCGTTTTGAAAGCCAGGTGCGGGTTTGTTGTTTTTATTGTCCCGCCAGGTGATAACGAGAAGGATCACGATGGGGATGACGAGAAAGCGCAGGAGAAATCCGAAGTAGGTCATTTGTGATTCCAAACGGGTGGTTTATTTATTTCGTTTTACAACCCTCATCATCACGCCGGGGCGCGGTTCAAGCGTTGCGCCCATGTGCGGATGAATTGGATGATCGGTGAATTCGAATGTGTGAGTTTTCAGAAGGCGCGAGATGACAATCCGCGCCTCCGCCTGACCAAATGCCGCGCCGATGCACGCACGTGGTCCGCCGCCAAATGGAATGTAGCTCATGGGCGGTGTCTTGCGTCCGAGAGAGAATCGTTCGGGGCAAAAAGCATCCGCGTTTTCCCAGATTTCGGGATCGCGATGGGTGAGGTAGATGGAATAAAAAAGCCGCTCATGCCTTGGGATTTTATTGCCATCGAAGTCCATTTCTTCCGCAATGCGGCGGTTGCCTATGTGGATGGGTGGATAAAGCCGCAGACTCTCCTTGATGACATGGTCGAGCAGCGGGGATTTTTCCATGGAATCCACTTCAAAGGTGACATGTGCATGAGTATCGGGATGCTGCCCCAATAGTGCAAAGACCCATGCCAGCAGGGCGGTGGAGGTGTCATGTCCCGCGATCATCATGGTCAGCATTTGATCGCAGATGACCTTGTCGGTCAGGCCTGCATCCATGAGGTGCTGGAGTACATCGTTGTTTTTTCCTTCTTCCTTTCTTCTGTCCGCAATGATTCCGAACAAATAATCATCCAGTACTTTCAACGGCTTGCGAAAGCCGAAACGGGGGATCTTGCGCCAGATGATCCAGGCGCCGGGGGAGATGTATTCGATGGCTTTGACGATCGGGCTCCAGAGACGCGGGAGGTCATCCCAAATATCCCTGCTGAACAGGGTTTGCATGATGATCAGCAGGGCGATCTTGCGGCTTTCGACCAGCATGTCCACCGTCTCACCATGCTGCCATTGGGAGGTGACCCTGTCCGTTTGGGCGATCATCATTTGGGTGTACCCAGCCAGGCGCGCAGGCTGAAGCGGCGGTTCCATCAGGGCGCGATATTTATCGTGCTCTTCACCGTCCACGACCAGCACGCCGCGGTCCAGCAAATCTGTAACAGGGTCTGTGTTGCGCCATAAGACCTTGTCCCGCTCGGTGACGAGAACTTTACGGACGGCTTCGGGACCGAAGACAACATACGGGCGAAAGCCGGGGATGGGGATCTGAAAGAAACGCCCGACATGTTTTGCCATTACCTTCAATGGACCCAGCGGTGATTTTTCTTTTAGCAAGGCGCGCAATGCGGCGCGCCCGGTTTCAGGGGTAAGCGGTTTTGTCATTGCAGTGTGGAAAGAAACCCGGCCACGGTCCGCATGAATTCCAGGGGGTTTTCCTCATGCGGGAGATGTCCGCTTTGCGGGATGACGCCCAGCGTGGCGTTGGGCAATTCACCTGCGAGCCGCAGCGATTGTTCGGTCGGGACGATGCGGTCATCGTCGCCAGTGATGACCAGTACGGGCAGGGTGATCTCGTTTAACCTATCGGCCAGGCCGCTTTCCTGACTGGCGAGGGTGAGCTCCCAAAGCGCCCGGTCCCAGTTTTCAGCCTGCAGCGGTTTTTGATAGCCTTCAAAAACATCGGGCGTGATCCTCGATGGATCGTGCCAGGCGGTTCTGATGAACTCGGTTCCCTGCGCCTGAAGTTGACGGGAAACAAGCGGACCCAGGTGATCGAATTGCGGCGCGCCCAAAAGGGGGCGGATCCATGACGGCGCGCCCCCGCCCGCATAGACGGCCGCATCGACAAGAATTAACGCCGACACTCTTTGCGGATATTGCAAGGCGACCTGCATGGAAACTGTTCCGCCCGCAGAGTTGCCGACCAGGATGGCTTTTTCGATATTGAATTTATCCATCAGCCCAATGACAAGGTTAACCTGAGCCTGCGGGCCGTAGGGACTTTCCCCTTCCCACTCCAGCGGACGTTCGGTCAGGCCGAATGCGGGGCGGTCATAGGCGATGACGGTGCCAATTTCAGCGAGAGGTTCAGTCACTTCGCGCCACGAGAACAGGCTTGCGCCGAACCCATGCAGGAGAATAAACGCCGGTTCGCCTTTGCCCCATGTCTTGTAATGCACGTTAACACCGTTGATCTCAACGAACCTGCTGTCGGCGTCTGTGAGGTCTTCCATTGGAAGGGTGTTTTCCAATGGCGGCACAGGGACGAGGAACGGACCAATCAAAACCAGCGCGAGGATGACCGCCAATGCGATTCCCATCGCGCGCAATACCTTCCTTATCATCTTGCTTGTTCCTTTGAAAGGCGATACGCCATCAATGTTCTTTCCTTGACAACTTCACGGTCTATGATCGGTTTTTCAGGATATCCCGCGGCTTTGATTTCATATTCCCAGGGCGCGTGAATTTCATCCATGCCCAACCCGCCTAATTCAGGAACCCACTTGCGGATGTACTCCCCGTGCGGGTCAAACTTTGCGCTTTGCAGCACAGGATTGAAGATCCTGAAATACGGCGCGGCATCGGTGCCGGTGCCGGCCGTCCATTGCCAGCCGCCGTTGTTCGCGGCGAGGTCGCCGTCGAGCAGATTTACCATGAACCATGCCTCGCCCCAGCGCCAGTCGATCAGCAGATCCTTGACCAGAAACGATGCAACGACCATGCGTGCGCGGTTGTGCATCCAACCCGTTTCCTTTAGTTGACGCATGGCGGCATCCACAATGGGCATACCCGTGAGACCATTTTTCCATGCGGCGAATTCGGATTCATTGTTTCGCCAGGGGATATTCGCCAGGGATGGATTGAACGCGCCGCTGCTCACGTGCGGGAAGTGAAACAGGATTTGGATGTAGAACTCACGCCAGATCAGTTCATTGAGCCAGATTTCCGCGCCTTTTGGGTTGGCAGGTTGGAAGGGTTGAAGGTTGGAAAGTTTTACCGCGTGGACGGCTTGGCGCAAGCCGATCATGCCGAAACGAAGATAGGGCGAGAGCGCGGACGTGCCGTCCAGGTCCATGCGGTTGCGATTGTCGGCGTACTCATGGATTCGTTTGTGCAGAAATTCTTCGAGTCTGGTCAATGCTTCTTCTTCGCCAGCAGGGAAGAGTTTATTGCTTTCAAATTTTGGCAATGACTCGGATGGGAATCCCTGCGGGGTGTTTATCTTCACCGGCGTGGGGATCAATTCGATTCCGCCGAGCGCCGCCTTCCATGCCTTGGAATAAGGCGTATAGACCGTGTACGGCCTGCCATCCTTTTTCAGGATGGATTTGGGATGATGCACCGTCTGTCCGCCGACGAGTTGGAGGGGCAGGAGTTTTGCAATGAGCGCATCCCGCCTGCGGGCGTAGGGCGTGAAGTCCTCTTCGGCGTGGACGGCATTTGCTTTGACTTCGTCGAACAACCGCCGCAGCACATCCACGGGTTTGCCTGTGCGGATGACGAGATGGGAACCGCGTTTCCGCAGTTCGTGATCGAGTGCGTGAAGCCCCGCGTACAGGAAGTCCCTGCGGCGGGGGGATTGGGTGGAAAATGCCGGGTCGAGGATGAAGACCGGGATAACCGAACCATGGGTCAGCGCGGAATGAAGCGCGAGGTTGTCCGTCAGTCTTAAGTCGCGGCGAATCCACCAGATGGAGGTCATTTAAAACCCGCGCCTCTGACTTTGCCATGGGGCTGGCCGGTTTTCCCGAAACTCGTCCACGCTGGGACCGCCCAAGCGGGCAAGACGCCAGGTTCCATACAAATAACTGAAGATGAGCAGAAGCACGATGGCAGGCCAGCCCATGAGCGCATTGACGAGCGCAAGCTGGCTGATGTCGTTGCCCTGAAAGAGCGTCACCTGCCAGAACAGGCGCAGGGCGAAGAAGAGCACCCAGACCACGGTGACTTCGGTGTAGGCGGGGCGCACCCTTGAATGCCAGTACCAGTCGAGGGGCCAGCGGCGGGCGAGATAACTCGTCCATGCCACCATCGGCTTGCGGATGATGATGCTGACCAGCGCCAGCGCAACGGTCAAACCGCCGTTGACGATGGCGGGCAGGAAGTAGCCTTCGGAACGCCCGAGCAGGTACGCCAGCGCAATTGCCAACCCGACACTGCCCATGCCAGCCAGCGCATACGCCAGGGATTGCCTGCGTCTCAAACGCACGATGGCAATCACGAATGCCAGCCCGAGCGAGCCGGCCATCGCAGTTTCGAAGCCCGCCAGTCCGTTCAACAGCAGGAACAGGACGGGCGGAATGATGGTATCCAGCAAGCCGACCTTGCCGGTCACACTGTGGAATTCCTCCAGCAGTTCGCGGGCTTTCTCAGGCATGTTTCCCCAGCCAGAACGTACGCCAGTCGCCGTTGCTTGACCTCAGTGCAAGGAAGGCATACAGCGCGCCGGTGAAGAATCCCAAGACCATCATCGCAATCGTCCACGCGATGGCTGCGGGCAGGGACTTTTCGCGGTAGAAGATCCAGCACGAGAACAGGATGAAGCCGGTGTACAGGTCCACGAGCGAGACAATGCCCCACGGCATGGACGCCAGCTGGCTGCCTTCGCCGGCGAAATCGCCGACGATGAACCCATAGAGGATGGCGGCGGTCATGGCCAGCACGCCCAGCAGGGAAATGGTCTTTGCAAGTTTCATCTCAGCGCCTCACCACAATCGGGGAATTAATACGGGCGTCCGTTTTTTGTACGCTTCGTACTCTTCCAGCCCGCCCCATTTCTGGTCCGCTTTTTTCGCAAGCAGGGGAATACCGCTGACGCGGGTAAGCAGCAGGGTGACAAAGACAGGGGAGATCAGGGCAACCCACTGCCAGCCCTGCAAAACGGGCAGGGCGATGATGGCAACGCCGATCCACAGGACGATCTCGCCGAAATAGTTGGGGTGGCGGGAGCGGGACCATAACCCCGTTTGAATGAACCTGCCTTTGTTGGCAGGGTTGGCGCTGAAGCGGCTTTTTTGTGCATCGGCGATGACTTCGATGGCAAAGCCGAACGCCCACACGAGAAAACCGAAGAGGGCGAACAAATCCAACTCTTTTCGGTAGGTTGTGGTGATGGCGACCAGCGCGGCGGCGGCTGTGAAGGTCACCCACAATCCCTGGACCGTCCAGACGTTCAGGAAGCGGATGAAGGACGGTTTGAGTTCGTCGAAGCGATCATCCTTGCCGGCTTTTTGAATGCGGCTGAAGAGGAACGTCCCGAGGCGGATCGCCCAGATGATCACCAGGGCCGCGAGCAGAATTGACCTTGCATCGAGATCGGTGCCGTACCTGCTGTAACAGACCGCGACACCGATAACGGAAATGTAGGTGATGCCTCCGGTCAGGTCGAAGAATTTTTCGGTCTGAAACAAATAGGACGGGATGAAGACCAGCCACTGGATTACAAAAGCCAGCCCGACCGCGAGAGCAAATACAGGAACGCCGCCGAGCGTGGCGCCACCCTGACTCCCCGCCAGCGCGACCAGATAGCCGATCAGGATCAAAATTGGAAATATGACGAGCGAAGTGAGGTCTGTTTTTTTCATGGTTTATTTTCCTTTGTGATGCAGGCAAATCCCAATGCACCGATGCCGAGATGGGCACCCAGTACGGGAGTGATTTGCACAATAAGAATTTCCCCCTGCGGGAGGAAGGAGCGGACCTGTTCGAATAACGCCTGGGCTTCCTCCTGAACCCCGGCATGCAGGATGGCCAGTTTTTCGTAGGGGGCATATTCGCCCAGCCATTCCATCAGGCGTGCCGCGGCGCGTTTTTGCGTGCGCGTGCGGTGCGCGGTGGCCCTGCCCATGTTCATGTGCAGCAGGGGTTTGATCTGAAGCAGCTCGCCGAACCTGGCGATGGCAAAATTCATCCGCCCGCTGCGGCGCAGGTATTCCAGGGTCTTGAGCGATGCGAACACGTAGGTGCGCTTCATGACTTCCTGCAAGCCGGCCATGATCTCCTCGACCTTTTTGCCAAGCTGTGCGAGTTGGGCGGCTTTTTCGACGATGAACCCCGTGCCGAGGCTGAGCTGACTCGAATCCAGCACCGTGACGGGGATGCGGGTGAATTGTTCCGCAGCGATGCGCGCCGAATTGATCGTGGCGCTCAATGTCTCTGAGATGTGAATGGAAATGATTTGCAGGGCGCCTTCATTTGCCAGCCTTTCATATACCTGCGTAAATACATCCGGTCCCGGCGCGGCGGTTGCCGGCGGGGGATTGTAGGCTGGCAATTGCGAATAAAACTCCTCACGCGAGAGGTCGACGCCGTCCAGCCAGGTTTTCCCACCCTGGTTGATGTGCAGGGGGATGACCGTGATCGCAAGCTGGTGTACGGTCTCTTGCGGCAGGTCACAGGTGCTGTCGGTGACAATTCGAATCATGTTTTCCTTCCTTATCTATTTGCCTGTGAATCCAGCCAGGTTTTGATCGGGTCGCCCTGGCCGTTGATGTGCAGGTCCACTGCGCGGGAGTAGTTCTGCATGAAGTCGTTCAATTCCTGCGGGGGCCTTTCGTGAAATTGCATCAGGACCTTCAACCATTCCACCTCGCCGGTGACATGTTCCATGTCGCCGAGCTGCAGGGCGGCGGCGATATTGTTACCGAGGAAGTGAATGCCCGTATTCAACCCGTCGGGACTGATGGAAAGCGGCTGGACAAGTTCCTTGATCGTGTTTTCGATGGAGGTGCGCCGCGACGTGAAAGCCTGCAATGCGGCCAGGCAGGATTGTGAGGCGGGCTTGAGTTGTTTTTCCTTCAACCTGCCTTTCAGCATTTTCTCCACTTCGTCAATGGATGAATCCACGCTATCGCCGAGGTAATGGCCGGGAATGTGATCCGCCAGGCTCTTCCGCAGGAAGAAGATGCGCCCGCCAAAGGCGACGGGGACTCGCAAGCCTGAAAGCGAGAGGGCGGTCAGCTGCAGGCTGGCGGCGCTGGTGAGCGTCTGGGCGGCGAGGATGACGAGGTTTGCTTTTACCTTCGAAACAGTCTCCTCAAAGCGCTCCACAGGCACATTCGCGCCGAGATAGATGACGTTCATCCCGCGGCGGCGCAGGAAGAGCGAAAGCAGCAGGGGTGTGAAGGTATGCCATTCATCCGGCGGACAGCCCACCAGCACCGTCTGCGGGCGGGATGGGGCGGGGGACGCGCTGAGCAGGGCGTCGAGGCGGCGCATGGCCAGACTTGACGCAAAGTGCTCCTGCTGTACGGAGGCCCGGTTTTCGTACCAAAGATCGCCGATCTCGGCCATGCCTTTTTGCAGCACCTCGGTGCAGACAGCCTCGACCGGGAACATGGAAAATGCCTTGTTCAAGGCCTGTTCGGCGTTCGATTCGTTGAAGTTTATGCAGGCGGCGATCCATTGCCTGCGAATGACATCCAGATTTGTGTCCGGCGGGAGGCTGGCGAGTGTCGCCTGGGCGGCGGTCAATGTGGAAGTTGCATACCCGCCCAGCAGCGGGTCCGTGCCGGAAGCGGTCTGTTCATTCCACAGGTCCACCGCGCGTGAGATCGAGAGTCCCTCCGCCTGACGCGCGATCAGCCATTTGATCATTTCGATGTCGTGCTGCGAATACAGCCGGTGGCCGCCCGAGGTGCGCTGCGGCGCGGGAAGTCCATAGCGGCGTTCCCAGGCGCGTAACGTGTCGGCGGCGAGTCCGGTTTCAAGCAGGACCGCTTTTAAGTTGAAGGCAGGGGTTTTGCTGTACATTATTTTTTCCTTAAGCGGGATGTAGGGTAGGTTTGACTACCTTTTGCACAGCAATTGTACCTGCTTCCTTCAATATTCGCCCGGTTGTGAGCCGCGCGGAAAGCAGGACGATGGGCAGGCCTGTGCCGGGATGTGTGGATGCGCCTGCGAAATAGAGGTTCTTGTACTTCCTGTGACGGTTGTGCGGCCGCAGATAGCCGACCTGCCAGAAGTTATGGCTCAGACCGAAGGCCGCGCCTTTTTCGAGGTTGAAACGCTCCTTCCATACCTTCGGCTGGTAGACGATCTCGAACTTTATATGTTCTTTGAGGTCGGTACTGTTCATTTCCCTGGCGAGGCGGTCGAAGACGGTTTCACGGGCGCGGTCGACGAGCGCGTCCCAATCCTGTTCGCTGCGCGCGTCGAGGTGACCGACCGGGACGAGGACATACAGCGTGTCCTGCCCCTGCGGGCCGGCGGCGGGGTCTGTGCGCTTGGGCGCATGGACGTAGAACGAAGGCTGCTCGGGCAGGGTGTGCTCGTTGAAGATCTGGTCGAAGGAGGCTTTATAGTCGCCGCCGAGGAAGACGTTGTGATGCGCGATCTGCGGATACTCGCGGTCCACGCCCCAATAGAACATGATGGTGGAGCAGGTGTAGAGCTTTTCATCGAGGCTCTTCGCCTCGCTTGCATCCGGCAAAAGTTCCTTGTAGATATAGGGCAGGTCGGCATTGCCGACGAAGATATCGGATGAAAAGGCGCGGCCGTCCTCGAGAATGACGCCGAGCACCTTGTTCCCGTCCGTTTCGATGCGTTTGACAGGCGCGTTGTAGATGAACTTGACGCCCAGTTTTTCAGCGACCTTGACCAGCGCCTGAATGCCGGCGTACATCCCGCCCATGGGATACCACACGCCTTCGGCAAGTTCCGTGTATTGGAGCAGGGAGTAGGTGGCCGGCGCATCGTAGGGACTCAATCCCAAATACATGTTCTGGAAGGTGAAGGCGGCTTTGAGTCTTTCGTCCTTGAAGAAGCGCCCTGTGTTGCGGTAGTGCTTGTCCAGCGCCTTGAGCTGGAAGATGAGGGGCAGGTTCTTCAAGCTGAAGTACTCGAAGATGTTGTAGAAGTTCCTGCCCACGAATTTCTCGAGCGACATTTTGTAATGTTTGCCACCCTCGGCGATGTAATCGAGAAAGCCTGTGAAGGCGGTCTTTTCCACCGCCTCCAGCTGGGTTTGCATCCTGCCGATGTCGGAGGTCAGTTCCAATTGCAGGCCGTCGTCGAAGTGCACCTTGTAGGTCGGGTCGATGCGGCGCAGGTCGAGATGGTCGCTCATTTTTTCGCCGAGCGCGGCGAAGGTTTCCTCCCAGACCTCGGGCATGAGGAACAGGGTCGGACCAATGTCGAAGCGGTGCCCGTCGCGAATGATCTGGCTGGCGCGTCCGCCGGGGGCGGCTTCCTTTTCCAGCACGGTTACGTCATATCCATTCCTTGCGAGGCGGGCGGCTGTGGCAATCCCGCCGATCCCCGCGCCAATGACAAGAGCAGTTTGTTTCATGTTTCTCCTTGATGTCGAGTCGGCCGGTTTGCCGGACGGGAGCATGTCCCTGCGGGCAGGCAGTTCCCTGACTCAAATGATGAATAACCCAATTGTACGCAATGTCGATAATTTGTCAAGGTTTATACCTAATCCATCTTTGCAAAACCTTGACAAATAAGATAATTCCTGTAAAATTTCCACAGTCGAAAGCAGGGATTGCATATCCCCTTTGGCGAGACCACATGCAGGAGAAGATACCATGCAGGCACATGCGAACTGGGAAAACCAATTAATTGCCCTGGCCGGGCACATTCCCCATCCGTCCCCGCGGCCTTTTTTCTCGTATTGGGCGGGCGATGCCGCCCTGCACAGGGCGTATAAACAGGCCGAGATCATCACCGCCCGCCACAGCAAGTCGTTTTTCGCCGCCTCCGGGCTGCTGCCGGAGGAAAAGCGTTCGGCCGTGCGCGCGCTGTACGCCTTTTGCCGCACGGTGGACGATATTGTGGATGAGGTGGAACTGAAGAAGGACCGCGACTTCGAGCTGGACTACTGGCGGAATATCGTGCAGACCGCCTCCGCCTCCACCGATGACCCGGTTTCCGCCGCATGGGCAGACACCCTGGCCCGCTATCATATCCCGCGCCACTATGCCCTGCAGCTGATCGACGGCGTGGCGCGCGATCTCTGCCAATCCCGCTACCAGACCTTCGAGGACCTGGCCACCTATTGTTACGGCGTGGCTTCCACGGTCGGCTTGATGAGCATGTACATCGTCGGCTTCAAGAGTCAGGAGGCTGTGCCGTACGCGATCAAGCTCGGCGTTGCGCTGCAAATGACCAACATCCTGCGCGATGTGGGCGAGGACTACCGCAACGGACGCCTGTACCTGCCGCGCGAGGAACTGCTGGCCCACGGCATCCGCGAGGAGGACATCGCTGCCGGCCGCATCACGGACAACTGGCGGCAGTTCATGAAGTTCCAGATCGGGCGCACGCGCCGGTTATATGAGGAGTCGTGGGCGGGGGTAAAGATGCTCGAGCGCGAGGGGCAGCTGGCCATCGGCGCGGCCTCGGTGTTCTATCAGGGGATCGTGGACGATATCGAAAAGCACGATTACAACGTCTTCACCCGCCGCGCCGGGCTTTCGGCATGGGGCAAGCTGAGCCGCATCCCGCGTTTGTGGCTGAGAATCCGTTCGTTATAGGGGAAGCGCCTGCCGCGCGGGGGGGCAGGCAGGCGCGCGCCATTGCGGATAGTCATAGGGATTGAGCCGCTTAATTCCGGCGGGCGCGTTTTGCAGGGGGCAGCCCCGGCGGGGATGTTTCTTGAGGATTATGCGGCTCGGTTGTGAAAGCGGTTTTTTCAGCCGCTTTTTGGGCGGGGGGAGATGCCGGCCTGTGGTTTTTGGGGAATTTCCCAGTGCAAAAGTTAATTGGTTTAATTCGGAAGTTAATCGGTTTAAAACCAAAGTTTATTGGTTTAATATCAAAGTTTGTTGGCTTAAAACCAAAGTTTGTTGGCTTAAAACCAAAGTTTGTTGGCTTAAAATCAAAGTTTGTTGGCTTAATTTCGAGATTAAGCCAACAAACTCGGCCGGGCACGTTTTGCAGGGGGATGTTTCGCGATATTCGGCGCGGACGGCGCGGCGCAGTTGTAAAAGGGGGCTTTTCAATTGCGATTTATCCGTTGGGTGTGTTAAAATTGGGTGGGTATTTATACTATTTTAACCCATCACTGTCTAAAGTCCCAAATTAAGATAGGCATTAGAATGAGACACGTACAAAAGTATTTAGACGGTGAAACGACGTCCCATACAGTAGTTGAACTAAGCGCTTCGCGCAGATTCCCCTAGATCATCAATCTGGATAGCAAAATACAATCAGGCTATATTTCTTTTTTGAAATCAAATTCAAAAAGGAGATATAGCGATGAGTGCGTTAAGACAAAAGATGATCGAAGATATGCAATTGAAGGGGTTGGCTGTTCGGACACAGGAGGCATATGTAAACGCAGTGCTCCAACTGAGCAGACATTTCAAAAAGTCACCCGACAGCATGGCCGAGGAGGAACTTCGAGAATACTTCCTGTACTTGAAGAATGAGAAACAGGTGGCAGACAGCACTTTCTCCATTGCATTATGCGGGATCAAGTTTTTCTATGAACACACGCTGGGAAAAGAATGGCATACCCTGCAACTCGTCCGCCCGGACAGAAAAAAGAAGCTCCCAGTTGTTTTTAGTGCTGAGGAGGTGAAGCGGGTATTAGATTGCGTGCATCGCTTTCAGTATCGAGTTTGCCTGCATACCATTTATGCCTGCGGACTGCGCTTGCTGGAAGGGACCCGCTTGCGCGTGAAAGATATCGACAGCGACCGCAAGATGATCCATGTGGTTCAGGGAAAAGGTGGAAAAGACCGCTATGTACCCCTGCCTGACCATACCTTGATGCTGTTACGTCATCATTGGCTCTCACATCGCCATCCCGCCTGGGTGTTTCCTTCTCGAAATGGACTGGAGGCTATTAATGAAAGCGCAGTCCAGAAAGCGTTTCGAGTAGCGCTTCGTGAGAGCGGCGTACACAAAGCTGCCTCTGTCCATACCTTGCGCCATTCGTATGCCACGCATCTGTTGGAAGCTGGCGTCGATCTGCGGATCATCCAGACCTATCTCGGTCACGCATCTCCGGCAACAACCGCCATTTACACCCATCTCACGTCTGTGACCGAAACCCAGATCAACCAGCGCATCAATCAGATCCATGCAGATCTATGGGGCTAGAACTGGCTGACCTCTTTCGAGAGTACGGCGCGGACTACCGAAAAAAATATGCTGACAAACTCCTCCCCTCTCATCGTCAGGCCATGAGGGCGATCGAGCATTGTCGCACCGAGCGCCTGGGCGGACAGGTGTATGGCTGTCCCACCTGTCAGGAGTTTCAATACAGTTATCATTCCTGCCGCAACCGACATTGTCCCAAATGTCAGCATGAGCAAACTCAGAATTGGCTGCGGGTGCAACAGGGTTTGCTCCTGAATGCACCATATTTCTTCCTGACTTTCACCCTGCCTGCTGAGTTACGCTCCCTAGTGCGGGCTCACCAGAAAGCACTTTACTCCCTGCTCTTTCAGTCCTCGGCTGAAGTAACACAGAAACTTGCTCGTGACCCGCGTTATATCGGCGGTCAAATCGGTTTGGTGGGCGTCTTGCACACCTGGACCCGCAATTTGATCTTTCATCCACATGTGCACTATCTCGCTCCCGCGGGTGGCTTACATGCGGATGGGAAGACCTGGCTGCCTGCACGCCAACGCTTCTTCCTGCCTGTGCGGGCTCTCTCCAAATTGTTTCGGGCTGCCTTCAAACGGGGCCTGCAGAAATTGAAACTCTTTGACAATGTCCCTTCCAATGTCTGGACGCAGGATTGGGTCGTGCATTGCAAACCGGTTGGCGATGGCCAAGCCGCTCTCAAGTATCTGGCTCCCTATATCCATCGGGTTGCCATCAGCAATCGCCGTTTGCTGGCTTTTAACAACGGCGGCTCCATGGAAAGTTCTCAGGTCACCTTTCAATATCGTGCTTCCGATACCGGTCAACTCAAAAGGTGTACGCTTTCGGTTGAGCAGTTCTTCCAGCGTTTCCTTCAGCATGTTCTCCCGCATGCCTTTGTCAAGGTGCGCTATTTCGGTTTCTTTGGCGCTTCGGTCCGTCGCAAGTTGGCCGCCTTACAGATCCGCCTCGGCAGTCAGGTGCATGACTCAGCCGAACACCAGGCTGTCTCTTCTCCATCCGCTCCGGAAACCCCTTCCAAGATTCTTTGTCCAACTTGTGGGCAGGCGATGACCTTCCAGAGAAATCTATCTCCCCTACAGTGCCGCTCTCCCTAGAATCCCCGGGTCGCTTCCCGCTCTTCATCTCAGACAGTTGTGGCTTATCCAACTGTCCGTTTGACGTTTCCTTGGGAAACATTTCGTCTGCTTTCCCATTCCGGGTTTGTTGCACAAGGCTTTGATTTTCATGTAAAATACTCTGCAGATCGTTCCTTGATGGGTGAGCGTTGGGTTTCCAAGATTTTTTGCCAGATCTTTCTGGCTTCTTTTTCCAAATACGGCTTAGTCCAACTCGGACAGATGCGGCGGTGATTTGTCCCTTTCCTCCAGCCTTCCTGACTCCCGCCGCATCAATCCTTAATTCGTTCGGCGGCTAACGAAGGCACATAGGAAATATTGAAATGATTTCACATCTTGTCCGAATGGCTGGAATTACAATAGACCTCTTGCATAAGTGTGCCATAATAGGCACATGAACTATAAGACAATCGCACATCTCAAAGGTAGTGACTTCAAACGGCTAACTGGCGTCCAGCGCGAAACCTTCGAGCAGATGCTCACAGTCATTGAGAAAGGGCTGCGAGACTTCGGGAGACCGCCAAAACTGAGCCGAGCCGATCAGTTGTTGATGACCTTGATGTACTGGCGAGAATATCGCACAGAATTTCATATTGCGCAATCCTATGGTGTCAGTGAAGCAACCGTTTGCCGCACCATTCGCAAGGTAGAGGAGGCCTTAGTCCGTTCAAAAAAGTTTCGTTTGCCTGGCAAAAAGGCACTCCAAGCCAGTGACACGGTGTTCGAGGTAGTGCTGGTTGATGTCAGCGAACAGCCAGTGGAACGTCCAAAAAAAGCCAAAAACGGCATTACAGTGGCAAAAAGAAGCGTCACACCCAAAAAGCGCAGGTGATGGCTGATCGAAAAAGTACCCAAATCATAACCACCGCCTTTAGTCATGGAAGCAAACACGACTTCCAACTGTTCAAAGACGATGCCTGTGAGTTCTCTGAACATCTGCGTATTCTGGCAGATGCGGGCTATCAAGGATTGATGGAGTTTCATCAGAACAGTCAAACACCCTTCAAGAAATCCAAATACCATGCTCTGACGAAACGAGAGAAACAGAGCAATCGAAGCTTGGCACGGAAACGGATTGTGATTGAGCATATATTCCGTAAGTTGAAAGTGTTTCGCATTTTGAGCGAGAGGTATCGCAATCGTAGAAAGAGATTTGCTTTGCGCTTCAACCTGATTGCTGCTATTTACAACCTTGAACTCAACTCAATTTGACTTTTGCAAGAGGTCTAATATTTATTTTGCTCTGTGTCTTCTATCCATTCTTTCCTGGACAATATGATAGCTTAGCCATGCCTCTTTCAATTACGGCGCAAGTTGGCGTTGCAATCGGATTATTATTACTTGTTCCAATTGGTATTTTGTGGCTAATTTATGAGTTGCGAAAACAAGCCCAAAGAAAGCAAAATCTTGCAGTAAATCCAAAAAGATACTACTTCGCCTATGTTTCCACCATTTTATTTTCAATAATTGCAATTGCAGTTTCTCTTGTGGCATTTGCAACAGTTGGTTTCTCGTTAGCAATCATTTCTGTTATCGTTTGGGTATTTATTTTTTCAAGGCTTCTACCCAACCTAAAATCTATAAAAGATGTTGAGTACGACAACTTTTGTCTTGCACCAATCTATTTTGTGTTCGTGCCCATCGCGGCAGTCTTATTCCAACTTTTTTTCGGCACTTCGATAACCAATCACAGCAGAGATTATGCGATAGCAAATAGTGGAGAATACATCAGAGACATTGAAGATTACCATGCTCAATACGGGAATTATCCATCTTCTCTTCTTGCTATGTGGAAAGATTACTACCCCAATGTAGTAGGTGTTGAAAAATTCCATTACACCCCAAGTGACAACGCCTATAATCTTTTTTTTGAACAGCCAAGATTGTTCTTTGACAACATCGGCACACGGGAATGGGTTGTGTATAATCCACTCGATGAACATCAAATGTTCAGTCATACTTCTTGGTTTCTTTTACTTGCACCAAATGAGTTAAAAAGAAGTCAAGGTTGGTATGCAGTTCATGACACAATACATCCGCATTGGAAATACTTCTGGTTTGATTAATACGAAACATGGAGAAGAACGCCGCCGAACAAAGCGTGCAGCAACTGTCTTGATTGTCAAGAGCAAAAACCACTTTAAAGGGAAAAACCAGTCCGTCTCAGGCTGTCACCGTCTGCCTGAATGGGACGCGATCTCGCATCATCGCGTTCAGGATGGTTAAGAACTTTCGCATACAGGCTGTCAGCGCTACCTTCTTGACCTTGCCCCGTCTCAATAATTCCTGATACTGTGCTTTGACCATCGGGTTGTACCTCGTCGCCACCAAGGTCGACATGTACAACACACTGCGCACTTCGATCCTGCCTCCCTTCGTCTTCCGATAGCCGCGTTTCTTCCCGCTATCCGAGTTCATCGGTGCCAAGCCCACTAAAGCCGCGATCTTCTTGCGGTCCAGTTTTCCCAACTCAGGCAGTTCCGCCAGCAGGGTGGCCGCGGTTACCCGTCCCACACCCTTGGCACTGCACAGGATCTGCTCCTGTTGTTGCCAGTCTTCATGTTCTTTCATGAACCTGTCCAACTCCCCTTCCAAGCGCTTGATCTCTTCCTTCAAGACCTTGATCATCCGCTCCAACGAGCCGCGCATATCCGCATGCACCGTCCGTACACGGCTTTTTTCCGCCTTCAGCATCTCTTCCACCTGTCTGCGCCTCACCAAAAGGGCGGATACATAGCGTCCTGCCTCACTTTTGGCCTCAAACCACCTCGGTCTCACCTGTTTCCCGAACTCTGCCAGGTTGAAGGCGTCCAATTTGTCGGTCTTGGCAAGCAGCCCGCAGGCTCGCGCGTATTGTCTCACCCGCGATGGGTTGACCACTGCCACGGGCAATCCTGCCTCATACAATCCCAAGACCACGGCTCGTTGGTAGCCGCCCGTCGCTTCCACCACGATCAGTTCTGGTCCTAGCGTTTGCATTTTCTTGATCAGGCTGGCGATCCCTTTTTCATCGTTTGTGACCTGGCTTGCTTTCGTTTCCCCCAACACGGCAATGTCTAACTTCTCTTTGGCAACGGCGATCCCTACGAACTTTCCGCTACTAGTTGTCATTCCTGCCTCCGTTTTGTATAATGGAGTTGAGCCCACGCTAGTATTCGGTCTTTATGACCTTGCAACTGTTCGGGCTCTACTGGCGAAACGGACATGGCGATCCTGCTGCACGACGGTCTGCTACGACCTACCCGACATCGATCTGCCATGTCCGCTTTTCATGATACTACCCGACGTGTGGGAGTCTGCGCGATTTATGAGCATTTTTCTGGCTTCGGGCTTTTTTTACATCTCAAAGCGAATCCACGCCCGCCCACACGCGGGTAACGCAAACCGTTAGCCCGCTTCGCGTGAAAGATAGTCAAAAGAAAAAATGAAAGACAAAGTTTCCCGCCGTGATTTTCTCAAAATAACTTTGCTTGGAATTGGAGCAGGTTTTCTTACAGCGTGCAAACGAGTTTTCAAGCCTGCAATAAATACAATTGCAACTCTCACGGCAACGCCTTCTAAAACAAATACGCCTTTACCCTCAGAAACAAAGACCCCGACATCTACTCCAACCCAAACGCCTACGCCATCAGAAGTTCCCTGTTTCCGTTTGTTATCCCCTGAAAACGGCGCGAAACTGCTCAATGTTGGCAAAACAACTTTCTCATGGGAAGCCATGCAAGGTGCAATCACTTACAAATTGGAGATTATCTTGCCGTCGAGTCAATCAGTATTTTTTGAGACAAATAATACAAGCAGAGACCAGTATATCGAAGCCTTTAGCATGGGCGGCGCATATCAGTGGAAAGTTACTGCTTTCAACGCCAACGGTAAAATTATTTGTTCTACTGAACCATTTACATTTGAAAAACCCGAATACAATCCGCCTTCACAAAATCATAACAACGGCGGACAAGATGATGGTGGCGATGATGACGGCGGAAACACGGTTGGAGGTCCAGTCGTCGGACAGGTTGTTGGCAACTAGAAGTTCATGATGGAAAAAGTTAAAATCTCTCGGCGTGATTTTCTAAAGTTAGCACTTACAAGCATTGGCGCGTTTCTTGCGTCTTGTATGCCCCGTGTTACACAAACAGTAGTACCAACCCTTACCCCAACTTCCACAAATACAAATACACCTGAACCACCTCCTACTAATACTCCGACATCCACTCCAACCCAAACGCCTACACCAACAGAAGTTCCTTGTTTTCGTTTATTGTCCCCTGAAAACGGCGCAAAACTGCCTACCGTAGGCAGAGTCACATTTTCTTGGGAAGCCATGCAAGGAGCAACAAGTTACAAGTTAGAAATCATTTTCCCGTCAATGCAATCAGTTTTTTTTGAGACAAATGACAGGAACAGAGACCAATATATTGAAGCCTTTAGCATGGGCGGCACATATCAATGGCGCGTTATCGCTTTTGATGCCAATGGTGAAGTTATTTGTTCCGCCGAATCGTTTACATTTGAAAAACCTGAGTACAATCCGCCTTCACAAAATCAAAACAACGGCGACGGTGATGATGGTGGTGGTAATGGTGACGATGGCGGAAACACGGTTGGTGGTCCAATCGTTGGACAAACAATTGGCTCAGGATGAAAAATATTCATTGCAAAAAGCGCAGGTATCAAATCTTTTGCCCATTGCGCCAGATGAAATTTGCTTAACCCGTTTACTTTGCATGGCGGCAGATTTTTCAAGCCAAGTTTGAATCAGTTCAGATAATGAATTCTCGTACAATGACCCAATCGCTCCCTTTGGCTGATGGACGTCGCAACAAAAATCCACATTTCCGCGCGGGCTGATGGTCAGGTCACTCAAATTCAAGACTGGACAAAAATTCACCCCGCCCCGTGTATGAAGTGCGCTGGAAGTTTTGAGTTTAACAGGCGCTTTTGACCTTATTGAGTTTATTTTTTGATAAAGCTCGAGAGCTTCTTCGTCACTTAATAACAGGTGTTGATTCCACGCAAAGGGTATTGTGCCCGCAAAATTAATTCCTTTTGCGCCTAAATTCGCTGCCAGTTCAATTAGTGACTCTAACTGCATTTTGTTTTTCTGGTTAAGACTGGTCTTTATCCAAACTTCAAAACCGTTTTCAATATATGTCTTTGCAGACGTTGTCACTTTTTCAAATGCGTCCTTCCGCCCTCGTAGTTCATCATGTATTTCGGGAGTTGCTCCGTCAATGCTCAATCCAACTGTTTTGAATTTTTTTCTATGCTTTTTCATCAAAGGCAAGTATGGTTCTGCTCGTTGCCCGTGACTGATTAGACCCCATGAGTAGCCATAATCCATAATGGTTTCAACGATATGTTCAAATTGTGGGTGTAAATGGGCTTCTCCGCCTGTCAGGTTTACATGCCGCGCACCGAAAGACATTGCTTCTGTAAGCAGTTTATTCAGCAATCCGATAGGGAAATCCGAATGCTCTCTGGGAAATCCCTGTAAGCAGTGCTGGCAATGCAAGTCACAGCGATAAGTAGTAATAAGGATAAGTTTAGTGAGCATAGGTCATACCTTTATGGTAAAGTATAGCAAAATCGGAAAGGTTCTGAAAGGCAAAACGCGGCTAACAAAGCGTGCAGCAACTGTCTTGATTGTCAAGAGCAAAAACCACTTTAAAGGGAAAAACCAGTCCGTCTCAGGCTGTCACCGTCTGCCTGAATGGGACGCGATCTCGCATCATCGCGTTCAGGATGGTTAAGAACTTTCGCATACAGGCTGTCAGCGCTACCTTCTTGACCTTGCCCCGTCTCAATAATTCCTGATACTGTGCTTTGACCATCGGGTTGTACCTCGTCGCCACCAAGGTCGACATGTACAACACACTGCGCACTTCGATCCTGCCTCCCTTCGTCTTCCGATAGCCGCGTTTCTTCCCGCTATCCGAGTTCATCGGTGCCAAGCCCACTAAAGCCGCGATCTTCTTGCGGTCCAGTTTTCCCAACTCAGGCAGTTCCGCCAGCAGGGTGGCCGCGGTTACCCGTCCCACACCCTTGGCACTGCACAGGATCTGCTCCTGTTGTTGCCAGTCTTCATGTTCTTTCATGAACCTGTCCAACTCCCCTTCCAAGCGCTTGATCTCTTCCTTCAAGACCTTGATCATCCGCTCCAACGAGCCGCGCATATCCGCATGCACCGTCCGTACACGGCTTTTTTCCGCCTTCAGCATCTCTTCCACCTGTCTGCGCCTCACCAAAAGGGCGGATACATAGCGTCCTGCCTCACTTTTGGCCTCAAACCACCTCGGTCTCACCTGTTTCCCGAACTCTGCCAGGTTGAAGGCGTCCAATTTGTCGGTCTTGGCAAGCAGCCCGCAGGCTCGCGCGTATTGTCTCACCCGCGATGGGTTGACCACTGCCACGGGCAATCCTGCCTCATACAATCCCAAGACCACGGCTCGTTGGTAGCCGCCCGTCGCTTCCACCACGATCAGTTCTGGTCCTAGCGTTTGCATTTTCTTGATCAGGCTGGCGATCCCTTTTTCATCGTTTGTGACCTGGCTTGCTTTCGTTTCCCCCAACACGGCAATGTCTAACTTCTCTTTGGCAACGGCGATCCCTACGAACTTTCCGCTACTAGTTGTCATTCCTGCCTCCGTTTTGTATAATGGAGTTGAGCCCACGCTAGTATTCGGTCTTTATGACCTTGCAACTGTTCGGGCTCTACTGGCGAAACGGACATGGCGATCCTGCTGCACGACGGTCTGCTACGACCTACCCGACATCGATCTGCCATGTCCGCTTTTCATGATACTACCCGACGTGTGGGAGTCTGCGCGATTTATGAGCATTTTTCTGGCTTCGGGCTTTTTTTACATCTCAAAGCGAATCCACGCCCGCCCACACGCGGGTAACGCAAACCGTTAGCCCGCTTCGCGTGAAAGATAGTCAAAAGAAAAAATGAAAGACAAAGTTTCCCGCCGTGATTTTCTCAAAATAACTTTGCTTGGAATTGGAGCAGGTTTTCTTACAGCGTGCAAACGAGTTTTCAAGCCTGCAATAAATACAATTGCAACTCTCACGGCAACGCCTTCTAAAACAAATACGCCTTTACCCTCAGAAACAAAGACCCCGACATCTACTCCAACCCAAACGCCTACGCCATCAGAAGTTCCCTGTTTCCGTTTGTTATCCCCTGAAAACGGGGCAAAACTTCCCGCCGTTGGAAAAATCACCTATTCATGGGAAGCCATGCCAGGAGCAACACGTTATCAAATCCAATTTACTTTCCCCAGCGGGCAGGTTGTATCGTTTGATACCGAAAACACAAACAACACTCGCTACATCGAATCATTTATTACGGGTGGAATTTATAGTTGGAAAGTCATTGCTTCCGATTCGCAAAATAATGTGATTTGCACTGTCGAGCCATTTACCTTTGAGAAACCTGCTTATGCGCCACCTCAAAATAACAATGGCGGGGATGGCGGTGGAGATACAACAGGCGGTGGGGATGCAACAGGTGGTAGCACTACTAGCGGAGGTCCAAGTCCTGGTGGCGGACCAGGTCAAAGCTAATTTTGTGTTTTTCCAAAACCAATTGAATTGCAGAAAGCGCAGGTATCAAATTTCTCTCCCATATCCCCCCCCTGCAATCTGTTCGGCACGAATACCTTGAATCTGATTTGATCGGCTCAACCATAGTTTCACAAGTTCGACCAGTGTGTAATCACACAAAGAGCCTATTCCTGAACCAAGTTCAGGTGTGTCGCAACAAAATATCATTTCGCCGAGCGGGTTGAACATCAAATCACGTAGTTGCAGTTGGTTACAAAAAGCCACCCCGCCGCGCGTATAAAGGGAACTAAGTATACGAATATGAAGGTCTGAATCTTTACTTATTCAGGTTTACTTAGATTGATTTACAATAGTCGGTATGACATGGAAACCATCATACCTAACCCGAGAACAAATGGAAGAAAGACGGCTTGAAGGTGGACGGCTGTTGAAAGCTGGAAAAATGTCAAAAGCCGAAATCTCAAGACACCTCGGAGTAAGCCGGGCCACGGTCGGCCAATGGGCCAGAATCATAGAAACAAAAGGTATGCGCGGACTCCAAAAAAGAAAAGCGGCTGGTAGCGAGCCGAAGTTGAGTAATCCACAAAAGCAAAGCTTAAAGAGGAAGCTGGAACGAGGGGCTTTGGCGAATGGATATCCAACTGATCGCTGGACATTGGACCGTGTCCAAAAATTGATCAAAAGAGAATTTGATGTCACTTATCATCCGAATTACCTCAATCGATTGTTGCGCAAACTAGGTTTCAGTCCACAAAAGCCAATGCCACAGGCTATTGAACAGGAAAAAGAGTTAGTGGAAGCTTGGTTGCTAGGAGATTGGCCAAGGATAAAAAAAGTCACATCGTCTCAAAGCAAAAATCGTATTTTGGGATGAATTTGGGTTCTCCTTTCAAGAAATATTGGCTACGACGTGGGCTCGGACTGGCAAGAGACCCGTTTTTCGACGGGTAACCAAAGATCGTCGAGCGCTATCGACAGCCGTAGCGCTGACACTTACAGGCAAGATCTACAAGAAATGTTTTGAAGGTTCGATAAAAAGCGATAACTTGATTGAGGCACTTGAACACCTCCGTAGGCAGGTACCTGGAAAAATCATCTTGATCTGGGATCGAGCCCGTATTCATCTTAGCAAGCTCACCAAAGCTTATCTCTGCCAGCATCCTGAGATCATGATTGAAGAGTTACCTGCTTACGCTCCACAGCTCAATCCGGAAGAGTATTGTCACGGAAATGTTAAACAACATCTCAGAAATGCTCGTCCAACTTCTAAAGAGGAGATTCGCTCAATGCTTGATCGTGGTTTTGCTCGCTTGCGTCGTCGACCAGACTTACTTCTTGGCTTCTTTCATGCCGCCGGTCTTTCTGTTAGGCAACTTCAGTTAACCTGAATAGCTGTGAGATATGCTGATATAGATCAAGAGATTCTTGATCACTCAAAACCAAATGAGCGTTCCACGATGTGGGTGTCGTCCCAGCAAAGTTAATTCCATGCGCGCCAATCTTATGAGCCAATTCCAGCAACGCCTCCACTTCTCCCTTATTCTTATTATTGAGACTTGTGCTAATCCTTACTTTACAGCCCAATCTCACATATTCTTTTACAGAATGGACAACTTTATCAAATGTTCCTCTACGTTGGCGGATGTTATCATGAGTTTCGGGTGTTGCGCCGTCAATACTCAAAGTAATATGTGATAACTTTTCTTTATGTTTTTCGACAACAGGTAAATATGGTTCCATTCTTTGTCCATGACTGACAAAATGCCATGTGTAGCCATAATTTACAATCTTTTCAACCATTTCTTTAAAATACGGGTGTAAATGCGGCTCCCCCCCTGTCAAGGCAACGTGCTTTGCACCAAATGGTAAGGCTTCAATGAGCAGTTTATCCAACATGTCCATAGGAAAATCGGGACGCTCTCTTGGAAAGCCACGTATGCAGTGTTCGCATTTCAAATCACAACGCAGTGTGTTGATGATGGTAAGTTGGTCTAACATAAGGTATGCCTTTATGGTAGAGTATAGCAAATGTAATTAGGTTTTGAAAGGCAAAATGCGCCTAACAAAGCGTGCAGCAACTGTCTTGATTGTCAAGAGCAAAAACCACTTTAAAGGGAAAAACCAGTCCGTCTCAGGCTGTCACCGTCTGCCTGAATGGGACGCGATCTCGCATCATCGCGTTCAGGATGGTTAAGAACTTTCGCATACAGGCTGTCAGCGCTACCTTCTTGACCTTGCCCCGTCTCAATAATTCCTGATACTGTGCTTTGACCATCGGGTTGTACCTCGTCGCCACCAAGGTCGACATGTACAACACACTGCGCACTTCGATCCTGCCTCCCTTCGTCTTCCGATAGCCGCGTTTCTTCCCGCTATCCGAGTTCATCGGTGCCAAGCCCACTAAAGCCGCGATCTTCTTGCGGTCCAGTTTTCCCAACTCAGGCAGTTCCGCCAGCAGGGTGGCCGCGGTTACCCGTCCCACACCCTTGGCACTGCACAGGATCTGCTCCTGTTGTTGCCAGTCTTCATGTTCTTTCATGAACCTGTCCAACTCCCCTTCCAAGCGCTTGATCTCTTCCTTCAAGACCTTGATCATCCGCTCCAACGAGCCGCGCATATCCGCATGCACCGTCCGTACACGGCTTTTTTCCGCCTTCAGCATCTCTTCCACCTGTCTGCGCCTCACCAAAAGGGCGGATACATAGCGTCCTGCCTCACTTTTGGCCTCAAACCACCTCGGTCTCACCTGTTTCCCGAACTCTGCCAGGTTGAAGGCGTCCAATTTGTCGGTCTTGGCAAGCAGCCCGCAGGCTCGCGCGTATTGTCTCACCCGCGATGGGTTGACCACTGCCACGGGCAATCCTGCCTCATACAATCCCAAGACCACGGCTCGTTGGTAGCCGCCCGTCGCTTCCACCACGATCAGTTCTGGTCCTAGCGTTTGCATTTTCTTGATCAGGCTGGCGATCCCTTTTTCATCGTTTGTGACCTGGCTTGCTTTCGTTTCCCCCAACACGGCAATGTCTAACTTCTCTTTGGCAACGGCGATCCCTACGAACTTTCCGCTACTAGTTGTCATTCCTGCCTCCGTTTTGTATAATGGAGTTGAGCCCACGCTAGTATTCGGTCTTTATGACCTTGCAACTGTTCGGGCTCTACTGGCGAAACGGACATGGCGATCCTGCTGCACGACGGTCTGCTACGACCTACCCGACATCGATCTGCCATGTCCGCTTTTCATGATACTAGCCGACAAGTGGGATTCTGCGGCTTTTTCGAGCATTTTTCTGGCTTCGGGTTTATTTTGCTCTCAAGCAGAATCTCAGCCCGCCCTTTAGTAAAGAAAAGGAGCAAGCATGATGAATACAAAATCGTCAAATTGGATAACGCGCTATCAAATCTTGCTGTTCTTTCTGCTAACTTTGGCAATATCTTGGACAATTTGGATTCCCGCTACAATCGCCAAATTACATGGGGAAACCACTGTATTGGCTCCTGAAGGGCTTGTTGGCGGAATAGGACGTTGGACGCCAGGATTAGTCGCAATACTATTATCCTTTCTGGTCTTAGGGAAAATTGGCATCGGCAAGTTGTTTCAAGCGATAAAAATCTGGCGAGTGGGATTATTTTGGTATATCTTCGCACTATTCTTCCAAATGGTCATTTTCTATTTGGGAAAGGCTCTTGACATACTGCTTGGCAGTTCCTATGAAGTAATATCTCCTCTAAATTCTGTATATGGCTCTCAAGCAGCCTTCATGGCTCCCATCGTAATTTTATTCGCATTTCCAGGCGCATTTGCCGAAGAACTAGGGTGGCGCGGTTACGTGCTGCCAAGATTGCAGAATAATCTGAATGCCTTGCTGAGTAGTATTGTCGTTGGTATTTTCTGGGGCGCTTGGCATATCCCCCTGCTGATCTATTTTGGCGATTTAGGAGCAAACGATTTTGCTGGATATTTGTTGGCAGTGGTGAATTTTATTCCAGTTGCAATCCTCTACACATGGATCTACAACAATACAAAAGGAAGTTTATTGCTTGTAACACTTTTTCATATTGGACAACAATTATCTAACAACCTGCTTGGTACATTGCCAACCTATTCAGATGATATTTTGATGTGGATTGTCGCTTTAGTCATTATTGGTATTGAAGGCATAGGGAGTCTTTCTCGCCGATTGCCGAAACAACAAGAAGCGGGCTAACAAAGCGTGCACCTGACGCTGGGGGATGGCAAGCGCCAATGCGCTTGCTCTGGGCGACGCTCGCTGGAGGCTCGCTCGCCCGATCTGCGCGATTTACAGGCATTTTTCTGTCTTCGAGTTTTTCCTGCTCCCAATCCTTGTCCACGCCCGCCCAGCGCCATCGTCCCCATTGGGGGAGGTTGTGCGATCCCGATGGCCTGATGTTTGAGATCATCCAGCGCTGGTTTTCAAATTTATCCTGGTGGAATTTGGCAGGCAATCCACCCAATTGTTGAAATGGAGCAAGGCATGTCCTCCCATCAGGTATCCAATTCACTGAAACGGTGGTTCGTGGTTCATTTCGTTGCCGATATCGCCTTTGCGATCCCGCTCTTTCTTTTCCCGCAGGCCTTCCTTGAACTTTTGGATTGGCGGTCGATAGACCCGTTTGCGTCAAGGCTGGTGGCAGCAGCGCTCTTCGGCATCGGCATAGAGTCCCTTTTGGGCAGGAACGCCGGCGTGGCGACTTATCGAAATATGCTCGACCTGAAGATCATCTGGTCCGCTGCTGCGACGATCGGCATCCTGCTTTCGATCATCCAGAGTGGCGCTCCCATTCTTGCCGTGGAGTGGCTGCTCCTGTTTACCTTTCTCTCTTTTCACACGGTCTGGGTTTATTACCGGGTTGTGGTTGGCAGGCTATTGTTTCGATAGCATAACGAGCATCCCTGTGTGGTTTAATTGGGGGATGTGGAGATCGATCTTTCGCCCCGTTTCCGTCATTCTCCTTCTTGTTTCCTGCGGAGGTCCTGTGAACACACCTGTTCCATCAAAGCAACCCATCCGTTATCTTGCCCTCGGCGATTCCTACACCATCGGCGAAAGCGTCCCTGAAAACGAGCGCTGGCCCAATCAATTGGCCGAGTTGTTGCAATCTTCCCCCCGCCCCGGGGAAATTGAGGGGGGTATTCAAGTGACCATCATCGCACGCACCGGCTGGACCACCGCCGAGCTCTGGCAGGGTATACAGGCGCAGGAGATCAGCCCGCCTTATGATATGGTTTCGTTGTTGATCGGCGTCAATAACCAGTATCGCGGAAATGACATTGATGAGTACCGCGGGCAATTCCGCTTTTTGCTCGAAAAAGCCATCGAATACGCGGGCGAGGATGCCGGGCGTGTCTTTGTCCTGTCCATTCCCGATTGGGGCGTCACGCCATTCGCAGACGGCCGGGATCGTGAAAAGGTCGCAGAGGAGATCGATGCGTTCAATGCCGTTAATCTTGAAGAATCCCTAAAAGCCGGCGTTTCCTATGCGGACGTCACTCCCGTTTCGCGCGAGGCCGTCCATGATCCCTCGCTGATCGCGGGCGATGGCCTGCATCCCTCCGGGAAGATGTACGCCGAGTGGGCAAAACTGGCGCTGCCGGTTGCGTTGAAGATACTGGAGTAAAATCAAAGAAAAACAAGACCCTAAGGTTTACAAAACCTTTAGGGTCTGCTCTGGAGAAGCCATGCCCAAGATCACAGCCATCAATCATGTTGCCGTCGTCGTGGACGATATGGAAAAATCCCTTGCCTTCTGGCGCGATGCCATGGGAATTGAACTCCACGAGCTGCGCGATGTCCCCGCTGAAAAATCGCAGGTGGCTTTTTTGCCCCTCGCCGGCACAGAGGTGGAACTGGTCATGCCGACCGCCGACGATTCTGGCATTGCCAAATACCTTGCCAAACGCGGACCCGGCATGCATCACATCTGCCTCGAAGTGGACGATATTGAGGGAATGATGTCCCAATTGAAGACGAAAAGCATCAGGCTCATCAATGAAGAGGCGCGCACTGCGGCGGATGGAAAAAAATATGCCTTCATCCATCCTGAATCCACGGGCGGGGTGCTGGTCGAGCTATATCAAATTTCCTGAAGTAAATAATGGAAACGCCAGAGCGCATTGAAGAGATCCTGAGAAACGAATGCGGCCTTGTCAAGGATCGCCCGGTCGTTGCCGGGGTTTCCGGGGGGAGCGATAGTCTTTGCCTGATGGAAACCCTGCGTCAGGCGGGGTTTCCCGTTATTGTTGCGTATTTCGACCACCAACTGCGCCCCGAATCAAGCCTGGATGGGCACATGGTGGAGAAGACCGCCGCGCGGCTGCTGCTGCCCTTCATCGGTGACGGTGCGGATGTGAGCGGCTATGCGGACGAGAAAAAAATGTCCATCGAAGAGGCCGCGCGCAGCCTGCGTTATCGTTTTCTGTTCGACCTTGCCCGCCGGCATACTGCCCAGGCTGTGGCGGTCGGTCACACGGCCGACGATCAGGTCGAGACCGTGCTGATGCACTTCCTGCGCGGAAGCGGCATGGCCGGGTTAAAAGGCATGTCCCATCGCTCGATCATCAAAACATTCGATCCTGAAATCCCGCTTGTGCGTCCGTTACTGGATCTTTGGCGTGAGGAAACCGCTGCGTATTGTGCGCTCAAAGGCTTGCACCCGCATCATGATTCCAGTAACGACTCGCTCGATTTTCGGCGCAACCGCATTCGCCATCTCCTGATCCCCGATCTTGAAAGGTATAACCCGCAATTCCGCGAGGCGGTTTTACGCATGTCCCATTCGCTGAAAGGCGATTACACCTTCATGATGGAGATAGTGGGGAACGCCTGGGAGAGGCTGGTGGTCACCTTGGATGAAAAAACCGTAACTTTTAACTCCGACCTGCTCTCCAAAAGCCCGCTCGGACTCCAGCGCAACCTGGTCAGACAAGCCATGCAGCTGCTTCGCCCCGGCGTGGACATCAGCTTTGCCGTCCTTGAGCGTGCCACACGTGTGATCAATTCAAGCGTCCCTTCCGCGCGCACGGATCTAAAGGAGGGCTTGCAGATGTTTCGCGAGTCCAGCCTTGTGTACATTTGCACGCTGGATGCGGAGTTCCCGTTTGACCTTTGGCCCCAAATGCCGCAGGGTAAACACCTTGTCCTCTCACTGCCGGGCGAGGTCTGCCTGGCTGGCGGGTGGAAGTTTACCTGCGAACGCTGGCCTCTGCCTGCCCTGGCGTGGGAGCAGGCGAAACGGAATGATGACCCATTCCAGGTCTGGCTGGATGCGGAAGGTCTGCCCGAGTCATTCGAACTGCGCACACGCCGTCCGGGCGATCTGTTTGCGCCGCTGGGGATGGACGGGCATTTTCAAAAAATTTCAGATTTCTTTATTAATGAGAAGCTGCCCCAACGGGCGCGCGAACGCTGGCCTCTCGTATGCGCCGGGGAGCAGACTGTCTGGGTGCCTGGCCATCGTCCCGCGCATCCCCATCGCTTGACTGAATCAACACGGAGCGTCATCCATTTTTCAGTGACACGTCCGCCGTAGAAAGCGTCATCAGATGAAAATCCCCGCCAATTATTGGCGGGGATTTTTTATTTTATTTCACCGTTCAACTGCCGTAATTTAATGAACAGTTCGCGCCATTGGATTTTTGATACGCCGAGCTTCTGGCGGATCTTATCCGCTTCGACCCCTGATTGATAATCGCGCAGGGCGCATGTCCAGCGGCACATGTCGAAGGACAGGTGTTTGGCCAGGCCGGCCTCCTCGGCAATATCCTCGAGCAGGTATTCGAGCCTGCGCGGAGACCACGGGAAGAGCTGGTCCACAGGCTGGTATTGGGCGAGATATTCCTTGTAGGCCGTGATCCAGTCTTCATTCAGTTCTATTTTGCGTTCCTTGTAACGGTTGGCGGGACTTGGATAACGAATGAAAAGGTACGGACCATTCCTTGCGTCAAGGTCAATATGGTTGATGTGAATGCCGAGGCACTCGCTTTTTTTGATGGCGGTGGTAAGCAGAAGGTATACGAGTGTGTAGGGGCGTGCATCCGCTTTCTTTTCGCGGCGGTGCCGGTCTGCGGCGAGCAGGACAGCTTCGAATTCATTATCCTTAAGCACCTGGGGAAGCGGACTGACCGCGGATCGTTGCAGGACTTTTTCGGCAGGGTTTATCGTCAACGTGCCATGCTGGTGCAGCCAGCGGAAAAATGACTTTACAGAGGTGATACGTCGCGCCAGAGTTTTGGAGCTGCACGGGATGTCGCGTTCCTTTTCCATCCAGGTGAAGAAGCGGTTGAGGTCCTCCGTGGTGAGCGTGCCGATGGTCTGGTCCGGGGGGACGAATTGATTGAGAAGGTTGACGTCAGAGAGGAAGGCTTTAACCGTGTTTGGGGAACGTCCCTGATCGCGAAGGAACATTTCCCAGCCGTTTATGGCAGCAGGGAGCATTGCCTTCGCGGTGATATGAGCAGAATCAGATGTTTTTGCCATCAGTTTGTCCTCGCCGAATAGCGCATAGTCCTTTCGTATAGTTTAACGAAACTCAGGGGTGTTGTCAACCGGGAATTGGAAGTTAATGAGAGAGGTCCTGCGGTTGGAAGCAGGGTTCATAATCCGCGCCAAGGATGACACGGTATTGCACCGGGCTGTTTGCGTCGGGGAGGGAAAGCACGTTTGCCGAATACAAGCCCAGGGTTGCGATGAGCGTTTGCCGTTGGGTAGAGTCCTGCCCTGGGGTCAAATCCACGATGATGGAGTTTACATAGTCACGGCGGTCGGCCGCTGCGGTTGTCGTTTGATAGCCGGCGTAATTTAAGCGTGAGGCGGCCAGCGCCTCGAGGGTGTCGAACCTCGCGCCGTTTTGCACTTCGACCGTGATGGTTTGGCGGACAACCGCATACGACGAAAGTGTGGTTGCCTCCATGAGCATTTGATTGAGTTCCGCTTCACTGGGTAACAACACGGCCGCGCCGCCGGGCGTGGTCCACGAGCTGACATAGGGCGGGCGGATGTAGTAGCCGCGAATGTTTGCGTTGCTGAAATTAAGCGCATATGGTGCCATGCGCAGCATGTCCGCGAGGCCGAGGTCGGTGATGACGGTACTGGCAAAGTCGTTGTAAAGCTGTGGGATTTTGGTAAAGGTCCCGGTTTGCAGGGCTTTTTGGAAGATCGTCCGCAGTACTTCCTGTTGGCGGCGCCCACGGTCGAAGTCGCTGGACCTTAAGCGGGAGCGGGCGTACCATAATGCAAGGTCGCCGTCCATATACACCTGACCGGGTCCGACAGTGTAAAGCCACCAGTTATTTTCGTTGGTAGGGTCAAGGGACGGGTCTTTCAAGCGCCAGTCTGTGAAGGCGCAGGAGACGGGAAGGTCCACGCCGCCGAGGGTGTCCACAATGCGGCGGAAGCCGTCGAATTCAAGCATGGCAACATGGTCAATACGGATGCCAAGATTGTGCAGGATCGTATCTTTTAATAAGCCTGATCCGCCGCCGGGATAGCGGCCCGACTCGCCACTTTGATAGGCGGTATTGATGCGCTGCATGCCCACGCTGGGGATGTAGATCCAAAGATCGCGCGGGATCGAAATGAGCGAGACCTGTCCCTGCTTGTGCCAGACGATCGCGATGACAAGAGTGTCGGTGCGATGGGACGTCCCCGTTGGGCGCCTGTCTGAACCGATAAGCAGAAAGTTGATGGTCTCGTTGTCTGTAAGTGGCGGCAGGGAGGTGGGGTTGACCCCGAACGATTCTGCAGGTGGCGCAGCCAGGGTGGGAAAGAGTTGATCGAAACTGATGGTGGCTGTCGGCTCGACGGGCGGCGGGGATGTGGGTGACGGCGTTTCGGTCGGGTACACCAGCAGCGGTCCGGGCTGCATGTCAAAGGAATAGAGAGGTGGCAGCGTCGGCGTGAAGAGGGATGGTTGGAACGGCGTGGCCGTGGCGGTTGCATTCGGCGCGGAGGTGATCAGGATAAAAGGCAAAGGTGCCTGTTCGGCTGCCGGAGAGGCGGCCCCGCATGCGGACAGAAGAAAGGCAAGGACCAAGATAAGCGAATAACGGGAAGGGGATGTCATCGATTTTGGTTATGGAAGTTCGGGATGTATACGCGCTTAAGGAATGGCGGTGGGGCTTGCCGTTGTAGTTGGGATCGGCGTGGCGGTTGGAGCTGTTGTTGGCGTGGACGGAACGGTTGTGCTGCTTGGCAGTACCGTGGCGGTAAATGGCAATGCTGTTTCCGTTAATGGGTCGGTGGGGTGGGGTGTGACAGTTGTGCCGGGCAGAGGTGTCGGAGCAGGGGTGCGCGTAGCCACGTTTGGCACCCAGAGAACTTCGCCGGAATAAATAATATCGCTTGTCCGGCAGTTGACGCTTTTTATCTGGTTTGCAGTGGTGTAATGGTTTGTGGCGATGGAATAGAATGTGTCACCGGATTTAACGACATAGGCTTTCACCCATCCAGGCGCGCCCTGGTTGCAGCCTGAGGACGTGCTGGTGGGGGTGGGCGGTACATATAAAACCGTGCCGGCTACAAGGCTGTCGCTTAACAGGCAATTCGCAGCCCTCAACAGTTCCCTGCTGGTGCGATACCTCGCGGCAATAATGTCCAGGGTGTCACTGCCCTGGATCACGATCTGTCCCCAGCCCGAGGGGGGCTGGCACGAACTGCTGATACCGGTAGATGTCACCCCGGCGGGAAACGTTGAGATCCCCGGCTCCGGCATATCGGTGGCGGTCACAATTGCAGGGGTTGGAAAGAGGGAATCGGTCATGGCGGTCGGCGCGGTTGGCACAAACTCCACCAGTGAAATGGATAATGCTCCCAGGATCAGCCCGATGGAAACCAGGGCCACAATGGCCGCGTTTCCCAAATCACGCAGTCCCTTTGTCATTTCCTTCCTTTAAGATTAAGATCAGCCTTTTTCTCAGAAACCATCTCCCCCGCAATCGGTAATAATACGCTGAACGTGGAGCCGACACCCGGCTCGCTCTCCACCCAAATTCGTCCGTGTTGCGCCTCGGTCAGGGTCTTGGCAATGGACAAGCCAACGCCAGTATCACCGACTCCCTGGATCAGGACATTGTCCGCGCGGTACAGGCGGGTGAAGACGCGCGGCAGGTCTTCGCCCGCGATGCCGCCGCCACTGTCCGCCACCTGGATCAAAATATAATCGAGGCTGTTTTCGTTTCGCGTCTGGACCTTGAGCTTGATCGAACCTTCAAACGGAGTCGCCGCCCCGGCATTTTGCAGCAAATGGATCAGGATCTGTTGAAGCGCTTCACGGTCTGCGTGGATGGGTGCAAGCGTTTTTGGCAGTTCAAGATGTATCGAAATATTCTTTTCGCGCACCTGGGTACTGGTGTAGGACATGGCATTGTCAATGATCGAGTTTAAATCCACGGCTTCCGGTCTGAGGTCCATCAACTCGGTCTCCAGTGTGGTGATCTGGATCATGTCATCCGTTAAATTATGGAGGCGTTCTGTGGACGCCTTGATGCGCTCCACGAATTTCCGCTGGAGTGCGCCGAGGATGCCCACCGATTCGCCGAGAAGCAGGTCTGTGTATCCGACAATGGATGAGAGCGGCTGGCGTAATTCCTGCGATATCGATGCAACCACCTCTGCCTGTTCCGTGTTCTTTGGGGAAACATGTCCCTTTTCCAATTCCTGCACTTTCATATTGGCTTCTGCGACTTGGTCTCTTAAACGCGCCATTTCCTGCAAGGTCTCGTTTAGTTCCTTTTCGGCATTTGAGGAGGATGGCTGGATGTTTTTTTCGGAGCGCAGTTCCGCGTTCTCAATTTGCAGTTGTTCGATGATCCGTTGTGTTTCTTCATGGGCCGCAAGCAGGGCTGGTGCTGCCTCCGCCGCGCCGTTCTTTTGCATTTCTGCGCGCGCATCATCCAGTTGTTGGGTAAGTTCCTGTACATGGCGTTCCAATATGCCTATTTGGGCGCGTGACTGTTCGTTCTGGGTCTCCAGTTTGTTCACTTTTTGACTGCGCTTGATGATCGGCACCAGCGAGGTGGCTATGTTTGAAAGGAAAGCCTGGTCTTCCGCGGTCCACGTGCGGTCGGAATAGGGGGACAGGAGAAGGATGCCTCCCAGGGTCTCTCTCTCCGGCGTCAGGATGGGTACGCTCAATAAGTGTCCGGGATTATTCAACCCGAGAATATCCCCCAGCCCCTTAATGTCAGCGGATGTACTGCTGGCCGGCATTCGCAAGGGACGTCCGCGCTGGAGCGCATTTGCAAGCATGGGGATCGAACCCTTGTTTAGTGCACCGCCCTCCAGGTTATCTTCACGGATCAGATCATACCCTCCTGCGATGACCATTTGATTATTGTTGTCCGTTAAATAGATCATGAAGCACAGATCGGAGAGCATGGTTTGTGAAATCGCACGCGTAATGGCCTGACTCACCTTGGTGGGGTTTGACTCCGCCGCGAGTGCAAGCATGGCATGAAACGTCTTTGGGTCGGTGCTGTAACGTCTGCGTTCCGGATACGCCGAGGATTGCTTTAGTGTCGTCGGTTTCGAAGAGGTAGCGGGCATGGAGGGAAGGGCAAAGCGCTGGGGTAACGTCAGCAATATTGGGTAGGCTGCCATGTAGGCGAGGCGCGTAATGCCGGAGTAATTTCCGTCTGTTTGAAGGAGCAGATGACCCGCATGTCCAAGGAAACCGAGAAAGAGCAAGGTAATTCCATACCACATCCCATCCGGCCTGCGGATGAACAGGATGCTGATTCCAACGAGTGTCAGGAACAAGGACCCGATCTGCCAGAACCAATCATCAAGAGTCTGGTTGTAACTGAGAAATGCAATTTGCGGTTGCCAGGTCAGCAGGCTTAACCCCAATGCCGTCACAATGAATATGCTTAATAACGTTGCCATCGCATCCGCAGCGCGGTTTGGTTCCGGAAAGGCGTACAGCCATGTGATCCAGATAATGCCGAACATAATGAAGGCGCGGTCCATCGGAGGCAGGATCGTTTTCGGGTCAATGATTTGCTGCCAGCCAAGTCCGCTGAACAGGAACATGACGATTTGTGCAACAAGCAAAATGCCAAGTCCCCAAAAAGCGCGCCGTGCCTGGGGGAACTCGGTCATCCGCCAGTGATTAAATGCGGATTGAAGCGCGCTGGCGACAGCGAATACCAGCACAATGTAATAAATCAGGTCCCCGGGCGGGACGGTTAGTTGTGTCAGGATTAAACCGACAAATGCGCTCATGCCACCATGATTATACTGCCAGTTCAAAAAAAATTGGTGCATCCAACGTATAATTATCATTACGATGTCCAGAAAAATAATGCTCCATCCTCTGCTGGCAGCCATTTTACTTGCCGCGATATATTTGCCGGTTGTTCTCACAGGTTATTCGGCGGCCAGGCGCGGCGAAGCGGATCATGCTGCAAAGAATTATGCAGGTGCAGCCGGGCATTTTCAACAGGCCGCCCGCCTTATGCCCTGGCGTAATGACCTTTGGGAGAAGGCGGGGATTGCCGCCTTTGCGAGTGGAAACTTTTCTGATGCCATTATCTTTCTGAGCCATCCCCCCGGGCTTTCCGAGCAGGGCTGGGCTGCATTGGGGCATTCCTATCTCAACTCTGGCGATCTTGCATCTGCACTCCGCACCTACCAGCAGGGCTTGCAGTTCCATGATTCACGGGCTTTATATGCAGGGCTTGCCTATATTTACCGCGAACAAGGGGATTGGGCATCCGAGGTTGGTGCACTGAAGAATCAGATTCGATTGGATATCAGCGACGCCTATCCCCATTATCGGCTCGGACTTTTGCTGGCGGTCCTCGAGCCGCAGCAGGCGCTTTTTGAATTAATGACCGCCTCCTCTCTGGACCCTGAAACTGATTCCGCAGTGCAAACATTGCGTGCCGCCTTGAATTTATCCAGCGTCCAACCTGACGCCTCGCAAAACATGGTGGCGATTGGGCGCGCGCTCGGTCTTGTGCATGAATGGGATCTGTCCATTGCGGCGTTTGAGAAAGCCATTACGCTTGACCCTGAAAATGCCGAGGCATGGGCCTGGCTGGGAGAGGCGAAACAACAGATGGGTCGGGATGGAAGCGCGGAACTCGATCACGCACTGTCCCTGGGGCGGGAATCCGTTGTTGTCCGTGCGTTGCGCGGCTTGTATTGGAATCGGCAGGAAAAATATTCGCAGATGCTCGCGGAATATTTGCTGGCTGCACGATATGAGCCGGCAAACCCTGCGTGGCAGGCGGCCAGCGGTGATGCTTATTTCCAGATCGGCGATCTTGCAGCGGCATTGGCGGCGTATCAGCGCGCCGCAGACCTGGCGCCGAATGAAGCGACCTACTGGCGTTTGCTTGCGGTTTTTTGTGCGGAGAATGGGATCCGGGTTGAGGATGTTGGTTTGCCCGCCGCGCAGCAGGCAGTTCGGCTTGCTCCCGATGATCCGTTTGTGTTGGATGCGTTAGGCTGGTCTTATCTGTCTTCCGGCAGGTATGCAAATGCCGAACAGGTTTTGGCTGATGTGATCACACGTTTCCCCGGTCATTTCCCCGCCTATATCCACCTTGCGATGACACATCTTGCGCAGGGAAGCCGCGCTGCTGCGTTCAACCAGTTGACCTATGTCCGTGATGCGGATGCGGGTGGTGAGCATGGCGGGACGGCGAATCGGTTGCTGAACCAGTACTTTCCGTAGGGCCTCATGATAAAATCATGTCCATGAATCGCATACTGTTTTTTCTGCTCGTGTTGATTGCGCTTTCGCTCGCATGTGCGTATTCCCCCGCGACCCCTGCAATGCCCGCGCCTTCCGTATCCTCCGGCACCGTGCTGTTTCAGGATGATTTCTCGCGCTCCTCCTCAGGGTGGACTCGCATGCTGAATGCCGAAGGCGTTATGGACTACGATGGGGGTGGATACCGCATCCTCGTTAATTCACAACAAATGAATTTTTGGTCCACACCCCAAAAGGATTTTACAGATGTTCGCCTCGAAGTGGATACGGGGAAGCTTGCAGGTCCTGATGAAAACCGCATTGGGCTGATCTGCCGCTTCAATGGCAGTGATTACTATTTCTTCATCATCTCCAGCGATGGATTTTATGGAGCGGGCATATTTTTCAGCGGACAGGCTCTTTTACTGGGACAGAGTGAAATGCAATCTTCGGAAAGCATTCATAAAGGACTTGCGGTTAACCATCTGCGTGCTGATTGCATCGGAAACACACTTACCTTCTATGTGAACGGTTTTCAAGTCGCCCAGTTCCGGAATGATGTCCTGGCTTCCGGCGATGTCGGCATGCTGGCGGGCACGTTCGACACGCCTGGTGTGGACATTATTTTTGATAATTTTGTGGTGCTTCAACCTTAGTTGACCGTGGCTGCGCGCGCCAGACCACGGTCTGCCGTCCTTCGTCCAATCCATGAAAATCTTTCTTGACACCATCGGCTGCCGCCTTAACCAGGCGGAAATTGAACACATGGCGCGCCAGTTCCGCGCCGCAGGACATGAGATCGTCGCCTCCGCCGGCCACGCCGAAATGGCGGTGGTCAACACCTGCGCAGTCACCACGCAGGCGGCATCCGATTCGCGTGGAAGAATCCGCGCCATTGCCCGCGCGGGTGTGGACGAGATCGTCGCCACAGGCTGTTGGACGAGCCTGCTGCCCAAGGAAGCCGGCGCGCTTCCCAATGTCAGGCACGTTGTTGCCAATGATAAAAAAGGCTTTCTCGTTCCCGATGTTCTACATCTTCCAAGGGAGGAATTCAACCGCGAACCCATTGAGCGAACGCCCATTCCCGGTCTGCATCGCCGCACACGCGCCTTCATCAAAGTTCAGGACGGCTGTGACAATACATGCACTTTCTGCGTTACTACCATCGCGCGTGGCGAAGGGCGCAGTCGCCCGCTTGCAGATGTCATCGCGGATATCAACGCCGCGCTCGGAGGCGATTCCAAAGAGATCGTGCTTACGGGTGTGCATCTCGGTTCGTGGGGGCAGGACATTTCGACTTCGCTCAATGCACCGCTTCACCTCCGCGATCTGGTCCAAGCCATTTTGCGTGAAACGGATGTGCAACGCCTGAGATTATCCTCCCTCGAACCATGGGATTTGGATGCGGCCTTCTTCTCGCTGTGGGAAGACAACCGTCTCATGCCTCACTTACACCTGCCTCTGCAATCGGGCAGTGACTCCACTCTCAGGCGGATGGCGCGCAAGACCACGCCCGAGTCTTTCCGGGAGTTGGTGAATGCCGCCCGCGCCGTCATCCCCGATGTTGCCATCACGACGGACATCATCGCTGGCTTTCCCGGCGAAACGGAGGAGGAATTCGCAGAGACACTTGACTTCGTCAAAGCGACGGGCTTCACGGGCGGACATGTCTTTTCGTATTCGTCACGTCCCGGCACGGGGGCGGCAAGGATGAAGGGGCAGGTCAAGCCAGAGATAAGAAAGAAGCGCAATCGCATCCTGCAGGAAGTGATCGAAGATTCGGGAAAATCCTACCGTGAGAGGTTTATCGGTCAGACGATGTCTGTGCTGTGGGAATCCACAACGGAATACGGCCAATCCGGCTGGCGCATGGAAGGCTGGTCGGGGAATTATCTGCGGGTGAGTGCCAGCGCCCCATCTCCGCGCTGGAACGAGTTGGATATGGTGGAGTTGCTGGAAATGGCGGGGGAGAAGGTAAAGGGTGTGATTCGTAGTGCGTACGTTACGAATGTCACTACTTGAAACAGGGGAGAGATTGTATAATTTTTGTGCGAAAATTAACATAAAAAGGAGCAAAACATGACGGCTCAATTGATCGATGGAACTGCCATTGCGCAAAAAGTGCGTGATGGAGTGAAGGAAAAAGTTGCCAAGAGAATCGCGGAGGGCAAGTCCCAGCCGGGCTTGGCGACTGTTCTGGTGGGTGAGCGGATCGACTCTGCGACCTACGTTAGCATGAAACAAAAGGCTTGCGCTGAACTGGGGATGACGTCTTTTCATCACCCTGTCGCAGCCGATATCACACAGGCTGACTTGGAAAAACTCATCAAGCAGTTGAATGCAGATCCGAAAGTGCACGGCATTCTGGTGCAATTGCCCCTGCCTGATCACCTGGATGAGGAGCGCGTGTTGCAGCTCATCAGCATCGAAAAGGATGTGGATGGGTTCTCGCCGATCAACCTCGGTCGTTTGGCGCAAAAGGGACGCGAGCCGTTATTCGTACCCTGCACGCCTTACGGATGTATCTACCTGCTCAAGGAAGCCGGCGTGAAGATTGCGGGCGCGAATGCGGTGGTGTTGGGACGCTCGAATATTGTTGGAATGCCGGCCGCTTTGCTGCTCATCAAGGAAAACGCCACGGTGACGGTCGTCCACTCGAAGACAAAAGACATTCCGGCGGTCATGCGTGATGCGGATATCATCATCGCCGCAATTGGGCGCGCTGAAATGGTGCGCGGCGCGTGGATCAAACCCGGCGCAGCGGTCATCGACGTGGGCATCAACGGCATCCCGATGTTGAACGAAGACGGCAGCCCGGTCATCAGCCAGAAGACGGGCAAACCGCGCCAGAAACTGGTCGGCGACGTCAACTTTGCGGAAGCCAGGGAGGTGGCTGGTTTCATTACCCCCGTGCCCGGCGGTGTAGGCCCCATGACGATTGCAATGTTGATGGCGAATACGCTGCGGGCAGCGGAAATCCAGGAGCCGGAGGGGATGTGATCGGTGTTCGGTAATCAGTGATAGGTGATCGGTAGTCAGTCCCGTCGAGAGGCGGGGCTGTTTTTTGCGGGGGGAGCAGGGTTTAAGTACCTTGACATATTATCAATTCGGTAGTAATAATTACTTATTAGTAGTATGAAGTAGATACTATTTGAGAAAGGAGATAGAATGGACGAACCTGCCGCACAAACAAAGAAATTCCAAAAAGAATTGAACGCGGGGACGTCGTCGCTGGTGTTGTTGAACGTGCTGAGCCGTAGTGATGAGCCTTTGTACGGCTACCAGATCGCCAAGATGCTGGAGGAGAGCGGACCCGGCGTCCCGATGATGAAGCAGGGGACTTTATACCCCGTGCTGCGATCGCTGGAAGACAACGGCTTGCTGGAGAGCACGGTGGAGCCTTCGGTTTCCGGTCCGCCGCGGCGCTATTACAAGATCACAGAAGAGGGGCGCACGACGCTCATCGAGTGGGTCGAATTGTGGAAGCAGACGAAGAGATTCGTCGATGCTATTTTGAAAGGATGACATCATGTTCAATACGGTCGAAGAATACCTGGATGCCTTGAAAACCGAAATGAAAGACGCCGACCCCGCGTTATTGCAGGATGTGCTATCCGATGCGCACGAGCATTTGACCACAGCCCTGGAAGCGGCTCGTGAGGAGAATCCAGCCGTGGGGGCGGAGGAGGCGTTGAAGTCCATCATGGAGGAGTACGGTTCTCCTGAAGAGACTGCGTCCGCGTATAAAGAGATCGAGCGGCGCATGTCCCCTGTGTTGAAACAGGCCGCGAAGCCGCGTTCGGTACTGGGGCGATTCTTCGGTGTGTACGCGGATCCGCACGCATGGGGCGGGCTGCTCTATATGCTCATCGCGTTTATCACGGGTATTTTCTATTTCACCTGGGCGGTGACGGGAATTTCGGTTTCCCTGTTGATCTTTATCTTCGGTTTCCCGCTGGCGCTTTTGTTCCTGCTCTCCGTGCGCGGATTGGCATTGCTGGAAGGACGCCTCGTGGAGGCATTGCTCGGCGTGCGGATGCCGCGCCGCCCGTTGTTCTCGCGTCAAGGGATGAAGTGGCTCGACAGGCTGAAGGCGCTGATGAGTGACAGAGCCACGTGGCTGAAGCTGGTTTATATGCTGGTGCAATTCGTTTTGGGAATCGCGTATTTCGTCTCGATTGTCACCGTGCTGAGTTTCTCACTGGCATTCATTGCCATCCCGTTCATCCAGATAGCCTTCCCTGACACGGCAATCTTGTACTACAACGGGACCTCTCACTACTTCCCCAGCTGGTCTTATCCTTTGTGCGTTTTGGGCGGCATTTTACTGTGGACAATCTTCATGCACATCGCGCGCGGAGTTTCCCAGTTGCATGGCAGGCTGGCAAAGTGGATGCTGGTTTCTGAATAAATATTTTCCAAGAATCAAAAAGCAGTCCAGTATTTGCTGGACTGCTTTTTGAATCAGTTAATTTACTACGTGCGGATGAATAACCCAAGGTGATTGGCTACGGCACGTTCCTTGCCGGGTCTGCCCATGTCAATCGGGGAGTTCAGGACGCGGGCACTGCCATCCAACCCCTTGATGGCCATGGCGGATGATCCGCCGCCGTCCATGTTCGCGCCGGTAGTCACCCCATAGGAAAGAAGCAGTTCCGCAAGTTCGGGGAATGTCACGCCTTCGCTGTAGCCGGGCTGGCGTCCGTCAACGACCATTAAGGTGAGCCAGCGGGCATTCTTGTTCAAACCAACGGCGGTACGCGGGCTGGGGGTGGATGCCGCCAGGTTTTTCACAACTTTTCCATCAACCACAACCATGCGGTCTCCGGAAACTGCGTTAAAGACCTTGCCCTCCACTGTATTGAAGGAAACTTGATTTTTTTGCCCGATGTACATTGTGGGCTGAAAGGTGTTTTTCGGCGAATAGATGGTTCCGCGGGATGCTGCGTAATCGCTCACGCGGACCGGGTCGCCGCTTTGGCATCTTGATGCAAAGGAGACATCAAGATAACTGTAATATCCGCCGTTAATGGCGACATGCAGTTTGAATTCATGCAGGTATTTCGACGTGGTGCGGGTGCATAAAACATCCTTCCCGTCCGGGGAGGGGGTCACGAGAAATTCCAGTTTGGCAGTTTGCAGGTTAATCGCCATGACGTGTACCACAATCTGGCGCGGGGCGGTCAGGTCTTTTCTCAAATAGGTGATTCCAGGAAATAAATTCTGGGCTATCGACGCAGGACGTCCTTTTCCCAGCGAAACCATGTAGCTCTTGGTGCACCAGCCCGTTAATCCATCGAGCCGCTGGATCTGAACCCAGTTTGGATTGCTTGCATCGTCCAGCGCAGGGACCGTATCATTTTTTACCAGTGTTCCCAGTATCTTGCTGGTGGCGGTTGGCAGCTCGCGAACATTAAGGGCGGTGGTGTTGACGCGGTACCAGTTTTTATCCTTGTGTTCGGATACAGGCGGCGCAGGAGGTTCAACCGGGCCGGGCGAGTTGATACTTTGCAAGTACATGCTGGAACTCCAGCCGCTCAGGTTCGCGCCCTGGTTGCGTATTTTCAACCAGGAACCGTCGGTTGTAGCGTCAATCTTTTCAACGAGTTCTCCGAAGAAAACAAGGCCAATCGCCTCGTAATCCAGACCTGCCCCCTCGCGCACCTTTAGGGAAGAAGCGGTGACTCGATACCAGTTTTTGTCCTCTTCCTCCGGGGGAGGCTCCGGTGTGGGCGCGTCCGTCTTCTGCAGGAATTCGCTGGAACACCAGCCTGTCAGGCTTCCATCCGCATTACGGATGTTAAGCCATGTGCGGTCTGCGTTTGCGCCGATCTCCTCCACGATTTCGTTAATGGCGAGGCTGCTGATCTGGTTGTAATTCACGCCTGGTCCTTCACGCACTCGCAGGGAGGCAGTATTGACACGATACCAGCTTGGTTGCGGGGTTGGATCAGGTGTCGGACCAGGCGTGGGGGCGGCTGTCTTTTGCAGGAATTCGCTGGAACACCAGCCTGTCAGGCTTCCATCCGCATTACGGATGTTAAGCCATGTGCGGTCTGCATTGGCGCCAATCTCTTCCACAACCTGATTAATGGCCAGACTGCCAACCTGATTGTAGGCCACACCCGGTCCTTCGCGCACCCGCAGGGAGGCGGTGGTGACTCGATACCAACTGGGTCCTGGATCAGGCTCGGGTGCGGGATCTGGCACGGGGGCGACTGTCCTTTGCAGGTACGCGCTGAAACTCCAGCCCGTCAGACTTCCATCCAATTTGCGGATGTTCAGCCATGTGCGGTCTGTATTCGCGCCGATTTCCTCGACGACCTCATTGAGGAAAATGCTTCCAATCTGGGTAAAGGTCAGCCCCGCCCCTTCACGTACTTTGAGGGATGGTGCAGTTACGCGGAAAAATTTGCTGAGGGGTTCGGGATCAGGAATAGGGGCATCGCTGAGCTTGAAGCGGGTACGAAAGGCGGTGAGGTCGCCGTTGAAATGGTTGAGGTCAATATTCAGGCTTTCCACGCCATAAATTCTGCCATCCCCCTTGTCTGTGAACTGCCAAAATGTCCAATTTGTCCAGGGTTTTGGGACAAGCGGCTTGCTGACGCCATAATTTGCGATCCACAATGGATATTGTTTAAAATATTCCAGCGACGCGTTGGGAATACCGGCGGATGTTGTGTTTTCAATCCAGTAATAATAGGCGGTATAAATGCCGATTTCCCTGCCGGGTGCGAGTTCTTTAATACGTTCGAGGAAGGTGTACCAGTGTCTCCATCCTTTGAATGCGCCGCCATAATTATCTTCAAAGTCTGCAAAGAGGGGCAGTTCGCCGAAATCCCCTGCAAATAGGGAGGCCCATAATTCGGCTTGTTTCCTTGGGTCTACGCGGCTGTCGTAGAACCAGTAGGAACCGCGTGGCAGGCCTGCGCGTTTCGCCTCCCGCCAATTCACTTTAAAATCCCGGTCCGCCCATAGGTTTTGACCCGCGCGGATAATGACATAGCCCGCGGCGCTGCGCATTTTTATAAAGTCTATCCCTTCGGGAGTTTGAGGGTCGTCCTGATAAAAACTAACATCGGTGCCGATGACGTTTGTCATACTAATCTCCTTGTTGCTGGCTGCATTTAAAAATTATACCAATTATATAGCGTTCTCAAAGTGCGTGATGATTGGATTTTTACCGGGTCTGCCTTCGATCGCAATGACATCGATCTGCCAGTGATCGATCTCATGTTCCGCGGTGTAATGATGAGCGGCATTGAGCATGTGTTCACGCTTGCGTGTAGTGACCTGATGCTCCGGTTGGAAATTTTTACTGGCTGTCAGCGCTTTGACCTCGATAAAAATGGTGATATCGCCTTGTCGGGCGATGATGTCAATCTCGCCGTAGGGTGTGCGCACATTGCGGGCGATAATCTGGTATCCGCGTTCCGCAAACCATTCCGCGGCAATGGTCTCGCCCCATGTGCCCACCTTTTGGTTATGTTTTGTCATGCGTTGAATTGTTCCATGAACCCGCGCAAGCGGGTTCGCCAATTGCTCTTGTGGGGTCTTGATTCGTGAGCCAGTTTTTCATAGTGCTTGAGCATGATGGCTGTGGTATGTTCGATGGCGAAGGCGGAGGATGCCTTTCGCGCCGAGTCGCTCATTTGGGCACGCAGGTTCGGGTCAAGACAGAGGCGGGTGAGTTTGGCTGTGAAGGCAGGCAGGTCGTGAGTCGAAAGAAACCCTGCAACACCCTCCTGTACCGTGTCTCCCACGCCGACCGAGCGGACGCCCATAACGGGAAGTCCCGCCCCCATGGCTTCAATGACAGACAGCGGATGAACTTCGGTGACGGAGGCTGTGACGAAGACGTTGCACATGGCGAGATGAGATGGAAGTTTATCGTATGAGATCCTGCCTGTAAAGCGGACCCTGTTCGATAGATCCAATTCGCTGACAAGAACGCGGATCTCCTCATCAAACTGCGGATTGCCGCTGCCAATCAGCAGGAGATATGCGTTTGGGATCGCCTGCGCAACACCTGCAAAGGATTTCAATAGGAAGGGCAGGTTTTTTTCAGGCGCAAGGCGTCCGGCGTACACAAGCAGGATATCATCTTCCTGAAATCCAAACTCGGTGCGCGGTAATGGGGCAGCTTCATGGAAGCGTTTCAATTCCACGCCGTTTGGAACAACCTCCACCCTGCTTTCCACGTTGAGCTGGCGCAGGACCTTTTCCATGCCGGCCGAAGGTGAAATGACAAGGTTCACTGCATCACAAAAGGAGGGCATGTACGCCTGTAAAAGCCCATGGCTTATTTCTTCGGGCATCAAAGGCAGGTAGGCTTGTGCGTATAGATCGTAGCGGGTGTGGTTGGTGAAGATGATGGGGATTTGCACAGGTCGGCAGTAGCGCAGTGCGAGACGCCCGCTCAGGAAGGGATGATGGACATGGACAACATCCATGGATTGCAGGAGTTTTTTTGCGGCGCGCGAGTAGCGCATGGACAGAAAAAAACCAGTATCGGCCAGCGGCAGGCCGGGACTGCGTATAATGTTCGGCTCATCGTCCTTATATTCAAGTTCACCAAAGGTAAAGACGAAGACATCGTGCCCGGCCAGTTCGAGGTAGCGTTTGTTGATCTCTATATAGTTGGTGATGCCGCTTATATACGGCTTATAGACGTCCGCCATCATTCCGATTCGCATGGTTCCATGCTAAGACATGCGAGGACGAATGTCAAGTGGGGGATTGGGCGTGGTAGAATGACGCCTCAAGGAGTGCGATGATCGCGAAGTTGGTTTTACGGGACAAGGAATACGAAGCGAAGGCAGGCATGACCCTGCTGGATGCGTTGAAAAAGAGCAATATTGTGCCCGAATCCGTGATCGCGACACGGGACGGCGAAATGATCACGGAGGATGAAATCCTGCGGAACGGGGATGTTATTAGATTGATCGCAGTGATCTCCGGCGGTTGAGATGAAGTGCAAGAAATGCGGAAGCAAGGCATCGGTCAACATGCGCCAGCACAAACTGGCTTTGTGCAAGGAGCATTATCTTGCATGGGTCCCCGAACAGACCGAACGCTTCATAAAAAAATACCAAATGTTCACGCGCGAAGAGAAGATTCTCGTTGCGGTTTCGGGCGGCAAGGATTCGCTTTCCTTGTGGGATATTCTCGTGCAACTCGGCTATCAGGCGGATGGCCTGTATCTGGGGCTTGGCATTGACACTTCGACGTTGCCCAGTGCAGGCTCGGGCATCGCTTATTCCCGTGAGTCGCAGCGTCTCAGTGAAGAGTTCGCTGCCGAAAATAATCTCAAACTTCATGTGGTGGATATTGAGAAGGAATACGGACATTCGATCCCTGTGCTGTCGGAGATCAGCTATCGTGGGCACGGCAAGCCGTGTGCTGTGTGCGGGCTTGCAAAACGGCATGAAATGAACCGTATCGCCAGGGACCTTGGATATGATGTCCTCGCCACCGGGCATAATCTTGACGATGAAGCAGCGGTACTTTTTGGTAACACCTTGAATTGGTCCAGTGAATACCTTCTGCGGCAGGGACCTGTGTTGCCCGAAGCCGATGGGCTGGCACGCAAGGTCAAGCCGTTGTGCCGTTTCTACGAACGCGAGATGACCGCCTTTGCTTTGGCGCGGGGGATCGAATATATGTACGATGAGTGTCCATTTGCGGAAGGTTCACAGCAAATATTCTATAAAGAGACGCTCAATCAACTGGAGACAGCCAGACCCGGCGCAAAACTTACCTTTTATTTGCGTTTTTTGGAGGCCAGGCGGAGCGGGGAATTATTTGTCGACGGGAACACCAAGCGGGATGCGCTGCACGCCTGTACGAAATGCGGGCAGGCCACATCCGCACCCGGGCTTTGTTCGTTTTGCAGGATGATCGAAAAGGCGAATACCACGACAGAATAGATTGCGAATCCAAAACCCTGTTTTCTATCTCAAGAGTGTGGAAACAAAGCCTAGTATGAACAGCCCGATCGCGGTGTAGCCTGCGATCTGCTCTGATGAGAAGATGGAAAAATGCGGCGCCTCGAAACTTGAGCGATCCAGGGCGGGTTTTGAGGGCGCCTCCACTTTGCCCAACAGGGCGTCACGGAATGTGGCGACATTGATGGGGCGATTGTCCGGGTGCAGGGACATTGCCCACAGGACGGCTTTCTCCACGTGGCTGCTGAGGCGGGGATTGATCTCTCGAGGCGGGACCAGGCTGCGGGTATCCAGGAAGCGCCTGCGAACTTCCGTGGGAGGCTGGTTGGTCAGCAGGTGATAGAGAGTAGCGCCGAACGAAAAAATGTCGGCACGTGGATCAGTATGTGTGTCGTCCCCGCCATACTGTTCCAGGGGTGTGTAAAGCGCAGTCCCCTGCCCCTGGATGACTGTAATGGTGACCTCATCCGGCGCCATGATCTTGACAAGTCCAAAATCAACCAGCTTTATCATTCCGCCCGGCGTGATCTTGAGGTTGCTTGGTTTGAGATCGCGATGGATGATGGGCGGAGTTTGGTGATGAAGAAAATCCAGCGCATCGGCAATTTGTACAGCCCAGCGCAGGACCTCCTTTTCCGAGAGAAAGGTCTTATTGCGGCGCGCTTCCTGCATCCGTTCACGCAGGTCCTTGCCCGGTACATAATCCATTACAAGGTAGTCAAGCGGACCTTCGGAAAAGTAGTCCGAAACCTTTGGCAGGTTGGGGTGGTCGAGGCGTGCAAGCACGGAAGCTTCACGAAAGAATTGCTCGCGCGCCTGTTTTAGAACCTCGGGTGGGAGAGCCTGGTTGTGCTCAACTTCCTTGAGCGCACAGAGACGGCCTTGCAAACGCAGGTCTTCTGCAAGGTAAATACTGCCTGTACCGCCCTGCCCGATCTGCTCGCGGATCTTGTAGCGGTCACGCAGGATCTCCCCGCTCTTTAACGATTGGGGCAAATCTTCTCCTTTTGTTTGGAAAGCGGACTTCTGTCTGCGGTCTTAACCTGTGATGGTTTCGGCGTGTATCACTTGTGCATTAAGATCTTGAAATTTGAAATATAATCATGCACAGAATTCCACTTTTCTGCTATATTATAAATGCGTTTGCGGTTATTAAGTAATGTGCAATCAAGACCGGCAGCAGTCGAGGAAATCATGGAAGACGAAGAGGAATATCCCATTCTTGTGGCACAGGACGGTCCGTTAAAGGGACAGCGCTGGGCATTAAGCCATACGTTAATGGTTGGACGTGACGCCACCTGCGAGATCCACGTTCAGGACAGACAGGTCTCGCGTTTTCACGCGCGCATCACGCCGACCCCGGAGGGCGTGACGCTGGAAGACCTTGGCAGCAAGAATGGGACGAACCATAACGGCGCGGAGTTGAGCGCGCCTGTCATGTTACAGGACGGTGACCTGCTCGGGATCGCGCTTGCCCAGCAATTCATCTTCCTCACGTCTGATGCCACCATGCCGCTGGCAGAGGGCGGGCTTCGCCCCGGCCGTTTGTTGATGGACCAGAAATCGCGTCAGGTTTGGGTCAACCAGCAACAGGTGGCGCCGTCATTGTCTGCCCAGCAGTTCAAGTTGTTGTGGATGTTGTATGAAAAACAGGGGCAGGTCATTAGCCGCAGCGACCTGGTGGCGGTTGTTTGGGGCGAGGAACAAACACTGGGTGTGTCTGACCAGGCGCTGGATGCGTTGATCCGCCGCCTGCGGGACAGGCTTGCCGTACTGGACCCCGGTCATCAATACATTGACACGGTGCGCGGACACGGTCTGCGCCTGGATAACCCTCCGATCGGTGAATTATAGACATGGATGCTCAATCAGAAAAACTCCTGGCTCGCATCATCCGTACGGCACGCGTCGCATCCCTGGCAACCCTGCGTGATGAAGCCCCGCAGGTCTCCATGGTTGCCTATATCACCACGGATGATTTTTCCGCGTTCCACATTCATGTCAGCCGCCTCGCCCAGCACACCATGGACATGCAAAAAAACAAGCGTGTCGGCTTGCTGATCACCGAAACCGATGACGGGCGTGATGACCCGCAGACACTTGCGCGGGTATCCATTCGTGGCACGGCGGAACTTATCCAGAATGGCGAACCCGGGTACACACCTCTCAAAGAACGATATCTTGCACGCTTCCCTGAAGCGGAGCAATTGTTCGATCTGGATGATTTCAACTTCTGGCGCATCAACCCAAAGGGCGGACGATATGTGGCGGGTTTTGCAAAGGCGTATAATATTACGCCTGAAACGCTTAAAAAAGTTTCAGCAAGATAATCCGTATTTCCACAATAGAGGTATACCATACAGACACTAAAGCTTCTTGCAGTTTTTGCACATCCGGATGACGAATCGATGGGTATGGGAGGCACACTGGCAAAGTATGCCGCCGAAGGAGTGGAAACTCACCTCGTCTGCGCTTCACGCGGAGAGAGGGGCTGGGGAGGTCCCGAGGAGCAGAATCCAGGTTTGGATGGACTCGGCAGGATCCGCACAAAGGAATTGGAGAATGCCGTTGCGCTGCTTGGCATCCGGAGCCTGTCCTTTCTCGGCTACATCGACGGTGACGTGGACAAAGCAGACCATGTTGAAGCCATTGGCAGGATCGTCACACACATCCGCAAAATCCAGCCGCAAGTGGTGGTGACATTTCCGCATGACGGCATCTATGGGCATCCCGACCACATCGCCATTGGACAGTTCACCGCGGCCGCCATCGTCTGCGCCGCGGACTCAAGGTACAAAGACGCGGAAAATCTTACCTCGCATCGTGTTTCCAAACTGTATTTCATGGTGGATGATGAAAACTTCGTACATTCCGTGATGCCGTATTTTGATGATATTTCCTTCCCCGTGGACGACCAGGTTCGCGGAGAAATCCCTTGGAAGGAGTGGATGATCACCACGCGCATCGATACATCCGAGTATTGCCGCATCGCATGGCGCGCCATCCGCTGTCATCAAAGCCAGTCAGGTTCGCTTGGCGGACTTGCCGAATTGGACGAAGACGCAGCCGCTCTCCTCCTTGCCATGCAGGGGACATTTTATCGTGTATTTAGCATGGTGAATGGGGGCCGCAGGCTGGAGACGGATTTCTTTGAGGGATTGAGGTAAAAAAAGGGACCGGCATTCGAAATGCCGGTCCCTTTTACATCAGCCCATATTCTTCTTCATCGAATACTTCAACGCCACTTTATGGATCCCGCCCAACTTCCCGCCCATGGCTTTGGCTTCGGGGTTGTCGGGCTGGCTTTCCATTTGGGCGACCAGCCCGCTGAGGGCATCCAGGAATTGCTGGTTGACCAGCGCATCGTTGTCCGCGAGCATTTTTTCGATGCCCGCCTCATCGGGGACCTGGATCAACTGCTCGATAAATGCCACTTCGGGCGGCGGCGCGCTTGCGGCTTGCAGAACCTGTACCATCTTCTGCAGTTTTCCCATGCGGGCGTAGTCGTTTTTATCTGATGCCTGCCGCAGTAGTTGATTCACGACCTCCACGGTATCCTGTGAAAAGCCCTCCAGATTTTCCTGTGTCGCTTTTTCAATGTCATCCTTTTCCAGCAAGGTTTCCACAAATTGCTGTGCCTGTTTAAATCGCGCCTCAAGCTGCTTGTCGATTTCATTCACAAAATCCAGCAATTTGCCGCGGATGGTTTCCAGCCTGGTCTTTTCCTCGCCGGAGGTCTTCTCGAGTTTCTCGGTCAAATTTTGGAAGAAGACGTAGTCCATGCCGGCGCGCGCCAGCGAGACGTAGGCGCGGATGCGTGCATCGGATTTTGCATCGAGGACGAAGTCCAGTAGTTTCTCGCGGGTCAGGTTTTGGCCCGCCTCCTGCAGGACCTGTTGGGCTGCTTCCAGTTCCCCGACGGATTCCTTCAACTTTTTGCCGTATTCGGTCTCATCCAACAACTGGGTCTGGATCTCGATCAACGCACGCGCAACCGGTTCCTGTCCGCTTTGCATGGCGTTTTGCGCAATGCGGCTGAACAATGCGAAGAACTGTTCGTCTATGATCTTTTCGTTCTGCTTGATCAACTCCGAACGCACATCCTTCGTGGTGACCTGCATCAAGCGCTCCATGAACTTGACACGTTCCTGCTGACCCTTGATCATTTCAGAGGTGATGCCCTCCTTGCCCAAAATGGTCTCCATCATGGATTCGTAGGTCAGGTTGGCTTGCGGACTGAGCAAATACCCCTTGCGCTTTTCGGGCGGAAGTTTGTCCATCACCTGCTTGATGAGCGGACCGATCATCTTCTCCTGCTCATTCAACGGCATGGCCAGTTCCGGCGGGAAGAAGGTCAGCAGCAATTCCTTCTCGTTATCATGATAGATGATGGGGGTTGCAAGGCGGCCCTCATATCCGCAGTATTGACAGCGGGCAAAGTTGGATTGTCCGCTCAACATGCGTTGCTTGGCCTGCGGGTCGGCGGTCACGTCAAATAACTGCTCGACGTTCGCCTGGATCATTTGTTTACAGCGGGGACATGCGATTGTAGTTTGCGGCATTTCGTGGTTTCCGATTTCCAAATTATGTCATTGCGAGGCGGCGTATTTCTGCCCTCGCAAGGACGATATTAATTACCCGATCAACTCTTCCAGCCGGTCAATATAACTTTCCATCACGGCAAAGGTCTCTTCAACGGGTTTGGGCGTGGTCAGGTCCACACCGGCTTTCTTCAATACATCCAGCGGATATTCGGATGAACCGGACTTGAGGAAACCGAGATAATTTTCCACGGCCTTCGGTTCACCGCGCAGGATCCTGCTGGAAAGGGCGTGCGCGCCTGAAATTCCCGTTGCATATTGATAGACATAATAATCCGCGAAGAGGTGGGGGAATGTGGACCAGGCCATCCCCACGCGCGGACGGTCCACTTTCACCCTGGGGCCAAATCCCTCGGCGAACAGGTCCGCCATCAGGTCCTGCATCGAATCGGCTGTCAGGGGTTCGCCGCGTTCCACCCGTTGATGCGTCTCCAGCTCAAAGCGCGCCAGCGTCGGCATCTGGAAGAAATATCGGAAGAAGTTTCCGCCGACGGCTTCCTCGATCAAGGCGATCAGGAAGTTCCTGTCGGTGATGGTCTTGAGCAAATGACCGCGCATCATCGCCTGGTTGAAGTTCGATGCGACTTCGGCGACGAAAAGCGAATAACTCGAATAGGCCATCGGCTGGTTCTTCCAGGTGAGGTGGGAATGCATGGAGTGGCCAAGTTCATGCGCAAGGGTGCTCATACTGCCCACCTCATCCGTATAGGACATCATGATGAACGGATGCGTACCCGGCGCGCCGTAGGAAAATGCGCCATTGGCCTTGCCTTTGTTGGGATAGCGGTCCACCCAGCGCTCTTCGAGACATCCCTTGCGAAGCGTATCCACGTATTCCCCGCCAAGCGGGGCGAGGCTTTCCGAGATCAGGTCGACTGCCTTTTCAAAGGGAACCTTTGGCTTTTTCTTTGCAATGGGGGCCCACATATCGTAGTAGGTGACCTCTTTCAGTTTCAAGGCCTTACGGCGGATCTCAAAATAGCGGTGCCAGACGGGGAGCTTCTTTTGGAAGGTGTCGATTAGGTTGTGGAACACTTCCACGGGGATGTTGTTATTGAACAGGGATGCTTCCAGGGTGGAGGTATGCTCGCGTGCCCGCATGAAAAAGACATTGTTTTTAATGGACGTTGCGAGATTGGTGGCAAGCGTGTTCTTGAACTCGATGTGCTTGTCCATGTAGCTCTCGAACGCGGTCTGCCGAACCTTGCGATCCGGGTCTTCCATCAGGGCAGTGTGGAAATTTCCCTGTGTGACTTCGATCTTTCTGCCCTTGCTGTCTTTGGCGGGTGCGAACTTGAAATCCGCATTGACCAGCATGCTGGTGCTGTTATCCGCGCCGCTCAGCGGGTCGGACAACATGCCGAGCAGTTCCTCCACCTCGCTGGAGCGGACATGCTCCTGCTGGCGGAAGAGGTCTCGAATGCTCTGACGGTACACGCCCAGTTTCTCGTTGGTGTTCATCCAGTCGTCAAGCGTGGATTTGCCGATCTGGAGCAGTTCAGGGTTGATAAATGAAATCGCGCCGGCCACCTGGCCATACATGCCCTGCGCCTTGCCGAGCATGGCGGTGGCTTTCTGGTCGGTGGTGTCCACGTTGTATGAGAAGGCCGCATACATATATACATGCATGACGCGTTTCATCAACGCTTCCATGGTTTGCATCGCTTCGAGCAGGGTCTGCGGCGATGTCCCCAAATTCCCCTGGTATTTTTTGATGCTGGGGATGTCCTTCAAAATACTTTGTAATTCAGCTTCCCATTCCTTGTCGGACTTAAAAACGCTTTCAGCGTTCCACGTGTATTGCTTCTCTATCGTATTGCGTGGCGGGATGGTCTTGGGCATGTGAGATTGTCCTTATGTTGATTTGTGGATTGATTTTACCATTTGAGGTTTCGGTCCTGATGTGTTTTGCGGCCATGCCGCCTTTAACCCCTGTCGGGGGCGTATTATCTTGGAAGGGAGAAGCAGATCCTCGCGCCGGATTCCGGTTTGGGGTCGGCCCAGATGCGTCCGCCGTGGGCTTCCACAATGGCGCGCGCCAGATACAATCCCAACCCGGCGCCTTTGGTCTGTTTTACGGCGTTGGTCGAGCGATAGAAGCGGTCAAAAATATGCGGGATGTCCTTGGTCTCTATGCCGGGTCCTTCATCGCTGACACACACGATCACCTGTTCCGGGCGCGCTGTGCCGCTGATCTTTATCTCACCCTCGGTTGCGTATTTTAGGGCATTGGATACGAGGTTTGCGATCACCTGCTCCAGCCGATTCTCGTCGCCAAGGATGACCGGGAATTTTTCAGGGAAATCGGTGATGAGGCGGTGTTTTGGTGATTGCGGTGCGAAACGTTCGGTCACTCTTAGCGCAAGGCTGGGCAGGGCTACATCCGCCTGGTTCAAGCTGAGACCTCCGGCCTGCAGGCGGGAGGCATCCAGCAGGTCATCGATCAACTTGGACAAACGATCCGCCTCCTCTTCGATGACCGCCAGCGAATCGCTGATGGTGTGCTTGTCCCATTTTGCATCGTCGCGCCGCAGAGTGGACGCATACCCCTTGATCAGGGCGACAGGTGTGCGCAGTTCGTGGCTGACGATCGAAATGAAGGTCGCTTTGAGTTCATCCGCAGTTCTGAAGTGTGTGATGTCGCGCACACTGACGATGACATTGCGAAGTTTATTTTCCTCCGAAAACAGGGGCGCATAGGTGATTCCGACGGGAAGCGGCGGCGGAAGCGGACGTTCGAGATCGCCTTCCACATACAGGGTTGCATTGGGCGTCAGGGGCCAGCCATTTGCGGCCGATTCTTCGAGTGTCCTGCCTTGCGGTTCCTTTTTCCACTGGATAATCTCGTTGTGCGGTTCGCCTGTGACTTCCTCGCGCGTCCGCCCGAGGAGTTTTTCAAAGGCTTCGTTACAGCGTTCGATCATCAGGTTTGAATCGAGGATCAGGATGCCGTCTGCGGCGGAGTCGAGGAGTGCATCGAGCCGTTTCTTTTCGTACGAGACCTGTCCATAAAGCTGGGCGTTGAAGACGGCAATGGCAGCCTGGTCTGCAAAGGACTGCAAAAGGACACGGTCATTGGGGGTGAACAGGTCTGCATAATTACGAAAGATGAAGATCACGCCGATGACCTGTCCGTGCGTGGCAAGCGGCAGACCCGTTCCGTTGAGCAGACCCATGCTGGCCGTGTAGGTCAATTCCTTCAACATGCGGTTGAGCTCGCGCACGTCCAGTTCACGGACTTTTTCCTCGGCGAGCAATGGGGTTAGGTAGGAGAGGAATGCCGGGGCAATGCCGTGCGCCGTTGCCACGCGCCAGCCGTCGGCGTGTTTAAGAGCGATGAGTCCCGCCTGGCCGGCCAGCATTTCGATCGAAATGTGCAAAATACGCGCCAGCAGTTTCTCGAGGTCGAGTTCCTGGGTAAGCGCGCGCGAGATTTCGAGCAGGTAATCCCGCTGCCGGACGCGAAAATCCGGCAGCATGGAAGGGATGATGGACATGGATTTTAATATTTTATCACCGCGCAGGGGAGGCGGGTGTATGAGTTCTGTTAGCGCAGATGTGCAGGCAGGGTTTCCTGACATTTTTGTTGTTTGGCGGGGTTGACCATAGTACTAATCTCCTATAAAATGATACAAATATTAATTTTCTACGGATGCCACGACCCCCTACCTGAAGTTGGTCGCTTTTCCAGTTGTTTTGGACGGGTAGTGGCGAGCAGAACAGCGAAACCGGCCGTAACCAGTTTTGCTGTTTTTTTTATATAAGCCGGACTTTAGAATTCAACGTGCAGTTTATTAAGTTTACCCATGCTTAAAGCTGTAACGATGTAGGTATAGGTGCGGCAGATAGATATCTAATGACTTGGGTATTTGCCCAGGTGAAAAACTGTAGGAGACAGCTATGCGCTTGGCATTTTTTTCATTTTTTCGTTCTCATTCATTCCTCCGTTTAGGTGTGGCGCTGGCGCTGGTTTTGACGCAGGCTGTGATATTCATGCCTGCGGGCGATGTTATTGCTGCGCCGGCGTCTGAAATTGGCGAGCCATTGCCAATTGACCCTGCCCCCCTGCGCGATGGAGAGCCGCAACTGATCCTGACAAAAACTGTTGATGATGGGGTCACCGAGGTTCAGGTGGGTGATGTGATCCGCTACCGCATTCGCTGGGAGTGCAGCAGCCTGACGACCTCCTGCGGGGAAATGGAAATTACCGATGTGCTGCAAGACGGATTGGATTATCTCCCGCCGCCCAACTCCTCGGTGCCAAGCGGGTTTAACATTGGATACAATTCCGGTACCCGAACTGTTACCATTACCAAGGCAGATAATAATCTGCTGGATGGCACTCAATATGATGCTGTGATTGTTGTGCGGGTCAGCCAGGATTTCCGCCCGTTGCCGGCTTTCATCAATAACACGGTCAATGGACGAATTGACCCGCCGGGTCCGGTCAGCTGGCAGAATGCGGTCCCTGCTTCCGCGCCGCCCATTGAAATTGGAGGGGTTTCCCCCAGTTGGGAATTAACCAAGACCCGCATCGCGCCTGTCATCGAGCCTACCGTCGATACCGATGTGACCTACCAGCTTCGGCTGTGTCCGGTTCCGCCTCCTTCCGGAGGCATCGCGGCGCTGACGGACGTTGTGTTTTCCGATACCCTGCCTGCGGGTGCGGTCTTTGTTTCTGCCAGTAATGGCGGGACGGAGAGCGGCGGCGTTGTCACCTGGCCTTCCATTGCGGGTCCTCTCTACCCTCCAAGCTGCATCAATCGTTTTGTTACCATTCTCTATCCATCTACAGCCTTCAACATCGGCGATGAATTGACGAATTCTGCCGGTGTTATTGCAGGTTATACGGATTCAAATGGGGATCCCTGCCCGGACTGTTTTGCGCCCCCCGCTTCATCCATTACGCATGACATCATCAATATTGTGGATGTCCCCACTTACAGCAAAGGCGATGCAGGCGACCCGGTGGGTATTACCGGCACGGCGCGTTTTGTTCTTGATTTGAACACCAACGGCACGAATTATCCTGCCAATGATGTCACCCTGATTGACAACCTTCCGCCCGAATTGGAAGTCACAAGTGTTACCAGTGGTACCTGGAGCGTTGATTTCTATTACGTCCGCGCTTATGTCGAGTATTCAACCAATAATGGCAGTACCTGGACCGCTTTCCCCGGCCAACCTGTTAGTTACAACACGAATGCCGTATTTGCCGCGCCTGTTGCAAACATCACGAATGTGCGCTGGCGGTTCGAATACGATGTGGACGGCGACACTTTCTATACCCCCGGACTCCCCTACGTTTGGGGATTTTCGAGCAGGCCTGAAATCCGTGTTACTCCCCGTGCCGTCCCAACGGTTGCCGATCCGCCATCCGGGACGCCAATGCCGGCGGCTGTAGTTGACACCACTTATACCAACTGTGTCTATGTCACACGCACCAACGCTGGTGGTCCTGTCACCGACCCGTGCGCGAATGAGGGGATGCTTGTGCGCGGTGATTACGTCAGCCTGCGTGTGAGTAAAAACGAAACGCCCGGCAGAGCCTGGGATGAATGGGAGGATCCGGACATCAATACCTTTGTCTCGGATGCCACGATTCTGCCCGGAGACACCCTGCGTTATGTTCTGACCGTCGACATGACGGAACGTTCCTCGGCGCCGCTGGTTAACCCCACGATTCTGGATACCCTCCCCGATGATCTGATCTTTGTTCGGGATGGCAACGTGCGCTTGAACGGTGCACCGCTTCCCGGGGGGGCTTCTGTCAATTTCACCCGCAGCGGACCCAACCCTGGGGCCGGGCAGACGCTTCTGTGGGAGTTTTCCGGCCTGACGGTGAACGAACAGCTGCTTGGCAGCAACCTGCTGACAGTGGAATTCTTTGCCCGCATCCCTCGCGGACAACTACCCGGCACCCGTACCAATACGTTGTCTGTTGATACCGATTCGGTGGAGATATATTGTGAGATCGGTACACGAGTGTTGGACACTTGTGTTAATGTGGATACTTATGTTGTTGACCGATCCGCCGCCCTGCGCGGTGAAAAATGGATACGCAGTGTTGCCGCTGTCAACAGCACAGTCGTCCGTATGGATACCTTCCTGCCCGATCCATCCTGCCCGGATGGGGGCACATCTGGCTTGTTTGGCAGCAACCCGTTTACACGCTTCCCGTGTATTTCGCAAGCCTACCCGGAAGGTGCGTTGAATCCGGGACAGTACTTAGCGCCACCGCCTGGTGCGGCAGATTTGGATGACTTCGAATATCAGCTGCGTATTTTCAATGACGGCAACGTCAATATGCTGAATTATGTGCTCTATGACATCCTTCCCTATTTCGGTGACAATGGTTCCGGGGGCACGCTGGCCAGTTCGGCCCGCCTTTCGGAATTCCGCCCAGTGATGACCGACCCGGTTGTATTTCTGGGTGGGGCCGGTTTGATCGACTCCGATTTCACCATTGAATATAACCTGACCACCAACCCATGCCGCCCGGAAGTCTTCAACCAAAACCCCGGGGATTTGGTTCCTGCAGCATGTAACAATACCTGGCTTCCTGCGGCATCCATTGTCGATTGGAGCACGGTTCGCTCCTATCGCATCCGTCTCAACAGCGGCGAAGACATTGCCCCGTATGCGGAAGGTGACCCGACCAATATCGTGCGCTTCAGCGTGCCGATGTCCATTCCCAAGGATTCGCCCCTGGTTGGTGTCTTCAATAATGACGATGCCCAGTCGTACGAAATTGCCTGGAATTCCTTTTCGCATGTTGGGTCGTATACAGATTTGCTCAGCAATATCCGTGACTTGCTGGCCTCCGAACCGCGCAAGGTGGGCATTACCATCCCCGAACGTTTCAGTATCGGCAACCGTGTCTGGCGCGACTCCGACAACAGCGGAACCATCAACCCGCCGGATGATACCGACCCCGGCATCGCGGGAGTTTTGGTGGAGCTGTATGAAGGTGTGGACGTGGACAATAACGGCATCCCCGACAACCTGACACCGATCGCTTCCACAACCACCGACAGCGGGGGATATTATCTGTTCAGCAACCTGCCTGGCGGTAATTACATTGTCGGGATTCCAGAGAGTAACTTTAACGTCGGGCAGCCGCTCGCAGACTTGCGCAGCAGCACCGGCACTCCTCCGGATGCCAAGTACACCACCGCCCCTCTCGATGCAAACGTGGACAGTGAAGATCACGGGCGCGACCCGGCCCTCCCGGGGCAGTCGGTCTATAGCCCGATCATCACCCTGTCACCTGGAGATGAACCCGAGGCTGAAAGCGATCTGTCTGCCAATGACCATGACGGTCCAGCTGGAACCCGGCGCGGTTTGAATGGTGAGCGCGACTACAACAGCGACCTGACTGTCGATTTCGGCTTCTTCGGCGGTACGGATATTCCCTTCAGTATTGGCAATCATTTGTGGTTCGATGATGGCACGGGCGGGGGGGTGCTCAATGACGGCATCCGCCAGCCCAATGAATTGCCGGTGGTCGGCGCGCGGGTTGATCTATATCGCGACGGCAACCTGGATGGCAATCTCTCTCCGGATGAACTGATTCGCTTTGACATCACCGATGATGGCGGCTTTTACTTGTTCGACAACCTCGACCCGGGCAGTTATTACGTCGTGGTAAGTGCAGGTAACTTTACTGATTCGTTTGATCCCGACGGCCCTGCTGGACCCCTGCCCACTGCCCCGGGTGTCCTGCGCGGCTGGTATAGCAGCCACCCGACCGGCACTGAAAACGTTGGAGTACCTGGTAATACCAGCATACCGAATACAGACAGCGACGATAACGGAATTAATACCGATTTGCCTGAAACGCAGGGTGTTCGCAGCGGCGTGATCGTGCTTGCCCGCGGAGTGGACGAACCGTTGGGTGAAAGCCACCTGAGCATGAACACCAGCATGGCGCCAGGCTTCAACCCCACTACAGGCGACGGGCCGGATCATATTGGCCGCTTCGGGGAAACCGACGCTACCAGTAACATGACGATTGACTTTGGTTTCATCCCGCCCATGAGTCTTGGCAACCGCGTCTGGTTTGATAGCGGCGCAGGCGAAGCAACCTTCCGTGAAGGGTACAACAACGGCATCCAAGACGGCACGGAGCCCGGCGCTGCAAATGTGCGCGTCGAACTTTGGCGTGATACGAACGGCACAGCGGGGTTGCAGGTTTCCGGTCCAACCCCCGATACTTTCATCCGTTTTACCACAACTGACGCGAACGGCTACTACCTCTTCGACCGCCTGCAGCCCGGCGACAACTATTACGTCCATATCCCCACCTCGAATTTTACTGCCGGTTCCCCGTTGCGGTTCTACATCAGCAGCTATGACCGCACGCCCCCTGCCGATGACTTCGTTGACATGAACGACAACGGCATAGATGCCGCCAACCCTGCCTCGACGGGCGTCACCAGCCCCCTCATCACGATGGCATATGGCACCGAACCGCTCACGCCCGGGAACGAAATCGATATCAATAACAGCGGCACATACGGTCCGGAGAATCGCGGCAATTACGGTCAGACGGACGCCAACAGCAACCTGACAATTGACTTTGGCTTTGTCCGTACACCGCGCAGCATCGGAAATTATCTTTGGTTTGACACTGGCGCGGGTACGAATACCAATAACCGCATTTTCGATGTTGCTGAACTGCCTGTTGCTAATGCGCTGGTACGCCTGTATCGTGATACTAATAATGATGGACAGCCTGACGATCTTGGAGTGCTCAATGATGCCAGCGATGATTGGATTGCCTGGGATGTGACCGACTCCAACGGCTATTACCTGTTCGACAACCTGCCGCCCGGTCGATACATTGTCGGTGTGGATGCTGATAATTTCGATTCCATCGGAGCCTATTCCGCCCTGTATGGATACACCAGCAGTACCGGCTACGTGGATAACGCCTCAAATAATACGGACAGCCGTGATAATGGGATAGACCGTTCTGATCCTACTCCGTCGGGTTCGCCCTATGGAATTATTTCCACCTCCATTAACCTGACTGCCAATTCTTTATCCGGTATGCCCACCGGCGAAACCGGCAGCGGGAATACCAGTACTACGCTCGGGCACAATCCCACTGCCGGGGACGGTGCCAACTCACGCGGTCGATATGGCGAAACAGACGGCAACAGCGACTTGACGATAGACTTTGGCTTTGTGGAGGCCTATGCGCTTGGCAACCGTGTGTGGTTCGATACGAACAACAACAGCCTGATCGATGCGGGCGAAACCGGCATCCCCGGCGTTCAGGTTGCGCTTTATCATGCCGATGCGGGTGGCAACCCAACCACGGCTGTGATCGCCGATGGATCGCCGCGCACAGCCGTCACAAACGCCGGCGGCTATTATCTGTTCGATTATCTCGCTCCCGGTGACTATGTTGTCGTCATCACTTTGGATAACTTTATCGATGGCGGCCCGGCGGACCCCTTCAAATCCTTGGTTGGCTATTGGTCATCTGCGACCAGTATCCTGGCGAATGGCGCTGCAACGGAAACCCCCGCTCCCGACCCTGACCTTGGGCTGGATGGACTACCCGGTACGGCGGATGATGACTTTGACTCGGACGATAACGGCACGCGCCAGATAAGCGGTGTGTTCAATGGCGCGGTCATTTCATTGGCTGTCACACTGGGTCCCAATGGATTAACCGAACCCATCAGCGAAAGTGACCTGGATGGGGGTTCGCAGGGTAATCAACCGGATGGGCGCGCAAACATGACTGTGGATTTCGGCTTCTACCGTATGGAAGTTGGGAATCTTGTGTTCCTGGATGCAAATACCAACGGCACTTTTGACGGTACCGATACGCCGATTACAGGGGCCATCGTTCGTTTATACGCTTCAAACGGCTCCAGCGAGATTCCTATCGGTCCGGACGGAATTCTCGGCACGGCAGATGATACGACCGGCGGCATGCCCACGGATGCATCCGGCTTATATCTGTTCTCCGGCCTGCCGGCCGGCGACTATATTGTCAGCGTCACCACACCCGCCGGCGTATCCAGCACGATTGATACCTTCGACTCCGCAGATAACGCCAATCCGAACACCAATACGGATGACAACGATAATGGCATTGGCGTTGGGGAAGGTGAAATATTCTCCGCTCCTGTAAGCCTGGTGCCGGGTTCGAGCGGTGCGCAGAACAGGAATACTGTGGAGAATGCCAGCGGTACGACCACAAATCCCACCATGGACTTTGGTTTTGTCGCCACCCTGTTCTCGCTAGGCAATCGCGTATGGTTCGATACGGATAACAACAACCAGATCGGTGCAGGAGAAGTGGGCGTGAACGGGGTGACCGTTGAGTTGTATGCAGCAGATGGCAGCGGAAACCCAAGCGGGGCCGTGCTGGCCACGGACACGACCGCCAACGGCGGGTATTACCTGTTCGATAATCTCTTCCCCGGCGACTATGTGGTTGTCATCCCCTCATCGAATTTCGCTACTGGTGGTGTGTTGGAAGGCTACTGGTCATCGGCAACCTCGATGGATGGAAGCGGGGTGATCAGCGAAACAACTGCAGCGGATCCGGACAACAATGCGGACAGTGACGATAATGGCACTCTGCAAACCGGCGGCTCATTCGATGGTGCTGTGGTTTCCCTTGCAATAACGCTTGGACCCGGCACCGTGGAGCCGACCGGTGAAAGCGACCTGGAAACTGGTGTTGGACAGGGATCCCAGCCGGATGGACGTGCCAATATGACAGTGGATTTTGGATTCTATCGTTTGGAACTTGGAAATCTGGTATTCCTCGATGTCAATGGAAATGGTTTGAATGATGCAGGCGACACGCCTTTTCAGGGGGCAACGGTTCAATTGTTTGCAAGCGACGGCACGACAGAAATAACCATCGGACCGGATGGCGTGTTGGGCACAACAGATGATGCTTCCGGCGGCGTGACCACCGGCGTCAATGGGTTGTATTTCTTCACTGGTTTGCCGCAAGGAGACTATATCGTCATTGTGACACCGCCTGTTGGTTACGCCAGCACCGTGGATACCGCCGATGGGGCGGATACAACCGGACCGAACACAAACACGGATGAGAACGATAATGGTGTGGGCGAGCCGATTGGCCAGGTCAGGAGCAATGTAGTGACGCTCGCACCCGGATCGACCGGCGCACAGGGCAATAATACCGTCTCGAATGCCAGCGGCACGACCACAAACCCCACCGTGGACTTTGGCTTTGTCACCAACACCGGTTTTTCCAAATCCATTCTTGGCACCAGCGAATTGCACACCAGCGGTTTGAATGTCACCATCGGCGAGATAATAACCTATGAAGTTCGTATTGACCTACCGCTGGGCATTCCGTTGACGGATGTGACCATCACGGACCGTATGCAAAAGGGGCTTGCCTTTGTGGATTGTATTTCCGTGACCGTGGCCGGTGTGGATGCGACCGCCTCCGTTTGTCCGCCGACAGTCTCTGCTGTGACTGACTCTGGCGACTCCCCGGCAAATCCCGCAAATCCCGGCAGATTGGTGGAGTTTGCGCTTGGAGATCTTCCGGCCCAAACCACCGCCAACAGCATTGTTATTGAGTATCGTGCGATTGCCCTGGATGTAATTGAGAATCAAAGCGGCGTGGAGCTGACCAACAGCGCCACCTGGGCTTGGACAGGCGGTTCATTCTCCGTCAGCGCGACCGAGGTCGAGATCATCGAGCCGTTCCTGGATATAGATAAAACCGCCACTCCCACAGCGAATGTCCCTCTGGGCACACCGGTTCAGTTCACCCTTGAGATCTATCACACCACCCCGCAAAGCCAGACGGATGCCTTCGACGTGATCGTGACGGATATCCTTCCGCCCAACCTTCAGTATGTCCAGTGTACTGTCCAATACACCAGCGGTCTGGCGCCGGATACGCCCGCGACAGATTACTGCAATCCCGGAGCCACCACCACCGACTTGATCTTCTTCTGGGAGGAATTCCCGCTGGGCGAAACCTCAACCATCACTTTCAATGCCATCCTGCTCAATTCACCCGCGACCAATGTTGCCCGCGTCGAGTGGACCTCGCTGGAAATCGACCCCGGACTCGACGGGCTTCCGATTCGCCGCTCGATTTACAACGACCGTTCGCATGAGCGCTGGTACGACCCGCCCAATGGTGTGGATATTTATTCGGTTTCCGACAGCGTAACGATCACCGCCCCCGCGCCGGCAGGCGGCGGGGAGAGGCGCAGGCTGCCATCGCTCCTGCCAGCCACCGGCTTTGCCCCCGGACAGGTCACAGCGTTGCCCGAACAGCCAAAGGAGAAACTGTATTCAACCGCCGATGTGTGGTTGGAGATTCCCAGCCTTGGCGTGAAGACCCCCATCGTGGGTGTGCCGCTGGTGGACGGCGACTGGGATGTTTCCTGGTTGTGGAGGGATGCCGGGTGGCTGGATGGCACAGCCTTCCCCGGCTGGAACGGCAACAGCGCGCTGACCGGGCACGTGGTCCTGCCGGATGGGACCACCGGTCCGTTCGCCCAGCTAGGCAACCTGCGCTGGGGTGACAGGATCATTGTCCATGCATATGGCTCTGTTTATACTTACGAAGTGCGCGAGAACCGAACGGTCAGCCCGTCGAACACCACCGCGCTCAAATCCGAAAAGGACCCCTGGCTGACATTGATCACATGTGAAAACTATATCGAAGCGAACGACACGTACGCCAGCCGTATCGCCGTCCGCGCCGTGTTGATACACGTGACGGCGGGGCAAGCCTCCGAAAAACCGGGCATGGGACGCTAGTCCTGCGAACGATCTGAATCAAAAAGACCTTTGAGATCCCATGCTCAAAGGTCTTTTTTTATTGCCGTCTGCTACATCATCTCTTTTTCTGCCGCCGTCAGCGCATCCTCGAAGATCTTCAACCCCTCATCCATTTCACTTTTGGTGATCGCCAGTGGAGGCGCAATGCGGATCACGCTTTTGCCGCAGGAAAGCGTCAGCAAGCCACGCTCGAAGGCCAGGTCCACGAAACGATCCGTCAATTCCTTGGCGGCTTCTTTTGTCTCACGGTCCTTCACGAATTCCACGCCGATCATCAATCCCTTGCCCCGCACCTGCCCAATGACCGGATGACGCGCTTGGATTTCCTCGAGGGCATCCATTGCATACTCACCGACATCCCTGGCGTTCTGCATGAATTCCTTTTCGACAAGATCAATCGTCGCCAGCGCAGCCGCGCAGGAGACGGGGTTGCCCCCGTACGTGTTGCCATGCGTGCCGATCTCCCAGTTCATCACGGATTTTCTCGCGATGCATGCGCCGAGCGGCATGCCGGAGGCAATCCCTTTTGCGGAGGTGAGGATATCCGGCTCAATGCCAAAATGCTCGATCGCCCACCATGTGCCGGTGCGTCCCATCCCGGATTGCACCTCGTCGAGGATTAACAGAATACCGTGTTGATCGCACAGCTTGCGTAGGGCCGGGTAGAAACCGTCCGGAGGAACAATGTAGCCGCCTTCGCCCTGGATGGTCTCGACCAGAATGCCCGCCACATCTTTTGGTGGCAGGATCTGCGCAAGGATTTCCTCCTCGATATAGCGCACCACCGCCTCCCCGTAATCCTCGCCTTTTCGCCTTTCCAAGACCGGACGGTAGGGATTCGGGAACGGCGCATGGGTCACGCCGTTCATCAGCGGATAGAATCCGCCGTGATACTTCGCCTTGCTGGCCGTAAATGTGACCGCACCCATCGTGCGTCCGTGGAACGCACCGGTGAACCCGATGAAGTTTGTGCGTTTGGTGTGGTAGCGCGCAAGTTTGATCGCCGCTTCGACGGCTTCGGTCCCCGAATTCGTCATGAACGAAAGGGCATCTTCCTTGAAAGGCGCGATTTCATTTAATCTTTCGCCAAGCCGGATCCAGTTCTCGTGATAAAAATCCGAGGATATGTGAATGAACTTTTCAGCCTGTTCCTGAATTGCCTTTACCACCTGCGGGTGTGAGTACCCGGTTGCGACCACGGCAATGCCGCCCATAAAATCCAAAAAACGGTTGCCGTCCACGTCCCACACTTCACTGCCTTTCCCGTGATCCATCACGAACGGATAGCCCCTCGGATAGGAAGGCGAGATCACCTTGTGGTCCCGCTCGATCATTGCCCGGGCTTTTTCCCCGGGTAAATTAATTTTTGTCATGCCATGCTCCTTGTATTGTTTCCTACGAACTTATTTTCATTTCTGCCAGCGCTCGCGCGCCAAGCAGCCCTGCATCATCACCCAGTTCCGCCTTTGTAATGACCAATCCATCCAGATACCGCGGGTGAAATACATGCTTTTTCAGGCTTATGTGAAAGGAATCAAATAATAAATTTCCGACTTGTGAAACGCCTCCCCCAAAGATGACGATGGACGGGTCGAAGGCGTGGAGAAAGGATGCGACTCCGATGCCAAGATACTCTCCTGCGCGTTGATAGGCTTTGATCGCAAGCACATCCCCTTGATGCGCAGCATCCGCAATATCCCGCGCCGTCAAACTGTCATCCTGCCCGCTCTTGCCGGGACGATTCAAAACAGACCTCGCGCCTGCTTCCAATTCCCCGAGCACATATTTCACGATGGCGGGTCCCGACGAGAACGACTCGAGATGGCCGTTATATCCGCAGGAGCAAGGAGGTCCGTCCGGGTCGATGATGCTGTGGCCCAATTCCGCGGCGAGGCCGTGATGACCCTGCAATAACCTGTCCTGGATGATCACGCCGGCCCCGATCCCTGTGCTGACCGTGATATACAATACATCATGATGCCCCTTTCCCGCGCCGAAGCGGTATTCCGCCAGCCCTGCAAGATTGGCATCGTTATCAAGATAGGCATTTACTCCAAAATGTTTGGAAACTTTCGGCGCAAGTGGAAAGTTATGCCATTCCGGGTTGTTGGGCGGGGCAAGTAAATAACCCGTATGCGGGTCAAGCGGACCAGGCGATCCCAGCCCAATCGCATCCACACTGTCGCCATTGGGCCACACTTCCTCAATGACCCGCTTGAGGCGTTCCAAACCACCGGGTTCGGAGGCTAGTGTGGCTATTTTTTTTAGTTTTATGGGTTTGAGTTTATCAGGCGCATAAGAAGCGGCACGCATTTGTGTGCCGCCAATGTCAACTGCGATGATTGTGTGCATGGGCACAATTATACCGTACGCCATTATCCGAGCGTCCGAGCGTCCCGCGCGTTTGACTGAACCTGCCAACCCTGCTATCATCATTTTCATGCAAAACGGTCTTTTTACACGTACCTGGCAAACCCTGCGGGGCATGCCGCGCTGGTTTCGCCCGGGGTTGGGCATCAAGCGCTGGTTTGTTTTTGTCATGCTCGGCATCACATTGCTGGGGCTTGGTTTTGCCGTCATTTTGATCGATCTTTATCGCACAGATTCCACCGACCAGACTTTGCTTGCATTTCTCTCGTATGCATCCCTGCGATTTCTCCCGCGCATCTGGCGCGCGGTTATTTTTGGCGGATTGGGGGTCGGACTCGTCATCTACGGCATTTTACAGCTTAACCGCTCCCTGCTTAGACCGTTCCTGCGCCCTGGTTCCGATGTATTTGATCAGCTGACAGGTTTTCGCCGCCGCGAGCGTGGACCGCGGATTGTTGCCATTGGCGGCGGGCATGGGCTTTCCACGCTTCTGCGCGGTTTGAAGGAACACACGGGCAACCTGACGGCCATCGTCACTGTCGCGGACGATGGCGGTTCCTCCGGCCGGTTGCGCGAAAGTTTTGGAATTCTTCCACCCGGCGATATTCGCAATTGCCTTGCCGCGCTTTCGAACGACGAGGACATGCTCACGCAGTTATTCCAATACCGTTTTAGCGGCTCATCCGACCTCGAAGGGCACTCGTTTGGAAACCTGTTCATTACCGCCCTGGCGGATATTACCGGCAGTTTTGAAGATGCGGTGGTCGAATCTGGGCGCGTGCTTTCGGTAAACGGCCGCGTGCTTCCATCCACGTTGAATAATGTGAAATTGATTGCGTCGATGGAACTGCCTCATTCGCTGAATGAAGTGCGCGTGGAGGGGGAGAGCAGGATTCCCGAAATGGCGGGGCGTGTGCGCCGCGTATGGCTTGAGCCGGATAATGCGCCCGCGTTTCCGCCGGCGATCAAAGAGCTTTTGAACGCAGATATCATCGTGGTTGGACCGGGCAGCCTTTACACGAGCATTCTGCCCAATTTGCTGGTGCGTGACCTGCTGGCGGGCATCCATGCCAGCCGCGCCCTCAAGATATACGTCTGTAATATCGCCACACAAGCCGGTGAAACGGATGCGTTCACCTGCTTCGACCATGTCCGCGCATTGGAGGGGCATGTGGGCGAAGATCTGTTCGATATTATTTTATGCAATGATAATTATGAGGGGGATGTCGGTCCTGCATCTGTGTGGGTCCGCGCGGACGAGAGGACGTTATCTGACGAGCGTACGCATTGCGCCGATTTGACGGACGATGGACATCCCTGGCGCCATGACGCTGTCAAACTGGCGCAGGTGATTGTGGATATTTTCTACGAGCGGACTGGTCCGTTGTCGTAGGCGGGATAGTCCAGCCAGAATCCTGCATCAGGAAACAGAATCAATCAGCGGAGTAGGGAGGAGCGGAACTGTCCTGACATTCATCACCCAAAACACAGACAGTTATAAAATTCACAAATCGGACTTAAAGAAGTAAAATCAATTGGTTACAAATAACCAGAGATGAATTCTCTGTGATAAATCTTAATTGGAGGATTTTCCCATGACAGTAAAAGTTGGTATTAACGGATTTGGACGCATCGGACGCCAGGTTCTCAAGGCAATCCGCGATATGTACCCGAAAGAATTGGAAGTGGTCGCGTTCAACGACATCGGCGACCTGAAGACGATGGCGCACCTGCTCAAATACGACTCGAACTACGGGCGCTTCAACGGCCAAGTGGAAGTCGCCGACGACGGGCTCCTGATCGACGGAAAGAAGATCAAAGCCTTTAAAGAGATGGATCCTGCCGCCATTCCGTGGGGCGAACTCGGTGTGGATATCGTTGTCGAGTCCACGGGATTGTTCACCATCAAGGAAGACGGCGTGAACAAGAAGGGCAAGACCGTCAAGGGCGCGGTCAATCACATCAAGGGCGGCGCGAAGAAAGTCATCATTTCCGCTCCCGCTGAAGGTGAAGACCTGACCATCGTGTTGGGCGTGAACGAGGATCAATACGACCCAAAGAAACACCATATCGTTTCCAATGCGTCCTGCACCACGAACTGCCTTGCGCCTGCGGCTAAGGTCGTACACGACAAGTTCACTATCAAACGCGGATTCATGACCACCATCCACGCCTATACCAATGACCAGAAGATTCTCGACCTGCCCCACTCCGACCTGCGACGCGCACGTGCCGCGGCGATGAGCATCATCCCCACCACCACTGGTGCAGCGAAAGCCATCTCGCTGGTCATTCCTGACCTCAAGGGCAAGTTTGACGGTTATGCGCTGCGTGTACCGGTATCCACCGTGTCGATTGTGGATTTCACCGTCGAGCTTGAAAAGGAAACCACCACCGAGGAACTACGCGACCTCTTCCGTGCCGTGGCCAAGGAGCCGCGCTTCAAAGGCATTTTGCAGGCTGTCGATGAGCCGCTCGTCAGCATTGACTACAAGGGCGACCCGCACTCCTCCTCGGTGGACCTGCAGTTCACGATGGTGCTCGGCAAGGAAAAGAGCAACTTCGTCAAAGTGGTCACTTGGTACGATAACGAATGGGGCTACTCCTGCCGTACGGCCGATCTGGCGGCAATGATGGCGAAGAGCCTATAATATCCGTAGGGACACAGCGTCGCTGTGTCCCTACTTTTTGGCGGAAACATGAATAAGAAAACCGTAAAAGATATCGACCTCAAAGGCAAACGCGTGCTCATGCGCGTGGATTTCAATGTCCCGATGGCGGATGGGAAGGTCACCGACGACAAGCGCATCCGCGCCGCATTGCCGACCATTCAATATGTGTTGGATCAGGGGGCTTCGTTGCTTTTGATGAGTCATTTGGGACGTCCCAAAGGCGGCTCAGACCCCGCTTTCAGCCTGCGCACTGCTTCGGAGACATTGTCCACGCTGATACATCGCCCTGTGACCATGGCTCCCGATTGCATCGGCGCGGAAGTGGAAGCCATCGCCAAGTCCCTCAAACCTGGTGATGTGGTCATGCTCGAAAACACCCGCTTCCATGCGGGTGAAGAGAAGAACGACCCCGAACTCGCCAGACAGTTGGCGTCGCTCGGCGACGTGTATGTCAATGACGCGTTTGGTTCCGCACATCGTGCCCATTCCTCCACGGAAGGCGTGGCGCGCTTCTTGCCAGCTGTCTCTGGTTTTTTGATGGAACAGGAACTGGAATATCTTGGCAAAGCCGTTGCCAATCCTGAACATCCCTATATTGCCATCCTTGGAGGGGCGAAGATCAGCGATAAGATTCTGGTCGTGGAAACGCTTGCGTCCAAATGCGACAAGCTCATCATCGGCGGCGGTATGGCGAACACCTTCCTTGCGGCGAAGGGACTGAACATGCAGGACAGCCTCGTCGAAGCCGAAGCGTTGGAGACTGCCAAATCCCTGCTCGGCAAATTGGGCGATAAACTTGTCCTGCCTGTGGATGCGGTCATCGCGGACAAGTTCGAAGCCGAAGCGAATTCACAAGTCGTGGATGTGGACAAGATCCCTGCTGGCTGGCGCATGTTGGATGTCGGACCGAAGACCATTGAGATGTACAACTCCACCCTGGCGGGCGCGAAACTTATCGTCTGGAACGGGCCCGTGGGTGTGTTCGAAATGCCGAAGTTTGCTGAAGGCACATTTGCCCTTGCCAAACTCCTCGCGGAATCCGAGGCGGTGACCGTCATCGGCGGCGGTGACTCAGCCAGCGCGGTCAAAAAGGCCGGCCTCGCCAAGCAGATGACGCACGTCTCCACGGGCGGTGGTGCATCACTTGAATTCCTCGAAGGCAAGGAACTGCCCGGCGTGACGGCGTTGCTGGATAAGTAACAGTATTCAAATAGTACAAAAGGAGCAGGAAGGCAAAAGCCTTCCTGCTCCTTTTGTAGCGTATAATGCGCCAATCAAATTCAAAGGAGAGATTTATATGCAGGCGAATTCACCACCCCAATCCGGTTCGGGTACGAATCGTAATCTACTCATAGGTATTGTTGTTGCGGTTGTTCTTTGCTGTTGCTGCGCTGTTACAGCGGCCGGCGGGTATTACGGTTATCAGGGATATGTTCGGGCGCAGCAGACCTTTGAAGAATTCCAAAATTTTGAAATTCCCGAATTCCCCACTTCTGTCCCGTTTGACCCGAACGACCCAAACAGCGGAGCTGACAACCCCCTGCCCGGATTTGATCTTAGCGGGGATGTTCCCGAGGGCGGCCTTGCGGATGAGAGTACTCGTTATACCGCCTGGACCTCCGTTCAGTTCATAGGCTTCGTTGCAGGGTGCGAGACTCCTTCAGCGGAAGGGACGACGATCTCGGTCCTCCAGCAGCCTGATTCAAACGGTGTTTGGGTTGAGGAATGGAATGTCAATTGCGGTGGCGGCACTTCCCATCCCTTCAAGATCAGGTTTACGCCGGAAAACGGCATTGTCAATGTCAATATTGACCTACAATAGAAACGTGCTGCGATGTACTGAAACGAAAGGAGTGGGCAGGGAATTCCCTGCCCACTCCTTTCGTTTCAGTTTTCATGCAGGATTAAACCAGCCTAACCGAATTGTGGACACTCGGCTATAATCGGTGAAAATTGCACGTGGAGATCAAGCATGTCCTTTAACGCTGGTGAAAATATCGGTCCGTATCAGATCATCGAGCAGCTGGGCCAGGGCGGCATGGCGACGGTGTACAAAGCCTACCATGCGGCGCTGGACCGCTACGTTGCCTTGAAAGTCCTGCATACCGCCTTTCATGAGGACCACACATTCACGGCGCGTTTTCAGCGGGAGGCGCGGGTGGTGGCCCGCTTGGAACACCCCAACATCGTACCGGTCTATGATTTTGCCGAACATCAATCACGGCCTTATTTGGTGATGAAGTACATCGAAGGTGATACCTTGAAAGCGCGCTTAGGTCAGGGGGAACTGACTTCGGGAGAGATCGAGCAGGTGGTGAATTCCGTCGGCTCGGCTTTGGGATATGCTCACGAGCAGGGCATCCTGCATCGTGACATCAAACCTTCCAACGTGCTGCTTTCCACGGACGGGGTGATGTACATAGCGGATTTTGGACTCGCGCGCATAGCGCAGGCGGGCGAGTCCACACTTTCATCAGATTCCATCATGGGCACGCCTCAATACATCTCGCCCGAACAGGCAATGGGTAAAAAGGAACTGGATGCCGGCACGGATATTTATTCTTTCGCAGTGATGTTGTATGAAATGGTGGTGGGGCAGGTCCCTTTTAGTGCGGATACGCCGTTCTCCATCATCCACGATCATATTTACACGCCCCTGCCTCTACCCATGGACATTAACCCCAAGGTGCCGGAGTCCGTCCAGCGGGTGTTGTTGAAGGCGCTGGCAAAGGAACGCAAGGACCGTTACGCGACCGTGGCGGAAATGGTCAATGCCTTCAAGGATGCGTGGACGGAAGCCGGTGTGCCCATGCAGGGGACATCCATTACCATACGCCCCGCGAAATTAAAAAGCGATGAAAAAAAACAGGGCGGTGAACCTGCTGCTGGAACCGTTGCAGCTAAACGTACGGCAAGGAAGCGTTCGCCGTGGATGTGGGTGGGGATGGGCATGATCGCCGTCCTTTGTTGCGGGGTTGGATTGATCGGATTTCGCGGCAATATCCGCAGTTTTCTTGGGCGGCCGACCGCCGTGGTCCAGGCGACTCTCCCCGATGTGCCAAATACCCAACTCCCCCCGACCATGGTAGGCAATGAGGCACCACAGGTAGCCGCTGCGCGCGAACAGGTTGGCAGGAATCCCAGCGACCCGAATGCTCATTTGCAGCTCGCGCTCGCGCTTTGGGACGTGAATGAAGTGCCGCCTGCCATGCAGGAACTCGCGCAGGCCGCGAATTTGGCGGGCCCGACGAACAAGGATTTTTTCCTGTCCGCCGCGCTCGAATTCAGGCAGCGCGAGGCCTGGGTGCCGGCCGCGGGGATGTACTTGCGTCTGGCGCAGATATATCGCGGGGAGGACAGCATCCCCCTGGAAGTTCATGAAGGATTGAACGAGGCGGTGTATAAATCCGCCGGGCAAAAGGATATGCCCACGTATGTCTTCTTTGACCGTATAGACAATGTCAGCCTGCCGCTTGGGTATATTGCCCGTGGACGATACGCGCTCTACCACGGCGAGGCGGCTGATGCGAAACTGCAGATATCCAATATCGAAAAAGTAAAGCCAGATATGTATGAAGTATTTTTGCTGAAGGCGGAGTTCGAGATGAAAGTGGGGAGCCGCACACAGGCAAGAAACATCCTGCTTTCGCTTTCCGCGGACCTCGGCGCGCCGGAATGGGTAAGGCTGATGGCGGGCGAATTTCTTAAGACCATCGAATAGGAAGATCCATGCGAACACCATTTGTTGCCGGTAACTGGAAAATGAACAAGACCGTTGCGGAAACCCGTGACCTGGTCTTTCAGATGGGCGCGAAATTGCGCTTTGTCAGCGGTGTTGAAAAGGTTTTATGTCCGCCGTTCATGTCGTTGATGGCGGCTTCTTCCCTGATTCAAGGCTTGGGAATCGGGCTTGGCGCTCAAAACATGCACTGGCAGGTAAAGGGTGCGTTCACCGGCGAGGTTTCGCCGGAGATGGTGAAGGAGTTGTGCGGTTATGTCATCCTGGGCCACTCGGAGCGGCGCGCTTATTTCGGGGAGACGGACGAGGCGGTGAATCGGAAGCTGCTTGCCGCCCAGACATTCGACCTGACCCCCATCGTTTGCGTCGGCGAGACGCTGGAACAGTACGAATCAAATCAGACCCGCAAGGTGGTTTCCAATCAAACCCGCCTCGCTCTCAGCGACGTATCTCCCGAATTTGTCCCGCGCATTGTCGTTGCCTATGAACCTGTTTGGGCGATTGGAACAGGCAGGGCATCCACGGGAGAGGCGGCGAACGCCGTCATCAAGGATTTTATCCGCCCCGTGATCGCAGAGTTGTATGGCGAACAAACTGCGCAGGCCGTCCGTGTGTTATATGGCGGCTCCGTAATCGCTGCAAATGCGGGGGAATTTTTTACCCAGCCTGATATCGATGGCGCACTGGTGGGCGGCGCGAGTTTGAAGCTGGAAGATTTTGTTGCCATTACACAAGCCGCGGTGAAATAGAACCGTGGGGTTTGCCGGTTTTCTCTGGTTTCTCCTAATGCTCATGCCGCTGGCTGTTCTCCAGCGGCTTTTGCATCGTGAGATTCAGGCGGTGATTTTATTGATCACCCGCAATCCGCAATTAACGGTTGGCTTGTTCTCCGTATTATTCTTCCCCGGCGTTTTCCTGCATGAGTTCAGTCACTTCCTGATGGCGAAACTGCTCCGCGTCCCCACGCGCCAAATTTCATTGCTGCCGCAATCATTATCCAACGGACGTTTGCAAATGGGGTATGTGGAAACCGGGGAGACGGACATCCTGCGCGATTCACTGATCGGGCTGGCCCCGCTGATCGCAGGGACATCCTTTGTGGCATATGCAGGCATCCACCAGTTGCAACTGCACATGTTATGGAATGTCCTGCGCGACGGGCAGGTGGACCTATTCTGGATGGGCCTTGGCTTGCTTCCGGCCGTCCCGGATTTTTATTTGTGGTTCTACCTGACGTTTGCAGTATCCAGCACCATGCTTCCATCCGAGTCGGACCGCCATGCCTGGCTCCCGCTCGGACTGTGGGTCGCCGTACTGCTTGCACTGGCGGCCTCTTCCGGGGCGGGCGCGTGGATGCTCGAAAACCTGACCCCGCCTCTAAATAACCTTTTGAATTCGGTGGCGCTGCTATTTGGGTTAAGCAGCGCTGTGCATGTCGTGCTGGTGTTTCCGTTTTTTGCCCTCCATCGCCTGCTGGCATACGTGATGAAGGTGGACGTGCGTTGAACTCACTCGCCGTCAGTCCAAAGAAAAACAGTCTCATTTCTTTTTGAGTTGAAGATTGCAACGATCCTGCGCCCATCCTTCACACTGATTTCCATGGCCATTCGGCGCGCTTCATTCAAGTCTTCGATCCCTGTGGCAATATCGAGATAATATTCATCCGTCCGAGGATTGATCCATGTCCCCAGCCAGCAATCATCTTCGTTCAGGCGGGCTTCGTTGCGGATGATAAACTGGTGCAATTCGAATGCCAGATCCACAGTCGGCGGGAGGATTGCCGTACGCGACGGGTATTTGGGGAAACTCCACACATCTCTTGGCGGAAGAAACTCGCCTGTCGCCGGTTCTGATGCCGTGCCGCCATGCTTAAGGGTTTCGGCCGTAACCTTCAAAATATAGTCATCCTGGCACATCATCTTAACAGGAAGATCAATTCCTCGATCTCGCCGATCTCCGGGCTGGGAGTCCATTTGTCTTCCCCGCTGACTTCGAATCCACATTTCTGCAAAACCCGTTGGGATGCGATATTATGCCTGGCGACATGGGCATGCAGCGGGCGCATCGAAACCTGACCGAGGAACTGTCTCAGTGATTCTGAGGCGATTCCCATGCCCCAAAACTCCCTCCCGATCCAGTAGCCCACTTCAAGTTTTTCGTCCATTTCAAAACAGGCGAGGCTGCCCGCCACTTGTCCGTCAAGTAGTATGGTTTTCGTAATGACCTTTTCATTCGCCATGATCTTCGTCCAATGGGCTGTGAAAGCATCCCAGTCCCTGGAGGGAAAGGCGGCCATTTTGGCGGCCTGCGGGTCCAGTTGATGCTCGAAGAGAATAGGCAGGTCATCCTGGGTCACATCTCGCAGGGTGATTATATTCGTCAAATTAATTCCTCCTCCCCGCCGCCAGCATTTTGTTGCGTATGGGGAAGACCATAAAAAAGATGGTTACGAACGGCAGGAGCAATTTTACAACAAGATCAGATTTGACCAGTTTCTTCAAATAGAAGCTGTACGGAAAGGATAATTCATGGAATCGCCGCAGTTCCACCACCTCCAGCCCCGCCATCTCCAGCGCGGACTTCATCTCTGCCAATGAGAAGATCTGTTTGTGTCCGAATGGTTTTGAGGAATACATGCTGTTCAAAAATGTTGGATATTTCCCACGCGTGATCTTGTATGTAAATTCGCCAAAGCGGTGATAGAACGCATCGCGGCAGGGAGTGTCGATCAACAGGATGCCGCCGCTCTTGAGCATGTCCACCGCGGACCGCAGTGTCCCAAGCGGGTAGTTGACATGCTCGATCACATCCCAAAGCGTGACAACATCGAAGGTCCCGTGGAATGCCTGCCAGTATTCATCCTCAATGGTGCGTTTGACAACTTCAAACCCGTGTCTGGTCTTTGCGTAATATGCCCGCGTATCGCTCAATTCAACGCCGAGCACGTTCGCGCCTGCATACTTGATCTTCGCGAGGAACAGTCCGCCGCCGCAGCCGATATCCAGCACGCGTTTGCCTTCAATCCCGCTGTGCCGCTGGACCGCCTCCATCTGATGTTCCACCCGCCCGGGGTTCGATTGCAGGGACTTTTCGATGTATGCCACCTCTTCATCGCTCAGCCCGCCCCCGTCGATCTGCGGGGATATATCTTCAACGGGGTCAAGATGGTTGATATAGTGGAAACCGCCGGGTGAGATGAACACCTCTGCGCCGGATAATTTATATGCGGGCGAACCCTCCGTTTTGTGTTTTAGCTCGTCGATATTTTCCATTTTATTATGGGATTTTCTCTACAAGACCATTCTGGATTTTGTAACGGTGTTGGGGATGATCATCGATCCCCTTTCCTTTATGCCGGCCTGGGAGCGGAGTCATTGAACAGTTCCCTGACGGCCGGGCGCAGGAGAACGATCAGTGTAAACACACCCAGCACCGTGCCGAAGGGCGTGAATATGCAGCTAATGCCGGCCATGACCATGCAGAACATATAACGCTGTTGTTTTCCAAGGAAATAACCCGCAATTGCCATGCTGACCGCAAACGCCCATCCGAAAAGAATGATGGCGGCGGGGATCAGCGTAAACATCAAGCCAAACAAGGCGGTGGGGAAGGGTGCATCTGCCGCGGGCTGGTCCATGAAGAACCCGCCTGTGATCATGGAGATCCCCATCGCGAGGTGGAAAATGGGAAAGCATGCGAAGATCGCGGAGATCCCCGCGACGACATAATGAAAAACAGAGAGTATTTTTAGGTGTTCCAGATCCTGGTTCATGGAAATATCCTGTTCGTGGGATGAAAGTTTTCAGATATAGTATAAACCGAATTAAGACACAGGGCGGGCGTTTCGTAGTGCTTGATTCACTGCCTGAAAAAGACACTGCCACTGAACTCATAAAATTATTTTACAGGCTTTTATCTTTGGCAAGAACCAAAAACTTAACCTACAAAATACTGTGTAACTACACCTTCAAAGGTGGTCCAAGTAACTCCATGCCATGAGAACGCCATAATTCAGGGTTTTGGGGTGGCATAGCATTTGCTTTGGTAACTTCTCGAAAAAAGGCTTCCATTTTCCCTGCTGGCATAAAGGCAATTAACATTCTGTCACGACTACCACCTGTATATGCCCACACATGGGGAATCTTTCGAGGGGCAAGCACCGAGTCCCCAGGTTTTAGTCTGAACTGCTCCTGACCGACTTCGAGAAGGAATTCGCCTTCAACAGCATAAAACCATTCATCTTGGTCGTAGTGCAGGTGTTTGGCGGGGCCTCCTTTTTCATGGAATGTATTTTCGATAATAAAAATGTCGTTGTTGTCTTTAGGCGTTACTTTGAAAGTAATTCCACTGACGCCGAGACCACGATGCTCTCCGAACTGGTCATCGTTTGCGAGAACGTGAAGCACGGACGGAACGCTAGATTGAGATTCAGTTGTGTTATCCATAAAAAACTCCTTTGAATATTGTTTCTAAAGTTGATTTTGCACGAAGCCAGCCAACCAGAAAAATGAAAAGGCGTAGGAAACCGCCTGGGATGTGCGCACGCCGCGCAGCGGCAGTCCCCAGCGTCAGGCCGTTCGCCCCGCGAAGACGGGGTGCATATCATCCCGATGTTCTTGCGGGACGCTTTGTTGGGCGGCGTGGGAGTGTGTGATTGCTAATCATCGCAAACGGCATTTCTAAAAAACTCCGAGAGAGCGCAACACGTAGATCAGAACAGCGATCAGAACACCAACAACTATAAAAAAAATAATCCTAAAGTTTCCAGTCAACCATGCGACAAGACCGACTTTATATCCCAAGGATTCCAATTTAGTCTGGAGTTCTGCAACAGTTGGCTCAGTCAGAGTGCTACCATCGGGAAAGACGAGTGTAGGTACGCTTTCATTACCGTTATTGATAGCGCGAACACGAGCGGCGGCAACACTATCCTGATGGATGTCAATATAATCAAACTTGACCTTCGATTGTGTTAGTAGCCCTTTGACCGGTCCGAGGTTAGGGCAGGTTGGGTGGCCGTAGACAATAATGGCGTCTTGCATTTATCCCGCTCCTAATACAGTATCGTTAAGTGCCATACCGAGGGAGGCATCGATTCCAATACCGATTGCAACTCCTAAACCGAATTTATTTGCACTCATCGGTTGTGAAGGCGGTTTTTGTTTCATGGCTGGCTTCTCCTTGTTTTACCTTCAAGACTTTGAAAGGTGCCTGCTGCACTAGCCGCCCAAAGGCTTGTGCCACCGTCCGCGAGCCCTTCGGCTTCGCTCAGGATAAACTCCGCGAGTGGGATCGCGAAGCACTGCGTGTGGGCGGGCGTGGACAAGGATTGGGAGCAGGAAAAACTCGAAGACAGAAAAATGCCTGTAAATCGCGCAGATCGGGCGAGCGAGCCTCCAGCGAGCGTCGCCCAGAGCAAGCGCATTGGCGCTTGCCATCCCACACGTCAGGTGCACGCTTTGTTGGGCAACCCCGATTACGCCAAGTTATTTTACCCATACAAAGGGTGGAGGATAGACAGGATTGTTTAACATGATAGCAGAAGAAATTTTCAAATTTTCTTCATCAAGTAAATACAAATTGTAGGTTCTCGTCTCATCTTGGGGATTATATGTATTAATGAATATACTTGAAAAACTAGTATTTTGTGATTTCTTTACGATAATATTAGGTAAATAGGGTTTTGGAGAATATTTCACTAAATCGCCAACTTTTTCTATCTGCTTTGTGTCCATTGAATACCAATACACCCCACCTAATTTATTGAAATCTCCATTGATAATGAAGATACCGTCGGAATTTGATGACCACCAATAGTCTGCATAGTCATTTATTCTTGGAATATCATAGAGTGGTACTATGGCACTCTCTTTTATAGGAGTATCAAATATGTACATATAGTTAGGCGCTCTTCCGTACATTAAATAACGCCCATTAGGTGACCAAAATAATTTTTGAAGCGGTATGGCGGCAGTTCTATGTTCTAAAACCACTTCGCCAGAAATAAGATCGTTCGTTTGAATAACAATTGTAAAAGACTTTTTTATATATGAGAAATATGCCCCATCTGGCGACCATGATATTTCTCTGAAAGGATATAGTGCATCATCTTCATTGGCGTAAATTAATTCTCCAGAGTTTAGGTCCAAAATATAGGTAGAGTGCCAACCAGCCCCCCCACTACTTACCTCATAATTAATTCCAGCAAAATTTCCATCAGGTGACCAACTTAGGGATTCGTCAAATCCGCAATAGCTATTTTCTTCTTTAAACAACTCTTGTAGTGTTCCATTATCGTGCATAAGAAAATACACATTACAACCCTGTTCCCCCGTATCCCCTTGTTGTGTATTTCTAAGAAGTAAAAAGTTGTTGTTTGTTGGGGATTTAATTACAGAAAATCTGTTAAACATTGAAGAAGATGATAGAGCAAGATTGATATCTTTGCCTATTTGTTTTTTTGAGCCATCTAATGAACCCAAATAATATGCTTTGTCAGTTAATACAACAAATTCTGTGCTAGAAATCCAATCAAAATAGATAATAGTTTGAGAATCGATTGCAAAACTAGTACTTTTAAAGTGTCCTATCCTTTTAATATCGAGAACTATATTTGTGCCATTGCGCGATGAATAAATGATCCAATCATTATCAGGTGAAACTTTAAAATCACTTACCCATCCCGTTCCACTCGTAATTTCAGCAATTTGGCGTGTTTCTTTGTCTAAGAAGATTATCTTTTCACCATCTGCATAAGCAAAAACATGAGAGTAACTTTCTAGTATGGATGGTTCAATCGTAGCGGTAGGGGACGGTGTACTCGTTGATGTCGGTTTGGCGGTTGGAGTTGGTCTTGTCTCGGTTTGAGTTGGTTGAGGTGATAAATTTGAGGTGCAACCAATAACAAAAAAAGATAAAAAGACGATGAGGGACGCTTGTAGAAATTTCATTTGATTGCCATCCTTGAATTAATTTTAGTCATGCTTATAAATGCTAAGGGGTTGCCCAACGAGACTGTCGAAAAAGCATATTTTAGAGAGCCTTTCCTGACCCGGGGCTGATCGAGAGACCAGTTTCTCGCGTTGAAGGCGGTTTTATGGATATTTTACTCCGTCAGGGTCAGGCAAGCGCCCCACAGGAGTGGATCTTGCCGATATTGTGCACCAGAGCGAACCGCGTACGCGTCCATTGTACATCCACTTTCAATTTGGAGCGCAGGGTGAAGCGGTGCATGCGCTTCTGCACACAGATGTTGGAAAAAGACCGGTTCCACGATCCCAAGTCGCCTGGCATAAATGCGCTTGCCCTCTTCACTATCGATCTTGGCCTTCATCGCATCGATCAGGTTCGGGGACTGGCTCTCCACTTGAATGGAGAGATTGCGCCGTACGGCATCCGCCTTGCTCAAACAGCGCGATCTGAATGGGCAGGCTTGGCAATCTTCGGGGCGGGCATGGTAAATGTCATAGGTGCGATGGCGGTTGACCTGGTTGCGGGCATGGCAGGTCAGTTCCTTCCCTTGCGGACAGCGATACACCTGTTTGCTCGCATCGAACGTGAAGTCAGAAGCGCTGAAGAGACCGGGCTTGGCATTTGGCCGCTGCCTGCCGTGGACGCCATCCTTGAAGCGATCTTGCTCGGCAAAGCGCGCATCGCGTTTACGGTACTGGATGTCGGGGATGTAGGCGTCGAGTTTTTCATCTTTGCAGACCTTCAAACTGTTGAGCGAGTGATAATTGGGATCCGCCGTCAGTTGCTTGCCCTCAAAGAAAGCAGGCTCTTTCCCGATCGCAACCACATTCTTTTTCGCGCCATCCAGCATCGGCTTGAGGTTTTCGTGATCCTGGCTGCTGAATGCCTCTGCCGCGAGGATGACCTGATGTTTGCAATCGACCAGGGCTTGGGCGTTGTAGCCCTGAATGACGCCGTGCGCGCTGGGCATCTTCACCGATTCATTATCGACCACATTGCTTTGAATTTCTTTGCCCTCGCTGCCCCGCTTGGGCTCCCGATCCTTTAGAAATTCATTGAGCCGCTCGACCTGGACCTGGAAGCGGCGTTCGCGCTTCTTTTGGCGTGCTGCCACCACCTCGGGCTGTTTGTCCGCCTGGGCATGTTCGGTCATCACCCGCTTTAGCTTTTCCTGCAGCTTGTCGCGTTTGTGTTCCAGTTCTTTGATCGTGCCGCTCCATTCTTTGGAGACATTCGCCGAGAGTTTGACCCCATCCAGGCTGAAGTGGGTGCCATCGAGCAGTCCCAGTTCCTCGCAGACCAGCAGGGCATCGCTGAAGAGCGTCTGAACCTCGCTTTGCATCGAAGAGATAAAGGAAGCGATGGTGCTGTGGTCGGGGGCATGGTTGTAGGAAAGGGCGATGAAGATGATGTTTTCGTGGCAGGCGCGTTCGATCTGGCGCGAACTGATCATGCCTCTGGCGTAGGCCAGCAGGATGACTTTGAGCAGGATCTTGGGGTGGATGGCGGCTGCGCCGGTCTCGTCGTTATTGTAGCGCGCATCAAAGACCGACAGGTCGAGATGGTTATCGACCAATTCGCTGATGGTGTGCTCGAGTGTTCCTGGGACGATCTGGTCCTGCAGGGAGATCGGGAGCATGATCAGTTGATTTTCGTTGAGTGGTTTGAATTTTGCCATTGAGATCCTCTACCCTATAGAACCCTATGGCTTTGTGCTGGATTCGCCCACTTTTTCGACAGTCTCAACGGTTTGCGCCACCGTCCCCGAGCGAAGCGAGTGGGATACCTGCGTGTGGGCGGGCGTGGACAATGCTTGAGATGTAGGAAAAGCCCGAAGCCAGAAAAATACTCGAAAATGCCGCAGAATCCCACACGTCAGGTAGTATCATGAAAAGCGGACATGGCAGATCGATGTCGGGTAGGTCGTAGCAGACCGTCGTGCAGCAGGATCGCCATGTCCGTTTCGCCAGTAGAGCCCGAACAGTTGCAAGGTCATAAAGACCGAATACTAGCGTGGGCTCAACTCCATTATACAAAACGGAGGCAGGAATGACAACTAGTAGCGGAAAGTTCGTAGGGATCGCCGTTGCCAAAGAGAAGTTAGACATTGCCGTGTTGGGGGAAACGAAAGCAAGCCAGGTCACAAACGATGAAAAAGGGATCGCCAGCCTGATCAAGAAAATGCAAACGCTAGGACCAGAACTGATCGTGGTGGAAGCGACGGGCGGCTACCAACGAGCCGTGGTCTTGGGATTGTATGAGGCAGGATTGCCCGTGGCAGTGGTCAACCCATCGCGGGTGAGACAATACGCGCGAGCCTGCGGGCTGCTTGCCAAGACCGACAAATTGGACGCCTTCAACCTGGCAGAGTTCGGGAAACAGGTGAGACCGAGGTGGTTTGAGGCCAAAAGTGAGGCAGGACGCTATGTATCCGCCCTTTTGGTGAGGCGCAGACAGGTGGAAGAGATGCTGAAGGCGGAAAAAAGCCGTGTACGGACGGTGCATGCGGATATGCGCGGCTCGTTGGAGCGGATGATCAAGGTCTTGAAGGAAGAGATCAAGCGCTTGGAAGGGGAGTTGGACAGGTTCATGAAAGAACATGAAGACTGGCAACAACAGGAGCAGATCCTGTGCAGTGCCAAGGGTGTGGGACGGGTAACCGCGGCCACCCTGCTGGCGGAACTGCCTGAGTTGGGAAAACTGGACCGCAAGAAGATCGCGGCTTTAGTGGGCTTGGCACCGATGAACTCGGATAGCGGGAAGAAACGCGGCTATCGGAAGACGAAGGGAGGCAGGATCGAAGTGCGCAGTGTGTTGTACATGTCGACCTTGGTGGCGACGAGGTACAACCCGATGGTCAAAGCACAGTATCAGGAATTATTGAGACGGGGCAAGGTCAAGAAGGTAGCGCTGACAGCCTGTATGCGAAAGTTCTTAACCATCCTGAACGCGATGATGCGAGATCGCGTCCCATTCAGGCAGACGGTGACAGCCTGAGACGGACTGGTTTTTCCCTTTAAAGTGGTTTTTGCTCTTGACAATCAAGACAGTTGCTGCACGCTTTGTTAGACCCCGTTCTATTTTTCAGATAACCAATTGGATAGATTCTTCTTGACACGATTCAAGCGTTCGCTTGAAATTTCACCAATTGCGCCAAGAAGAATTTCACCCGACACAACTGCTAAACGTCCAACTCTAATTACGCTTGTAACTTTTAGCCCGCTTTGTTTGAAATCTTTAGAACTGTCTTCAATAATTTCATCAAACCCCGTAATATATTGGCGTGTTTGCGATGAAATCATGCAAATTAACCAGTCATCATACTCACCAGGTAACTTTCCCAATAAAAGAGCAGGGCGTAATTTGCCTTCTTCAAGGTCAGTTTGAGGAAATCGAAAGACAACAACCTGCCCTGATTTTTTCATGCAAAGCTCACCCGAATATCTGAAATGCTATACAAAATGGGCTCATCTTCCATATCCCGCATTGCTGATGATAATGATAAAGAAGCCCAGTCATTCTTTTCTTGTTGTTCAGCCTTCACAAGTAAATACTGAACAAAGTCGAACAATTCTTCCTGAAATGAGTACGGAAGTTTCTGCGCGTATCGTTGGATTTTCTCGTCAAGTGTCATGGCTTTTGACTCCATTATTCATTAAAAGCGGATTGCCTGAATTTATTTTACACCAATAACAGACAGGTTTTGAAACCTAGTTTTGCAAAGAAGGGGTCTAACGAATTAAGGATTGATGCGGCGGGAGTCAGGAAGGCTGGAGGAAAGGGACAAATCACCGCCGCATCTGTCCGAGTTGGACTAAGCCGTATTTGGAAAAAGAAGCCAGAAAGATCTGGCAAAAAATCTTGGAAACCCAACGCTCACCCATCAAGGAACGATCTGCAGAGTATTTTACATGAAAATCAAAGCCTTGTGCAACAAACCCGGAATGGGAAAGCAGACGAAATGTTTCCCAAGGAAACGTCAAACGGACAGTTGGATAAGCCACAACTGTCTGAGATGAAGAGCGGGAAGCGACCCGGGGATTCTAGGGAGAGCGGCACTGTAGGGGAGATAGATTTCTCTGGAAGGTCATCGCCTGCCCACAAGTTGGACAAAGAATCTTGGAAGGGGTTTCCGGAGCGGATGGAGAAGAGACAGCCTGGTGTTCGGCTGAGTCATGCACCTGACTGCCGAGGCGGATCTGTAAGGCGGCCAACTTGCGACGGACCGAAGCGCCAAAGAAACCGAAATAGCGCACCTTGACAAAGGCATGCGGGAGAACATGCTGAAGGAAACGCTGGAAGAACTGCTCAACCGAAAGCGTACACCTTTTGAGTTGACCGGTATCGGAAGCACGATATTGAAAGGTGACCTGAGAACTTTCCATGGAGCCGCCGTTGTTAAAAGCCAGCAAACGGCGATTGCTGATGGCAACCCGATGGATATAGGGAGCCAGATACTTGAGAGCGGCTTGGCCATCGCCAACCGGTTTGCAATGCACGACCCAATCCTGCGTCCAGACATTGGAAGGGACATTGTCAAAGAGTTTCAATTTCTGCAGGCCCCGTTTGAAGGCAGCCCGAAACAATTTGGAGAGAGCCCGCACAGGCAGGAAGAAGCGTTGGCGTGCAGGCAGCCAGGTCTTCCCATCCGCATGTAAGCCACCCGCGGGAGCGAGATAGTGCACATGTGGATGAAAGATCAAATTGCGGGTCCAGGTGTGCAAGACGCCCACCAAACCGATTTGACCGCCGATATAACGCGGGTCACGAGCAAGTTTCTGTGTTACTTCAGCCGAGGACTGAAAGAGCAGGGAGTAAAGTGCTTTCTGGTGAGCCCGCACTAGGGAGCGTAACTCAGCAGGCAGGGTGAAAGTCAGGAAGAAATATGGTGCATTCAGGAGCAAACCCTGTTGCACCCGCAGCCAATTCTGAGTTTGCTCATGCTGACATTTGGGACAATGTCGGTTGCGGCAGGAATGATAACTGTATTGAAACTCCTGACAGGTGGGACAGCCATACACCTGTCCGCCCAGGCGCTCGGTGCGACAATGCTCGATCGCCCTCATGGCCTGACGATGAGAGGGGAGGAGTTTGTCAGCATATTTTTTTCGGTAGTCCGCGCCGTACTCTCGAAAGAGGTCAGCCAGTTCTAGCCCCATAGATCTGCATGGATCTGATTGATGCGCTGGTTGATCTGGGTTTCGGTCACAGACGTGAGATGGGTGTAAATGGCGGTTGTTGCCGGAGATGCGTGACCGAGATAGGTCTGGATGATCCGCAGATCGACGCCAGCTTCCAACAGATGCGTGGCATACGAATGGCGCAAGGTATGGACAGAGGCAGCTTTGTGTACGCCGCTCTCACGAAGCGCTACTCGAAACGCTTTCTGGACTGCGCTTTCATTAATAGCCTCCAGTCCATTTCGAGAAGGAAACACCCAGGCGGGATGGCGATGTGAGAGCCAATGATGACGTAACAGCATCAAGGTATGGTCAGGCAGGGGTACATAGCGGTCTTTTCCACCTTTTCCCTGAACCACATGGATCATCTTGCGGTCGCTGTCGATATCTTTCACGCGCAAGCGGGTCCCTTCCAGCAAGCGCAGTCCGCAGGCATAAATGGTATGCAGGCAAACTCGATACTGAAAGCGATGCACGCAATCTAATACCCGCTTCACCTCCTCAGCACTAAAAACAACTGGGAGCTTCTTTTTTCTGTCCGGGCGGACGAGTTGCAGGGTATGCCATTCTTTTCCCAGCGTGTGTTCATAGAAAAACTTGATCCCGCATAATGCAATGGAGAAAGTGCTGTCTGCCACCTGTTTCTCATTCTTCAAGTACAGGAAGTATTCTCGAAGTTCCTCCTCGGCCATGCTGTCGGGTGACTTTTTGAAATGTCTGCTCAGTTGGAGCACTGCGTTTACATATGCCTCCTGTGTCCGAACAGCCAACCCCTTCAATTGCATATCTTCGATCATCTTTTGTCTTAACGCACTCATCGCTATATCTCCTTTTTGAATTTGATTTCAAAAAAGAAATATAGCCTGATTGTATTTTGCTATCCAGATTGATGATCTAGGGGAATCTGCGCGAAGCGCTTAGTTCAACTACTGTATGGGACGTCGTTTCACCGTCTAAATACTTTTGTACGTGTCTCATTCTAATGCCTATCTTAATTTGGGACTTTAGACAGTGATGGGTTAAAATATTCAGGTTAACTGAAGTTGCCTAACAGAAAGACCGGCGGCATGAAAGAAGCCAAGAAGTAAGTCTGGTCGACGACGCAAGCGAGCAAAACCACGATCAAGCATTGAGCGAATCTCCTCTTTAGAAGTTGGACGAGCATTTCTGAGATGTTGTTTAACATTTCCGTGACAATACTCTTCCGGATTGAGCTGTGGAGCGTAAGCAGGTAACTCTTCAATCATGATCTCAGGATGCTGGCAGAGATAAGCTTTGGTGAGCTTGCTAAGATGAATACGGGCTCGATCCCAGATCAAGATGATTTTTCCAGGTACCTGCCTACGGAGGTGTTCAAGTGCCTCAATCAAGTTATCGCTTTTTATCGAACCTTCAAAACATTTCTTGTAGATCTTGCCTGTAAGTGTCAGCGCTACGGCTGTCGATAGCGCTCGACGATCTTTGGTTACCCGTCGAAAAACGGGTCTCTTGCCAGTCCGAGCCCACGTCGTAGCCAATATTTCTTGAAAGGAGAACCCAAATTCATCCCAAAATACGATTTTTGCTTTGAGACGATGTGACTTTTTTTATCCTTGGCCAATCTCCTAGCAACCAAGCTTCCACTAACTCTTTTTCCTGTTCAATAGCCTGTGGCATTGGCTTTTGTGGACTGAAACCTAGTTTGCGCAACAATCGATTGAGGTAATTCGGATGATAAGTGACATCAAATTCTCTTTTGATCAATTTTTGGACACGGTCCAATGTCCAGCGATCAGTTGGATATCCATTCGCCAAAGCCCCTCGTTCCAGCTTCCTCTTTAAGCTTTGCTTTTGTGGATTACTCAACTTCGGCTCGCTACCAGCCGCTTTTCTTTTTTGGAGTCCGCGCATACCTTTTGTTTCTATGATTCTGGCCCATTGGCCGACCGTGGCCCGGCTTACTCCGAGGTGTCTTGAGATTTCGGCTTTTGACATTTTTCCAGCTTTCAACAGCCGTCCACCTTCAAGCCGTCTTTCTTCCATTTGTTCTCGGGTTAGGTATGATGGTTTCCATGTCATACCGACTATTGTAAATCAATCTAAGTAAACCTGAATAGTATAAATACCCACCCAATTTTAACACACCCAACGGATAAATCGCAATTGAAAAGCCCCCTTTTACAACTGCGCCGCGCCGTCCGCGCCGAATATCGCGAAACATCCCCCTGCAAAACGCGCCCGGCCGAGTTTGTTGGCTTAATCTCGAAATTAAGCCAACAAACTTTGATTTTAAGCCAACAAACTTTGGTTTTAAACCGATTAACTTCCGAATTAAACCAATTAACTTTTGCACTGGGAAATTCCCCAAAAACCACAGGCCGGCATCTCCCCGCCCAAAAAACGGCTGGTGGCTGACTGCCAACCGCTAACCGCCAAACAAAAAGCCCTCTCGCGCAGAGAAGGCTGTTTTTTCAGGATTCAATTATCAGCAAGGCGGGAGGCGCAGGCCTAAAACTCGTCTTCCTCCTCCAGCCATTCATCGTCGTCTTCGTCGCTGTCTTCTTCCCATTCTTCGTCTTCCTCGTCCCAATCATCGTCCGTCGCCGCCGCGCCGTCCGCCGGGGAATAGGTCGCGCACACCGCTGTCGGGGTCCAGTTCCACAGCCGCGGCCGAACAATAACCTTCGTCCACGAACACACAATCGATATAGTGGCATTTAATACGGGGCATTATCACTTCCTCCTAGGGTTGAGGGGATTGGATCAGGCGCACGACCGCGATGATGAAGATCAGCGTCATGGCGGCCTGCGATGCGACACAGAACGGGCAGATGGCGTTCAGCAGTGCGATCTCCACATAGATCAGCCACACGGTAAAGATGAAACCCGTCAACGCCATGCCGAAGATCAACAACGTGCCGTTCTTCTTGAAGAACGTGTTGCGTTTCTCGAACAGATGCACCGCCAGGATCGCCAGGTATCCGCCAATGCCGATGGCAGCCACCGGGATGCCGTTCACCTCCGAATAGCGGCTCGCGTTCACCGTCGAACAATCGCCCGAGCCCAGGCACATGCCTTCATTCGAAGTGATCTTGTAGATGGTCATATAGATCGAAACCAGCAGCCCGACGATCACAAGCGCCGCCGATGCGCGGTACAGCCATTTATCCATGCTTCCTCTATAGTAGTATCGCTTCCACTTCCTGACCAGCAGGCACGCATTTTACACCAGCGGGGATGATTAGTAAAGCATCCGCCTGCACCAAAGAGAGCAGATTACCGGAGCCTTGATGCCCCGTCAGGCTGGCCAATGGGACGCCGTTCTCCTCGCGGATTCTGGCGCGCAGATAACTCTCCCGTCCGTCCGACTCGATCTCATCTGCGCTTCTTACTTTAACGGTCGGCCTGCCCCCGTCCGAGCGGCCGCTCAAGCGCTCGATCACGGGACGCACAAAGACCTCGAACCCCACGAACGCCGAAACGGGGTTGCCCGGCAGCCCGATGAATGGCCTGCCCGCATAGTCGCCGAATGCCAGCGGTTTGCCCGGCCGCATGTTCACGCGCCAGAAGTCCAGGCGGCCGTTGGCTTCCACCACTTCCTTCACAAAATCGAACGCGCCCACGCTCACCCCCGCCGAGGACAGGATCACGTCCGCCTCCTCGCGGGCAGCCTGTCCCAGCAGCCCTTCCACGGCATCGCGGCGGTCCTTTGCCACGCCCAGCCGCAGGACCTTGCCGCCGGCCGCCTCGATCAGCGCCGCGAGCGTATACGAATTCGAGTCGCGGATCTTGCCCGCCTCGAGCGGCGCATCCACTTCGAGCAGTTCATCTCCCGTGGAGAGCAGCGCCACGCGCGGTTTTTTGTGTACCTGCACACTCCCGATGCCAAGCATCGCCAGCAGTCCCATATCCTGCGCCTTCAGCAGGCGACCCTTCTTCAACACCACCTCGCCGGCGCGGATGTCCATGCCCCTGCGGCGCACGTTCTCCCCGGCCTTCACGTTCTTTTGGAAGGATATGGTTTTCGGCGGGGAGGCGCCCGCCTCGCGGTGATTGAAATCCGTATCCTCCACCGCGATGACGGCATCCGCTCCTGCGGGGATTTGCGCGCCCGTCATGATTCGCGCCGCTTCATTTGTTGTGAGAGTCACCGTCGGCGTGCTGCCAGCCGGGATGTCCGCCACTACCGCGAATGTCCCGCCGGAAGCGGAGGTGTCCTCCGCGCGGACTGCGAAACCGTCCATGGCGGAGTTGTCGAAGAGCGGCAGGTCGTGCGCGGCAATGATATCCACGGCCAGCACGCGCCCTGCGGACGCGGTCAACGGGACCCCTTCTGTTGCGGTGGGTTCGAACCGGGAGAGGATGCGCTCGCGCGCTTCATGGACCGATAACATTTTGAACGCGCGGATTATACCCTACAGGCGTGTGTCATTGGAGTTCTGTCGCTGCGGAGAGTGCCTAAATCTGAAAGGATAAAACTTGATGTTGTTGCGAGGCGGTGTTCTTCCGCCGAAGCAATCTCCTCCTAAATTCGGGGATTGCTTCGCCCGCTCGGCCTTTGAGCCTCGGGCCTCGCAATGACATAAAATATCTGCGTTACCCCGGATTGATGCGGTGCGCCTCCAGCACGTTCGGCAGGTTCTCGATGCGCGAGAGAATGCGGCTGAGCTGCGTCAGGTCCTTTACTTCGATGATCAGGCGCAGGTCCGCGATGCTGCGGTTGACGCTCACCGTCACATTGGCGATGTTGACGCTTTCGTCGGAAAGCAGGTTGGAGATGTCGCCCATCAGGCCCTGGCGGTCGTAGGCTTTTATTTTTACGGGAACCGGAAAGGTGCGCTCCACGTGTCCCCAGCCCACTTGCAGCAGGCGCTCGCGGTCCTTGGAGCGCAGGATGTTCGGGCAGTCCTGCCGGTGGATGGTCGCGCCGCGTCCGCGGGTGATGAAGCCGACGATCTGGTCTCCGGGCATCGGGTTGCAGCAGCGCGCCATGTTCGAAAGCATGCCCTTGAGTCCCACCACGTCCACGGCGTCTGTGGAGGTGGTGGATGCGGCGGGCGCATTCGCCGCCAGGATGTCATCGGTTTCCTCGTCCTCTGAAAACTGCCGGATGACCCCGCTGATGGACAGGTCGCCGCATCCCAGCGCAATGAACATCTCATCCGGGGTTTTATAGCCGAGTTCGCGCGCCATCTTTTCGAAGTTGATCTCGGAGATGCCCAGCCGCTGCAGTTCGCGTTCGAGTGTGTCGCGCCCCTGCGCGAGGTTTTGCTCGTCCTCCTGCTTCTTGAACCAGACCTTGATCTTCGAACGCGCGCGCTGGGTGCGCACCAGTCCGAGATTGGCATTCAGCCAGTCGCGGCTCGGTCCGCCGCGCTTCGCCGTCAGGATCTCCACCTGGTCGCCGGTCTTCAACTCCTGATACAGCGGGACGAGTTTTCCATTGATGCGCGCGCCGCGGCAGCGGTGGCCGATATCCGTGTGGACGTGGTAGGCGAAGTCGATCGGCGTGGAGCCGGCCGGCATGTCGATGATATCGCCGCGCGGGGTGAAGATGTACACGCGGTCCTGGAAGACGTCGCTGCGCATCGATTCGACGAACTCGGCCGCATCCTTCACGTCCGTGCGCCACTCCATCATCGAGCGCAGGGAGTTGATGCGCTGTTCATAATTCTTGTCGGGGTGTTTTGCGCCCTCCTTGTAGCGCCAGTGCGCGGCGATGCCGTATTCCGCGTTCAGGTGCATTTCGTTGGTGCGGATCTGCACTTCCAGCGGGCGTTTGTCATCGTGGATCACCGCCGTATGCAGGGACTGATAGAAGTTATCCTTTGGCGCGGCGATGTAATCGTCGAACTCGCCGGGGATCGGCCGCCAGGTGGTGTGGATGACGCCGAGCGCGGCATAACAGGACGGCACATCCGGTACGATCAGGCGCACCGCGCGCACGTCATGCACCATGTTGAAGGGCTTGCCCTTTTTCTGCATTTTTTTATGGATCGAATAAATATGCTTCGGGCGTCCGCTGATCTCCGCCCGGATGTTGTTCTTCTCGAGCAGCTTGATCAGGTCTTCCTTGATGGTTTCAAGCTGCGACTCGCGGTCCGGCCTTTTTTCGGTCAGCAGTTCCGCGATCTCCTTGTATTTTTCGGGGTTTACATGTCGGAAGCCGAGGTCTTCCAATTCCCACTTGATCTGCCAGATGCCGAGGCGGTTGGCGAGCGGTGCAAAAATGTCCAGCGTTTCCTGCGCGATGCGCCTGCGCTTGTGCACGGGCATGTGGCTGAGCGTGCGCATATTGTGCAGCCGGTCCGCCAGTTTGATCAGCACCACGCGCACATCCTCGCCCATGGCAAGGAAGGTCTTTCGCAGCGTCTCCGAGACGATGTCCTCCTTGCGGCCGAGCAGTGCGGGTTCGATGACCGCCTCATCGCTTTCGCTGCCATTGGTTCCGTTTTCCGCATGTTGATCGCCGCGCGAGACGCGCGGCAGGTGCGTTAACTTTGTCACCCCATCCACGAGGATTTTGACCGTATCACCGAACTCGCGGCGGATGTCTGCCAGCGTGATGTCGGTGTCTTCCACGGTATCGTGCAGGAGGCCCGCCGCCGTCACTTCCGGCGGCACCTTCAGATCCGCAAGGATGCCGGCAACCGCAATGCAGTGGTTGATATACGGTTCGCCGGAATGACGTTTTTGTCCGCGGTGCGCCTGCTCCGCCACGTGATAGGCGCGCTGGACCAGCTCCCGGTCTGTGACCGTGTAATTTTCAGGCAGCTGGTCGATCAGTTTTTCGAGCGGAATGGCGGCGGCTGAGGATTTCATTCAAGGTATTGTACTACGCGGGGTTAAAGAATAAAAACAGGACAGGGCGCTTCATACCGCCGCCCGCGCCGCTCCTGTTTTCTGACGCGCACTCCCCTGCCGAAAATAATTACATTGTCTTCAGCAGGGCCTGGCGGCTGTTCCGCAGGCGGTCTGCGATGATGACGGTGATGCGCTGCATCACCTTGAAGCCTGCTTCCGGATTCTGTTCCAGCATTTTCATGAAGGGATCTGCGGGGATGATCAGCAGGCTGGAGTCTTCCTCGCATTCCGCGCTGGAGGTGTAATGATAGGGCGGCACCACGCCGGACCAGCCGAAACTTTGATACGGCATCGATACGAACGAAACCGTGATGCTTTCCGGGCGGGATGTCAAATTCACGCGCAGTGCAATGCTTCCCCGCACGAGGAAATGCAGTTTATCCGCCTGCCCGCCTTCCCGGAAGACGAAGTCGCCCTTTTTCATGGACACTTCCCTGCTGATGGATGCGATCTCTTTGAGCAGGGATTCGGGAAGTCCTTTGAACAAATCGAACTGGGATAATGTTTGCGGGTTGAGCATGCTGCCTCCAATGCCTGGGTGTGGAAAATGATTGTTCTTCAAGGCCGTTGTCCGGGTCCGCGGATGAAGCGGGTTTTGTCCGTCTACTGCAGGTGTTTGCGGATGTCGTCGCGCAGATCGAGCGAATTTCCAAGGATCATTCCAAAGATCATGAACAACAGGGCTGCGCCTGCGCCGGCATAAATGGCAAAGGGTGAATCCCAGAATAACGGCAGGACGAAGATGACGGCGACGCCAAGGATGAGACCGTAGAACGGGACTTTGATGATCTGGGGGATGTCTTTCCAGGCCTTGGCAAACGAGAACGGTTTGCGCATCCGTTTTTCCTTGACGGAGATAGTACGCTGGAATGTGCGCTGTTTTGTAAGGGGGTCGCGTGACTGTAATTGCCGCTCACGCAGTCTTCTGAGACGTTCCTGTTCCTGATCGGACATATCAGCCTCCTTAAAAAATGTGCATTCCTGTTCCTAAGAAGCGCAATGTGCGGCCGCGCTGGGTATAATTGTACAGGATTTTTTCCCACATGACTGTCACGAATAATGTCACAAGATTTTTGGATGCGCGCCGGGTGACCTATACGGCGCATGAACTGCCCCTCGAAAAAATAGGCGCGCTGGAGGCGGCGCAGTTCCTGTGTGTTCCCGCCGGGCGGGTTTTTAAGACGATTGTCACCCGCCGCGAAAAAGGGAAACCCGTGCTGGCTGTCATCCCCGCTCCGTGCGCCGTGGACTTGAAATTGCTGGCATCATTTTTGGGTGAGAAGAAGATGCACATGCCCACCGAGCGTGAAGCCGAGGCGATGACGGGCTTGCAGGCGGGCGGCATCTCTCCGCTGGCCCTGATCAACAGGGGCTTTCAGGTGGTCATTGATTCAGCCGCGCAGGCATTTGATGAGATTTATATTTCCGGCGGGCAGAGGGGCTTGAATATTCAAATCCCCGTTGAAGCACTTGTACAGCTGACGAATGCGCGTTTTGCATCCGTGTGTACGGATGCCGGTTGATTCTCCATTCGCGGGGAGGCGCCGCATTTTTAAGTTATAATGACCCGCAATTAATGCAGGGTGAGTGCATGCAAATAAATATCGTGTCCACCTGAAGCGGCGTGGCGTTCAGAAAGATAAACTGACCCCTCGTCCTTTCACGGCTCAGAGGATCGCTTGAGATGGATTTTTGCATACAAGCCCTGGGAAAGGAGGCGGCTGTTTCGGATAAAGAATAATTTCCTCAATCGTATGTCCAACCAATTCAGACTTTTCTCAAGGAGGAGAAAATGCGTAAAACCCTATGGATCGTATCGGTATTTCTGATCACTGGTCTTGTGCTGGCCGCCTGCGGCGGGGCAGCCCCTGCGCCGGGCGGTGGCGAGACCGTAACCGTTGTTGAAACAGTGATCGTGGAGGTTCCTGCTGCTGCGGCTGTTGCTGCCCCGGCCGGTTATGGCGTGACTCTCGAAACCGTCAAGGCGCGCGGCAACCTGATCTGCGGTGTCAACTCGCAGGTTCCCGGCTTTGGCTACATTGACGCCGATGGAAATTTCTCCGGTATTGACGTGGATTACTGCCGCGCCCTGGCTGCCGCCATTTTTGGCGACGTCAGCAAGGTGGAGTTCCGCCCCGTGACCGCCGCGGAACGCTTTACCGCCTTGCAGTCCGGTGAAATTGACGTCCTGAGCCGCAACACGACCTGGTCGCTGGTTCGCGATACCGAACTGGGCGGCAACTTCGTCCACACCACCTTCTATGACGGCCAGGGCATGATGGTTCCCGCCGATAGCGGGATTACCAGCTTGCAGGATCTGGCCGGCGGAACGGTCTGCGTTCAGACCGGTACGACCACCGAACTCAACCTGGCGGATGTAATGGCTTCGCTTGGCGTTTCCTACACCCCCGCGGTCTTTGAGGATGCCGACTCGACCTTTGCTGCGTATGCAGAGGAACGCTGTGACGCGGTCACCACCGACAAATCCGGCCTTGTCTCCCGCCGCACCGTTCTGTCCGACCCGTCTGCTCATGTGATTCTCGATGTGACCATGTCCAAGGAACCGCTCGGTCCCATGGTCCGCCACGGCGATGACCAGTGGTTCGACATTGCCCAGTGGACCGTCTTTGCCATGATCGCCGGCGAGGAATTCGGCATCACCTCCGCCAATGTCGACGACGTCCGCTCCGGCACCACCAGCCCTGAGGTCATGCGCCTGCTGGGCCTCGAAAGCGATATGGGCTTGAAACTCGGTCTGGACAACGACTGGGGATACAATATCCTCAAGCTCGTCGGCAATTACGAGGAAGTCTACAATCGCAGTCTCGGACCCGATACGCCAACCTACATTCCGCGCGGCTTGAACAGCCTGTACACGGAAGGCGGCCTGCTCTACGCTCCGCCCGTCCGCTAAACAGATGTAAAAAAGAGGGTGGGGAATATTCCCTGCCCTCTTTTTCTTTACCGAGGAGGTTTGCCAATGCAGGAAAGCGCGCAGCAAAAAGCAACGATCCCGTTCTGGCGCGACGAACGCATCCTGAATATTCTGGGTCAGGTGGCTTTTATCATCGGGCTTCTTTTCGTTGGTTCGTTGATCTACCAAAATATGAAGGCCGGCCTTGCAAGGCAGGGCATCACCCTCACCTACAGTTTCCTGAACGGGATTTCCGGCTTTGACATTTCCGAAACCCTGTTCACGTACAGCCGAACTTCATCCTATTGGCAGGCATACCAGGTCGGATTGTTGAACACATTGTCCGTCAGCATCGTGGGGGTCGTTGCCTCAACGGCATTTGGCGTCATCCTGGGGGTTGCGAGGCTTTCCACCAACTTCCTGATCAACCGCCTGGCAGCCTTTTATCTTGAATTGATCCGCAACCTTTCCCTGCTGGTGTTTTTGATATTTTGGTATTTGGGTGTCTTTCTAAAACTGCCGAGGGTCAGGGAGGCGGTTGTCTGGCCCGGTAACATCTTCCTGACCAATCGCGGCGTGGGGATTCCCTGGGGACTTCCCACCGATTCATACCCGACCTTTCGGCTGATCCTGATCGTCGGCCTGGTGCTCGCTGTCGTTGTTTTCTTCGTTTTACGTTCCTACAGCCGGCGCACGGGGCGTGCGCCGCTGACCACGCTGTGGACGTTCCTGACCGTCCTCTCCGTTGCGCTGATTGGATGGTTCGTCCTGCCCGAAAAGCCTCTTGCCTTCGACGCGCCCGTCATTGAAGGCTTGAACATGACCGGGGGAAAAGTTCTCAGCCCTGAATTCATGGCGCTGACTTCCGGGCTTGTGCTCTACACATCCGCTTTTATTGGCGAGGTCGTCCGCTCTGGCATCCTCTCCGTCTCGAAGGGGCAGGTGGAGGCCTCCCGCGCGTTGGGGTTGAACGGCTTCCAAACCCTGCGGCTGATCGTTTTCCCGCAGGCGCTGCGCGTGATCATCCCGCCGTTGACCAGCCAGTACCTGAACCTGATCAAGAATTCGTCGCTTGCCATTGCGGTCGGGTATCCCGATCTGTTCTACGTCTCGAACACCATCCAAAACCAGACGGGACGGGCGGTGGAAATGATCTCGATGGTCATGTTGACCTACCTCCTATTCAGTTTGATCACATCCGTGTTCATGAACTGGTACAACCAACGAATAAAACTGGTGGAGAGATAGGATGACACAGGCAAATTCGGTCCTTCCTCCGCTTGCCGAGCGTTCTGGGGTTCTGCGCTGGCTGCGAAAAAATCTTTTTGGTTCATGGCTTGACGCCATCCTGACCGTCATCGGCGCATTGATCATTTATTGGGCGGTTAAAGGATTTCTGACGTGGGTGTTCACAGTGGCGGAATGGGAAGTGGTCGCTGCGAACATGCGCTTGTTCATGGTCGGTCAATATCCGCTCGAACAGGCATGGCGGTTGTGGGTTGCGCTCGGCTTTCTAATGTTCCTGACGGGAAATTCGCTTGCCATCTGGGCGCGAAGATCGTATTTCGCAACCATTCTCCTGCTTGCCTCCCCCGCCCTGCTTACCCTTTTTCCCTTTGGAGATGAGCCCCGCAAGTGGCTTATTATCCTCAGCGTGACAGGAGTGATCGGCTGGGGGATGGGAGCGGGCAAGCCGCAGGTACTGGGCAGGATCGTGATCCTTGGGTGGATTCTTTCCCTGCCAATGTTCATCCTGCTGACACGCGGTGTCACACCTGAAGGTGGGGTGATGCCCATCGTCGGCACCAACCTGTGGGGCGGTTTGCTGCTGACCTTCCTGCTCACGGTGGTTGGCATCCTTTTCTCCTTTCCACTTGGTGTCATGCTTGCCCTGGGACGCAGGTCCGAACTGCCCATCATCCGGCTGGTGAGCGTGGCATATATCGAATTGGTGCGCGGTGTCCCGTTAATCACCATTTTTTTTATGGCCCAATTGATGCTGCCGCTCTTTTTGCCGCCCAATTGGACGGTTGATCGTATTCTGCGTGCCATGGTTGCCGTCACATTATTTAGCGCGGCATATCTCGCAGAGAATGTGCGTGGAGGCCTGCAAGCCATCCCCAGGGGGCAGTTTGAGGCGGCGCATGCGCTGGGCTTGAGCGGTGCGCAGACCATGATCTTCATCATCCTGCCCCAGGCATTGCGCTTGATCATCCCGATCCTGGTCGGGCAGTTCATTGCCGTTTTCAAGGACACTGCGCTGGTGGCGATTGTCGGTCTGTTCGATCTGGTGGGCATCGCAAAGACTGTTCTGGCGCAGCCTGACTTTTTGGGCTTGCAGCGCGAAGTATATGTTTTTGTTTCCCTGATCTACTGGGTGTTGAGCTATGGCATGTCCTATCTCAGCCAGCGGTTGGAGGAAAAACTTGGTGTCGGGAAGCGATAAAAGGAGGCATCTATCATGGTGCAGGACAGCGATATCATTATTTCGGCTCGTGATGTACATAAGTGGTTTGGGAACTTCCATGCCCTGAAAGGCATAAATATGGACGTGAAACGGCGGGAGGTGATCGTCATCTTCGGCCCATCGGGTTCGGGAAAATCCACCTTTATCCGCACCATCAACCGCCTGGAAGAGCATCAGCGCGGACAGATCATCGTGGATGACATCGAACTAAGCCACGATGTGCGTAATATCGAGCAGATTCGCAGCGAAACGGGCATGGTGTTCCAGCAGTTCAATCTGTTCCCGCATTTGACGGTGATGCAGAATATCGTTCTTGCCCCCATTCAGGTCCGCAGGTGGACCAGGGAAAAGGCGGAGGAGATCGCCATGCAATTGTTGGAGCGGGTGGGCATCCCGGAGCAGGCGCAGAAATACCCTGGTCAACTTTCCGGCGGCCAGCAGCAGCGTGTGGCCATCGCGCGCGCGCTTGCCATGCAGCCGAAGATCATGCTCTTCGATGAGCCGACCTCCGCGCTTGACCCTGAAATGATCAAGGAAGTGCTGGACGTAATGGTGGAACTGGCGAAATCGGGCATGACCATGATCGTGGTGACCCACGAAATGGGCTTTGCCCGCGCAGTAGCCGACCGTATGTTCTTTTTTGATGAAGGGCAGATTGTGGAGAGCGGCGCGCCCGAGGAGATTTTCAAGGCTCCGAAGGAGGAACGAACAAAACTCTTCCTCTCGCAGATATTGAGCCACTGACAGGAAAGAGCCGGGAATTTTCCCGGCTCTTTCCTGTCATGGAATCTAAGGACTATGACTGGAAATCCGCGACCATTTCGCCATTGACCCAAAGTGTATATCTGCCTGCGGGGAAACTGCCGAGGGAAATATTCGTGTCAAATGGTTCGAGCACCTGAATGCACATCACCTCGGGGTCGGCCACCGAGTACACATTCACCATCACTTTGTTTTGAGCATCTGGCGGATTGACATCCACACGCAGTTGATGGCAGGGTGTAGGCAGATTACCAGTGACCTGTAACGAGAATTGCAGCGGAAAACTTTCCAGTGTCAATAATTCCGTCGAATCCAGGTACACCTGTCCGCGAATAAGATCGGCGTCATCAGGCGTGGGGCTGAAATCATCCCCTGGCGGCGGGAACGGGGGCTCGCTGTTGACGGGGTCATCCATGCGTGGTTGTTGTGCAGGCGTGCATGCGCCTAAAACAAGAATCGGGATGGTAATGATTATAAATATCCGCTTCATGATCTTCTCCATTTTTTATCCTGACGGTGAAACGGCTAAAATAGTTCCATTAATATGTGACGAAATCGCCGATCAGAATTTCGTTGACCCAGATCGTATAGCGCCCGGGGGAATATACCCCCAGTAAAATGTGCGCTTCGAATTGCTGGAAGACCCTCTCGCAGCCGTGGTCTGAATCCACCAGGCTGTATGCCTCAATCAGGATGCGGCGGCTTTCATCGGGCGGTTTGACATCGATGCGCAGTTCATTGCACACGCCCGGCATATAGCCCAGAAACGCCACTGTCACACGCGAAGGGGTTAAATCGAAACGCTCTGAAAGATTGATGGATGTGATCGTCACGCCTGCGCGGGAAAGGTTGACATCCTCCTGCCGGGGTGTATATGGATTTTCTTCCGGCAAAATACGATATGGCAGGGATGTTGTCGGTGTTGGTTCTGCATCCGGAATGGGAAGACATGCACTCGATAGTAGAATAAGGATGAGAAGGAGAACTCGCTTCATTCCCTGCTTTCCCTTCCTAAGGTGACGCTCTCGAACAGTTTCGGCGCAGTGACATAGATGCCGCGTCCGCTCACGGCGACGGTTGAATCTGCCAATTTGATCTCCCCGCTCGAGAGGATTTTCCGCTCATCGATTTGGATGATCCTTGCTTCGAGGGTCAGCGGCTGGTTGAGTGGAAGCGGCTTGTGATAGTTGATCTCCAAATTGACCGCCGCCACCTTGTGTCCCGCCGCCCAAACAACCAGACCCATCGCTTCATCTAAAATCGCCGCAGATGCTCCGCCGTGCGCGTGGCCGGGCGGTCCCTGCTGGGCCTCGTTCAATGTGAACCCGGATGTCATGATCCCGTCATCGTCCACGAACCATGTCAGGCCAATGCTGTGTGGATTGTCCCGCCCGCACACAAAACACCAGCCGTGATAAGGGAGTTGTCGTTTCATGCTTATTATTTTATCGCCTTTCATGTTAAAATTCACAAATGATGATCCGCGTCAAACTGATCGCCAACTACCGTAATGCCCTCCCGCCTGAAGCGAGGCATGGCGTGGTGGAATTGGATGTCCCCAATGGTACGACGGTCTATGATGCCATCTCCCGCTTTGACGTTCCCCTTAATGATGAAAGCGTCATTGTGCTGAACGGCGTCACCGTGGATCTGTCCACACCCCTGAAAGAGGGCGACATGGTCACGGCGTTTTCCGCGATCGCCGGCGGATAAAAAAAATAAAACACGAAGCATACAAAGCGCACAAAGGCAGACCTTTGACCTTTGACCTTTGACCTTCAAACCTGCAACTTACCAACTTTCTAACCCATCCCAAGGAGTTCCCATGTACGGCTGGCACCTCAAAATCCTACGCGTCAACCTCACCACCCGAAAAATCACCACTGAAGATGTAGACCCCAAGATCGCACGCGATTACCTCGGCGGGCGCGGATGGGCGATCCATTATATGTACAAGGAAATGGACCCCACTGTTGACCCGCTCTCCCCGCAGAACATGCTCATCTTCGCCACAGGACCATTGACCGCCACCCCCGCACCGACGGGCAACCGCTACATGGTCGTCACCAAGTCCCCGTTGACGGGCGCGCTGGCGCACTCCAATTCGGGCGGCGAATTCCCCACATGGATGAAACGCACCGGCTTCGATTTGTTCATCTTTGAAGGCAAAGCCTCCGAGCCGGTCTATGTTTTGGTGAACGAAGACCAGGTCGAAATCAGGTCCGCGGCGCATGTGTGGGGCAAGGATACGCATGAGACGACGGATATCCTCAAGGCGGAAACATCCGCTGAAGCGCGTGTCGCCTGTATCGGGCCCGCGGGCGAGAATCTCGCGCTCATGGCAGCCATCATGAACGACAAACATCGCGCGGCGGCTCGCTCTGGCGTGGGTGCGGTGATGGGTTCGAAAAATCTCAAGGCCGTGGTCGCGATGGGCAATAAAAACCCGCCTCTGCACGACCCCGAAGGGATGCGCGCGTTGAGTGTTTCCACATCTAAGGAAGTGGGCGCGGATGTGAAGAAGGGCTCGAACATGCGCATTTACGGCACGTCGTATGTGCCGCAGGTGACCAACACGCTCGGCATTTTGCCGACGCGCAATTTCCTGCAGGGCACATTTGAAGGCGTCAATCATATCGATGGCGATGCGTTGAAGGATCAATATCTGATTCGTCACACGCCTTGTTATCGCTGCCCGCTTTCCTGCGGACGTCTCACCGAAGTGCCAGATGGTCCATATAAAGGCAAGGGTGAAGGTCCTGAGTATGAAACGATCTCGTCATTGGGAACAGGCTGTGGCGTCAGCAATCTTGCCGCCTTGGTGAAGGCAAATTATCTGTGCAACGAATTCGGTATGGATACCATCACCACAGGCATGACGATTGCCGTTGCGATGGAAATGTATGAAAAAGGGTATCTCTCTGAAGATATCATTGGTGTGCCGCTCAAATTCGGCGACCACGATGCGATGATCGCGATGATCAAATTGATGGCGTACAACGAAGGCTTTGGCAAAGACCTTGCGATGGGAAGTTTTCGCCTTGCTGAAAAATATGGTCATCCCGAACTTGCCGTCACCACACGTAAACAGGAATTCCCTGGCTACGATCCGCGCGGTTCACAGGGCATGGGCTTGCTGTATGCCACCTCGAACAAGGGCGCTTCCCACATGGAAGGCGACGTGGCCTACGAAGAAGTCTTCGGCGTGCCTGTGAAGGAAAACCCGCTCACTACAGATGGCAAGTCGGAACTTGTCAAACACTTTCAGGACTCTTTCGCGTTGATCGACGCTTCGGGTCTGTGTGTATTCGTCGCCATCCGCTACGTCTTCGATAAGGAGCGTTTGATCCTGCCGCGCGTTCTTTCCGAAATGATGAACCTCACCACAGGCGCGGGCTACACCCCCGAAGAAGTGATGCAAGCCGCCGACCGCGTCTACACCCTCGAGCGCATGTTCCTCATCAAAGCGGGTTCGGGACCCGAATGGGACACGCTCCCAACCCGCATGTTGCATGAACCCCTTCCTGATGGTCCCGCCAAGGGCAAGGTGGTGGAACTCGACAAGATGCTCCCCGATTTTTACAAGGAGCGCGGCTGGGACGAGCAGGGCTATCCCACCCAGGAGAAGTTGATGGAATTGGGATTGCCGTTGAGTTAGGACGGTGGACGAGAGGCCGTTGACCGAGAACAAGCCCGGATGGCTGCACGTCCGGGCTTTCGCTTCTTTCTTAAGGGATGCTTGATTCCGTTTTCTAAATCTTTGGTATATAATGCCCACGGTCACAAATTGCGCTTTCCCGTTTCTAAAAAAGTGCAATTTGTGACCGCGCTGGGTATAACCTGTGGAATGACCGAATCAGACGCGAACACCCTTTGTAAATCCTGCGGACTGTGCTGTTCGGGACATCTCTTCTCGTGGGTCAGGCTCAATGCCCCCGAATTGGATCCCGTTGAAAAACTTGGTTTAAACATCATTCGTAATGACCCCCGCCAGCGTGGATTTACCCAGCCATGTCCTGTGTGGAATGGTGTTTGCACGGTGTACACCTCGCCCGACTACCCGCGTAGCTGCAAGAAGTACAAATGCATAGTACTGCGAAGACTTCTTGATGGGGATATTCCCCTGCCGGACGCATCCTCGATAATTCAGGAGACAATGGGATTGATTCGTGAGATCGAGTTGCATTTGCCCACCTCAACGGCGATCAGTTTTCGTGAACGTTTGATGGCACACAAGGAATATCTGGAATCAAAGGGGAAGGAACATGAGGGGGGCGAAATGGAGTTTCTGCGCAAGGCCGAATTGCTATTAACCCACTATGAAGACCGCTTCGGCGTGGATGACTTTGTTGATTACGAGAAGTAAAGGGGATTGGATTCCCTTCAACGATGGATCGCATCCAGTGTAACCCTTGTCGCATGGATGCGGCAGATCACGCGGGTTTCTTGCCCGCGTTTTTCAAGCGGGAATACATATCCGTAATATTGCGGGTGTTTTGTGTATTGTCGTGTGATCTGGTCAAGGTGGGTGAGTGCGTCTTCCCGAATCAGTTCCACCTGACCACGGATTTGGATGAATCTTCCGGTATCTTCCGGGTCAACGATCAGCAGGGAAACCCTCGGATTTGCCCCCATATTTTTTCCTTTTTGCCTCTCTAATGAAGTGTTGATGCGGGCGCATTCGCCGTCAAAATCACACCACACAAGGCTGGATTGTGGCTGGCCATCGGGCATCAGCGTGGTCAACACTCCATGGATGGGACGAGTCAATAGGTCCAGATGGGAGGCGGGAATGGGCTTTGTCACGATGCTGCCTCCTTCTTCCGCGCATCCAAAGCAACGACATGCAATGGATGAATCCTGCATAATATGGGTGTTTCCTTTTCCCTGAATTCGGCAGGCACGCATTTGCCGAAGTAGGGCGATTCCCCCGTGTACAGTTCCGATAATCCATTCAAATGTTCCATTGCGCCATGTTCGGTCATTTCTACAACTTCGCCACGAATTTCAAGCGAGCGCAATGGTTCGCGCGGGTCGTAGCAGAGCAGGGTCACTTTTGGATTGGCGCGCATGTTCTTCTCTTTGCGGAAGCCGCGCATGGTATTTACACGGATGTATTCCCCATCATAGTCGCACCACACGACGGTGGTTTGGGGTTGTCCATCCGGCATGAGGGTGGTTAAAGCCGCCACACGAGGGGCATGCACAAGGTCCAGGTGCGAAGCGGGAATTCGACCTGTCAATTTTTCCTCAGGATGTTAATCATTTATATCCCACCAATTCAAGATGCGCAACGCGCGCAAGGTATTCCACCTGCTGGGCTGACCCGCCTTTTCGAGATCAAAAAACTTTCTACCGGACATGCCGCTGTTCATATGCCAGGGTCCGTCCTTCTTTTGTTTTGATTTCAGGAGTTCAATGGCATCGGACATGCGCTCATCGCGCGGCGCATCACAGGCTTGGAAGTAATCCAACGCGCGGATGAAATCATACCGCCAGCGAGGCGGGAAGGGCATGCCGGTCATTTTTTGGTCAAAGACATCCCCTGTTCGGTGTGATTTGTACAAGCGATGCCCAAGCAGGAATTCTTGTCCACGCAAGCGGACATCGCTGATTCGGATTTTGTTTTCGGGGAATGAACGCTCGTACTCATACAACCCTTCCAGTGCAGAGATCGTGGTGTGAAAGGATGAGTGTGTTGCGCCTTTGTATGATTCACAATTCCAGCCGCCGTCGGGCATTTGCTGGCCGACTACATACGCCGCGACACCATGAATCCGGTCGTCGGGGTAGCGGAAGTATGCCAGCAAGGCGAGGATCATGCTGGTGACGCAGGTCTCGCTGTATTTCAACGAATATGAAAAGAAGTTGATTCCCCCATCTGTGTAAAAACCCTTGTCGAGAAATATCTTGCAAGCCCGTTTCGCCTGTGGGTTGTTGGATGGCAGCCCAAGCAGACGCAGGGTTAGCATGCTGTAGGTTGTGGATATAAATTTGGGACCATATATCCCACCGCCCCAGCGCCCATCAGGATCTTGTAAGTCAAGCAGACGTTTACCCCATCCTTCCTTTGCGATCTTCTTTCTTTCCGCCTCATATTTAGACGGGCTGAGATTCAGCAAGTCGCGCTGAACCTGCCAGCGGATGGATGGGTCGCCTTCGAGCAGCCAGGGGATTATTTCGGCGTTCATTTTAGAAAATGGCCTTCAAATCAGCTGTTGCAAAATATCTCCGATACGCATTCGTTTCGTTGAGTATGCCCTTCAATGCGGTGAATAATTCTGATTGCAAATACGGATTCTTCCCCTGCATTTCCCTGGACAATATGACGTCATCCTCTTCGATGTTTACGGAGAGTTGCCCGGTTGCGGCCAGCCATTCCAGCCCGATCTGCACGGCACTCGCGCGCGCTGCCATCGTCGCCGCCAGTTCATGGATGGTGGTTTTGCCTGTTTTTTTACTTAATGCGAATTTGCACAACCCTGCCAGCCGTTTTAGGAAGTTGTCGGGTTTTTCTTCCGCGGGAGGGACGGCAAAGATATGAACGATCTTTGGCTTGACGATCTTCAATACTTTCTGCAATTCAGTGGGGGATGGGGGCGTGGTATAGATTGCGAGTTCGTCCGATTGGCGCAAATCGAAACGGAATTTTCCCCTGGCTTTATCCGCGCCTTCCGCCCAGATCAACGTTTCAGCGTCCAAACGTTCAAACGTTGAAACGTTCAGGCGCATGTCTCGAATATCGATTCCCGATTCTTGAACTTCGACAGGCTGTTCTTCAACGACCCTGAATTCCTTGAATTGCAGTGTGACCTGTTTCTGTCCGCGGAAGGAGCTGGCGCGCAGGGAACCGGCGATGTCGAATTTTCCGCCGGCAGGGGGCAGTTCTTCGCCTGCACCGCCCCACCATAGAAAACTGCCCATTTCTCCATGTTCATCTTCCACGTTCAAACGCAGGTGTTCTCTTGTCTTTCCGATTTCCTTTACGGATTTCAAGGTTACGTTGCGGGTGGCGAGAGTCAACTGGGGATTGCCTGCGCCGAATGGGGCGAGCAGTTCCAATGAATCAGCGAAGGAAATGTTCAGGTCGGAGAGAGCAAGCCAGGCGTCGATCTGAAGCGCGGGTTCCTCAAAGACGATGTCGCCCAGTTGTTGTTCGATCGCTTTGCCAAGTCCGCGTCGAAACTCATCCAACTTGTCTGAATCAAGTGACATGCCTGCCGCCATGGGGTGCCCGCCGTATCCGAGCAGCAAATCTTTTTGCGTTGCGACGGCTTCCGTGATGTGCAAGCCTTCGATGGAGCGCGCCGATCCGCGCAGGATGCCGTCGTCGGATTCAGTGAAGAGCAGGGCGGGTTTGTGATACCGCTCGACGAGCTTGTTGGCGACGATGCCCACCACGCCGCCGGGCCAGTTGGGATGCGAAAGCAGGATGACAGGTTCGGCCAGCAGGCCGGGATTGGCTTTGAGTTGTCCTTCCGCCGCTTCATACACCTGGCTTGTCAATAATCGCCGTTGCGCGTTCAAACCTTCGATTTGCGCGGCCAAAACTCTGGCACGCGCGGAGTCGTCCGTGAGCAGTAACTCAACAGCGGGATTGGCGTCTCCCAATCGTCCGAGTGCATTCAAACGCGGCGCGAAGGTGAAGCCGATGGTTTCTTCTGTCAACGTATCCAGCGATACGCCTGCCAGGTCCGCCATCATTTTCAACCCAATGCGATTGGTTCTGCGCAGCTGTCGAATGCCTTGTTTTACAAGCGAGCGGGTTTCGTTTTGGAGCAGGGCAATGTCGGCGACCAAACCAAGCGCGACCAGGTCAAGTAAATTCTCGATTTCAGATTTTCGGTTTTCGATCAAGAGCGCTTCCGCGAGTTTATAGGCAACACCTGCGCCGGCCAAATTTCTTAATGGATGGTCTTGGGGTAATAATTTCGGGTTGACAATGGCTTTCGCGTTCGGAAGTGTTTCCCCCAGATCATGATGGTCGGTGACGATCACATCCACGCCGCGCGAATTGGCGTAGTCGATTGCGTCGTGCGCGGTGATGCCCGTGTCGCAAGTCAGCAGCAGTTTCGCTCCGTTATCAATGACCGGTTTCAAACTTTCAATGTGCACGCCGTGGCTTTCCCGTCCGCGTACGGGGACGTAATACGTCACGTTCGCGTCGAGCACTTGAAGGGTTTGCACCAGCAGGGCAGTGGATGTCTGCCCGTCTACATCGAAATCGCCCCAAATACATATCCCATCACCATTGCGTATGGCCAGGTCGATGATGTTGACCGCAGCTTCGATATCGGGGAATTGTGTGGAAGGATTTTTTTCTGGATAAAGAAACGCCTCCGCATCTTCGGGACGGCTGATCCCGCGTCGGAGGAGAGTCTGCGCTACGAGGGGAGGCAGGTCGAGGGGAGAGAGAGACGAAACGTCTACGGGTTGAGGGTCGAGCCAGCGGGTCATATGAATGGAACCGTGATTACAGGATGGCTCCATTGTAGCAGGTAGTTATTCATCTCGGGCCGTATGGAATGTTCGGTTCTCTAAAACGGGAATATCAACGGCAACACCAACATGGCGATGACCAGGCTGATGATCAACATCGGCATGCCGATCTTGATATAGTCGCTGAAACGATAGTTGCCTGCACCCATAACCAATGTGTTGACCGGGGAGGCGACCGGAGAGGCAAACGCCATGGATGCCGCCACGCCGACACCCATGAGAAAGGCATGCGGCTGCACGCCCAAATTATTGGCTGCGGCCAGTGCCAGTGGAGCGACCAGCACGGCAGTGGCCGTGTTGGAGAGCACCTGCGTAAAGATCGATGTTGCCAGGAATAAGCCTCCCAAGACCCAAACAGGACCAAGCGAACCAAGTGTGTTCGTCAGGGATTGCGCACCGAGGCTGACCAGCCCAACTCTTTCGAGGGCAGTGCTCATTGGCAGCATGCCCGCCACCAGTACGATGGATTTCCAGTCAATGTACCCATAAGCTTCGTCAATGGTCAGGCATTTTGTGATGATCATCAGCAAAGCCGCCAGCATCGACGTTGTGACCAGGGGCAGCGCCTCACCGATCATGGTCAGGAGCATGATGAACATGATGAGCGCAGCGATCGGCGCTTTGGACCTGCTGGCAGGTCCCGATAACTGTTCAGGCTGCCCCATGACGACAAAGTCGCGGCGGCGCTTGCGCAGGGCAAGGATATTTTCCCATGCCCCCTGTACTAACAGGATATCACCGAAGCGCAGGGTGGTGGTTTTCAGGTTGAGCAGCTCATTTGCGCCGGGGCGCTGGATGCCAAGAACAGTCAGGTGATATTGACCGCCAAAACGAAGGTCCGTTAGGTTTTTATCGATCAGGTGCGACTCGGGTGTCAGAATTACCTCCGCCAGTCCCACTTCCTGGTTGATGAGCGATTTGTCGTCATCGGCTTCGGCGGGCTGCACACCCAATTTCCACGATGCAGCCAGATGAGCCACATCGGCAGACGAGCCTTGGACGAGGATCAGATCATCCGCCTGGAATTTTGTCTCAACGGAGGGTTTTATGCCTTTCAATTTCTCCGCCTGCCATACAAGCCGTGTCTCCCCGAACTTGACCATGGTGCGCGCTTCAGGTTTTCGCCTCAACTCAATGATGTTGACATTGAACTGGGCACCGAATTCACCTTCAGTGATGGTCTTCCCAACCAGTGGAGAGGTCTGTCGCACGCGCAATCGGAAAAGATTATCCGGCAAGCGGTAGCGCTGCACGATTTCCTCGGGTGTGGAAACTCTCTGCAAGTCCTGGGCGGGCACATGGTCGGGCAGGAGGCGTTTTCCGATCGTCAGCATGAAGACCACACCCGCCATGATCAACAGGATGCCAATGGGGGTGTAATCAAAAAATTGAAAAGGACGCGCGCCGCTTTCGCGCAGGACATCGCTGACAATCAGGTTGGGCGGCGTGCCGATCAAGGTTGCCGCGCCGCCGAGAAGTGCGCCGTAGGAAAGGGGGATCAATAATTTCGACGGACTGATGTGTGCGCTCGCTGCGAGACTAATAACTGCGGGAAGGAGCACTGCCACGGTGCCGGTGTCGCTCATGAATGCAGACAGCAGCGCGACGGCCAGCATCACGGTGACGATCAGCCGGGTGGGATTTGTCCCTGCGATCTTCAGCACCTGGTTGCCGATGGATGCGGCAAGTCCCGTTTGGAGTACACCCCCGCCTATGACGAACAGTGCTGCGATGGTCAATACGACCGGGTTGGAGAACCCGGCAATGGCTTCGGCGGGTTTGAGCATGCCCGTGAGCATGAGCGAGATGACCACGATCAGTGCCACCACGTCCACGCGCAGCCATTCGGTAACAAAGAAGAGTATGGCGAAGAACAGGATGCCCAACGCCAAGTACATTTCAAATGTCATAAGAATTTCCGTCTGTGTTTTTTAAGAATCATAAAATGGAGCCGATTTTAAAATCGGTTCCATTTTATCAGTGATGATGGTCAACCTGTAAGTGACGATTGTTCATATATTTGGGTTATTTCGGGATGAATCCTGGAGAACATGCGGGTGTAGTTACTTCTTTTCGACGGGAATGAAAATCTCCTCGATCTTCATCTGAAACAATTCCGCGATCTTGAACGCCAGCGGCAGGCTGGGGTCGTATTTTCCCGTCTCAATGGCATTGACCGTCTGTCGCGAGACGCCCAGTTTATCGGCAAGGTCAGCCTGCGACCAGTCCCTTTCAGCGCGCAGGACCTTGAGGCGGTTCTTCACTGGTACTTCCTTATGAAATATCCCAGGCTGATGCCCCATAATGCAAACATGATCGGAAGCACCCAGATGGTGGGGAAGTGGGGAAAGCCGATGTTTTCAAGGAAGCCATACGTGAAGGTAATCAGCCCGGTTGTAATCGCGGAGAGTACGACGGCCTGAAGTTGAATTTTTTGAAAGAGTTCGTCGCTGTCGCGCAGCGCCCGCAGGATGGCAATGATCACGAATAGGACAGGGATGACAGGGATCAATGCGAGAAAGATTTGCATCGGCTTGGACAGTTCCAGTCTTTCGAGCAGGTAGGACGTGAGGATTACCGCGATCACATACGTTCCCATGGATATGAAAAACTCCCTGTAGTAACGCTTCAAAATTTGTTTTTGATTCATGTCTGCCTCCTCGATCATTTTTCGTTTGATTTGTCTTTATTGTCCAGGGAAATGATCCCGCCCAGTATGGCCCCGAAGGCCGCGCCAAGCGCGACGCTCATGGCGATGGTATCGAGAGCCACACCAATCGCCGCGCCAAGCCCGGCGCCTATTGACATGGCGGCCCTGCTTTTATTCTTTTCATGGTTTTCTCCTTCTATGTGTCAAGGTTGCTTGACTTTCGAGAGTATAAAATACCCTTGTCATTTAGTCAAGGGTATTTGACTTTCAGTCTGTTGATGGATTTTAGCTTATGGAGTGTTGAAACTCATCCTTTCCCTTACTGCACTCGGCAGGTCTGGGAGGCGGCTCCTTTCCACGAGGAAGGTCGAGACCTCGGTCAGTTCCTTGAAGATGTAATGCTGCCGCAGCGCGCCTTCGAGGTAGCCCGCTCCGCTCGTGCCGCCCGTGCCGGCGCGCATGCCGATCATCCGCCGCGCTATGAGCATGTGCTTGTAGCGGAATTGCGAAAGCAGTTCGTCGATGTCGATCAGCGTAGTGAGCAGGTCGAACGGCTGCTGGAAGATGGGCAGGTTGCGGTACAGCATGATGAAAAGCACCGCGCGCATCGCACCCACCGAAAATTCACCCAGGCCCTCCTTGTAAAAGATACGCTTCAATTCCTCCATCTGGCGCATTTCGACGGGCGTGGTCAGGCTGTTCTTGTAGATCTGTTTATAGTCGTTCCAGAATTTTTGCAAACCGTCTTCGACGGGAAATTGGGATTGATACTCCGTCCAGAGCGACTCATCGAAAAAGGGAGTTCGCTCCGCCCATTGGATGACCAGCCCTTTGAGCGTCGCTTCCGTCTCGACCTGGTTAATGGTCTTGTAATCCTGTTGGTCGAATCCACCCGGACGCGTGTTCTTGTAGTAGTTCGCCTTGTAGCGCTGCTCCATCTTCAAACCAAGTTTTGCTTCGATGATGCGGAATTGCAGGCTTTGGAATCCCGAAGACGGCTGGAGCAGGTCGCGGAATTCTAGGAAGTCCATCGGCGTCATCGTTTCGAGAATATTGACCTGCTGGTTGACCACCTCGAAGATCTTCGCCACCCGCTTTAACTTATGGACGGCGATGCTCATTTCGCCCGCGTTATCGTTGACGTTGTCCTGAGAAAAGATCTCCCGCACCCGGTCCAATTCGTGGATGACCATCTTGAACCACAGCTCATAGGCCTGGTGGATGATGATGAACAGCATCTCATCTGTTTTCAAGTCGCTTTTGGGATGCTGACTGTCGAGAATTGTAGCGAGTTCGAGATAGTCGGAGTAGTACAGTTGGTCGCTCATGGGCTCCTCACTTGGGTTGGTGATTTGCAGATTGTAACTTTAAATGCGACGGTGGACGATGGATGCAAATTTTCGATCTGCGGTCCATCGTCCACCGTCTATCGGCCATGGTTGGTTACAGCGGCTCGAACCTTGCCGTGAAATGGCGCAGCAACTCCGGCGCGTAGGTGAATTTATACCCGCGGATTTTGTCCGCGCGTGATTTGATCGCGGCGAAACAATCTGCCACGTAATCGAGGTGGCTTTGCGTGTACGTTCGCCGTGGGATGGCGAGGCGCAGGAGTTCGAGTTTGGGGTAATGCCATTTTTGCGTTTCGGGGTCTAGACAGGCGAACATAACCGAGCCGATCTCCACGCCACGGATGCCGCCTTCGCGGTACAGTTCTACCGCCAATGCCTGCGCGGGGAATTCGTAATTGGGAATGTGCGGGAAGATCGCGCCCGCGTTGACGTACACACCGTGCCCGCCGGTCGGCTGGATGGTGGGAATGCCCGCTTCATTCAGGCGCGAGGCGAGATACGCGGTTTGCCCGAGGCGGTAGCGCAGGTAGTCTTCGTCCAAGCCTTCGTACAGTCCCACCGCCATTGCGTCGAGGTCGCGTCCTGCCAGTCCACCATAGGTGGGGAAGCCTTCGCGCAGGATCAGCTCGTTCTTGATGTTTTGGAAGAGCATTTCATCGTTCAAGCACAGCAGTCCGCCGATGTTGACGATGGCATCCTTTTTCGCGGACATGGTCATGCCGTCTGCCAGCGAGAACATTTCACGCGCGATCTCCTTGACCGACTTCTGCCCGTAGCCGGGCTCCCGCTCCTTGATGAAGAAGCAGTTTTCGGCGTAGCGTGCAGCGTCGATGAAGAACGGGATTCCGTTCTCGTGATAGACATCCGCCACTTGTTTGAGATTCTCCATCGAGACGGGCTGTCCGCCGCCCGCATTGTTGGTGACTGTGATCATCCCCAGCGGAATTTGTTCACGCCCATACTTTGCGATGAAGGCTTTGAGTTTGGCGATGTCCATGTTGCCCTTGAAGGGATGGCGGTTTTCGGGGTCGTGCGCTTCATCAATGACGAGGTTGGCGGGACGACCCTGCCGCGCGCGGATGTTGGCGTCGGTGGTGTCGAAGTGCATGTTGCTGGGAACCCATTGCCCGGGCTTCACCAGACACGCGGCCAGAATATTTTCGGCGGCGCGTCCCTGATGAGTGGGGGCAAAATGCTTGAAGCCGAAAACATCCTCCACCGCGGCTTTGAGCCGATGGAAGGAGCGCGCGCCCGCGTAGGATTCGTCGCCGCGCATGATGGCCGCCCATTGCTCGGAACTCATCGCGCCTGTGCCGGAGTCGGTCAGCAGGTCAATGAACATGTCTTCGGCGTTCATCAGGAACAGGTTGTAGCCCGCTTCTTTTAAGGCAGCTTTTCTCGCTTCACGCGGAATGAGATGGATGGCTTCGGTCACCTTGATACGAAAGGGCTCGGGCAGATATGGCTTGGTCATTTTGTCTCCTTTAATTTGAGTATGCGTCAAATCTTGGGTAGCGAGCCTGGCGATCTTCCCCTATTTTGCCATTCGGTCTCCAATGACGAGGTTATTCTACAACTAATTCCAATCTCGATGCTAGAACAAATGTCATGTAATCCATAACCTTTTTCGCAAAAGTATATGTGATCTGTCCAGTTTGTCTAAAATTTAGGCGTTATTTTCAACCCATGCCTTGCAGGGATTGAAATATCTTTAGAGCAAGTGGTTTTAAAGTGATTAGAGTTTTAAAGATGCGCATAATGAATTTGTCTTTATTTGAGTATTCCAGGGGTTGATGAGGACAATGATCTTTATCGGGTGCGAGCAATGATGGTGGAGGACTTTGCCCAAGATAAAGTCCTCCACCGAGGAATTTGAATGGGATGGTAATCTGACCCTTTCCCCCTGCATTCGTCATTTTCTTGTATGGAAAGTTGGATTTTTGCGGTTTGCAAAATAGCCTATGCAAGGCAATTGCATAGGCTATTTGATTGCGATGTTTTTTTTGAAGATTTACTTGAATAGGGTCGTCCAGCGATAGAACACGTTCTCGGCGTCCTTGCCGCGGATGGAGGTACTCAGATCGTCGCGGATCTCGTGCTGGTTCGGGTAGATGAAATCGTGCCAGCCGTAGCCCCAGGCGATCACCCCGTTGACCGGTGTGTCGGGGGTCTCGTACAGGGCCCGCATCAGGGTCTCGAGCACTGCCGCCTGGACGCGGTCATCCCGCACCAGGTCCGGGTAACGCCCGCCGGGCTCGATCCAGCCGTTTTCCAGCACGCCGTCGTAGCTGCTGACGATCGGGCTGTGGAGCACCTCAGGTACGCCGGCGAAAACCATCACGTTGGGGGAAAGCACGTATGTCTTCCAGCGCTCGGTCATCTCGTCGAGCTGGCCGGAGGTCACCCCGGCCATGACCTGCTCGATGCCGATGTCGATGATCACGAAATCCAATTCGTGCATGAAGGTGTAGCCTTCGTAGTCGGCAGTCATATCGAAGCGCCCGCCGCCCAGTTTGCCCGAGAAGACTTGGCGGACCTGTGCAATGGTTTCCAGCCACTCGGCGTCGTCCAGCGCGACCATCTCCCCTGAGTTCATCCAGATTGTCCCGGGCGTGACCAGCAGGCGGTCGAAGCCGGCCGCCTCGGCCATGCGCGCTTCCTCCAGGATGGCCGCCCGCCAACTGGCGTGCAGGTCGGCCGTGGCCTCTCCAACGTCGAAAGTGTTGTAGCGCTGGATTTCAACCTCCACGTCGTACAGGCTGCCATACTCGCCGCTGTTGAAGTAGTCCGCAACCTTGTCATAGAAAGCCGTGTCTAGGAGGGCCAGCATCAAGACGGCTTCCTGCCCGTTCTCGTGGGCGACCCGGGCGATACGCTTCATCTCGGCCTGGGTCAGTGACTCGACCCCGGGGTAATCGAAGCGTTCCAGGGTCAGGTCGTCGTCCACCAGCATGATGAAATCCGATACCATGAATTGCTGAGCGCCCATCTGTGCGCTGCGCTTGGCGGTGTTCTCCAGGTTGTTGTGCTTGCGCGGGTCGGTGCCCAGGGTGACGGTGTCGTACCACAGGTCGCGGGCGAACTGCGGTATGCCTTCGTACAGTCCCTGGGGGATGATGTAGTTGTTGCCCCAGTAGTCGGCCGGGAAGACGACGAAGGCGATGTCGCGCTCGATCGGCGGATACTCGTCGGTCCCGGGCAGGTAGTCCAGTTCCTGGTAGACGAAAGGTTGGAACTCGTTGTCGCCGAAACTACGCATGAACATGCAGCCGTTGGCCACCTGCAGGTTCTGCGCCCCGACCTGGTCGGTCGTCCGCCGGATGATATCGTCGATCACCGTCGGGGGGTAGTCGACGCAGTCCACTTTGGATACGCACCAGGGCGGCTGCGGCCAGGGTCCTTCCGGCGGGCAGATGCCCAGCACAGGCACCGCTCCCAGAGAGCAAATTACCAGCAGGCCAGCCAGTACAACATACAAACATCCGCGCCCTTGTTTCCGAGACTTTATTCCCTTGGACATGATGCCCTCCCGTTTTTTTTAACTAATGAGGATTATCTAATAGATTATACGATTTTGTGGCATTTTGCACAATTACAAATCTGAAATGTAACCTTCGTGTATGAGTTGAATATTGCATTCCCTTTTTCAAGGGGTATAATTAAGCCTGTCAATACCGCACGGCATCTGCAAGCCATCTCATTGCCAAAGGATTTGCATGTGACCACCATCTTCTTTGCCACAGACATTCACGGGTCAGATATTTGCTGGAGCAAGTTTTTGAACGCGGGGAAGTTCTACAGCGCCGACCAGTTAATCCTCGGCGGCGACATGACGGGCAAGGCGGTGGTCCCGTTCGTGCACCAGGGCGGCAAAAATTATCGCATCACTTTACTCGAACAGGTGTTTGATACGACAAATGACGACGAACTGCAGGACATGGTCATGCGTGTCCGCAGCCGCGGTTATTACCCCTACATGACAACTCCCGATGAAATTGCCGAACTGGAGAAGGATCCCGGACGCGTGAGCGGGATCTTCCTTGCCGAAGTGCTCAAGGTCGTCCAACAGTGGATGGATCTGGCGGATAAAAAACTGGAAGGCACGGGCATGATGCTGTATTGCTGCCCGGGCAACGACGATATGGATGAAGTGGATGAGATCGTTCGCGCCAGCCGCAGCGTGGTCCTGGCCGAGGGGCAGGTCACTACCCTGAAAGGCGGTCACGAAATGATCGCCTCAGGTTGGAGCAACAGAACTCCCTGGGATACGCACCGTGAAGAGGACGAGGACCAGCTCAAGGCCAGGTATGATGCGATGACCTCCCAGCTGAAAGACCCGCACAATGCCATTTTCAATATCCATGTGCCGCCGTATAAATCCAACCTCGATGAAGCTGCGGAATTGGATGAAAACCTGCGCCCGAAGATGGCGGGGCAGGCGTTGAAGGCGGTTGGTTCGACAGCCCTGCGACAGTCGATAGAGGAAGTGCAGCCATTGCTCGGCTTGCACGGACATATCCACGAAGGGCGCGGTGTTTCGCGCATTGGAAAGACTCTTTGCGTCAACCCCGGCTCGATGTATGAGCAGGGCACGCTGCTCGGCGCAATTGTGAGACTCGGAAAAAACAAGGTTGAAGATTACGTTTTGACAACAGGGTAAGCTCCCACGCCCCCTGGAGAGGCATGGGTTAAAACACATAACCAAAAGAGGAGAATGTTATGAGCAACTTGTTTGTCCGTAAAGCGACCGGCCTGGTGCGTTCCTGGTCGGTCATGGACGCGTTCATCTACGCGTTGTTTTCCATCAACCTGATCACCCTCGGTCTGTACAGTTTCAGTCAGATGTATTATTTCGAGGGCGGCATGGTGAATGCGTTGATCATCAGCGCATTGTTCATTTTCTTTGAAGTCGTTGTGTATGCCGCGTTGATCGCCGTCATGCCCCGTTCGGGCGGCGATTACGTCTGGCAGAGCCGTATTCTCGGCGGCGCAGTCGGCTTCATCCTGGCAGTCACAGGCTGGTGGTTTATTTTGTGGCTGTGGGTTCCCCTGTATGGTGATATGTTCCGCCATATTGTGCTTGTGCCTTTGCTCGGTGTTTTTGGCGCGAAGGACCTGGCGTTATGGTTTGCAGGCACCAATGTCGGTTCATTCACGGCTTCGATCATTACGCTTGCGATTGTCAGCCTCTTCATCATGCTTGGCATGAAGACCTATGCACGCATTCAAAAATTTTCCTTTTACGGCGGTATGCTGGGCCTGCTCATTGTCATCGTGCTGTTGCTGACGGGTTCCCCTGAAGCCTTCAAGTCGGGACTGGAGGCGAACGCCGCTTCCATGTTTGGTGCGGAAGCCGGCGTGTATGATGCGACGGTTGCACTGGGGACCGAGGCCGGCGCAATCACTCCGTTTGCGGGCGGCTCACTGGCTGTGATCTTCCTCGTCATTCCCTACATGGTCTTCTTCAATTTATGGCCCAACTGGGGCGCAACCCTCTACGGTGAAGTGCGCGGCGCAACCGATTTCAAGCGTAATGTCGCGGGAATGGGCTGGGCGCTCGGCATTACGACCCTGCTGGGCATCGTCCTGCTCTTTGCCATCCGCAATACGATTGGCTGGGATTTCTATGTTCAGGCCGGAGCCGCGTGGTGGAATTACGCCTGGGGCTACAGTGAAGTGGCGCCTGCGCTCCCAGTCTGGCCCTATCCCGCCATGCTGGCTGCCTTCCTCACCACGAATCGGTTTGTGCAATTCCTCGTGGTTGGATTGATGAGCCTGTGGTGGTTTGGCTGGTGCGCCACCGTCTTCCTTTCCTCCACCCGCGTGATCTTTGCCGCCGCGTTTGACCGGCTGCTCCCCGAATCGGTCGCAAAACTGGATGAGCGCACCGGCACTCCGGTCAACGCCTTGTTATTGATGGTGGTTCCATCGCTTGTGGTTGCCTATATGTTCGCGTTCGACATCGCCAACTTCCAGACGTTGACGCTTTGCTCCACGCTGGTCATCGCGGTGACGTTCCTCGGCACCACGATCTCCGCGATCGTCCTGCCGTATACCAAACCCGACCTGTACAAAGCCTCGCCCATCGCAAAATACAATGTGTTCGGCCTGCCGCTGATCTCGGTGGCCGGTGTGATCTTTGGCGGTTTCCTTGTCTATCTGCTCTATCAGTGGATATTCGACCCGAACCTTCTGTATGGCATCGGCATCAGCAACACCAGCTCCGTCTATTACATGCTCGGTAATTATGTGCTTGCCGCGGTGATCTACTACGGATTCAAATCCTATCGCAAGAGCAAGGGCATTGACCTGAGCAAGGTTCAGGCTGAGATCCCGGTGGAGTAATCAATGCAAAGACCTGATAGGTTTCTTTGAAACCTATCAGGTCTACTTCAAGGTGAATGGATGGCGCTTACATCGCAAGAGATATTGACGGAAATGCATCGGTTGATCGAAGCGGGGAATGCGAGGGATATCCAAATCCGCGCAATTGGCGGCTTGGCTGTGCAGGCGCATAATAAAACGAATCACCCCCTGTTTACCCGCGAGTTTGCCGACCTCGATTTTGTGGTTGCCAGGAAACAGCGCCGTGAGTTTGAGACATTCATGCCCGAGGTGGGATACAGTCCGGATAAGCAGTTTAATGTATTGAACGGCGCAACCCGCCAGATCTATTTTGATGACAAAACCGACATGAAGATGGACATCTTCATCGGTGATTTTGAAATGTGCCATAAGATTCCGCTTGAAGAGCGCCTGACCGCCGACCCTGTCACCATTCCGCTGGCGGAGTTATTGCTTTCCAAGGCGCAGATCGTGGAACTCAACCGCAAGGACCTGCTTGATATTACATCCATTTTGTTGAATAACGAAACCGGCCGTGATGATAACGAAAAGATCAACCTGCAAATCCTCGTCCGGTTATGCAGCCAGGATTGGGGCTTGTACAAGACCACGTCCATTAATTTACAGCGTGTGGAAGACTTGGTCGGCGAGGCCGGTTTACCGCTTGCAGATGAGGAGCGTGCGCTTGTGATACGCCGTGTGCGTGAAATCCAGCATGCGTTTGAAACAATGGAAAAACCAATTGCCTGGCAGTTGCGAGACCGCGTCGGCACGCGCGTCAAGTGGTATATCGAGGTCGAAGAAGTGGATCGGTAAGCCGCCGGGGACGGCGGCTTGAGCATTTGATATGAACAGAAAAATTCGGCTTATCATCGGGCTTGTCATCATTCTATTTTCCATTTCATTATTGGTCTGGGGATATTTTCCCAATCCGCGCGAGACTCGCGAGCGGACGATTCCCCCCGCCGAACTGCAACTGCCCACGCCATCCTCTCTTTATTTTGAGGTCCGGTCTGCGCTCAATCTGAACCTTGAGCCTGTATCGTGACAGCCAGGCCGTTTCCTCCCCGACGTTTTCTCCCTTCCGCTTTTGCATTGACGGTCGTATTTGTGGTCGCCGCCTGCGGGTGGGCGGCGGTTCCTTCTCCTGTGGCAGAGGAAGCTCCTGCGATGGAGGAACCAACCACAATGACTGTCGTGACGGCGCTCCCTCCCACCTCCGTTGCGCAGCCAACACAGCCTGTACTGCCGACGAATGTGCCGGTACAGCCGGAAATCCCTGAAACCCGCCGCCTGACGCTGGAATATCCGCTCAAGATGAAGGCAGGCGCCGAAGGGGATATTGTCCGCCTGACGCTTGAAGTGGATGACCTGGGAAATATCATGCCCACTGCGCACATCGGCGGCAATATCGTGGTTGGTGAAGTGCTCGAGGTCCCCAATTTGTATGCAACACATTTTGTCACTGCCGAGGCGCGCATCGACATGGCCGGCATGGAGGTCAAGCCGGCGGGTTCCATTTACGAACCGATGAAACAGGGACAGACTGTGACCTTTTATTGGAGCATTCGCCCGCAGGAGACCGGGCTGTATCGCGGCACGGTCTGGCTCCATCTTGTGTTTGTCGACCGTGTCAGCGGCAAGGAAAGCCGTATGGCGGTATCAGCCCAAATCGTCGAGATCGAGGCGGTGGACTTCTTTGGTTTCTCGGTCAATTTTGTACGCACGTCCGGCGTGGTTGGCTCCGTGCTCGGTCTCGTCGTCGGATTCCCTTTTTTGGATGACATTGTGAGGTACCTGTTCAGCCGTAAAAGGAGGAAAAGAGGAAACAGAAGTGATTTCAAAAATATGACGAATATCACCTAAAAAATTGACATGCTTTACAGAGGCATGTTTGTTCTCTATGGTACAATTCGCGCAATTGTGTACTAAATCTCACGATGGAGTGACGTAAATGAACGAGTGGCTGTATGTGGCGTTATTTATCGTTGTCGGGTTGATCATTCCCATTGGCGCGATTGCGGCAGGCTTCATTTTGGGGCCCAAAAAACCAAACCCCATTAAAGAATCAACGTATGAGTGCGGCATCGAACCTGTGGGGGAGGCCTGGGTTCAATTTAAAGCACAGTATTACATTTTTGCCCTGGTCTTCCTCGTCTTCGACGTGGAGGCGGTTTTCCTCTTTCCGTGGGCTGTAAAGCTCGGCCAGCTGGGGTTGTACGCGGTGGTCGAAGGCATTATTTTTGTTTCGATCCTTGTTGTCGGCCTGGTATATACCTGGCGCAAAGGGATGCTGGAATGGGTGTAGTTCTTGTCTAAAATAAAGAAAAGGCTGATCGGATTTTTCCCGTCAGCCTTTTCTTTGTGTAACAGGAGTGAATTATGAATTTTTGGAATGACCCTCTTAAAGTTGCTGCGGCCTGGCTGGAAGGCATATTTACGGGCTGGGGCATGGATGCCGTTCTTGCCCATGTGCTGGTTGTCTTCCTCGGTGTATTTCTGCTCATCATGGTGTTGATGGTGCTGGATATTTTCCTCGTTTGGATCGAGCGCAAGGTTGTGGCCCGCTTCCAGGACCGCCTGGGACCCAACCGGCTTGGTCCCTTTGGTTTGATCCAGCCGTTCGCCGACATCATCAAGCTGATCATCAAGGAGGATACAACCCCCGCCGGTGCGGACAAAGTGGTCTATAACCTTGCGCCCATCCTTTCGATGATGTCTGTCTTGATTCTGTGGGCGGTGGTGCCACTGGCGCCCGTCATGCTCGGCGTCGATCTGAATGTCGGCGTGCTGTTCCTGATCGCTGCGGGTGCGATCGGCACGCTCTCCATAATCATGGCGGGCTGGTCATCGAACAACAAGTTTGCCATGATCGGCGGCTTCCGCCAGGTGGCGGTGATGATCTCTTTTGAAATCCCAATGCTGACCATGCTGTTGATACCCGTCATTCTCGCAGGGTCGATGAGCATGAATACCATCATCCAGTCGCAGAACACCTGGTACTTTTTCCTTTCACCGCTGGGTGCAGTCATCTTTATGATCGCTGCAATTGCAGAGTTGGGACGCGCTCCCTTCGATCTCGCTGAGGGGGAATCTGAATTGGTGGCTGGTTTCAACATCGAATATTCGGGCATGAAGTTTGGCATGTTTTTTGCGGGCGAGTTGTTACACGCTTTCACATTTGGAGGTTTTTGGGCGATCCTGTTCTTTGGCGGTTACCGCTTCTTCGGTTTGGAGCAGGTCAGCCCGTTCCTCGCGATCCTGATCCTGGTCATCAAGGCGATGATTGGCTATTGGGTAATCATGTGGGTCCGTTATTCAATGATGCGCATCCGTATCGACCAGATGCTCGCCTTCAACTGGAAATTCCTGACGCCGCTTTCCTTTGCGCTGGTGCTGGTGACTGCCCTGATGAACGCGCTTCTTGCCAACGCCCCGGCCTGGCTCTTCATGCTCGGCATGTTCCTTGCGAATGTCGCGACCGGCTGGATCGCGCTGGAGATCGCCCGTGCTGTCGCCCGCAGGGAGCGTGTGCGTTTGGAAGGCTTCAAAAAAGTAACGGAGGTCCCGCATTAATTGGGATGATGTGCCATGACTGGTGAACAAATCATTTTTCTCATAACGGCTGGCTTCACCCTCGGCTCCGGGCTGATGGTGGTGACGACGCGTAACTTGATCCACGCGGCGTTATGGCTGGTGTCCACGCTGTTCGGCGTAGCGGTGATATATGCCCTGTTGAATGCCGGATTTATCGCTGTGGTGCAGGTGACAGTGTACATCGGTGCAATTGCCATTCTCTTCATCTTTGCGGTCATGCTCACCCGCAAGGATTTGCGCGACAACACTCCCCAGATGAACAAAAACTGGTGGGCGGGTGCGCTGTTGGCGGTGTTGACGTTTGCGGGGCTGGCGTTCCTGCTTCAGGGTTGGAGCGGCTTCTCGAAGGCGGCATCCGCCATCCCGTCCGGTTTTGATGCGGTCGGAGAGCTGGGTGAAGCGCTGGTTTCGCCGAATGCCTACGTCCTGCCGTTTGAAGTGGCATCCGTCCTTCTATTGGCGGCACTGGTGGGCGCAGTGTATATCGCGTTCAATAAGAAATAGGAGCAGCGCAGATGATCCCTCTTTCCTGGTATCTCATTCTTGCGGCGGCGTTGTTCAGCATCGGTTTGTTCGGCGTGCTGGTACGCAGGAATGCGGTTGCGATCCTGCTTGGCGTGGAGCTCATGCTCAACGCAGTGAACATCAACCTGGTGTCCTTCTGGCGCTATGGCGATGTAACTTCGATGTCCGGACAGGTGTTCGCCGTCATTGTCTTTGCGGTCGCTGCCGCTGAAGTTGCCGTGGGCCTGGCTTTGGTCATTTCTGTATACCGCCGCCGCAATACGGTTGTTGCAGACGAACTCGATTTGATGAAGTGGTAGGGACTTATGACGACTGAGACATTGATCTGGCTTATCCCGCTCCCTCCCGTGCTGGCGTTCTTTTTGATCGTGTTGTTCACGAATAAAAGCAGGGCGCTCAGCCACACCCTTGGCGTGGGGGCGGCCGCACTTTCATGGCTTGTAAGCATGATCGTATTCTTTCGCGCGATTGGTACGGAGCATTTAGGCGAGCATCCGTTCGCATCTTCGATCAACTGGCTTCCAACGGGTACCACCTGGCTGAAGATCGGCGTGTTGATCGACCCGCTAGGCGCAGCGGTACTGTTTTTTGTATCCATCACCATCTTTATGATCTTCCTGTACAGTGTTGGCTATCAAAACTACGGTCAGCCGCTAGGCGACCATGACCGCGCAGGTCTGCCGCCGCACGGCGCAACGGTCACCGACGAACATGGACACAAGCACACTGTTCCATCCGTCGAGCCGATGTATTCGCGTTTCTTCGCCTTCCTTGGCTTGTTCGCCTTTGGCATGTACGTACTGGTGATCTCCGACAACCTGCTGACCATGTTCGTCGGCTGGGAGATCATGGGCTTGTGCTCCTACCTGCTGATCGGTTTCTGGTACGGAAAAGAATCTGCGCGTAATGCTGCCATCAAAGCCTTCATGACCACCCGCATCGGCGATGTGTTCATGTTATTGGGTATTGCCTTCTTGTACAGCGTGACGGGGACACTTTCCTTCCGCGAGATATTTACCGATACGATCTTGCACACGCTCGCCTCGGTTCCAACGGGTGTGTTTGGTCTTTCCGCGGCCGGCTTGATCGCCATCCTGCTCTTCATCGGGACGATCGGCAAATCCGCGCAGTGGCCCCTGCACGTCTGGCTTCCCGATGCGATGGAAGGTCCGACGCCTGTCAGCGCGATGATCCATGCGGCCACGATGGTGTCTGCGGGCGTGTATGCGGTCATTCGCATGTTCCCGCTGCTTACAGCCGGCTATGATGGTCACGGCTTGCCGCCCGAAATGATGGTGGTCGCCTTCATCGGAACTTTCACCGCCATCTTCGCCGCAACGATTGCCGTCGCTCAAAATGACATCAAGCGCGTGCTGGCGTACTCGACCATTTCCCAGCTCGGCTTCATGATCGCCGCGCTTGGTATTGGCGCGTATGTTGCCGCCGCGTTCCACCTCATCACCCATGCCTTCTTCAAGGCTTTGCTCTTCCTTGGTTCCGGTTCCGTCATTCACGGCATGGAGCACGGCGTCCTGCATACGGGCAATCACAAAGTAGACCCGCAGGATATGTTTAACATGGGCGGTTTGCGCAAGAAGATGCCCATCACATTCTGGACGTTCCTGATTGGTGGTTTTGCGCTCTCAGGCTTCCCGCTCGTGACGGCTGGTTTCTGGTCGAAGGATGAAATCCTCGCGGATGCGTGGTATCACAATCACTATCTCGTTTTCGGCACGCTCGCCCTTGCCGCCTTCCTGACCGCGTTCTACACCATGCGCCAGATCACATTGACCTTCCTTGGAGAGCCCCGTACAAAAGAAGCGGAACACGCACAAGAGACTCCCTGGACGATGACTACCCCGCTCGTTGTGCTTTCGGTCTTTGCCATCGGTTACGGCTGGGTCGGCATCCCTGAGAAGTTTCCGCTGATCGGCGGGCTTTTCCCGAACTGGTTCCATGATTTCGTCGGGCATACGCTGGCAGAAGTGCCGAAGGCTCCCGAATTCAGTTGGATTCCATTACTGACTTCCATCGTCGTCGCGCTTGGTGGTTTGACGGCTGGTTACTTTGCCTATCGCAATGTCAAATCATCCAAAGAGGACAAATTGCAAATCCCCGTCCTCAAGAACAAGTGGTACTTCGATGAACTGTACGACTTCCTGTTCGTCAAACCGTCTGCCTGGATTTCGGAAGTCCTTGTCTCGAAGTGGATGGATCAAGGCTTGATCGACGGCCTCCTCCATATTTTTGGACCAACTACCGGCGGAATCGGAGGCGCGATCCGCAACTACTTCGATGTGCCGGTCATCAACCGCTTCTTCGGCGACGGTTCCGCCGATGCCACCTGGTGGGTTGGCAAGAACCTGCGTCCCATTCAAACGGGTCGCATCCAGCAGTATCTCATCCTTTCGCTGTTTGTCCTGATCGTTGTGGGCGGACTGCTTTACTTCCTTTTACTGGCATAGGAGCACAAGATGGAATTTCTCAACACTCATCTCCTTAGCCTGATCCTTTTCGTGCCGGTGATTGCGGCATTGATCATGCTTTTCCTGCCGGGCGGCGAGACGAAACTCCTGCGCTGGTTCGCGTTTTCCGCCAGCCTGATTCCCTTCGTTCTCACGCTCGTGGCGTGGACAAACTTCAACCCAAATGCAGCGGGCTTCCAATTCGTGGAAAAATACGTGTGGTACGAAGCCATCAACTCGTCCTTCCACCTCGGTGTGGACGGCATCTCACTCTCGATGGTCTTGCTCACCACCCTGCTTACACCGCTCTCCATCCTCGCCTCGTTTAGCATCACCGACCGCGTCAAGCCGTACATGATGCTCTTCCTGTTCCTCGAAACAGGAATGCTCGGTGTGTTCATGTCGCTCGACCTGCTGATCTTCTTCGTCTTCTGGGAGATCGGCCTTGTACCGATGTACTTCCTCATCAACCAGTGGGGCAGCGCCAATCGGGATTATGCTTCGCTCAAGTTCATGATCTACACCATGGGTGGATCGCTCGGTCTGCTGCTCGCTGTGCAGATGCTCGGTGTTCTTTTCGGGACCTATGACCTGGTCTCGTTATATCAGCAGTGGAATTCGCTGACAGCGGATTCTGTTCTGCTCGGCATGTCGGTACATACGGTCAAGACCATCGCCTTCTGGGCGTTCGTGATCGCCTTCGCGGTCAAAGTCCCGTTGTGGCCCTTCCATACCTGGCTGCCTGATGCGCATACCGAAGCTCCCACGGCCGGCTCGATGATTCTGGCTGGCGTTCTGCTAAAACTTGGCGCGTATGGTTTCATCCGCCTTGTGCTTCCGCTCTATCCGCTTGAAGCGAAGATCTTTGCCGGCGCGCTGGCATTCCTTGCGGTTGCGGCAATCGTTTTTGGTGCGTTCGGCTCCTACGGCCAGACGGACTTCAAGCGTCTGGTCGCATACTCGTCTGTAAACCACATGGGATTTGTGGTGCTCGGCATCGCCGCGGCAGGTCTGGCATCCGGCACAGTGGATGCGCACATTGCCATGAGCGGCGCGGTCCTGCAGATGTTCAACCACGGCTTGTCGGCGGCGGGGATGTTCTTCCTGGTCGGCGTTATCTACGAACGAACGCACACCCGCGATCTTGGTAAATTTGGCGGTTTGTTCCCGCTTGTTCCCATCTACGGCGGCATCCTGATCTTTACGTCAATGGCGTCATTGGGGCTGCCCGGACTCAACGGCTTCGTCTCCGAGTTCATGGTGGTGCGGGGGTCCTACCCTGTGCTGACCATTTACACTGTCATCGCCATGCTCGGCCTGCTTTTTACCGGCGCGTATATTCTCAAGGGGATCAAGAACGTCCTGCATGGACCCATGAACGAACACTGGGCGCACGGCGAACACAAACTGACCGAGATCAACACGCGCGAGCTTTTTGTGATTGTTCCACTCATGATCCTGATGCTTGTCATCGGACTGTGGCCCGCGTGGATTTTGGAAATCATCAACAAAGCCGTCGTGGCTCTGTTCTAAGAGGTGGATGATGAATTTTCCCATCCTGAGTATCATCACTTTCCTTCCCTTTGTTGCAGGCGGCATCATCCTGATGATGCCTGCAACGCGGAAGAATGAAACCCGCGCCATTGCGCTTGCGGCGGCAACGCTCGACCTGCTGCTTTCCGCATGGGTCTATCTTCAATATCTCACCCAGGGCATGACGGGGTACCAGTTCCTGGAGCAGTACACCTGGCTCCCTCAGCTGGGCATCACGCTGTACTTTGGTGTGGACGGCATGAGTGCCCCGCTCGTCCTGCTGACAGGGATTGTCATGTTCACAGGCGTGCTTATCTCCTGGGGCGACGATGATAAGCATGTCATGGCCGGCATCCAGGATCGTCCGCGCGAATTCTTCGCCTTCCTTTTCCTGCTGGCGGGTGGGGTGTTCGGCGTGTTCGTTTCGCTCGACCTGTTCATGCTGTTCTTTTTCTATGAGATCGCCGTCTTCCCGATGTACCTGCTGATTGTCATTTGGGGCTGGATCAAGACACGTGAGTACGCCGCCATGAAATTGACCTTATACCTGTTCATCGGTTCCGTGGTTTCCCTTGTGGGTGTCCTCGTCATGTACTGGACACAGTATCAAAATACAGGCGTGCTTTCATTTGACATGCTTCAAATGGAAAGTGCGGGCTTCTCGTCCACTTTCCAATATATCTGGTTCCTGCCCGTCTTCCTCGGCTTTGCAGTACTGGGCGGTATCTGGCCCTTCCACAACTGGTCGCCGGATGGCCACGTTGCCGCGCCGACAGCCGTCTCCATGTTCCATGCAGGCGTGCTGATGAAACTCGGCGCGTTCGCCGCCCTGCGCGTGGGCGTGATGCTGCTGCCTGAAGGCGCAAAACAATGGTCGTGGCTTATTATGACATTCGCAGCGATTGCAGTCGTATACGGCGCGTATATTGCTTTCGTCCAGACTGACTTGAAATATATGATCGGTTTCTCGTCCGTTTCCCATATGGGTTTGGTGATGCTCGGCATTTCCACGCTCAATCAAACCGGCCTGACCGGCGCCGGTGTGCAGATGTTCTCGCACGGTGTAATGACCGCCCTCTTCTTTGCCATCACCGGCATGATCTACGATAGGGCGCACACCCGCATGATCCCCGAGCTGGGCGGCATGGCAAAGATCATGCCCCTTGCCACGGTGGGTTTTATCATCGGCGGCCTGGTCTCCATGGGCATGCCGGGTTTCTCCGGATTCGTGGCGGAATTCCCCATCTTTATGGGGGTCTGGGAGGAACAGTGGCTGGTGGCAGTCATTGCCAGTGTTTCCATCGTCATCACCGCGGCATATATCATGATGAATATTCGCAAAGTTTTCTTCTCTCCAATGCCTGAAAACCTCGAAGGGCACGTCGGCGATGTCACCGTGCTGGACAAGGTGGCGATCGTCGTCCTGTGCTTCTTCATGGTCATCATCGGTCTGTTCCCCGCCGTGATGGTGCCAATGGTTGCGACAGGTGTTGAGAATATCATGCGCTTGCTGGGAGGTGCATAATGTTTACCCCGCTCACGTTCGCATCCATCCTCCCTGAAATTTTGATCCTCAGCTTGGGCATCCTGATTCTCATCTTCGAACCGTTCTGGAAGGAAGACCAGCGCCGCAATGCAGGCTGGCTGACAGCGGGCGGTCTCTTTATCGTGATGATAATCAGCCTGCTGTTTGGCCGTCCCGCTGAACCCACTGCCACACTTGGTGGGATGATCCGCTTTGACTGGCTGGGCTTCTTCTTCAAGATGTTGTTCATGTTTGCCGGGGCAGTGACAGCACTCCTTCTGATGGACCATGAACGAGCAGGGCGGCGAGGCGAGTCTTATCTCCTGCTTCTCGCTTCGCTTCTCGGCATGAACCTGATGGCTGTTTCCTCCGACCTGGTCATGCTCTACCTGGCGATTGAAACAGCATCGATACCGCTTTACATCCTTGCCGGCTTTTTACTCGCGGATGAGCGCTCGACCGAGGCGGGCTTCAAGTATTTCCTGTTCGGAACGCTGGCTTCGACCATCATGCTGTATGGCTTCAGCCTCATCTTTGGATTTTCCGGCACGACCGATCTGTATAAAATCGCGACAGTATTCGCCTCGGGGGATATCTCTCCGCTGCTTGGCTTCGGGGTGTTGATTCTGGTTATTGTCGGCCTCGGTTTCAAAGTGGCGATTGTCCCATTCCATTTTTGGGCGCCGGACGTATACCAGGGTTCTCCCACGCCTGTGGCGGGGTATCTTTCCACCGCCTCGAAGGCGGCCGGCTTTGCCGTGATAGTTCGTTTGCTCTTTGTGGCATTGCCAGACTTCGCATCCTCGTGGACTCTGATCCTTGCAGCGCTGGCGGCGATCACCATGACGGTCGGGAACCTGCTCGCGCTTCCGCAGACGAACATCAAACGCCTGCTGGCATATTCCTCGGTTGCACATGCGGGCTATGTCTTGATCGGCGTGGTGGCGTTCAGCCAATTGGGCGCGGCGAGTGTGGTCTTCTATCTTGCGGCGTATATAGTCACAAATCTGCTCGCCTTCGGCATCGCCATGGCCTTCAGCCGCATCACCGGATTGGAAGATATTAAGGATTACGCAGGCTTGAGCCGCCGCAACCCGTTTATGGCGCTGATGATGCTTGCCGCGTTCCTCTCGCTGGCAGGCATGCCGCCGTTCGGTGGATTTGTGGCAAAGATTTTTGTCTTTGCGGCGGGCGTGCAGGCAAATTACATCTGGCTGGTCGTTGTGGGCATCATCAACTCGATCATCGGCGTGTACTACTACCTGAATGTGTTGAAGTATGTCTATCTTTACCGCATGCCGAATGAAGACGAGGAACAGCACCCTGTCCCGTTGACCCGTCCATATGCGATTGCGCTGGTTGTGTTGACCATCGGCGTGATTTTTGTCGGCACGGTTTTTGCGCCGTGGTTCAAATGGGCGGCGGAAGGGGCTTTTCTCCTCTTCAATTGACGCGGAAAAACCTTGTGATATAATGTTCAACTTATGAGCCAACAGGACGAACAGCGAAAAAAAGATCAGGCGCAGTACAGGTTGAACCTCACCCTTGCCGCTGTTGCCGGGCAGGTTGGGCTGGTCACTTTGGTGATTATCGCGATCTCCCTGATCGGCGGTTTGGCGCTGGACGACTATTTCAACACCAGGCCGATGTTTACAATCGTATTGATGATTGCAAGCGTGCCGGTGACGATCGTATTGATGTTCCGAATCGTGCAGGCGGCTACCAGCCGGATACAACCTGTTGAGAAAAAAGAATCTGTATCCCCCTCGGAGGACAAGAATCGTGAGTGAAAAAATTCAAGGTGGGTGGCGCTATGGTAAGGCCCGTTGGGTTGTGCTGGCTGCCATCATTTTGGGGTTGTTCCTGTTTACCGGGTTTTTCGGTGTTGGGCTTGGGATTAAGCCGATCATGCCGCATGTGTATCTACCTGGTGAAAAATTAAGTGAAACGCCATTGTTTGCAGGATTCTACATTACCAACACTTTTGTCGGCCTCCTTCTGGCAGATGTTGTTGTGCTTTTGATCGCCATTGCTGTCTCCCGCGGTGTCAAAAGCGGCAAACAGGTTCTGACCGGCATAAGCGGGGCTGTTGAAGCCTTGTTGGAAATGCTGTATGGCATTACTGAAAGCACGGCCGGCAAATGGACGAAGCAGATCTTTCCTTGGTTTGTTACCATCACTCTTCTGGTGCTGGCGGCCAATTGGTCCGGTCTTATTCCGGGGAATGAAACTGTCGGGCTGGTTCATCATTACGAGGGTCATGGCTCCGACTTGAAACAAATTGGCCCGGTCACCACCATCTGGGATGAATCCAAAGCAGGGGAGGCGCATCAAGGTGATTATGCCATTGTGCCCTTCCTGCGGCCTGCTTCGACGGACCTGAATTTTACATTCGCCCTGGCAATCGTCGCGGTGGTGATGATTCAAGTGTTTGGCTTCCGTTCGCAGGGAATGGGATATCTCACCAAGTTCTGGAATACCAAGACCCTGTTTAGCAAACCCATTTTTGGAGTCATTGATTTTGGTGTGGGGCTGCTGGAACTGGTTTCGGAGTTTTCCAAGATACTTTCATTTGCCTTCCGTCTTTTTGGCAACATGTTTGCAGGTGCGGTGCTGTTGTTCGTTATTGGCTCCTTGGTGCCGGTTTTTGCCCAGTCCATGTTCTATCTGCTTGAGTTCTTCGTCGGACTTATTCAGGCCATTGTGTTTGGCATGTTGACCATGGTGTTCATGTCGCAGGCCACTCAGGGACATGGTGACCACCACGAGGAAGCGCACTAAAACAGTAAATATTCGGGTGGCAAGGCGGACCCGGGTTGTTATTTATTTCAAATGGCGGATTATCCCGCCCGAATCTAATCACGGAGGATTTTCTACAATGGATGCTGAAGCTGCAAAATTAATTGGCGCTGGCCTGGCCATGATCGGCGCAATCGGCGCGGGTGCTGGTATTGGTATCGTGACCGGTGGCGCCGTTCAAGCCATGGCGCGCAACCCTGATGTCACCAGTACGATTCAGACAAACATGATTCTCGGCATTGCTTTCGCTGAAGCGGTTGCCATTTACTGTCTGGTTGTCGCCCTGCTCATCCTGTTCGTTTTCTAAATCGGAGGATCCATTGGACGCTCTTGGTCTTAATCTTCCCTTTTTGCTTGTTCAGGTTGTGAACCTGATCATTGTGTACACGGTGGTCGCAAAGTGGATTGTTGCTCCCATCATGGGTTTGATGGAGAAACGCCGTCAGGCGATCGCACAGGGTCTTGAAGATGCCCGTGTTGCCGCGGAAGCCCGTGCAAATGCGGAGAAAGATGCTGCAAAAATTCTTGCCGACGCGCAAGCCGAAGCCAGCAAGGTTGTTCGTGAATCTACCGACCGCGCTGCCTCAGCCGGCAGGGATGTGAAAGCTGCGGCCGAAGCCGAAGCCGCCAAGGCGCGCGAAGCCGCCCTGGCGGATGCTGAACTTGAACGCAACCGCATTCTCGGTGATCTGCGCGGGCAGGTGGCAGCCCTGGCCATTGCCGCTGCGAACAAGCTGGTCGGTGAGGCATTGGATGAGAAGAAGCAGCGCGCTTTGATTGACGAATTCTTCTCGGGGGTGAAGGGCGGCAAGGTGGTTGTGGCGGAAGGCCTTACGGGCGATGATGCCGTGGTTACCAGTGCGCTTCCCCTCACCAGTCAGGAACAGGACTCGGTGAGGAAGAATATTTCTGCGAAGGAAGTTTCCTTCAAGGTTGACCCCTCCATTCTGGGCGGTCTCGTTATCAAGGTTGGCGACAAGGTTCTGGACGGCTCCGTTGCGGGCAGGCTCGAAGGCCTGCGCCAGACGTTGAAGTAAAACACAGAAACGTGAAGTCAAGGGTTTTGGTAAAATTGCCAAAACCCTTTTTGTTTTAAACTTGGACAAACGGAGATTAACAGAGATATATGAATTTGAGGAATTTGTTTGTTGATTTTCCATTTTCGCATCCGGCTACTATCCCTGATTTGGAGATCAGTGGCATTGCCATAGACAGCCGCGCGGTGGAGTCTGGCTGTCTATTTGTTGCCATGCGCGGCGGTTCCGCCGACGGCCATGGTTTCATCCAAAAGGCGATTGACAATGGGGCAACTGCGGTTGTGGGGGATAGGGATTTGACAGGATTCTCCGTCCCGTATATTCGACTTGAAAATTCGCGTCATGCCCTGACCTGGCTGGCTGCGGCTTTCCAGCATTGGCCTGCGCGCAGGCTGACAGTGATCGGCGTAACCGGTACCGACGGAAAAACCACGACCAGTAATTTGATCTACAGGGTCCTTCTTGCGGCAGGCATTAAAGCGGGACTGATCTCGACCGTCAATGCAGTGATCGGCGATGAAGTCTTGGACACAGGCTTCCATGTCACCACGCCCGATGCGCACGATGTTCAGCACTATCTCGCCAGAATGGTGGAAGCCGGATTGACCCATGTTGTGTTGGAAACCACCTCGCATGGCTGGTCACAACATCGGGTGGATGCCTGCGAGTTCGACATCGGCGTGGTGACAAATATCACGCACGAACACATGGATGAGCATGGCGGGTACGAAAATTACCGTGCCGCAAAAGCGAGACTTTTCACCAGTCTCGAATGGACAAGGGAAAAGCCGCAGGGGAATCCACGACTGGGAGTCATTAACCGTGACGACGCGAAGTCGTTCGCTTTCCTGAATGACCATATCAAAGGAAACAGGACCAACTACGGGCTGGGAGAAGAGGCGGAGGTCCGCGGAGTGGATATCCATTACAGCTCATCGGGAATCCAATTCAAGGCGATGTCGAAAGATTTTCGCGTAGTCATTTCGAGCAATTTAGTAGGTTCGTACAACGTCTCGAACTGCCTTGCGGCGTTGGCGGCGACTGTCCATGGCTTGGGAATAGACCCGCAGGTGGCGGCGCAGGGAATCGCGTTGATGGAAGGCATCCCCGGGCGGATGGAGCGCATCGACATGGGGCAAAATTTTACTGCCATTGTGGATTTTGCCCACACGCCAAATGCGCTGAAATCCGCGCTGGAGGCGGGGCGGACGATGACGAATGCACGCGTGATCTCGGTGTTTGGCTCAGCGGGGCTGCGGGACAAGGAAAAGCGGCGCATGATGGCGGAGACGTCGGCGGAGTTGGCAGATTTGACGGTGTTGACCGCCGAAGACCCGCGCACCGAGTCGCTGGATGGGATTTTGGAGGAGATGGCGGCGGGCGCAAGGGCGAAGGGCGGGCGCGAGGGCGAGACGTTCTGGCGCGTGGCGGACCGCGGCGAGGCGATCAAGTTTGCCTTGCGGCTGGCGCGTGAAGGCGATTTTGTGTTGTCGTGCGGGAAGGGACACGAGCAGTCCATGTGTTTTGGGAAGACCGAATACCTGTGGGATGACCGCACGGCAATGCGCGCCGCGCTGGCGGAGTTTTTGGGCGTGGATGGTCCGCCGATGCCCTATTTACCATCGCAGGATAAGACCGAAGAGGAGTGGCTAAAGGGATGATCCATTATTTACATCGCGAACAGGTCATCCCTGCGTCAGTAGAGGCCGTGTGGGCGTTCTTCTGTGACCCGCGTAACTTAAATACCATCACCCCGCCCGATATGAACTTTGAAATCATAACAGGCGGCGGTGTGAAAATGTACGAAGGGCAGGTCATCGAATACCGCGTGGAGTTCGTTCGCGGCGTCCGCTCGCTGTGGCTGACCGGGATCACGCATGTGCGCGAGAACGAGTATTTTGTGGATGAACAGCGCGTCGGTCCATACCGATTTTGGTATCACGAGCATGTTTTCGAGCCTGTTGCGGATGGCGTGAAAATGACCGACCGTGTGGCCTATATCCTGCCGTTTGGCGTGTTGGGGGATATTGTCCATGCGGCATGGGTGGGGAGGCGGTTGAAGTCCATTTTCGATTTTCGGCACGGAAAGATCGCAGAAATTTTCGGGAGTTCTCAATGAGCGATTGGATTAAACCTGTCACCTTGCAGGGAAAATTCGTCCGCCTGGAGCCGTTGAGCGAAGAGCACATCCCCGGGTTGACGGAGATCGGCGCGGGGCAGAATTTCTGGCATTTCATGCTGTATGGCGATATCAAGACCGAAGCCGATATGCGGAACTGGGTGCTGGATATCCTGGAGCGCGGCAAAAAGGGAACGGATCTTCCTTTTGTTGCGCTTCACCTTGAGTCTGGGCGCGTGGCGGGCGCAACCCGCTACTTAAACATCATGCCCAGGGACCGCGGACTTGAGATTGGCGGGACCTGGTACGGATTGGATTTTCAGCGCACGGCCGCCAATACAGAGTGCAAGTATCTACTGTTGAAGCACGCGTTCGAAGAATTAAAGTGCATCCGCGTGCAGTTGAAGACGGACTCGCTCAATGAACGTTCGCAGAGAGCCATTGAACGCATCGGTGCGAAGAGGGAAGGCGTGCTGCGCAATCACATGATCCTGCCCGATGGGAGGTTTCGGCATTCAGTATTCTATGCAATTGTAGATTCGGAGTGGGATGGGGTGAAGAAGAACCTGGAGGGTATGTTGGGGAAATAAGACAGATAAACGTTTCATTAAGGCTCTATCCAAACGATAAACGAAAGCTCGCTGTCCTCCGCCTTTGCCGTCACTTCCCAGCACCCTTCGGTGGGGAAGAACAGACCGGAGGATTGAAAACGGGTCGGATAGCAACAGGGGATGTGGGCATCAAGCGCAGGCGCGTGACCATTCAGACGGCGACCTGCGATCGCCAACTCGGCGCCTTCTGGGCGGAACCAGCCTACTTTTACACCGTCTGCCCGCACATGTTGATATTCTTCGTCCATTGTCCATGCGGCGGAAGCCCAGATGGACTGGTCGTCATTGACGAAATAATACCCGGGCTCGGGCAGTCCTGGGACAGCGGCATCCTCCGGCGGTGTGGACCAGACGGACTTGGTAACTGGGCAGGTGTCAGCCGCCGCGTTTTCGGCCGGTGTTGTTCCTGTACATGCAGCCAATGCGATCACTAGAAGTAATATCAACGAGTGGTTGCGCATGCTCATCTCCTTTTTTACTTCTCGTACAATACCGTGGCCTCGCCTTCGAGCACGATGACGTTGTCATGATTGGTGCAGGTGGTTGAAATTGTGGCGATGGGCTTGCTCGCATGAAGGGACTTGACTTCGATGGTTGCTGTGATGGCCTCGCCGGGGTAGACGGGGGCTTTGAAATTCAAGGTTTGGCTGAGATACACCGTGCCGGGACCGGGCAGATCGTTGGCGAGGGCGGCGGAGATCAACCCCGCGGCGATCATACCGTGTGCGATGCGCCGTCCGAAGCGGGTGCCTGCGGCATAGGCATCGTCGAGATGCACGGGGTTGGCGTCACCTGTTAACGCCGCGAAGCTGCGGATCATTTCGTCCGTGATGATTTGGGTGCGGGCGGCTTTGTCGCCGATGGTGAGAGTGGGCATGGGAAACTCCTTATCAAAATGAGGGGTTGTTTCGCGCGTCCTGCAATGACATTCGTCCGTTTCCTATTTTACCTGCAACAGATCCCATTTGTTCCCATACAGATCCCTGAATACCGCGACGGTCCCATAGGTTTCCGTTCGTGGTTCCTCGATGAAGTCCACACCGCGCGATCTTATTTCGTTGTAATCGACCCAGAAATTATCCGTGTGCAGGAATAGGAAGACGCGCCCGCCTGTTTGATTCCCGATGAATTCATCCTGTTGCGGTGTGGCGGCTTTGGCAAGCAAGAGGGACGTTCCATCCGTCCCGTGCGGACGGACGAGTACCCAGCGTTTTCCTTCTTCCTGGGGAATATCTTCCAGAATGTCAAAGAGCAGTTTCTCTGCAAAAAAGGCGATGGCTTCGTCATACTCGCGGACGAGATAGGTCACATGGGCAATGAGTTGTTTCATACTGGAAATGCCTTTCGTAACAGGATCACGGTTGAGGCCGGAGGGGAAGCGTTGCGCGGACCCGGGTCATGTGGTGGAGGGCAGTCAAGCCAAAGACGCTGGTCAGGCCGATGAGCAGGCCTCCGATCCAGATGGAACGGGGCGAGACGGCGTCGTTCAGGAAGCCGCCGATGAGCGGGGCGAGCGTGCGCGCCAACCCCCAGCCGATCCAGTACATGCTCATGTACCTGCCGCGCAGGTTCGCGGGAGCGATGTCCGCCACATATTTGCTGGCGACGGGCACCAGCGCAAGTTCGCCAAAGGTCAGGATGACCATGCTCAGCCAGAAGCCCCAAAAGCCGGTCATCAGGGCCACGCTGCCCGCGCCAAACGCGTAGATCAGCATGCCGACGGCAACGACGGGAAGGGTTTTGTGTTTGCGCGCGATGTTCGTGACCGCATATTGAATGAATACACACATCAACGCGTTGGTGGTCGGAATCCAGCCGTACATCGATTCGGGCACGCCGAAATTCGTCTTTGCATATACGGGCATCAGGATCCACAGCAGCGAAGGGGCGATTAGACCGAGACTCATCAGGGAGACGAATGCCATGTAGGCTTTGTCTTTGAAGACGCGCAGATAGCCGTCTTGACGCGGTGCTTCGGACTCCGCCCCTGCCTGCCCGGTGGACAAATGGTCTTTCGTTGCGCCGACGGTTTTCTCCAGCGTCTCGCGCGCAAGGAAGACCATCAGCAGGCTGTAGATGATGAAACCCGCCGATGCGCCGTAGAACGCCAGGTTGTAGGATGTGGAGGCGAGAAAACCACCCACGGCTGGGCCGAGGCCGAACGCTGCATTATTGGCGATACGGTTGATGGCATAGGCGTCCGTGCGCTGTTCGGAGGGGATGATGTCCGCCAGCATGGCGTCTGCCCCCACCTGATAGAGCGGGTTGGACAAGCCGATCAGCATCATCAGGACCACGAAATGAGGATAGGTCTCCGCGCGCATGAGAAGGAAATAGGCGATGCCGTTCGTTGCGAGGCTAAAAACCATCACCGCTTTGCGCCCGATGCGGTCCGCCAGTGTGCCGGCCAGGAAGGATGCGAACAGCCCCGTGCCTGCGTTGATGGAGATGAGCGCGGCAACCGTGCTGAGAGGCATGTTCAGTTTGCCGCTGGCGTAGATGAGCATGAAGGGCCAGATCATACTGCCGCCCGCCGTGCTGACAACGATCCCCGCGATCATCAGCCAGTATTGTTTTGGGTATTGGCGAGAGAGTCGTTTGAGTTTGAAGAGCATGGAGAGGCTGAGTTTAACATAAAAAGCGGACGAAGATGACTTCGTCCGCTTTTTATTAGAAGTGGGATCTAGGCGACTGCGCCTTCGACATTTCCTGCCGGGGCGTTACGCGTCATCCAGAAGGCGAGCGCAAATCCTGTAACGTACATCCAGATGGCATACAGGCCCGGGACGACCGCCATCTCATTATTATTGAGGATGGTCATTGCGACCGTGATGGCGACGGTGGAGTTTTGAATACCCGTTTCAATTGCAATTGTCGCGGTTTGCACGCGGTTGATGCCCGCCAGCCGCGCGGCGAGGAATCCAACCGCCAATGCGGCGAGGTTTAGCACGATGAAGGCTGGCGCAAAGCGCGGTCCGTCATTGACGATCACATCCCAGTTTTGGATGATAAGCGCGAGGATGACCAGGAACAGGAAGACGGTGGCGAAGATGCGGGTGAAGCGCTTGCTGTTTTCGGAAAATTCGGTCTTCCAGCTGCGGATGCCCATGCCGATCAGCACGGGGACGACGGTCAGTGCGGCGACCTGAATCATCGTGTCTGCAACGGGGAAGACAATGTCCAAGGTGCCGCCGCCAAACATGGGATAGGCAATGCCGAGCAGGAGCGGGATGGTCAGCCAGGCAAGCATATTGGAGATGGCGGTCAATGTTATGGAGAGCGCGCGGTCCCCGTCCGCGGCATGGACGATCAGGTTGGAGGTCGCTCCGCCGGGTGAGGCTGCCAGCAGCACGATGCTGATGGCGTAAACGGCGGGTAGGGCGAAGATTCCCGCCACAGCAAAGCCGAGCAATGGGAGCAGGATCAGCTGGCAGAGTAGTCCGACCGTCACCTGTTTGGGCTGTGTCAATACGCGCTTGAAGTCTGCGAAGGTGAGCGTCATGCCCAGGGTTACCATGATGATAATGATTGCCAATGGCAGGACTACACTTGAAAGTACACTCTCTTGCATGGTTGGTCTCCTATGGTTGGATTTTGGGGAGGGACTTGCATGCCCCGTTACCCAGTAAAACCCCGAATTGGAGATTAAGTGTCGGAAATATAAGAGTGAAAAATGACGGCCGCTTCCATGTGGAAGCGGCCGTCATTTTTCAGAGTTTCCTAACTCTCGGTAATGTCCACGAATCGCAATTTGGGATGTTTCTCGGAGTAGTATTTTAGTAAAAAGGGAGTCTGGAAAATGATCGCCCACGCATTGCGCGAGTCGCGCGCGAGGATGGCGTCGCCGCGATTCGGCAGAGCTTCGATGTCCTTGTCCTCGCCGATGATCCAGCGCAGAAGGATGTGGGGCAGCCGTTCCAATTCGATTGTTGCATTGTACTCACTCTGCAGGCGCGCCTGCACCACATCGAATTGTAATTGACCGACGACGGCAAGGATCGGCTCGCGTTTGAAGGCATTGATATTGTAGAGGACCTGAACAGCACCTTCGCTTTCCAATTGCAGGAGGCCCTTTGTGAGCTGTTTTTGTTTGCCTACGTCGAGATTTCGCAGAAGGGCAAAGTGTTCCGGTTGAAAACGCGGGATCGGTGCAAAGCGAACTGGTTTTCCAGAGCTGAGCGTGTCGCCGATTGCAAAACTTCCATTGTTTGGCAGTCCGAGTACGTCGCCGGGGTAGGCTTCATCGATGATCTCTCGCTCGTTGGCAAATGCTTTGTACGGACGCATCAGCTTGAGCATCCTGCCGCTCTGCGCGTGGAGCAGGTCCATGCCGCGCTCGAATTTGCCGGAGCAGATGCGCAGGAAGGCCACGCTGTCGCGATGTTTCGGGTTCATGTTCGCCTGGATCTTGAAGATGAAGCCGGAAAATTGTTCGTCTTCCGGTGAAATTGCGCCAATGTCACTGGGATAAGGCTGGGGCGGCGGGGCATGCTGGATGAAAGAATCCAAAAACATGTGCACGCCGAAATTGGTCAACGCGCTGCCGAAGAAGACAGGCGTTTGTTTTTCTTTCAATACACTTTCTTGGTCGAAGGTTGCGCCCGCTCCATCCAGTAACTGGATGCTGTCCTCCAGGTGTTGATATTTCTCCTGCGTCAGAATCTTGTTTTTTACCAAATCCTCCATGCGGACAAATACTTCCGGGGCGATGCGTTCGTTGCGCATCGTGCGTTCGAAGAGATACACGCCTTCTTCGGCGAGGTCATACACGCCGAGGAATTGCGGACCGTCGCCAAGAGGCCAGTTCATCGGGACAGGTTCCATGCCCAGCACTTTGCGGATCTCGTCCAGCAGGTCCAATGGGTCGCGGGCGGGACGGTCCATTTTATTGATGAAGGTAAAGATGGGAATGCCGCGTTTGCGGCAGACTTCAAAGAGTTTCAAGGTCTGTGGTTCGATGCCCTTGGCGGCATCGATGACCATGACGGCGCTGTCCACAGCGGAGAGGGTGCGGTAGGTATCTTCAGAGAAGTCCTGATGCCCGGGCGTATCGAGCAGGTTGATGGTATAACCGCGATATGGGAATTGCAACACCGTGGACGTGATGGAGATCCCGCGTTCACGCTCCATTTCCATCCAGTCTGATGTGGTGGCGAGCTGATTTCTGCGTGCGCGGACGTTGCCCGCCAGTTCGATGGCATTTCCGTACAACAGTAATTTTTCGGTCAGCGTGGTCTTGCCGGCGTCCGGATGCGAGATGACCGCAAACGTGCGGCGGGCGGCAATGGCACTCTTGATGGATAGGGATTCAGCGGTTGTTTCGTTAAGCATGGTTCTCCAATAAACCGGAAAGCCGATTTTAGCATGAATATTTCTGACGGGCGAAAAAACTTCCGAAGTCTCTTGACCTCGGAAGTCTGTTTTGACTATCTACGGTTACGGTCACCGCCGCCGCTGCGTCCACGGTCACCGCCGCGATTACCGCCTCGGTCATTGCCACTGCGTGAGCCGCCTCGTCCGCCACCGCCGCCTCGTGAGCCGCCCTTGTCCTTCTCGCGGGCCTCCTCGGCAGACCAGCCTTCGAGCACAGCCTGGCGCGACAGGCGGATCTTGCCCTGCGGGTCGATATCCGTGACCATGACGGTCAATTCGTCGCCTAGCACACACACATCTTCCACGCTGTTCACGCGCTCGCTGTCGAGTTGCGAGATGTGTACGAGACCGTCAATGCCGGGCATGATGTTCACGAATGCGCCGAAGGCTTCAATCCGGACAACCTTGCCGGTGTAGATATTGCCGATCACTGCGCTCTCGCTAAGACCCTCGATGCGTTCCTGGGCGATCTTTGCGCCTTCTGCGCTCGTGGACGCAATATACACGGTACCGTCTTCTTCGATGTCGATTCGCACGCCGGTTTCTTCCTGCAAGGCGCGGATGTTCTTCCCGCCCGGTCCGATCAATGCGCCGATCTTATCGATTGGAATCTTTACGGTGATAATGCGCGGCGCGTGCGGTTTCAACTCCGCGCGCGGTTCAGCCAGCACGGCCAGCATCTTTTCCATAATGGACATGCGTGCGGTGCGCGCCTGTTCCAGAGCTTCCTTCATCATTTCCGCGCTCAAGCTGCTGATCTTGATGTCCATTTGCAGGGCTGTGATCCCCTGCGCAGTACCGGCCACTTTGAAATCCATGTCGCCGAGATGGTCTTCGGTTCCCTGGATGTCGGTCAGGATTTTGTAACGACCCTTCTCATCCGTGATCAAGCCCATGGCCACACCGGAGACGGGAGCCTTGATCGGCACGCCCGCATCCATGAGCGCCAGGGTCGAACCGCAGACCGATCCCATCGAGGTTGAGCCATTGGAGGACAATGCTTCAGACACAACGCGGATCGCATAGGGGAAGGATTCCTCGGCAGGAAGCACTGGTTCCAATGCGCGTTCTGCCAGCGCCCCGTGACCGATCTCGCGCCTGCTCTGTCCACGAAGAGGCTTTGCCTCGCCTGTGGAGAACGGTGGGAAGTTGTAGTGGTGCATATAGCGCTTGCTCTTGACGGGGGAAAGGTTGTCCAGCGCCTGCGCTTCGCCCAACGTCGCAAGGGTGGTGAAGGATAGGATCTGGGTTTCGCCTCGGGTGAAGAGGCCTGTCCCATGGGCGCGGGGGGACACGCCTACATCGCACCATATCGGGCGGATGTCGGCCGGCCCGCGCCCGTCGGGGCGTTTACCCATGCCGAGAATCCGCTCACGGACGACAGCCTGTTCGGCGAGTTCAAAGGATTCTCGGAAGGAGGCAATTGTCAGGTAGTCTGAGGCATTCCCTCCCTCGGGGACGGTGCAAAGTTCCGCTTCGGCTGCTTCCTTGATGGACGTCATGCCCGTATAAAATTCCACTTTGGAAAGCGGTTTGTCGAGCAGTTCGTTCATCGGCCCGCCGACCCGGTCGAACACTTTTTTCTTTACGTCTTCGCTCGGCAGGTAGAGTGTCACTTCGCGCTTGGGTTTGCCGATCTCCGCGGCGATTTGCAGTTGCAGGTCGATCAGCGGTTGGATGGACGCATGTCCCAGATCCAATGCCTGTGCCATCACGTCTTCAGGGATTTCGTTTGCGCCGCATTCCACCATGAGGATGCCGTCTTTTGTACCGGCAAGTCTCAGGTCAAGATCAGATGCCTCGATTTCTTCGAAAGTCGGGTTGATCACAAACTCGCCGTTCACACGTCCGATGCGCACTGCCCCAACGGGTCCGCCCCAGGGGATATCCGAAATCATGACTGCGGCGGAAGCGGCGTTAATCGCCAGGACATCCAGCGGGTTCACGCCGTCGGACGAGAACGAGTACATGATGACCTGCACTTCATTGCGCATCCCGTCCTGAAAGAGCGGGCGCAGCGGTCGGTCCGTCAAACGGGAAGTGAGAATGGACTCGGTTGATGCACGTCCTTCACGCCGGAAGAACGAGCCGGGGATCTTCCCGCCCGCATACAACCTCTCTTCGTAATCCACGGAAAGAGGGAAGAAATCGATGCCTTCGCGCACGCCGCCCATGGTGGCGGATGCGAACACGATGGCATCGTCGATGCCGAGGGTCAACGCGCCGCCAGCCTGGCCGGCGAGTCTGCCGGTCTCGATGGTGACCGTTTTATTACCCACAACGGTTGAAAACTTTTTACCTTCGAAATTCATTTTTTATCTCCTATGGTTGGAGTCGAGGAGTTCGTGTGCCCGAGAGGGCATGCTCCCGCTTTGACAACGGCCGGGCGTTGCACTCCATTAAACTCCCGCCTTGGGTCAGGGACTGAAGAGTGGGAACAACCTCGTTGTTCGCGCTGTTCAATTCCTGACTGCGGGTTTAGACAAGGCAGGGACACAGCCTCGCTGTGTCCCTGTGGTTCGACGTGCTATTTATTTGCGGCGGAGCTGCAGACGATCGGTGATGTTAATGTAGCTCTGGTAGTTGCTTTGGCGCAAGTACGCGAGCAAACGGCGGCGCTGACCGACCAGCTTAAGCAAACCGCGGCGGCAGGATTGATCCTGCTTGTTATTTCGCAAGTGCTCGGTGAGTTGAGTTATGCGGTTGGTCAGGATGGCGATTTGCACTTCGGGCGAACCGGTATCCTTCTCATGGCGATGAAAATCCTCGATCGCCTTTGTCTTGACCTCTTTTGCGAGCGGCATGACGTATGCTTCCTTTCTGTAAATTTATTGCAGGTCTCCGTGCCCACAGCATACACCGTAGGGCAGGACCAGTCACGGGACGGAATTATACCAGAGAAATCTACCCCAAACAGGCGCGAATTTCCCGCTCATGCGCCTCGAAATGCCTCTTAATATACCGAAACAACCGCTCCACGCTGATTTCCCCCGCCAGATCGGATACATAATCTTTGGGATACGTCACCGACGTGGACAAATCCTCCTCCCGCACCCGCCTCAATCTGGACTGTGCGACTGCGTGCGCCTTCCCGTAGGCCTTTCGCAAACCCTGACGGCTGATTCGACGCTTGCGACTGCCGAACCACGCATTAAGCCGATTGAACATCCGCGACGGAAAGTAGCGCATAGCCAATTTATAGAGTCCCCGCGCATGGAGCGTCATCCAGACCTCGAATGCCAGCGCCCGCGGACCAAGTGTGATGTGAAACAGAATATCGCCCACCGTCCATGCAGGGTTGCTGGAGGGGAGCGAATAATCGGGTTCGGGAACCAGCTCCACTAAAGAGAGGAAGCGTTCGTATGCCTCATCCAATTCCTGTTCAAGTTCCTGTTTGATCGTCATCGTTGCATGTCCTTGAAAATGCTTCTTGCAATTCGATTTTTCGTGTGATACACTGTGGCATATTCTAAACCGAAAGGAGGTATTTCTCATGGCGATTGTAATGTCCAATAACTTGTTTGTATGCGTACCTCCTTGCGGTCTGGATTGGTAGTTCCGATTCTGTGAACCGTTGCCGCAGGTGCGCTGCCCTGCGGCATTTTTCGTTAAACAGACCCTAAAGGTTTTCCGCCCGGCATGATGCGTTTGCAGGATTAAAGAAACCTTTAGGGTCTCCTTATAAAATTCAGGAGAAATTTACACATGCCCTCTGTCATTTCGACCTCGAAACTGGCAAAACATTACGAGGTCCCCGAGCGGGAGGCGGGTTTGAAAGCCGCCGCGATGGGATTGATCAAACGCCGCTACAAACTCGTCAAGGCGGTGGACGAAATTTCATTCGACATTCAGCCCGGCGAAGTGGTCGGCTTTCTCGGTCCCAACGGTGCGGGCAAGACCACCACGCTAAAAATGCTCAGCGGACTGCTATACCCGGCATCGGGGAATGTCTCTGTGCTTGGGTATGAACCGTTCAAGCGTTCGCACGATTTCCTGCGCCAGATCACGCTGGTGATGGGCAACCGCAACCAACTTTCATGGGATCTGCCTGCGCTGGATTCCTTCGACCTGCAGCGCGCGATCTACAGCATCCCGATGGATGAATTCAAACGCTCCCGCGATGAATTCATTGACTTGCTGGATTTGAAAGAACTGGTGCAAAAACCTGTCCGCAACCTGTCTTTGGGCGAGCGCATGAAGATGGAGATTGTCGGCGCATTGCTTCACAAGCCGAAGGTTCTCTTCCTCGATGAGCCGACACTGGGCTTGGACGTCACCATGCAGAAGCGCATCCGTATGTTTGTGGCGGAGTACAACAAACGCTACGGCGCGACGGTGCTGTTGACCAGTCATTACATGGCGGATGTGGAAGCCCTATGCAGGCGCGTCATCGTCATTCACCACGGCAAACTTTTGTTCGATGGCGATCTCTCGAAGCTCGTTGAAAAATTCTCCGCGTTCAAGACCATCGGTTTCACGGTGGACGGCGCTTCCGTGGACTGGAGTCAGTTCGGGGACGTGGTTGCAGTGGACGGGTCCCGTGTGATGCTGCGCGTCCCGAAGGAAAACACCTCGGCGGTCACGTCCCGCCTGTTGAACGATCTCGCCGTCGAAGACCTGACCGTCGAAGCCGCGCCCATCGAAGATGTGATCGAGTCGGTCTTCTCGGTCGGCAGGGAGGCGGTGGAATGAAGCGTTATTTCGATTACTACCGCTCGGCGATGAAACTTTCCGTGTTGGAGCAGTGGCAGTATCCCGTCGCCAACTATTTTTATATGGTCGGCATGATCGCCGAGCCGGTGATTTACCTGGTGGTCTGGTCGGCGGTTGCAAATCAGCAGGGCGGCATGGTGGGCGGATATACACCCGGCGCGTTTGCCGCCTATTACATCGTTTGGACGCTCGTGCGCAACATGAACATCACCTTCACACCCTACGGCTGGGAGCACCGCATCCGCAACGGCAGGCTTTCGACCAGCCTGATGCGCCCGATCCACCCGCTCAATTGGGATATTGCCTATTTCATGGGCTGGAAGGTCGTGGTGATTTTTCTGTGGCTTCCGCTCGCGTTCGGGCTTTCGCTGGTCTTCAAACCCGAATTGAATCCCACCCTGCTCGAAGGCGTGGTGTTCTTCTTTGCGATCTGGCTGGCGTTCCTCGTGCGCACCTTGATGCTCTTCCTGCTCGGCATGGTGACGTTCTGGACGACCCGCGTCAGCGCGCTCTTCGAGTTGTTCTTTGCCGCCGAGTTGATCCTTTCGGGACGGCTGGTCCCGCTCGCCCTCATGCCCGTCTGGGTGCAGGAACTGGCGTGGTTCTTCCCCTTCCGCTGGACGTTTGGTTTCCCCATCGAAGCGTTGATCGGTCAGATGTCCACCGGCGACTTGTTCATCGGCTTGGGGATGCAACTGGTGTGGATTCTCTTCGGTGTCCTCGTCGTGAATATTGTTTGGAAGTTTGCCGTCCGCAGGTTCTCGGCGGTGGGAGGTTGACATGCACGGACTTCGACTCGCATTCAATTACCTGCGCATCGGCATCCTGAACGAATTTCAATACCGCGCCAACCTGTACATTCAAATCCTGCAAACCTTCATCGCACTTGGCACGGGTCTGATCGGCTTGAACCTTGTCTTCAGCCAGACCAGCCAGCTGGGTGGCTGGGACCGAACCGAATTGTTGGCGGTGATGGGCGTGTTCATCCTGATGGGCGGTATTATCCGCGCCGCCATCCAGCCGAACATGCAGAGGCTGATGGAGGAGATACAGGAGGGCATGCTCGACTACGCCCTGACCAAACCCGCCGACGCGCAACTGCTCATCAGCGTGCGCGAGTTCCGCCTCTGGCAGTTGGTGGACGTTGTCACAGGCTTGATCGTGCTGGGGGTGGCGCTCGCACAACTGAACTGGAGCATCGGCGTATGGGCGGTGCTGGGATTCTTCTCCGCGCTGGTGATGGGCGCGGTGCTGATCTACTGCTTCTGGCTGATGATCACCTCCACCGCGTTTTGGTTCATTCGCGTGGATGAGATCGCGAATCTCTTCGAAGGTCTTTACGCGGCGGGACGCTGGCCCGTGGGCATTTACCCGAATTGGCTGAGGTTCGCGCTGACCTTTCTGATCCCCGTCGCGTTCGCGGTCACCGTCCCCGCCGAAGCGTTGACAGGTCGCCTCAACTTCCAGACCTGGCTTGGCGCGCTCGCGCTGACGGTTGCCCTCTTTATTGCTTCGCGTGCCCTTTTGAAATTCGGCTTGCGGAGTTATTCGGGGGCATCGGCGTAAAGAAAACGTCCCGAAGGTTCAAAACCCTTCGGGACGTTTTTATACCTCCACCTGAATCGCACTCCCTGACTCGTACCGCCTCAACCCCGACCTGAAAATGGTCACTGCCAGCCCGAGGAAGATCAGCGCCCCGGCGGATATCTGGGACAGGCTCTGCCATGTGAATGACCGCACGAACTCGGCAGGGACTGTCCCGATCAACGCCGCAGGGATAATGGTCAGCAATACGAATTTGGTTGTCGTGTTAAACAACACGCTGGGATACAGCGAAAACGTCAGCACCGCGCTCAACGCGATCTGGCTCAACGCCACTGTGTTCCCCAGCCAAAAGGACAGGCTCTGAATGATGGTGAGAAAGGAAACGAAAATACACACGCCTGTAAAAACGGCAAGCACGAACCGCAAAACACCGTCAGGGTTGAGATAGCCGGAAAGGATAAAACTGCCGAGCCCATAGAGGATGTCTCCCATGCCGCTGCCAATGCTCCGCGATGCCAGCACGTGTAACAGAACAGGCTTCGGCAGGGACAGGTAGTAATCGAGCCGTCCCTGCGTGATGACTTCCGCCAGCGTGGTGAAATGACCGAAGAAATACGCGCCAACCCCCCAGGCGGTGGCGGCGATCCCATACAGCAGCAGCATGTCGCGCAGTCCCCAACCCCGTACTTCGTTGAATTTGTCGAAGAACAAGACCCAGAACATGAAGTATGCGCCGTTGTTCACCATCATGAAGATGACCTGTGTCAGAAATGCGGCACGGAACTCCATGGCGGCTTGCAGGTTGGCTTTCCACAGGGCGAAGAGGAATTTGAGATTTTTCATTGTGCTTTATGGAAATAAAGTTATCTGAAAATATCTGAGGATTTCTCCATTTTGCTGCCACTCTATGACGGAGAAATCACCGTTGAGTACTCGTAAGTTATCGTCATACTCCCCATCATTGTCTGTGTCAATGGAAAATAAAAAGATATTCCCACCTACATCATCCCCGCCATATTTTCCTTCTAGTTGTTTTACCTGCCCATTTAGGCTAATGGCGGCTTTAAATGTGCCATCTGCTTTGAAGACCCAAACGTTTTCTACTAGAATTTGGTCTTTGGTTTCGTTGTACCCCTTATTTAATTCGACCTTTTCCGATGCGTATACTTGTGTAGACGAAAAATATCTCTCGGCGCATGCCAGTGATGCCAATATTAGGAAGAGGACTGGCCACATTATTTGATGCTTGTTTGATTTCATCTAACCGCCGTTCACCGTCAACATCCGCTCGCTCCTGCGGTAGGCAAACGACAGGAGCAAGACCAGCGCGAGCACCCACATCCACTGCGCGGACAGCATCTGCCAGAACAAATCTACTTCGGGTTTCACGAAGAGGCGAGCAGGGGCATACATCATGTAGGGGAAGGGGAGCAGGCGCGCGAATCCCTGCAGCCATTCGGGGAACATATCCAGCGGCAGGAGCATCCCGCCGAGGATGAAGACCATTTTCTGGTAGATCAACTCGAACGAGTTGGTTTCTTCCACCACAAAGGCGGCCAGTCCGATCAACGCCATCATGCAGAAATGCAGGATCCATGCGCCGATCAGCGTCACGAGCGCCATCGCCCATCCCAGCAAGGTCGGCGGCGGACCCGCCAACAGCCAGGCGACCAGCAGTCCTACGCCGATGTTCATCGCCACGCGCATGAGACTGTCACCCAGGCCGAAGGAGAAGTGATACAGCAGGAAGTTGTACGGCTTGTTCAGTATGTATGCCACTTCGCCATTCTTAACCTGTTCGGAGATGATGCGGTTGGTGCGCGGTCTGCCCAGTTCGATGGTTTCCGCCATCATCAAATACCAGATCATATTGGCAAAGGTCAGCCCGTTGATGGATTCGGTCCCGACGATGCGGAAGGTCGTTCCCCACAACCCGGCGAAGATGAACAGGAAGATTCCGATGCTGATGGAACGTCCGAGGAAATCGCCGGGGTAGGCAATGTTGTTGATGACCTGCATGGTCAGGATGGCAAGATACTTTTGCATGGCCATAAATTCAAAACTGTTTGAATCTCCTCAGCATGCTGCCTGTTTCCTTGAATAGAAAATCACGGATGGCAGGCTCTTTTGCCTCCAAAAGGAAGAGGTAAAAGCTGCGCAGGAAGTTCCTTGTATTGAAGAATGCGTTATTTTGGGTTTCGTCTGTAAAGGAACCTTTCCATGTAGGCATAAGGATGGAGTCAAGCCATTCTTTGTAGGATGATTCGTCCAACAGATTTCTTTTGACGGCCCCTGCAACGGCCTGCATGAGACGGTCATCCTCCCCATGTCGATAGGCCCAGTCGGTTGATTCGGTTATTTTCCATGCAATTGCATAAAGGATTTGTTCCAGTTGTGCGGGCTCGGTGTGACGATTGCTGGCGAGTGTATAAAGCAGGTCTGCCGTATGGGCAAGGGCATGCGCCCAGCCTTTTCCATCTACGTATCCGCGCGGGTCGCGTTCGCCTTTCAGATATGCCAGACATTTGATCAAAACGTCATCGATTTCCTCTTTTTTCAACACGAGAACTTTGTTGTCATGATGAACAGTTTCTGCAAGTAGCAGGACCGAAAAGGAGCGCAGGAAGACCGTATCTGTATCCCGTTCGCCAAGCGTATGCCCAAAATTGGCTGTCAGGCGGGAGATACAAATGCGCATCAGCTCAGCAGGGATTTTTTCCTGCTCGAGCCAATTTGCATAGGTTTCGTAGCCAATGACATCGCGTAGTTCCGGGTCGGTGCTTGCGATGAGTGATAGTAATTCGTCGACCAGGTCCTCGATGGAATACCCGTCGGGGACGGCGAACTGATTTTCACGGATGCCGAGCCAGAATTTTTTGTCCATTGCTCCTCATTTTATGATGCGGTTGCCCGATAGATTTTTGCAATGACCTCTTCCAGAGGCGGGTCGGAGATGGTGATATCCACCAGGTCGCCGGCGGAGGAGAGATGCGTCATCACGTTGTCCACCGGGGTTTGGTTCGTGTCGAATTTCAACTTCACGCCGTAGCGCCCGATCTTCAAAATCTCAACTCCATCCAGGTGAAAATTCAGCGGCACTTCCTGTGCGTAGCGGACTTCGACCAGTTTGCTGGTCAGATGTTTGCGCTTCAGTGTGGAGACCTTGTCTTCGTAGACGATCTGCCCGTGGTTGACGATGATGACCCGCTTGCACAATGCTTCGAGGTCGCCCGCATCATGGGACGTGAGCAATACGCCGACCCCCTCCTCCTGATTCATCCTGCGGATCGCGTCACGGATGTGTTGTTTTGCGACCACGTCCAGGCCGATGGACGGCTCATCGAGCAGGATCAACTTCGGACGGTGGAGAAGCGAGGCGGCGACTTCGCAGCGCATCCGCTGTCCTAGTGAAAGTTTCCGCACGGGAGTCTCTAATAAATCCCGAATTTCAAAGGCTTCGGTCAGAAAATCAATGCGCGTTTTTGTTTCCCGGTCATCCAGTTCGTATATCTTTCCAAAGAGGGTGAACGTATCTATCGCGGGCAGGTGATACCAGAGTTGCGGGCGCTGACCAAAGACCGTGCCGATATGGAAGGCGAGTTTCTGCCGCTCCTTCCACGGGATATATCCCAGTACTTTTGCCTCGCCGTCGGTTGGGTGCAAAATACCCGTGAGCATCTTGATGGTGGTGGATTTGCCTGCACCGTTTGGGCCGATAAAGCCAAGCAGTTCTCCCGCCTCCATCTTGAACGAGATCCTGCGCACCGCTTCCACTTCGCTGTAATCGGGCTTGAACAATGCCCGCAAGGAGGCACCCAGCCCCGCGGCTTTGCGTTTTGTTTGGAAGATCTTTTGCAGGCGGGTTACTTCAATGGATGTCATGATATTGTAAATATTGCGGAAATGAAATTCATAGTATTATAGTGCCATGAGGTTATCCATGGATAGACTGAGGATTGTTCTGTTGCTGGCGTTTTTCCTGCAGGCCTGTTCGCTTAACGACCTTTTCCCGGCACCGGCAACCAATACGCCTCCCCCCACCAAAACGTCGCTCATAACATTCACGCCGGCCGACACGGCTACGTCTGCGAACACGCCTATTCCCACCGCATCGGCGACCATTGTCCGTTTCCCCACCCAGGACCCGAGTCTGCCGACGGCGACCTTCGAGCCGGTCCCCATTTTTATCGGGATGGACACCGCCACACCCTTCACATCGCTGTTGACGCCGCCTCGGGCTGGGCCGGGCTTCACCTCGATGTATATATCCGACGGAAAAATATACTGGGGGTCATGCACGCCCAACAGGACGAGGATCGTGACAGAGGTGGAAGATCCGCAGGATGTCATCAGCGTGGTGATCTTTGTGAGGGTGAGATCGGCGAAGAAGGATGATTTCACGCCCTGGACGACGGGTAATGTCATGTTCAACAATGGCGGCGGCAAATTCTCCTACACTCTCCGTGCGAATGAAACCGAAGGACACAATCATTATAAGGATTCCTGGATACAATTTCAGCTGGTGGCAACCGGTAAAAATGGGCAGGAGGTTGGCCGCACCCATATATTCGAGCAATCGATTGCGCTCGCACCCTGCCCATGCCTCACGCCTCTGACGGGCTGCCCATTCTCCACGCCAAAGCCATGAAAAAAATTTTTACATTTCTCGCGATTACTGTCTTGTCCGTTTCCTGTTCTCTTGGCGAGCTCATCGCGCCGCCGCTTGAGACGCCTCTGCCTTCGGTCACGCCTGCAAATACGGATACTCCCCTCCCCACTTCAACTCCTGTTACGCCGACGCTTACGTTTACATTTACGCCAACTTTAATGGGTTTGAAAACACCAACACCTGCGGATGAGATCACCTCCACGCCGGTGATCAGTGTCACACCTCTGGCGATGCTCACCCTGGATACCCTGACCCCAACCGCGCAAATGAAAGGCTTTTTCTCCGTGCTGGTTTCCCCCAACGAATTTTTCAAGGGCAGGAAGTGTGAACCTGCCTCAGCCAAATTCATTGTCCAGGTGGACAACCCTCTGGGCGTGGCCCACGTCCTGCTTTTTGTACGCTTCAAGAGTCTGACCGCGGAGCGTGCCGGCAAATGGACCAGCATCCCGATGGAGGCCATCGGCGCGGGGACCTATGCCCATGAGTTGTACTCGGACGAAATGCTGGAGGATGCTTATTTTCAAACCGCCTGGGTGCAGTATCAGATCGTATCCACGAATGCACGTGGGCGCGAGCTGGGGCGCACTGACATATTCAAGGAAAACCTGTCCATGCTCCAATGCGTGGCGACGGCGACCCCGGCGACATTAACTCCATAATGGATTTCCCTGCCGACCTCTTTCGCTTCCTCATAAAAGCGGAACGCGTCGCTGTCTTAACCGGGGCTGGGATCTCACAAGAGAGTGGACTGCGCACCTTTAGAGACACACAGGCCGGACTTTGGGCGCAGTACCGTCCTGAAGACCTCGCCTCTCCTGAAGCATTCGCCCGTGACTCAAAACTCGTCTGGGACTGGTATGCATGGAGGCGTGAAGCTGTCAAAGGCGTGCGCCCGAACCCTGGGCATTACGCGCTGGTGGAGATGGAAAAGAAAATCCCCGAATTTACGCTCATCACCCAAAATGTGGACGGATTGCATCGTTTTGCTGGCAGCAGGAACCTGCTGGAATTGCACGGGAATATCCAGCGCGTGCGTTGCGCGGAATGTGGAACTTACGCCGAAACTTGGGGCGACGATACTGAGTCGGTTCCCACTTGTACGGATTGCGGCGGATTGCTGCGCCCGGACGTGGTCTGGTTTGGCGAGCCGCTCCCGCGCGCGGAGTTGGAAGCCGCTGTCCATGCCGCGCGTTCGTGCCAGGTCTTCTTCTCGATCGGCACGTCGGGCGTCGTCCAGCCTGCCGCATCTCTGGCACATGCCGCTCGGAATAACGGCGCGGTTGTCGTGGAAATCAACGCCGAACCGACTCCGCTCACGCCCAAAGTGGATTTTGCCTTGCATGGAAAATCGGGCGTGATCCTGCCTCAACTTGTCAAGACAGTCTGGGGTGTTTGAACTCTTACTTTACTTCAGGCACTTGAATCTCGAACCAGGAGACCCAAGAGGGACTTTCGAGGGTTTCGTTCCGCGATCGAATTGACCATTTTTCATAAAGGCTAACCCTGCTTTATAAAAATTCTCAGGCTTTCCCTCAAGTTTGACAAAGTCAATTTTTTCGGCAAACTTTTTTAAGTCACTTCCAGTATCAGGAGGATGCCCGTGCATCCGACGATGAAGACCGTGCCAGGTCCGCCCGTCCCCATTGTGCCCGCTTTCGCCTTTTCCCGTCTTCTCTTGATACAGCTGTTAATCGACGGGCGATTTTTCCAATTAAGAATGCGTTCTGTCCTTGCCAGTGCATATTCTGTGTGTTGTTCTTTTCCAATAGAGTACCTGTGCAGCATCAGTCGCTAACGGCACAACGAAAGCCGAGGTCTGAATCATTCCACCAATCATACGGCATCGAAGTCCGGTACAGTAAGGTGACGTTAGATAAGTGTGAATTGCTTTGGCCGCGTATAACTTTATCTCCACCTTCATTTTTTTCTGGTCCCAAGGGATTGGCAGATGGTGAATTTTTGTAATAGTCATAGGCATACCAATCTGCCACCCATTCCGATACATTCGCATACATGTCCATCACTTCATAAGGGCTGGCATCAATTGGCGTGCTGCCAACTGCGGTGGTTGGACCTCTTTCCATAGGGGATAGCGACCAATTTCCCCAGCCCCAGGTCCAGGGATAGGTTCTTTCATTTGTGCCACGGGCGGCCTTTTCCCATTCGGCTTCAGTGGGTAACCGGCGTCCTGCCCAAGAACAATAACGATTCGCATCCAGCCAATAAATATCGGTGACGGGGTAATCGTCAAAATTCTGATCACCAAACTCGTAACTGTTCGCGTCGGGCGGATTACATCGTCCATCCGCCACACAAGCGCCATACATTTTATTGGTTACTTCGGTCCTATCCATCCAGAAGGCGTCCAGCGTTACTTTATGCGCGGGCATTTCATTGGCATAAGCATACGGGTTGTCTGTTCCCATTGTAAAATCACCCGCAGGGATGTAAACAAGAAGCATGCCATCTTTCCCAACCTTCGTTGTCGTGGCCGGTGCTGGCAGTCGGCAAGCCAGGCTTAACGCCAGAAAGACCAATAAATATTTAACGATCGATGACGGTTGCGCTTTCATACATCGTTCCTACCTCTAAAAGGACGAAATCTCATTTATACATCGTTGATGGCGTTGTTGTTTGCAGTATAAACGAGTATTGTGGAGGAGACAATAAGCCCATGTCAACGGGCGAAAAGCTGCGGATGATGGTATATCACCCGCTGGCTAACTCGACAAATTCCAGCCGACCGCGCTCACCCCAAAATGGATTTTGCCCGGAGCCGGTCAGGGTGTGCGCAGAACAAAGTTGTCAAATTCAAAGGAATTCTGGAGATCGACATGGAAAAAGGTTACTCCAAATCCAACAGATCCCTCATGGATGCTGTCATCGAACATTTCGCCCACAAATTGATCGTTGATGAGAAAAACGAAATGCGTACCCTTCGCGATGACGGCCAGGCGGTTTGTTTCCTGCGGCGAAATTGCCGGCGACTTGATATATGCGATCCTTCTTTCAAACGTATCGCCGTGCCGCCTGTCGACGATGAAATTCTCGCCGTAGATCCCAAAGAAATAGCCGTCTCCATTTGGACTGTCTCGAAAGACCACCCCATACACAGGCTTGTACGAGCCGCCTGTCAGCTTTACGTCTGCGGACAGGTAAAAATCAGTTACGGGCGGAAGGGATGCGGGGGCGAGGCTTGCAAGGATGGTATTTTTTGAGGTTACATCCCAGGTGTATCTTCCGTTCCTGATCTCAAGATTCGAATCCAGTTCCTCGGTTGAGCCTTCGCCGATGATCCAATCATTCTGATTTGAATCAAAGGTTTCTTCCAATGTTATGGCCCATTGACTGGCGGACTCTGATATCAGGATTTGAGCCGCTTCACTGGGTAGCGGCGGGGGCTCGCCTTCCTGCACCTGCTGTGTTGCCGAGGGAACAATTTTGTCAACCGTGGAAGCAGGCTGATCGCGGTTGAGCAATGAAATGCCGCCAACTATGCAGTAACCGATCAATCCCAATCCCATCAATATCAGGACAAAAATGGGGAATTTCGATATCTTTTCTTTCGGTGTGCCCGGATCGAGGGTATTAGCCATGCGAATACTCCATTGGTTCTTATCTACGGCTTCCAATCGCCCATGCGTTCGCCGAGTTTTGAGATTCTCTCGCGCATCAGCACGGCGGCGATGCCCAGACCGAGCATGAGAATGCCTGTGCACCCGACGACAAAGACCGTGCCGATCCCGCCCGTTGCGAGAAAGGAGAGGGTGATCACGCCCAGCACCACAAATCCAATGGGGAAGAGTGTCAGACTGCGCGAGCGGATGACAATGCCGTAGGCAAGCACGGCCAGCGATTGGAAGAACAGCAGGACGAAATATCTGAACATTGCAGGCACTTCGATGGACCCCGCCATTTGGACGAACGTCGTGCCGAGCAAAACGAACTGCGAGAGCATGCCCATGATGAATGCGCCCGTCCGGCTTCCGGCCCGCACCAGCAGATAATGCTGGATCAAGCCCAAGAGCGCCGCACCGATCGAATAAAACTGCCTCTCATCCACATTCAACTCGCCAAGGATGATGAAGTACGCAAGCAGGTACAAGCCGTTGGCGGGGAACGCCAGCCAGACGCTGCGCTTCGCGAACGCCTCCACCGCCCACAGCGTGGCGGCAATCGCGACGGGAATCGCCGCATCCAACCCGCCGAGAATGGGCGCCGCAATCGAGACAATTGTCCCTGCGCCGAGACCGCTGTACAGCAGGGCCTGGTCCCAGCCTTCAGCGCGCTTGACGGCACGCAGGAAAGTCCCAGCCGCATAATACACCATCGCAACGACGATAACGGGGTGGATCCATTGGGTTACATTGAAGATGCGGAACAGGAATATGACAAAGAGTGGCAGGGTCAAAGTAAAAGTGTAGAACAAATTCTGACGGCGATAGACCAGGCTCACGGTCAGCGCAAGAAGCGTGTAAATCGCGAATCCCAACGCGGCAATGGAGGCGTCGCTCTCCGAAAAGAGGAAGAGATAATTGAACAGGACAAGCGCTCCGCCGATGCCTCGTACAATGAGTCTCAACGGCCGCGGACTTGCAAAGGCGAGGTGCGCGAGCAAATCTGCAAGAATCCATATGAGGCTGTAGGTAAGCAGGTGGTAGGTGATACGCTCCACGTCGAAATCGCGCAGGATTAAGAACGCGCCGATGCTGAACAGAGTGGGCGCTCCGAGTTCGAACATTCCATCTTTGCGCAGGTACATTTCTGCGATGAAAAGCAACCCGATGACCGGTGTATACCATCCGCCTGTTTCCATTGTGAGCACAAGCGCGGCAAAAGAAACAATGGAGCCCAGGATGAGCGCACTGTTGCGAAGCGTGAAGGACCAGCCTTCCCTGGGGCGGATGATGACGCCGAAGGCGAAATAGAGAACCGTGAGAACAGTCAGTGCCGGCAGCCAGGCGTCCCATTTGAACGCGTCGAGCGCGAAGAACACAGCGAGCGGAAGATACGCGGCGGGAATATAGCTGAGAAGCGGTTTGCGATATGCCAGCGCATAGGCAGTGAAGAAGACCGCCAGAACCCCGTAGATGACGGCGACATGCGCGGGTTGGATGTCTGCTAAAATGACCAGCGAGGTGTATGCCGTGAACAACACGCCGTACATGCGCGGGGGCAGGCGCCAGCCGGGGTTTGCCCGCCAGTCCTTTTTCAACAGCAGGTCGGGGAGCAGGAACAGCATACTGATGATGAGCAGGGAATAGCCGAAGAAGAAGCCCAATCCTTTGATGATTTCGAGATTAAGGAAGGCGAAGTAGGCGAAGATGAAATTGAGCAGGGAGATCGTCCACAGCCACCAGCGGTTGCGCAGAAGGTGTAGTGCGGCATAGATGACGGCAATGCCAAGCGCAGCGCTCATGCCAAGCCATGCGACATGTGTGAAGCCTGTGATGAGTCCCAACCCAAAGGCGGGTATGGATGCCAGCAGGACGGGCAGGCTGTACTTACGCGTTGCTTCGAACTTGTGAAGCGCCTCGCTGGAGACTGATACCAGCGTTCCCCAGACGACCAGCACGCTGGTCGAACCGAGCGTTTCGAGATCGAACGCTGCGGCGATGAACCACGGCATCGGCACGAGCGTCCCAGCCGCCAGCCATGCGAAGGCGAAGAACGGATAAAGCAGGTTGGAGAGTATGAAGAACGCGCACGCCAATCCCCACGTGATGAACGCGGCAAGATGCCAGAATGTCGGGTTGGATGGGTCAATGATGTGGATCCCAAAGATCGAAATGGATGAGATCAGTGTGATGCCCTGTACCGCCTGCGCCGTTAAAAAGAGGGGAAGCGCGAATTTCTCGTCCCTCCATTTTTTAACCAGCCACACGCCGCCCAGCCCGGCAAGGGCGGCAAACCCGGCCATGCTTGTATAAAATTCGGGTTTGGCATTGAAGATGTCACCGATGCGGTACAACGACAACACAAGCGAGCCAAAGGCCGTGATGCTGAACAGCCGTGATTCATACAGCCATATGCTCCCGCTCCACACACCTGTCATCAGCAGGAAGACCGCCACCCAATATCCCGCGCTGAACGCATCTGAAAGATTCATGGATGTGCGCAGTGCATCTTCGATATTATTCGCAGTGATGACCAGCAAAAACGAGAAGACAATAAAAAGCGCAAAACTCGGCTGGGACAGCCGCTTTTTGATGGCGACGGCGAGTCCGCCGAAGATGAGCGTGCCGATGATGAGGATGGGCAGGCGTAGTTCGGGGATCGCCCAACCGACAAAGGTCGCGGCGGCAATGACGAAGAACGCGCCGAGATACAGATAGATCTTGATCGCTGCTTCGCTGGTGAGCGTCTGCAAAAGCGACGGGCGCGGTCCTTCGGCGACGGGCTCGCGTCTTTCGATCGGGACGGCTGGCTGCGTTCCAATCGGCTTGGCCTCGGGTTGGGTTGAGGCTGCTTTCGCAGGGGCAGGTTTGTGCGATGGTTGAGGCGCGGCGTCAAAGTCAAAGTCGTAGCGTCGGCGGAGCAGGTCCGCGTTGTGCGTTTCAAGCAGATCGCTATTAACCCATTCGTTTATCTCGTTCAGAAGGACATAGCGGATGCCGCGATCCAGTTTGTTGGAGATGACGCGCCTTTGCACATTTCGGTTCGAAGGCAGGTTAAGCGCAGCGAGCGCATTCACACGGTTGTATTTGTTCTCGTCCCTGCTCGCGATGATCTCCAACTGCCTGCGGACGGCTTCGCTGCTGAAGGAAAGTTCGCTTAATCGCCGCATCGCCTCCGCGCGATCTTCCACTTTTTCACTTTTTAATCCCGAAAGAATTTCGTTCAGGATTCCCTCGGGCTTTTGGTTTTCGTTCTCACTCATATCAGCCTCACTGCTAATGATCTTGTTGGATGGGAGCGGGATGTCCGGCCTGTTTTGCGGAATTTCCTCGCGTGTGATCCCGCTATTTTCTTCAAGCTCTTGTTTGATCTTTTCCATCCCAATTTTTGTGTGGGAGAACCATAACATCATAAGGATCAGGGTTGTCACACACGCCAACGCCCCGCCCATGGATGTGAAATAGTCCAGGGCAACCCCGCCCAGCGCCACCCCCGTGCGGACGCCGGCATAGGTCAACGCCTGTTTCCCGTGCTTTTGCACGAACTCACTGTCCGGATGGTTGACGTATTTGAGCAGGGTCAGATGCCACAGCGCGGAAAGAATCACGGCTGCAATGAGCGCAATCCCCCCTGAATTTATATTGCGGCAGGCTGGAATATCATTGCAGATCGAGTCAATAACTGCGATGGAAACGAAATACGTAAAAAATAATGTTGTCAGTGTGGCAACGGGTGAAAGTCTCAGCCACTCATATGCGCCCCTTGCCTGTTTGATGTGTTCTTCCGATGGTCTTTGCATGGGAACCTCCTTCCTCGGAAAATTTCACCTATTATCACCCATAAAATCGTTTTTTGGGGTGCTGTGAATGATTATTTGCCCGCCATCCCGCCCGTCTGGCGCAGGGATGGCGGGTAGGTGCATGTTTCTTAACGAGTCAGCTTATAACTGCCGCTTATCTCGCCGAGCAGGCTTGCGTACAGCGGTAGGAGATCCTGGTCCTGTACGATGGTCACAACCATGATGAGTTTGTTGGGTACGCGGATATCGTATTTCAAAAGCCCGGCTTTGCCGGCGTTCTTGGATTCCCAGTCGAAAAAGTAAAGCCCTTCTTCCAACTCCTCCATCTCGCCGAATTGGTTGATCTGGACATCGGCGCCCCCGTTGGAGTGGACGATATTCAGGTATGACACGGCAAAATCGAGACCCAATTCCTTGGAGAGTTTTACAGTGTCCTGCCGCACGAACTGCGCATAGGCGGCGAAGTCTGGCGAGTAGAAGTTGGCATACTGGAAGCCCTCGCTCTGGTCAGTGAAGAACGTCCATGACCAGGGCACGATTAATGAGGCATTGACGTCTCCGGCTTGGTATTGCCATCGCTCCTCATACATCTCGAAATTGGATGCGACGCTGCTGGAGACCTGGATGGTTTGCCCGTACGAATCGAACATGATCCTGTAGGGATTGGCTGGGTCCGCCTGCACGAACTCGCTTGCACCGATCAGTTCGGTGGTGATTATCACGTTCTCGAACTGCTGGTACATGGAGAAGGCGAACATTTTCATTCCGTCCGAGCGGGTGTAGGTCTTCTCTGTGTAGTGCAGTTTGATGGCGGCGGTTTCTCCCGAGTCGATCTCTTTGTACTCATCCGCATAAATAAAGGCTTCCTCGTTCGCGTCACGGAAAATGGCGTAGGCGTCGGCATCCAATTCGTAGCCGGTGTTGGTCGCGGTAATCTTGTACACCACACCGGTGTTGAGATCGGTCATGGACGCGGAAACATCATCATGGTCGACCTGCCAGCCGTCCATCACGTTGAATGATACAAACCCGCGCGGGTGTTCGAAGCGTTCCGTGGTAAGCCGCAGGTCGCCGGCTTCGACGACGATCGGGTTGCCGCTGGTGGAAAGCGGGACATCCGGCGTGGGGGTCAGTGTGGGCGGCGGCGCGGGGGTGGATGTGGGCGTGGGTTCCGGGGTGGCGGTTGCCGTGAATTCCGAAACCGACGAGCACGCCAGACTGACGGTTATAAAAATGGCGATCAAAAACAGGATGGGCGAGCGTTTGATGTTCATGATATTCTCCTTTGGTTTTTTAGCATATTATGGGTTGTTTTTGACCAAAAAACTGACAAAAACTGTCAACCTGTGGAATCGCGTTCATACCGTCATTGACAGCGAGATAGCAAAAACGCACGTGAAAATCCAATACAGAAACATCCATACGAGGAACACACCGATGGATTCGCCTTCGTTGTCGCACCTCGGCATCGCTTCGCATTCTGATTTGGTTTGAACTTCTTCCTTTTTGGAGCCCACAGCCCCATTATTCCCCCAGATGCGGAGAAAAACTGTCAAAACCTGTTAAGATTCCCCGCGTTCTTGCACTCCAGCAGCCAGCGCGCCACGCCGCGCACAGCCTGGCGGCGGGTGCGGTGGAAGGTCCCTTCGGAGACGTATAACCTTGCCATCACCTCGCGGTTCGGCGCGCCCTGAATGTAGGCATCGTGCAGGATGACATGGTTGTACCACTCGCGGGGGAGCGGCTCCGGTGGGCGTTCGCCTTCGGGGCGCAGGGACTGCACCGCCTCGCGCAGGATCCTTTGCATCTGCTTGCCGCGTTCCACGTGCGATTCGGCGTCAATCTCCGCCCAATCCGCGAGGGAGGATCCCCCCAGCCAGAGCACGTCCGCGAAATGACGCAAGGCGTCCTCCACGGATTTGGAGAAGTCGGTTTCCACACCGACCGTCAGACTGCCGATCACCCGCGCTGCGGCGGACTGAATGGCTGCCTTCCATGTCTTGTTGATGGAAACAAACGTGCCAATTTGCTCGGAAAATTCCTCCACCAATTCCAGTTCGCCGCCGGAGTATTCCAGTTTGGTGTTGGAATGTCCGACCCCCACAAGCGCGATAAGCTGCATCGCCTCGAAGATCGGCGCAATCCATGCCAGCCCGTCGGATTCGTTCTCCACGCGGATGAGTCCCTCGCCGGTCGACAAGACCTCCGGGATATTGCTTTCGAGCGGCAGGGAGTTGTGTGTCGCGACGACGGTCAGGCTTTCGCCGCGGCGGACGGCGATCAAACCTTGGGAGGCGTTCAACGCCTTGAGGAACAGGGTCAGTTCCTCGTCCAGGTGGGTGCGCAGCGCCTCGTCTTCCAACGTTTGGGCTTGGTTCATCCTCACCCGCAGACTCTTCTCCCGGCGCATTCTCCAGCGTTCCACGGCTTCGCGCCCCATGTCGTACAGCGCGTGCGTGGAGATCACCAGCGCTGTGATGGTCGCCCAGTATCGGGCGGGAACCTCGACGGCAATGGCGATGAACAGATAAAGCGCGGTGATGACCGAGATGCCGGCGAGCGCAATGGGAAAATCCTGCCAGATGGTGCGGCGTTCGACGAGGCTTTGGTGGCGCGCGACGGAAAGCCCAAGCAGGGCGATGCCGCCGAATATCAGCCCATCTTCGATGACGCGCGGCACGTGGGTCGGAATGGCGAGTGCGAAGATGCCGTACCCCAGCGCGAAGACGAGAAACCACGAGGCGGTAAAGAACAGCCTGCCTTCCTGCGTGTGGCGGATGCGTCGTTGAACCAACAGGTTGAAAAGCACCCCGGCGGATGCGATCAACTGCGCCGCGCCGTATAATACAGTGGCCGGATTCCATTCCAACCGCGCGGTGTAGAGCATTTCATCCTCGCCACGCACAATCCCTATGCCTGCCGTCATCAGCAAAAGCACGGCGCAGGCAGACAGCGCGTAAATGGCAAGGTTCATACGGCGGAACCTTGCCTGCTGTTCGGGCGTAAGCAGGGTATAGGTCGCGCTGTACCAGCATGCGAAGGCGGTTACCAGCAGGGCGGCGCGCAGGTTGGCGGTGTCGGCAAGCGGGGTATGGAAATGATTGTAGGTATCGAGGAAGAAAACAGCGATTGCCAGCAGCGCCAGCGACGCGCGCAGGGTGGCGCGGTTGGGAAACCCGCGCGTGAACAGGTAGAACGCCATCCACAACGAGACAGCCATTGCCAGCAGATTGACGGTGTGTGCGATGGAAGCAAGCATCGCCCAGTAGGTTCAATTGTACCGCTTAAACGAAACCTGCCGTTGCAGGGAGCGGCGGCGGGCGGTGATCAGTCGTATAGAATGTCTTCCAGTTTTTCGTCCCTGTAATACCGTTCGGTGACCGACTTTTTCAGTTTGGTGTAGTATTCGATGTGTACCGCGATCTGATTGTGATATTGGTTCATGATCAGGGGCGTTTTCAGTTTTTGACCGTTTGACAATGTTATGGATGCGTCCCCAAAACTGCCAAACGAAATGCTTTTGATTTCATGCCATGCAATATCGAATCGATCCGGCTGCGGTTCCGACCTGCGCCAATGGATGCCTTCGCTGTCGATTTCCAGGTCTTCCGAGGGGCGGATGAACGGCTTTCTCTCCTCGATCCTGCGGATTTCGTTGCCTTCCACCCTTTTGTGGAAGCGCCAGAGTCCGTACAGCCCAGCCGCTGAAACTCCAAGATAGATCAGTAATGAAGTCGTTGAGAGAGTAGCGTAGCAGGAGAAGATGAAATAAACGACCAGGCCTGCCGCAAGTAGAAAGACCCCGTTTAGTTCCCTGCGCACTTTCCTGATCGCCTCCTCTTTATTGGAGGCGTGTGCCGCCGTCGCAGTGAATTCCGGGATGGAGAATTTTTCAGGCTGCATGTGTCGCTTGTTACTATAGCACGATCCCACTGCGCGGGGGGATTGTAACTTGGTCGCCTGCCAACTTTGGCGAGCCGAACAACACCTTCGGCTTCTTCTCGAAATGCAGGTTGACCGTCCGTTCTTCTTTGGCGGCGTTGAAGGCGATGGTCAGTGTTTCATCTTTGTACAAGCGCGAAAAGACCATCACGTCGCCTTCGGCATGGATGCGCTTGTATTCCCCGCGCCGCAGGGACGGGTGTTCTTTCCGCAGGGAAATGCACGCCTTCACAAATTTGAGCAGATCGCGGTCCCACTTCGACTCGTCCCACGGGAACGCCTTGCGGCAATCGGGGTCATGTCCGCCGTCCACGCCGATCTCATCGCCGTAGTAAATGCATGGCGCGCCGGGGATGGTGAACAGGAACAGCCATGCCATTTTGAGCGAGTTTTTGTCCCCGCCCGCACAGGAGAGGAAGCGCGGCATGTCGTGACTGTCGAGCAAGTTGAACTGCGCGAAGGTGATGTCCTGCGGATACAGGTGCAGGATGCGGTCGATCTCGTTGGCAAAATCGTGCGCGTGCATCGGGTGGACGCGGTCCTTCAATCCGCCCGCGCTGTGGAGCACATTCAGGTCCAAATGCGAGTTGGCGAAGAATCCCAGCGACGCCGCCGTGACGAGATAGTTCATCACCGCGTCGAACTGGTCGCCCTGAAGCCATCTCTGCGCCTCATGCCAGATCTCGCCGACGATGTACGCCTCGGGGTTGATCGTCCGTACGCGGCGGCGGAACTCGCGCCAGAATTCGTCATCGTCAATTTCTCCTGGCACGTCCAGGCGCCAGCCGTCGATGCCGAACTTGATCCAAAACTCCGCCACGTCAAACAGGAACTCGCGCACAGCGGGCGTGTTTGTGTTGAACTTTGGCAGTGCGGGCATGTTCCACCAGCCGCGGTAGCCGATGGCGGTCAGGCTGTCTTCATGTCCCAACAGTTTTTGTTCATGCGGCGTGGGATACGCACCCCAGTGCTTGTGTCCCTTCAAACGCTCTTCGTCGAAGTGAAACCAATCCTTGTACGGGGAAGCCGCGCCCGTTTCCAGTACATGATGGAACTGCCAAAATCCGCGCGAGGCATGGTTGAACACGCCGTCGGGAATGACCTTGATATTGCGCTTGTGCGCGGCGTTCAGTAGTTTCTTCAACGCGTCGTTTCCGCCGAGCAACGGGTCCACATTGTAATAATCAAAGGTGTGATAACGGTGGTTCGAAGCGGAGGCAAACAGCGGGTTGAAATAGATCGCGGTGATTCCCAAATCCTGCAAATAATCCAGTTTATCGATCACGCCGTACAGGTCGCCGCCCTTGAATCCGTGCGTCGTTGGCGGGCTGTCCCATGTTTCAAAACCAGTGTCAGGCAGCCGTTTGCTCTTCGCAAAACGGTCGGGGAAAATCTGGTAAAAAATCGCGTCCCTCACCCAGTCAGGTGTTGTCATGGTACCTCGTTGTTATGGATTTATTTTCAAAACGTACATCGCATACGGACTCAAGCTCTCCAACGGTTTATAGACAGCTTCGCCGCTGCTTTGCCAACGCTCTGACTGCTCCGCCCCAAAGAGGGTTTCCACGCTGAAAGCGGACTCTGCCAAATTCGTGCCATTGAGTTTGATACCGTACTCCGAAATATGCTTATCTGTCAGGTTTGCCAGAATGAGGAATGCCCCGCTTCTGTTGCTCCGCAGGCTGACAAAGATACCAGAATTTCCCGCTTCCAGCAGGGCGATCTCGCCTGTTTGCAATGCTGTATGGTCTTTTCGCAGCAGAATGAGCGCGCGGTAATGCTCCAGCAGGGAGTTGGGATCACCCTCCTGGGCTACCACATTGACTTGCGTGTAGTCACCATAAGGTGCGCGCCACGGAGTTGAAGTGGAGAAACCAGCGAATTCGTCCGCGCTCCACTGCATGGGCAGGCGGATGTCTTCGTCGGGTTTTTGTCCCTGCATGCCGATCTCTTCGCCGTAGTAGATGTAGGGCGTGCCCGGCGAGGTCAGCATCAGGAACGATGCGACCTTTGCCTTGTTCACATTGCCATAAAAGACGGACATGGCGCGGTTCTGGTCATGGTTGGTGAGGAAGGTGGCGAAGTTGAAATCGGGCATGTCCATCAAGGAAAATTTTATGGCGCTGCTCACGCCCGAGTTCGCGCCGCCGTTCGCGCTGTTGACGAATCCGCTCGCCATCTCGAAGTTGAAGACGTGGTCCATCTTATCGCCCGTGTAGGATTTGACCACCGATGATCCCGCGTTGAATACTTCACCGATGGTGTAGGCATTCGGATTCTGCTTTTTGTACGCCTTGTAAAACCCCTCCAGCCATTTGTAGGTGGCAGGCGTGTTTTCAGTCTTGCCACCCTCTTCGATCAGGTGCTTCACGGCGTCCACACGGAAGCCGTCCACGCCGATCTCGTTCAGCCAGTAATCGGTCACTTTGAGTACGTCTTCGGTTACGGCGGGGTTGGTGTAGTTCAGGTCGGGCATGCCGCCCCAGAACAGCCCGTAGTAGAAGCCTTGATTCCCCTCATGCCAGCCATTGCCTTTATCTTCGTCCTCCCAGACGTAGTAACCGCGGTGTTTGGAATTTGGGTCGCTGTTCGCTTCCACGAACCAGGGATGCTGGCTGGAGGTGTGGTTGAGCACCAGGTCAATGATGATGCGGATGCCGCGCTTGTGCGCCTCTTCGAGCAGGTTCTTGAAATCGCCCATGTTGCCGTATTCGGGGTTGACGGCGTAATAGTCAAGAACGTCATAGCCGTGATAGGAGGGGGACGGGTGGATGGGCATCAGCCAGATGGCAGTGATGCCGAGCGATTCGAGGTAGTCCAGTTTTTGGGTGATGCCGTTGAAATCGCCGATGCCGTCGTTATCCGTGTCGTAGAACGAGCGGACGAAGATCTCGTAGAAGACGGCAGTCCGCCACCAGTTGGATTCTGCCGAATGGTTGGAGCCAGCCAGCGGAGCGGGAATAACGCATGACGCGAGAAGGGATAGAAGCAGGAGCGTGAAAAATATCCGTTTGAGCATAAGCGTCCGGAGAAAAAATTCCCCTCCCTTCTTGCTGTCGAAGGAAGAGGAAATCAAATTGCTGAGTGAAAGACTTAACCTTTGACACTTCCGCCGGTTAGCCCACCGACGATGTGCTTTTGCAGGGCAATATACATGACGGCCACGGGAAACGCCACAATGACTGCCATGGCCGCGAAGCGATTCCAGGGGATGCTGGTGGCGTACTGCCCGGTCATGTTGTAGAGCGTCATGGCGAGCGTGTAGTCCTTGGGCTGGGAGAGAAACAGCCAGGTGAGCACGAATTCCTGCCAATGACCGATGAAGCCGATGAAGAAGGTGACGGCGAGCTGGGGTACAGCCAGCGGCAGGACGATCTTCCAGAAAGTCTGGTTGGCGTCGGCGCCGTCGATGGCAGCGGCTTCCTCCAGTTCCTTGGGAATGGTGTCGAGATAGCCCTTGAGGTTCCACACGGCGAACGGCAGGGCAGTGGCGGTCATCGCGATACCGACGCCGAGCAGCGAGTCGCGCAGGTTGAAGAGCAGTCTGCCCCTCTCTCCGCCGGAACATGCGAATAGCGGCAGGATGGAGGCCGCTCCGTCGCTACACTCCGCGATGCGGAATTGGTTGAGCAGCAGGTAGAGCGGCGTCGCCAAGCCGACTGCCGGCATGAGCAGCGGGATGAAGACCATCACCATCATCACTTCCCGCATTTTGAATTTGAAGCGCGAGAAGGCATATGCAGCGGTGACGGCAACGAACAAGGCGACGATTCCGACCCCGATGGACAGTTTGAAGCTGTTACTTAATAATTCAACGAAGGTAACGGGGTTGCCTGTCGGCCGGTCCAAAACCTGCTTGTATGCCACCAGGGATATTTCCTTGGGGAACAGGTCCAGCGAGGATGGGCGGGAGGTCTGTGAACTGAAGGACATGGTCAGGATGTACATGATGGGGAACATCACCGTGCAGAGGATGAAGAAGCACAGCAATTGCAGGAGCAGTTGTCTCCAAAGAGGCAGGCTGCGCCCGCTGACCTGCCCGGAGGTGTTCATGTTCAGGACGCGGAGGATGGGATTTTTAGAGGATGAGGCGGTAATCATGTTAAGCCTCCTGATAGGTCTTGGTCGCGCGGGTGATGCGGTTCGTGATCAGGAAGACGATCAGCGCGACGATAAAGATGATGACTGCAAAGGCGGCGGCAACGCCGTACCAGCGCAGGTTGCGGACAAGGTTATAGGCGAACGTGACGAGAATTTCGGTCGAACGGGCCGGGCCGCCTCCCGTCATAAAGAATACAAAATTGAACAGGTTGAACGTCAATGTGAAGCCGTATACGGCGGCGGGGATCATGGCCGGGCGCAGGAGCGGAACGGTGATGTTCCAGAATTGCTGGTTACCCGTCGCTCCATCGATTGCTGCGGCTTCATACAGGTCACGCGGGATGCTTTGCAGTGCGCCGGTCGCAACTAGAGACATGAAGGGCCAGCCAAGCCAGAAGTTGGCGATCATCATGGCGTAATAGGCGAGCGTTAACTCGGCGCCCGGCAGGAAACCAGGGATCGGAGGTTTGTACTCATTGAGCCAGCGGATATTGACGACCGCGTCTGTCTGGGTAAAGAAACCAGCAACCAGGGCAAGGAATTGATTCATTGCGCCGTACTGCTCGTCGAAGATGTTGCGCCAGATGGTGGCCACGACCAGCGGAGGGACGACGATGGGCAGGATGTAGATGGCGCGATAGATGCGCTTCATCCATAAACCTTCGGTATTGAGTAGGACAGCGATCAAGACGCCGGTGGGGACGTGTAGAACGACATTACTGATCGCCCACCAGAAATTGAAGAGCAATACACGGAAGAAATTGAAATTCTCCACCGGTAAAGCGCCGGTCAGGATGTCCACATAGTTCTTGAAGCCGATGAACCTTAACTCAGGGGACTTCAGCCCGAGAAGCAGGTGAGTGGTATCGAAGTTCGTGAATGAAATGATGAACTGGTAGATAAGCGGGTAAAACGTGATCACCCCCATGATCAGGAAGGCGGGTAGAAGATATAGATATGGCAGGAGCGCCCGCTGGTTCCCGCTACGTCGTCTGGTTTCTGGTTTTGCAGTCGCCATATTTCTCTCCAGATACGGATGAGCCGTTTTAAGTCGGAGCGGACAAGGGCTCCTTGTCCGCTCCTATTTCTTGCAGGTATTGCAAACTTACTTGGTTGCGCTTTCGTATGCGCCGGCAACCCATTCGGCAGGAGCAACACCGGCTTCAAAGACCTGGTCGGTGCCGCAGAAGTTGCCCCAGTAGTTTCCGAGCGCTTCCACCTGCGGGCGGAAGTAGGATGTGGCAAAGGCATCAAGCAAGTCCTGGATGAGCGGATCGGTCACTTCAACAGTGATGTTGGCAGGAACGTGACCCGCTTCGTTCATCATCAGGGTCTGGTTGGCGGCATTGGTTAGGTAGAGCGCCACTTCGATGGATGCTTCAGCGTTCTCAGTGTTCGGGTTGAAGTAGAAGCCGTCAACGCCAAGGAGCGGGTTGGAGGCTCCACCGGGTCCGGAGGGGATCGGAGCAACGCCGAGGTTGTCGCCAAGCGCATTGCGGTAGTCGCCCATTGCCCAGTTACCGTTCGTGATGGCAACCGTGGTGCCCTCGGTGAAGGGAGCGAGACCATCGCTGTCGTTCTTGGGCCAGTTGTTCGCCACGGAGATCGCATACAGGTCATTCAGGTAGGAGATGGAATCCGTCATCTTGGCCTGGTTGTCAGCACTGGTGACGAAGTTGAAACTGTCATCAAAGACCTGGGCGCCGAAGGAGCCGTAGAAGCCCCAGTGGTGGTAGCAGCCGTAGCTGATCGAAACAGGCGTGCCGCTTTCCATCAGAGCCTTGAGTTCGTCGGTCGTGGCGGGAGGAGTGGGCAGCAATTCCTTGTTGTACCATAAGGCGACAGCCTTCAGGGATTCGGGGACGCCGTACATCTTGCCGTCGTACATCATGCCGCCCTGGGAGAGTTCGCTGTAATCGCCGAGCTTGCCTTCCACGAGGGAGGTAATATCGAGGATGGTGCCGGTGCGCGCCAGGTTGCCGAGTTCATCGTTGGGGGCAATGAACATGTCAGGACCGCCGCCCGCGGCAACATCGGTGTTGTACTTGTTGAAGATGTCATTGAAGGGAACCTGCAGGACGTTGATCTTGTACTGTGGCAGGTCCGTGGCGGCTTGTTCAAGTATCTTCGCCAGCACGACTTCCTCTGCGGAGCCGGTGCCGTAGGCGTGCCAGAAGGTGACTTCCGTTACGCCGGAAGCGGGGGCGCCACCGCCGCCGCAGGCGGAGAGCGCCAGCGATACGATGATCAGCGTGCTTAACAAAACGAGCAAATTCTTTTTCATTCTCTTTCTACTCCTTGGAAATTATTGAAAACGGTTTAATTTGGAAGTGGGCAAGGGGATTGGCTTGAGATTATGTAACAACCACCTCCTTTCAAAATGATTATCGGATTGCATCTTCCGTACTTGCGTCGAAGATATGGAGCTTGTCCATATCGAAGATCACCTGCATGTCATCACCGACGCGCATCTTCGAGCGCGGGTCGACGCGGCCCACATAGGTATTCTTTCCGCTGACCAGATAGAGCAGGGTTTCATTGCCCATCAACTCGGTCACATCGACCTTTGTGGCGACTCTTTCGCCGTGGATATTCGGCGGTGCAAAATCAGGATCGTGAATGTTTTCCGGGCGGATTCCAAAGACAACATTTCTGCCGTCCATGCCTTTATAAGGCGCAGCGAGAGCCTCCGGGATTTGGACCTGAAAATCGCCGGTGTCCACCGTTATCTTGCCGCCACCCACTGACAATTTTGCGGGGAAGAAGTTCATGGCGGGCGAGCCTATGAATCCCGCCACAAACAGGTTATTCGGCTGGTCATACAGGTTCTGCGGGGTATCCAACTGCTGCATTATGCCTTTGTTTATCACGGCGATGCGTGAAGCCATGGTCATGGCTTCGGTCTGGTCGTGGGTAACGTAAATAAAGGTGGTCTGCAAACGCTGGTGGAGCTTGCTGATCTCGGCGCGCATTTGCACGCGCAGTTTTGCGTCGAGGTTCGAGAGCGGTTCATCGAACAGGAAGACCTTCGGCTCACGCACGATGGCGCGTCCCACCGCCACGCGCTGGCGCTGACCGCCGGATAACTGGCGCGGCTTGCGCTGGAGCAGGTCGTGGATGCCAAGAATGTCTGCCGCTTCATCGACACGGCGTTTGATCTCGTCCTTCGGCGTCTTGCGAAGTTTGAGACCAAACGCCATATTGTCGTACACCGAAAGGTGTGGATATAACGCATAGGACTGGAAGACCATGGCAATGTCGCGGTCTTTCGGTGCGACATCGTTCACCACGCGATCTCCGATCAAAATCTCACCGTCGGAAATCTCCTCCAGTCCAGCCAGCAGCCGCAGTGCGGTTGTTTTCCCGCACCCCGACGGACCGACCAATACGAGAAACTCCTTGTCTGCAACTTCAAAGTTCAGGTTCTTGATCACTTCCACATCGCCGAACCTTTTGACCACGTCCTTATATGTGACACTTGCCATGATAGACCTCCAGTCTGAAGAATATAGTGCTTTTATTATAATCACAACCCCGTTTTTGTCCTATGTTTTTGAAAACTGACTTAGTTGTCTCGGTAAACAAAAAGGGCTCAAAGCCGGATCCCATCCCCTTGTTGTGCAGATTCAAGCAGGGCGAGGATAGCCGCAATGTTGCCGCGGCTGTCCATCAATGGAATACGCGCGGGCTTTCCGTTCAAAACGGCGTCGCACATATCCTCCACTTCGCCAAGATACAACTCCCGCCCTTTGATCTTGATCGTTTCCCTTTCACCGCCGCGCATCAAGTACAGTTCGCTTTTGGTTCCGGGTTTGAACGGTGTGGGGATGTTCAGAACCGCCTCCGAGCCGACGATCTCCATATAACTTCGAAACGGGGATTTGAAGCCGCTGTCGAATTGGGCGTGGACCCCATTCCGGAAGCGCATCTGCCCGAAGAACGAATCATCGCTTCCGCCCGGACCTTCCACCTGCCAGCCGGAGACTTCGACAGGTTCCTCCCCGACGATCATGCGCGCATACGAGATGGGATAGCATCCCACATCCCAGATACTGCCGCCGCCCATCTCCTTGAAATTACGATAGTCGGCTTCACGCGTCAGGGTGAACGTGAATGCGCCTTTGATGAGTTGGACTTGTCCCAGCGCGCCACTGTCCGTGAGTTCCTTCACTTTCAGGGTTTGCGGATGATGGCGGTACATAAAGGCTTCGGCGACGATCCTGCCAGTTTTCCTTACCGCGGCGATGATGGCATCCGCCTCTTCCAGCGTGAGCGCGAGCGGCTTCTCACATAGCACGTGTTTTCCTGCCTGCAGGGCTTTGATCGTCCATTCGGCGTGCAGATGATTGGGAAGCGGATTGTAGATCACGTTGATCTCGGGGTCGGCGAGCAGTGCCTCATAACTGCCGTGCGCGCGGGGAATATCCCATTCACGGGCATAGGATTCAGCGGTGGAAATGCCCCTCGAAGCCACGGCCAGCAAACGGGTCCGTTTTGAGGCGCGCAGGGGTTTGATCAAGGCGCGGTTGATGCGGGCAGTCGAGAGCAGCCCCCAATTAAGGATTTTGTCCATTTTTATATTTCCTGAATAGGATAAGGAGAATGAGGAATGTCAATGACGCCAGAATGAGATTGACTGCAAAGCCGTTCTGCAAGCCGAAGAATTCGCTGCCCCATGCTGCCAGCCAGGGGCCAAACACGCCGCCCAACCCGGCAAATGTGAACAATAAACCGAGCAGGGTATTCACGTTTTCACGATGCGTATCTGACACTGCGGCGGTGATGGTGGGGAAGATGATGGAAAAGAAAAAGCCCGTAAGCGGCAGGAAGAATACCAGGCTTGTGAAGGTCCCGATGGAAATGCTGGCTGCTGCGAGAAAAGCGGCGATCAGAACAGAGCGAAGATATCCGAAACGCTGAACGAAGAAGCTGCCGAGGAGCCGCCCGAACATGAGCATGCCGAAAAAAAGCGCCAGGGATTGGGTGCTGGCAGCGACTGACGCGCCGCGGACCTCCTGCAAATAAATGACCAGCCAGGAGGCGATGCCGATCTCTGCGGAAACGTAGAACATGATGGCAAGATAATAAAGCGGCATGTCTCCCTTGAATGCCACTCGCGTGACATCCTTGTAATCAAGGGAGGCCATTTTCTCCGCTTTTGGAAAACGCAGGAAGAGCGAGAAGAAAATGAAAATGACGATGAGCAGCAAGTCCCAGCGGTAGATGGTGCGCCAGATGGCATCCATGCTGAAAAGCCAGCCTGCGAAGAGCGGCGCAAGCGTGGCGCCCAATCCATGCATGACTGCCATCAAATTTAGGTAAAGCCCCTTTTGTGTGCGGTATAAACTGACGATGACCGCGTTCGGGCCGAGTTCGAATGCGCCCAATCCCAGGCCGATGATAAACAGCGACACCGACAACAGGGATGCGGTCTTCAATGTGCTGTATCCGCCGACGCCGGTGGCAAGGAGCGCCCCCGCCAGCAGGATGACCAGTTTGAGTCCGAATTTATCTGCGAGAATGCCGGTCAGCAGGGTGGCGATCAGAAAGCCGACATATTGACTGAAGAAAATATTCCCGCCGGTGCCGTAGTTGATTCCCAATTCGGCGATCATGGGGGGCAGGGTGGGTCCTTTGAGATTGTCTGTAAAACCGAAGAGAAAGAATGCGAAAAAGCACCCGGCGGTCAGGAGAATGATATTTGTTTTCGAGAATGTGTTTTTCATTGGGAATAAAGAATGGGGCTGGTCGCTTCTGGAACCAGCCCCGCTTTCATGGGAATTGGGATCAGCCTTTTAGTGAACCTGCCAGCAGTCCGCGCAGGAAATACCTGCCGAGGAAGATATAAACGATGAGAGTGGGTAGTGCTGCAAGGAGCGAACCTGCCATTTGCACGTTCCATGAAATGATCTGGCTGCCCGCCATGTTGTTGAGCGCTACGGTGATGGGCCAGTCTCTGTTGCCCGTCAACACCACTGCGAAGAGGAAGTCGTTCCATGCGGAGGTGAATTGCCAGATGAGCACCACCACAAAACTCGGCAGGGAAATGGGCAGCAGGATATGGCGGTAGATGCCAAGCATGTCCGCGCCATCTATTTTGGCGGCTTCCAGCAGTTCCTGCGGCAGGCTGGCGTAGTAATTGCGGAAGGTGAGCGTGGTGATGGGAATGCCGTAGATGATATGTGCCAGCGCCAGCGCGGGCAACCCTGAAACCCCTATGGAGCGCATGAATTGCACCAGCGGGATGAGGATGCTTTGATACGGGATGAACATGCCGAACAGGATGAAAGGGAAGATGATATCCGCGCCGCGGAATTTCCACTTGGCAAGAATGAAACCGTTCAACGAGCCAAGCGCGGACGAGATCAAGGCGGCGGGTATAACCATTGCAAAACTATTCCATAATGACGGCGCAAGCTTGGAATAGGCTTCGATGTAGTTGTCGAACGCGATTCCAAGCGGAAGGTTCCACATGGTTCGGAGGTCGATCTCTTCGAAACTCTTGAATCCCGTCACGAGCATCACGTACATTGGGAGCAGGTAGAAAATCGCCATCCCGATCAGGGGGACATATAGCCAGTTCTTTCCAATACTGAATTTACGTTTCATTGCTGCGCCTCCGTCCTGAGCGTGTGGCGGATGTATGGAATGATGAGCACGGCAACACTGATGAGGAGCAGGATGCCGATTGCCGCGCCTTTCCCGTAGAAAAGCCCGTCGAATGTGATCTGCCACATGTAGATCGCAGGCACGTCCAGCGGAAGTTGCTTGCCTGCGATCGCCACGATCAAGTCAAAGACCTTCAGGGACATGTGTCCCAAAATAATGAGCGCTGAAAGAGTGACCGGAGAGAGCAGGGGCAGCATGATGTGGCGGTAGATCTGCAGTTCGCTTGCCCCGTCAATTTGCGCGGCTTCCCGTAATTCCACTGGGATGGCGCGCAACCCCGCAAGATACAGCGCCATTGTATATCCGGACATCTGCCAGATGGCGGCAAGGGCTATGGCGGCAATACCCCAGGTGGGCGTGGTATGCCAGGCATTGGCGAGAGAATCCAGTCCCAGATACGAAAACAAAAGATTGAATCCGCTGGTGCGTGTTCCCGTGGCCGGACTCATCAGCCAGCGCCAGACCACGCCGGTCACAATATAGGAAATTGCCATTGGGAAAAGGAACAGACTTCGGAAAAACCCCTCGCCCTTCAAGCCCTGATCGAGCATGACCGCCAGGGTAAAACCGAGAGAAATACTTCCGAAAACGAATACCCCCGTAAAGATCACTGTGTTCCGGATATCCACGTGGAAACGCGGATCAGCGAACAACTCAAGATAATTGTTGATACTGTTCCATGTATAGTCCGCGTTCAAGCCCTTCCATTTACTGAGTGAAACACGCACTGACCAGCCGATGAACACGTACACGAATATCAGCACCGCCAGAATGGATGGCGAAACAAGCAGAATGTTCAAAAACCGATCTTTGTCCCTGAGCATGGCGGCACTCCTTTGACAAGAGACCCTAAAGGTCTTGTATATTTCAACCTTTAGGGTCTTTATTTCCCGCAGAGGCTTCGGGATTCCCGAAGCCTCTGGATTCTAACACTAACTTACTGGCAGGGACCTGAGCTTTTGCAAGCCGCCACGAGTGCGGATTGGAAAGCGTCCACATCACCGCCGGCGAGGAACAAGCCGAGGGCGGTGTCGATCTCGGACTTCCAGGAGTCGTTGGCGACCGTGCCGTGTGTCAGCGAACCGACAACGATATTGCTTGACCAGTCATCCATTGCAGACTGGAGGTACACGCCAAACAGCGCTCGGTCGCAGTCTGTGCGGGCGCAGATGGAGCCCTTGACAGGGTTGAACGCTTCCTGGCCGGCCTTTGAGCCTGCCACTTTCAACCAGGCAGTTGCCGCCTCTGGATCAGGCGCACCCACTGCAAGGACGAAGGAGTCCGAGAGGAACTGGAAGACGCCATCGCTGCCGGGGGTGGCAGCCCAGCCGTAGTCCACGTTGGGTTCCTTGCCCAACTCACGGAAGTAGCCTTCCGCCCAGTCGCCCATCACGTTGAAGGCCGCATCGCCATTGACGACGAGCTGCGCGGCATCCTGCCATGAGAGGGAGGCGGCATCGCTGTTGGTGTAGGTCAACGCCTTGGCGAAGTCATCCAGGGCGGCTTTCACTTCTGCGCTGCCCCAGTCCGTGGAACCGTCCCACAGACCGTTGTAGGCGTCCGCGCCCAGCGAGCCGAGCAGGACGGTTTCGAACAGGTGCAGTTGAGTCCACTGTTCACCGAGGGCGAGCGGGGTCACGCCCGCGGCTTGCAGGGTGTCCATCGCGGCGAACCATTCATCCACAGTGCCTGGAACTTCAACACCATTGGCTTCGAGTACAGCGGGGTTGTACCACAACACATTCGCGCGGTGGATGTTGACTGGCACGGAATAGATATTGCCATTGTCGGAAATGAGCGGGATGAGGGTTTCGGGCATGACAGCGAGCCAGCCTTCGGCTTCGTAGAGGTCGTTCAGGGGTTCGATCTGTCCGCCAGCGACATAGGTGCCGATCAATTCCTGGCCGGCATGGCCCTGCCAGCTGTCGGGCGGGTCGCCGGATTGCAGCCGGGTTGCGAGTACCGCGCGCGCGTTGGTTCCCGCACCGCCTGCCACTGCGGCATTGACGAATTCAATGTCGGGGTTTTCGGCTTTGAAAACCACGATCATTGCGTCAAGTCCAGCCGCTTCACCGCCGCCGGTCCACCATGAGAACACTTCCACCGAGTTGCCGCCGCTCGGAGCGGCAGGTTCTTCTGCGGCGGGTGCGCTGCCGCCACATGCGGCAAGCGCAAAGGACGCGATCACGAGGATGCTCAACAGAGCAAAAAATCTTTTATTCATTCTTCTCTCCTTGTAGGGAATTTGGATTGATTAACAAACAGTTCCTAACCTCACGAAAAATCATGGGCTTTTGAAAATCACCTCCTTTCAACACTAATCGGTTTTGACAGCACATCGTCCACAACAATGGCGATGGCTCCGATCAAACTCGCGTCCGGCCCGAAGGGGGATAAAAGCACTTCGGCCTGCTGATCAATTTCAGGCAGGGAATGGCGCGTAACGGTCTCCTTTATCGCCGGTAACAGGTATTCCCCGGCAATGCTCAATGGTCCGCCAATGATGATCTTTTCCGGATTGAAGATATTGATGAGACTTGCAAGCCCTTGTCCCATGGCGTGGCCCGCTTCAATGAACGAGTCGATCGCCTCCCTGTCGCCAGCATCCGCGGCCTGCTTGATGAGCGGAATGGTAAGAGGCACATTTTGTTCTGCAATAAGTTTCGGGATAATGCTAGTGCGTTTGACTTCGAGCCGTGCCTGCACGCGCTGGATAATGGAATACTGGTTTGCGTAGGTTTCCCAGCATCCTCGGTTGCCGCAGTGACAGACAGTCTGTGAAGGTTCCGCCATGATGGGCGAATGACCGATCTCGCCGGCGTACCCGTTCTTTCCGCGATATAACCTGCCGTTGAGGAAGAGCCCGCCGCCAATGCCGACTCCGGCAAAAACGAAAAGGAAATCCTGGCATTGGCGGGCCGTGCCGAACAGGTGTTCGGCAATGGCCGCGGCATTCGCGTCATTTTCAACAAAGATCCTGAGTTTTGTTTGTTCCGAGAAGATTTTTCCGAACGGCACATTGCGCCAATGCAAGTTTGGTGCGAAGATCAAGACCCCTTCCTTCAAATCAACAGTTCCGGGCGTGGCGAGACCGAGTCCCAGAAAGCGAATGCCTTTTCTTTTTCCTGCGGTCATGGCTTCCTTGACAATTCGCAGGGTTTGGTTGATCATTTTTTGCTGGTCTTCGGTCGGGTCTGCATCTTCCCGTCTGCGCCAGATGATGTTGCCGAGGAAATCGGTTACGGCAACGGAAACGAAATCCACGCCGAGCTCCACGCCAATGATCAGGCCCGCCTGCGGATTTAGTTCAAGCAGTGTGGCGGGGCGGCCCGCGCCGCCCGTGTTACTGCCGGTTTCATGAATTAAATTACGGGACAGCAATTCGTCCGCAAGGCTTGATACTGTGGATTTATTCAGCCCGCTAAGCACAGCCAATTGGGCGCGTGAGATCGGCGACTGCGTGTGGATCAACCGCAGCACGGAGGAGAGGTTTATCTCACGAACAAACACCTGGTCAACTGTATTATTGTTGGACATGATTAATTAGTATGTTGGAGCAACAAACTAATTATAGCAATTTAATTACGTTTGTCAACTTAAAAAATCCAGACTTGCGGGAAATTAAAAGTGCGGAAGTTCAGACGAACTTCCGCACCTGCTGATTTCATGTCAATCGGGTTTATGCGCTTTTCAACGCCTCCCAGCCTGCGTACTTTGCTTCGCTTCCCAGTTCCGCTTCGATGCGCAGGAGTTGATTGTATTTTGCCACCCTGTCCGAGCGGGCGGGGGCCCCGGTTTTGATCTGCCCGGTGTTCAGGGCAACTGCGAGGTCCGCGATGGTGGCGTCTTCCGTCTCGCCGGAACGATGGGAAACCACGGTCCGCCATCCTGCACGGTGACATAACTCGACCGCCTCGATGGTTTCAGTTACCGAACCGATCTGGTTGAGTTTAACCAGCAGGGCATTCGCTGAATGTTCGGCAATTCCCCTGCGGACGCGCTGCGGGTTGGTGACGAGTAAATCATCACCGACGATCTGACAGTTATCGCCCAATTCCTTGGTCATCAATTGCCATGAAGCCCAGTCATCCTGCGCCAGGCCGTCTTCAATGGAGACGATTGGATAATCCTTGACCCACTTTGCCCAGAACTCGACCATCTGCTCGCCGCTCAGTTCCCTGCCTTCCTTGCGGAGATTGTATTTCTTCGTCTTTTCATCGTATAGTTCGGAGGCGGCCGGGTCGAGCGCAATGGCAACTTCCTTGCCGCGTCCAGCCTTGAGGCCGGCCTTTTCGATGGCGGCAAGGATCAACTCGATGGCTTCGTTATTTGCTTTCAGTGCAGGTGCATATCCGCCTTCATCGCCGACAAGCGCACCGTAGCCCTTTTCCTTCAACACGGATTTGAGCGCATGGTAGATCTCCGCCCCCCAGCGCACACCTTCCGTGAAGGATGGCGCTCCGAACGGCATGACCATGAATTCCTGCATGTCGGTGCTTTGCCAGCCGGTGTGTGCCCCGCCGTTCATGATGTTCATCATCGGCACAGGCAGAACGTGGGCGTACACCCCGCCGAGATAGCGGTAGAGCGGCATTCCCAATGAATTCGCGGCGGCTTTGGCAACTGCAAGGCTGACGCCTAAAATTGCGTTTGCGCCAAGTTTGGATTTGTTGGGGGTTCCATCCATTGAGAGTAATTCGTTATCAATCGCCCTTTGTTCGGTGGCATCCCACCCGAAGAGCGATTCGGCGATCACGCCGTTAACATTCGCCACTGCCTGTGAAACACCCTTGCCGAGATAGCGCTTTTTGTCGCCGTCGCGCATTTCCAATGCTTCGTGCTCACCGGTGGATGCGCCCGAGGGGACAGCCGCGCGTCCCCATGCGCCGTCCATGAGACCCACTTCAACTTCCACGGTGGGGTTGCCGCGTGAATCGAGAATTTCCAGCGCGGAGATACTTTCAATTGTTGTGTCCATTTTGTGCTCCTGGGGTTATATATCGTTGTACGTCATTGTGAGGCGCAAGCCGAAGCAATCCCAAAATAAAGGGAATTATTTCTGCTGCCCATAATCTCGAAATAACAGACGCAAGTATAATCCCAATGACGGGAGACGTCACCTTGACAGAAGTCACATTCCTGGACCCCCGCGACAAGACAAAATTTATATTCCACACCACGCCCTTTCGCAAACTGACCGTATTCATGCTGGACAATCTGTTCAAATTGGTCATGAAACTTAAAGTGGAAGGGTTGGAGAATTTTCCGATGGATGGATCCGTGGTGCTGGCGGCGAACCACGTCACCAACGTAGATGTGCTTGCAATGCAGTTCAGCCTGCCGCGTCCGATCTTCTTCATGGGCAAGGCCAGCCTCTTCAAAATACCCGTGCTGGAGTGGTGCTACCGGCAACTCGGCGTGTTCCCCGTCAACCGCGGAGAAAAGGATGAGTGGGCCCTGCGTCACGCCGCGAAAGTGCTTGAAAAGGGACGGGTGCTCGGCATGTTCCCCGAAGGGACTCGCTCCAAAGGGAGGGGCCTCGGTGTTGCCAAAACCGGGACCGCCCGCCTCGCCCTCGACGCAAACTGCCCCGTCGTCCCCATGGCAGTCATCGGCACGGATGGATTTTTCGAGCACTTTCCCCGCCGCACGCATGTGGCCATCACGATTCTCCCGCCCATTTTGCCCAAGTCTGGCGAGACCCCGCTTGCGTTAATGGATCGCATTATGTTCGCGCTGGCGGCAGGTCTGCCAGAGAACATGCGCGGGGTGTACGCCGAAATCCCAAGGGGATTTGGATGATTTTACTTTTTTGCTCGTTCCTTGGCCGCCTTTAACAACCCAACGAACAGCGGATGCGGTTTCATCGGGCGCGACAAAAACTCCGGGTGGAACTGACTCGCGACCATGTAGGGATGGTCGGCCAGCTCCACGATCTCGACCAATTTACCGTCAGGGGATACACCGGAAAAGACCATGCCGTGTTCCTTGAAAGATTCGCGGTAGGCATTGTTGAACTCGAAGCGGTGACGATGCCGCTCGTCCACGCGCGGAACCGTGTAGGCGTTGGCAGCCTTCGTTCCTTTTTGGAGCAGGCACGGGTAGAGTCCGAGGCGCATGGTCCCGCCCATATCGGTGATGGCACGCTGGTCGAGCATCAGGTCGATGACGGGGTGTTCGGTGCTGCGGTCGAATTCGGACGAGTTGGCGTCTTCGAGATCCAGCACGTGGCGGGCGAAATCAATACACATCACCTGCATTCCCAAACACAAGCCAAGATACGGGACCTTGTTTTCGCGGGCGTAGCGCGCTGCAAGGATTTTGCCTTCGATGCCGCGTGAACCAAAACCGCCGGGAACCAGCACCGCGTCCGCTTGCTTGATCACATCCCAGCCCTTGTCCTTTTCAAGGTCGGCTGAATGCACCCAGCCGATCTCGACCTCCACGCTGTTTTCCAGCCCGGCATGTTTCAATGCCTCACGCACAGACATGTACGCGTCCTGTAATTCTACGTATTTGCCGACCAGCGCAACCTGTACCGTCGGCTTTGGCTTGCGGACTTCATCCACGAGTTTTTTCCATGGACGCATATTCGGCTTGCGTTTTGCCAGTAAACCGAGTTTACCGAGCACCAGTTCACCGACGCCAAGTTTTTCCAAAAGCAGGGGGACTTCATACAACACCTCCGCAGTTGGCATGGGGATGACCGAATCCTTTTCCACGTCGCAGAAGAGCGCGATCTTTTCGCACAGGCTTTTTTCCACTTTTGCATCTGCGCGGGCGATGATGATATTGGGGGAAATGCCAATGGAGCGTAATGCGGCCACGGAATGTTGCGTGGGTTTTGTCTTTATTTCACCGGTTGCGCCGATGGTGGGGAGCCAGGTGACATGCACGAAGAGACAGTTCTCGCGCCCGACCTCGTTGCGGAGTTGGCGCAACGCCTCAAGAAACGGCTGGGATTCTATGTCGCCGACCGTGCCGCCGACTTCGAGAATGACGATCTCCGCGCCTGTTTCTTTTGCCACCAGACCGATCCTGCGCTTGATCTCATTGGTAATATGTGGGATGACCTGGATCGTCCCGCCGAGATAATCGCCGCGCCGTTCCTTTGCGATGGTCTCCGCATACACCTGTCCCGTGGTGAAGTTGCTGACCTTGGTCAGGCGGTTATCAATAAATCTTTCGTAGTGGCCCAGGTCGAGGTCTGTTTCTGCGCCGTCGTCCAGCACGTACACTTCGCCGTGTTGATAGGGTGACATCGTGCCGGGGTCAACATTGATGTACGGGTCAAGTTTTTGCACGGCCACGTTGAACCCGCGCTCCTTGAGCAACAATCCCATTGCCGCCGCGGTCACGCCCTTGCCGACAGATGAAACAACCCCGCCCGTGAAAAATAAATATTTAGTGGTCATATGATTTTTTCCTTGTCCGTGTGATGGCGATTAGTTTTTTTACCTGAAACAATCATCCGCGCCATAACTCTGTTAATAAACAAAGAGAATGGGGAGGGCGTTTAAGCCCTCCCCATTCGGGGTTGTGTTCCATGGGGTTGTGAATGTCGGATCTTTTTCATCCGACCAGCTTCACCAAATCTTCAGCGGCGCGGCGCATCTCGAGGAAGATCATCCCGAGCTTTGCATCATGACGCGACATGGCGGTCAGCACTGCTTCGTCGCCGATGGCGGTCAGCACGATTGCGCCTTTATCACCCTTGATGTACACCTGCTCCAGCCCGCCGCGTCCGAGTTCGCCTGAAATACGTTCGCCAAGCGAAAGCATTGCCGCGGACATGGCGGAAACCCGATCCTCCTCAACACCCTGCTGCAGGGCGGAGGCCATGATTAAACCGTCCACTGAAACAACGGCTGAGGCTTCAATGTCGGGTGCGGCGGCTTGCATATTGCGAAGGCGTTCCACCATTTGTTCAGAACGGGACTGTGCCATAACTCGGTCTCCTGGGAAAGCGGGTCCCCCCGCCATTCATTTTGATTGAACGGGTAGAGTTTACCAGAAAAATTATCATTCGAGAATTGTCCGCGTATTTCAAAACCGAAGCGATCTCAATTTGACCACACATTTCCTTCATGTTAAACTAAATGGTTGCCATGCTCAAAGTCATTTTGATTCTGTTGTTCCTTTTTCAGGATCCGCCCATTTCGATCTCGTCCCCTCAGGCGGGTGACACCCTGCGCGGGCAGGTGGAGATCGTTGGCAGGATGGATGCCCTGAATTTTTCATCGGCCGAACTGGCTTTCTCGTACGCTTCGGATACGGCCGATTCCTGGTTCATTATCCAGGCATATCCTCAGGCTGAAACGGGTTCTGTCATCGCTGTGTGGGATACCATTCCGATTACCGACGGCGATTACGATCTGCGTCTGCGCGTTTTCCTTCAGGACGGCTCTTTTCAAGATGTGCTTATTTCAGGCTTGAGGGTCCGTAACGATCTTCCCGGGCCAACCGACGATATCCCTGCTGAAACGGTGTCTCCTCAATTTGATGCCGCGACCCCAATGCCCGCTTTTACCGCGCCGCCTGACGTGCCAGTGATAACCCATCCATCGTCCACCCCGCTGCCCGTGAACCCTGCGTCTGTAACAGCTTCTTCCATCTATTCCATATTCGGGCGCGGTGCTTTAGTCGTCCTGGTATTATTCGCCTTCTTCTCGCTCATACTTCGTCTTCGCAAGAACAACTGAACCCCGGAATTGGACTCATGACACTTGACCCCTACCTCCTCATCGGACTCGGCAACCCCGGGCGTGAATACAAGGACACCCGTCATAACATCGGCTTCATGTTAATCGACCACCTCACGGTCCGTTTGGATGCGCGCGGAATGAAGTTGCAGTCCAGGGCGATCGTCATTTCCGCACATTATGAGGAGCGCAGAATTGTCCTCGCCAAGCCGCAGACCTACATGAATCTCTCCGGTCAATCTGTGCAGGGACTGCTGCATTTCTACAAGATCCCGCCTGAAAACCTGCTTGTTGCTCACGATGACCTGGACCTGCCCTTTGGAACCATTCGCATCCGTCCCACAGGCGGACCCGGCGGCCAGCGCGGCATGGCTTCCACCATTGAACAGCTCGGCACAAAGGATTTCCCGCGCCTACGTTTGGGGATCGGACGTCCGCCCGGGCGCATGGACCCAAAAGATTACGTGCTGCAAAATTTTTCGAAGGATGATTTTAAACTTCTCCCCGAGGTATTGGGCCGCGCCTCCGATGCCGCGTTGACCTTTGTCACGCATGGTTTGAACAAGGCGATGAATCAATACAACGGGTCGATTGAGGCCTAGTTTGCGTTTCGAAACATAGTGCCGCGATCCACCTGCCCACAAAATATGCAATCCATTTTAACCAATCTCCGTTCACTCCCGCAATATCAGCAACTGCTGATTGAACTCAGCGCTCACAAACCCCTATCAGGACTTGGCTTGCCGCGCTCTGTTCGATTGCCCCTGCTTGCCTCGCTCCATGCGGACTTAAACCATCCCATCCTGCTTGTTACCGACCGTGCCGACCATGCGCTGTCCATTTTTGATGAACTTGGCTTTTGGACGAGGTCGCCGCGATATTTGTTCGCGGAGCCAAATCCGCTATTTTATGAGGATGCCGCCTGGGGGGTTACAACGCGCCGTGAACGGCTGCGGGTGCTGACTGCGCTCGCAGCCCATCACCTGCCCTTTGCAAAAAAGGTGGAGGTGTCCCCCATTATTATTGCATCCGCGCGCTCGTTAATGACGCGCACCCTGCCGAGGCGGGATTTTCTCAAAGCGTGCAAAAAACTATCGGTAAACCAGAGCATTCAATCCGATGGCTTGATTCGGGAATGGACGAGAATTGGTTACCAGCACGTGAACACGGTCCTCGAGCCGGGTCAATTCTCGCATCGCGGAGGATTGCTCGATATATGGCCGTCAACGGAATCCAATCCCGTTCGCCTTGATTTCTTCGGCGATGAGATCGAAACCATCCGCGGTTTTGACCCGGCCACCCAGCGTACGATGGAAAAACTTGAGGACATTCTGGTCACGCCTGCGCGCGAGTTCCTGGTGGCCGCACCCGAAACGGATATTCAGTTATCCGAGTTTCATCTCCCGCTCCTGCACCAGCAGCCTGCATCATTGCTTGACTACCTCCCGCGGAAATCATTGATGATCGTGGATGATTTGAATCTTGTTGAAGTAATGGCGAACGAGGTGGAGGAGCAGGCGGTTAAGTTCAGGCATGAATGTATTGAAGAAGGCACGCTTTCGAAGGAATTTCCTGTCCCGTATCTGCCCTGGTCCGAGTTGAATGATGGCTTGAGCGAATTTTCATTTCTCGAACTGGGATATTCGACGGATGTCGAACAGGCGGGCGGACTCGCCTCCTGCTTTGGGCATGATGAACGGTTTGGCGGCAGGCTAAAACCGTTCATTGATTATTTGCATACAATCGTCGAGGGCGGGGGGCAGGTCTTCATTGTCTCGCGCCAGTCTCCACGGTTGCAGGAGCTTTGGAATGAGTACTACCCCAATGTCAGTTATTCAAACCTTGAATTCATCGAAGCCTCGTTGTCGGAGGGTTTCACGTTAGCTCAAACCGCATCAAATCTTCATCTCGTCACCGACTCCGAAGTCTTTGGTTGGGAGCGGCCCCAGCCGCGCACGCGTCAGAGACGGATTACAGATACGCCGGAATCGCTTTATGCGGATTTGCAGGTGGGCGACTACGTTGTCCATGTGGATCATGGCATTGGACGCTTTGCGGGTCTGATTCGCCGGCAGCTGGATGGGCATGAGCGGGAGTATCTCACGGTTGAATATGATCGCAGCGGCATTCTCTACGTGCCCGTCCATCAGGCGGACAGGCTCACGCGGTATGTCGGCGCGGATGGCGGCAAACCGTCACTGGATCACCTCGGCGGGCAGACGTGGCCGGAGACGAAGTCGCGTGTCCGTGAAGCGGTGCAAAAAGTTGCAGAAGATCTTCTGGATTTGTACGCGCGCCGCCAGGTGGTGCAGGGTTTTGCATTTCCTTCTGATACGCAATGGCAAAAGGAATTGGAAGATAGTTTCCCCTATGTGGAAACCGATGACCAGAAACGCGCCATTGTGGACATTAAACGCGACATGGAACGCGCCCGTCCAATGGATCGTTTGCTGTGCGGTGACGTGGGCTATGGCAAAACCGAGGTCGCCCTGCGCGCCGCTTTCAAGGCGGTGATGAGCGGCAAACAGGCGGCTGTGCTTGTCCCAACGACCGTACTTGCACAGCAGCATTTCGAGACCTTTTCCCAGCGGCTTGCCGCGTATCCCATCAAGGTGGAAATGCTTTCACGCTTCCGCACGCAACGAGAACAGGCGCATATACTGCATCAACTTGCTCTTGGCGAAGTCGACATTGTCATTGGTACACACCGATTGATCTCGGCTGATGTGGCTTTCAAGGACCTGGGATTGGTTGTCATTGATGAGGAACAGCGCTTCGGTGTCACGCACAAGGAGCACCTCAAAAAACTTCGCACCGAAGTGGATGTGCTGACCCTGACAGCCACGCCGATTCCTCGCACGCTGTATATGGCATTGACCGGCGTGCGCGATATTTCCAATTTGAACACGCCACCGGAGGAGCGCCTGCCCATCATCACGCATGTGGGACCGTATTCGCCACGTCTGGTGCGGCAGGCCATTCTGCGCGAACTTGAGCGCGGCGGACAGATCTTCTTCGTCCACAACCGTGTGCAGACCATCGAAGCGATGAAAGCCCATCTTGAAAAACTTGTTCCTGAAGCGCGGGTGGACATCGGCCATGGTCAGATGCCGGAAAACCAGCTAGCTAACGTCATGCAGCGATTCAACGCCGCTGAAATTGACATCCTGCTTTCGACGACCATCATCGAATCGGGATTGGATATTCCCAATGCGAACACCCTGATTGTGGATCGCGCGGATACATTCGGTCTGGCGCAGCTCTATCAGCTGCGAGGTCGCGTGGGACGCGGCGCGATGCGCGCATATGCCTACTTCTTCCGCCACAACAAATTATCACCGACCATTGACGGTCAACAGCGACTTGAGGTCATTGCAGAGAACACCCAGCTTGGCGCAGGTTATTCCATTGCCATGCGTGATCTTGAGATCCGCGGCGCAGGCGAGCTGCTTGGCACGCGCCAGCATGGTTATATTCAATCCGTTGGTTTTCATCTTTATACCAGGATGCTCGCCGATTCCGTCCGCCGCATTCGAGTTCTGATGAAGGACAACCTCAACATGGAACTTCCACCTGCAACCCTGCCATCATCGTTTAATCTGCCTCTGTCCATGCCGATAAATGTCGATTTGCCACTGGCGGTTGGAATCCCGGCCGAGTATATTTCCGACCAGGATTTGCGTCTGCGGCTGTATCGCCGCATCGCCGACCTCCGCGATGAAACCGAACTGGATGCGCTCGGCTCCGAGTTCCGTGACCGCTTCGGCCAGCTGCCGGAGATGGTTCAGAATCTTCTATATCAGATGCGCGTGAAACTGCGTGCGGAGAAGGCGGGGCTGGCATCGGTCAGTTGGGAGGCGGGGCAGATTCTGCTCAGGTATCCCGCGCCAGCTGACGGGTCCGAAGCGAAGCGTCTGCTTGATCTTGGAAATGGCGTGCGGGGAGGCAAATCCGCATATTGGATCACGCTATCGAAGGATGAAGTCTGGACATCAAAACTTTTGAATGTATTAACCCAATTGGGGGTTGAAGCAGACCCGCTGCGCGTGTTAGAAACGACGAATATATTAAACAAGGAGAGAAGATGAAGAGAAAAATTTTAGTTTTGTTTGTCGCTTTGGGATTGTTGCTTTCGGCGTGCGGGGGCGGGCAACCCACACAGGATGTTGACGCGATCGTGCAAGCCACATTTCAAGCCTTGACGGCGCAGGCTCCGCTCCAAACATCCACGCCGGAAGCGATGGCAGAGGAGCCGCCTGCGCAGTTGGGAGGCATTGCGGGGCAGCTGGGGTATCCATCCAGTTTTATTCCGTCGATGGTTGTGGTTGCTTATGAGATTGGCGGATCCAATTATTACTATGTGATCACCAATGACAATGCCAGCACCTATCAAATCGACAACCTTCCGTCCGGTACTTATTATGTGGTTGCTTACCCTGATCCATCCTATCCCGGCGGATATTCGCAGGCCGTCCCCTGCGGGCTTTCGGTCGATTGCACCGACCACAGCCTGATTCCCGTCACTGTGACAGGCGGCCAGGTGACGCAGGGAGCCAACCCCACCGACTTCTACGCTCCTGAAGGGACCTTCCCCCCGTACCCGCTTCCATAACAAACCGACGCCTGATTCTGTTTCCATGAACCTTGCCGCCCCGACGATACGTCGGGGCGGCAAGGTTCTATTGATAGTTCCTGCAGATCAGGTCGTCTTTCAGGTTGGTGATCGTCTCATCGCGTTTCTGCGATGCTGGCGCGTTTTCAGCCAATCGATCCAGCGCGCGACACAGGCTGGGTTCGAGTCCCGCCGTGATGCGCTTGGAGAATTTCGTCAGGGTTTTGACTTGTTCCCAGTCGTCGCTATGACCGAAGCCCTCGATGAAAGGGATGTACTCGAAACCGTTGTCTGGTCGGTGACCCGCGTCCTGCGCTTCATTCCACAAACGGACGACTTCAGCCCATTGACCGAACTGCCGCGCCAGATCCGCTTTTTGGAAGTAATAGCACCAGGTATCGGTGTTGGTCTTGCCGTAGATGTCTTTGGGAGGGGCGGACTGCCCGGTGGGATGAATCAGACTGGGGTCCGAGCCTGATGCAAGCTTGCGCACGTCTGCGCTGACGAGTCGCAGGTTGTTGTCCTGCGGCTGGAGAATCCATAAACAGCGCTTCATCTCCGGGTTGTAATCCAGCAGGAGCATTTGTTTGCTGTTGCCTTCGAATTTCATGTTCAGGCGGGTGAATTCGAGCGGCTCGCCGAGCAGCAGTGAATCGACGTCGGGATTTGTGTAAAGGAAGGGGAAATACCAGTAGTGCGGCGAGGTGCCGACATCGCCGACGCGGTAGTTGACGCCGATGGCAAACGAGAGCGGATACTCGCCCATGATGCCCATGATCTCTTCGTCGGTAAAAATGGCGGTGCCTTTTTCGATCATCGGTGCGCGCCACAGCAGTTGCTGGAAGAAGCGCTGCTGCTTCGACCATGCGTATTCGAATTCCTTGGTATTGTCCAGGTGGAAGTTGACCGCCAGCGCGAGCAGCAGGGCGAGGAAGATGTTTTTCTTGTTCCTGTCGCCGATGAAATATCCCGCCAGCCAAAAAACGAGCAGGGCGGCGCCGAACATGGTGGGGATTCCAAAGCGCGAAGCAGAGAGCAGGTTCTTGCTTTCGACGATGTTGCGCCCGGCGAACCAGATCGGCAGCCCGCTGGTCATCAGCGCAGCAAGCGCCAGCATGACGGATGATTTTTTCCAGTCGTCGGCGGGCTGGTCATGTGCGGGGAGAAGTTTTCTCAGGTAGAGCCAGGCAAGCCCAAAAACGAACAGGCAGACGACCAGTTTGTAGCGAACGAACACCGACGAGAAATCGAACTGGGCGGCATCGGTTGCCCCTTGCCATCCGATGGTCAAAACGGAGACAGCGTCGGTGAAGAAGGCGGTGAACAGAAATCCAATCGCCTTGAATGGTTCGCTGAACAACTGGTTAAAGATCACCGGCTCATTGCGCGTCATCTCGAAGATGAAGATGCGCCAGTACATGAAAAGTCCCATCACGAACAGGTAGGGGAGCCAGTTCAGGAAGACATGCGCCGCGCGCTTGGGGAACGTCATTTTCTTGCGCGCAGCCAAAATCCACAAAATAACGATTCGGATCAATTCAAGCCCCGCAAAATACTCGCTGGTGAACAGATGCGCCGCCTCCAGTCCAAGTGCAGGAGCGATCCACAACCAGCGGCGGGGGGATTCTTCCCGAAAGCCGATCACCATCAGGATGAGTGAAGTGTTGAACGCTAGGAAGCCAAACCAATGGTGCGTGGACCCGACGGCAAACGGCTGGAGCATGAAGAACGGATACACCGCGAACAAAAGCGAAGCGACAACTGCCTCCCATTTTCGTTCGCTCCACATCAGGCGCATGAAAATATAGAACGTCACCGCCGTCCCGATCCGCATGACGAGTGCAAAGAGATGCCATGCCAGCGGATTGAAGTCCCACAGGCGGAACGCCGTCATGTACAGCCACGCGGCGTTCGGGCGTCCGTCATAAAACAGCAATTCGCGCAGTCCCTCGATGCCCTTTGTCCGCGCATAAAAAATATAGGGCCAATCGTCCATGTAAAATCCAAGACGCGGGATGAGCGAGCCGAAGGCAAGGACGCACAGGACGACCAGCGCGGCGGGCGCGCTTTTTTCGGTGAAGGATAAATTTTGGAAATATGCCCGGACTTTTCTCATAACGCCCGTGATTATAACCCTGATGCCGAATTCGCCTCTTTCCCCGTCCGAACCTGATTCTGTTTCACTGGTTTTTCCTCCGCCTTTGGAGTAGAATAGAACAGACGTTCCCATAATCAGACGAAAAGAAAACCAATGGAATTCAAACTTCAAGCACCCTTCATTCCCATGGGCGACCAGCCCGAAGCCATCCGCGGACTCGTGGAAGGCGTGAACAAAGGACTCAAGCACCAGGTTCTGCTCGGCGCAACCGGCACGGGAAAGACCTTTACGATTGCATCCGTCATTCAGGAGGTGCAGAAGCCCGCGCTGATCATGGCGCACAACAAGACGCTGGCGGCACAACTATACGCCGAGTTCAAGGAATTTTTCCCCGAGAATGCGGTTTCGTATTTTGTGTCGTACTATGATTATTACCAGCCAGAGGCATATGTTCCACGCCACGACCTGTTTATTGAGAAGGAAACCCAGATCAATGAAGAGATCGAACGTTTGCGGTTGGCGGCCACGACTGCGTTAATTTCACGGCGGGATGTGATCATCGTCGCATCGGTCTCGTGTATCTACGGTTTGGGTTCGCCGGAGGAATTCGGCAAGGGGACGGTCACTTTGCAGGTGGGGCAGATCTATCGACGCAATGCCCTGCTGCGCCAGTTGGTCGAGAGCCAGTACCAGCGCAATGACATGGAGTTGCGCCCCGGCACTTTCCGTGTGCGCGGCGATACATTGGAGATCGTCCCTGCTTATGAAGAAAAGCGGGGTTTTAAAATCACGTTTTTTGGCGATGAAGTGGAACGCATCATGCAGTTCAGCCCGTTGACGGGCGAGGTCTTCGAGGAGTGGAAGGAAGTTTCGATCTATCCCGCCAAGCAATATCTGACCGATTCGGATCGCTTGAAGGAATCGATCAGCAATATCGAAGCCGAGTTGGAGGAGCGCCTTGCCTTCTACAAAAGTCAGGGAAAGTTATTGGAGGCGCAGCGTATAGAACAGCGCACGCGCTATGACCTTGAGATGTTGAAGGAAGTGGGGTATTGTTCCGGCATCGAGAATTACTCGCGTCATCTGGATGGGCGCGAGCCTGGCACCCATCCATGGACGATGATCGATTTTTTGCCGAGTGACTATCTCCTGGTGATCGATGAGAGTCATATGACCGTGCCACAGATCCGCGGGATGTATAACGGCGACCGCGCACGCAAGGAAACGCTGGTGGAATATGGTTTCCGTCTGCCTTCCGCCATGGATAACCGCCCGTTGAAGTTCGAGGAATTCGAGCAGGTGATGGGTTCGACGATCTACACCACTGCAACACCGTCCACGTACGAGATGGGGCATGCCGAACAAGTGGTCGAGCAGATCATCCGCCCGACGGGCCTGGTGGACCCCGAGGTGATCGTGCGCCCAACCAAAGGGCAGGTGGATGATCTGGTTGGGGAGATCAGCCAGCGGGTGGAAAGAGGCGAGCGTGTTTTGGTCACGACCTTGACGAAGCGTATGTCGGAGGATCTGACCAAGTATCTGAAAGAGTTGGGGGTCAAGGTTCAATATTTACATTCGGAAGTGGAAACGCTCGAACGCGTCAGCATCCTGCGCGATCTGCGCCTGGGAACATTCGATGTGCTTGTTGGCATCAACCTGTTGCGCGAAGGGCTGGACCTGCCGGAAGTTTCCCTGGTTGCGATTCTCGATGCGGACAAGGAAGGCTTCCTGCGCTCGGATACGGCGCTGATCCAGACCATCGGGCGGGCGGCGCGCAACGTGAATGGACGCGTGATCATGTATGCAGACCGCGAGACGGATTCGATGAAACGTGCGATTGAGGAGACCAACCGCCGCCGTGCGAAGCAGATTAAGTTTAACGAGGAGAATGGCATTGTGCCGATCAGTATTCACAAGGAGATCCACGACCTGACCGAGGGAATGTCCGAGAAGGCGGTGGGCGAGCTGAGAGGTGAATATAAAGTGAAGGGCGCAGGCGCCATGCCGCGCGGCGAATTGCGCAAGATCGTTGCCGAAGTGGAAAGGCACATGAAGGAGGCGGCGAAGAACCTTGAGTTTGAAAGAGCTGCAGCGTTTCGTGACGAGTTGTATGATCTGAAGACGTTACTGGCCGAGGACGAAAGTTTGAAGCCCTGGGAGCGGATCAAATTGATGACGGGTGAGGAGGATTGACCATGCAGACTGATCCCGCCTCCCTTGACCCCGAAGAGCGGTTGAATAAATTTTATGCGCTTGCATCTGCTGCGCTCGGTGTATTGTGTCTGTGTACGGGTTTGGTTCCCATTCTTGGTGTCGGGCTAGGGGCCGCAGGAATCGTTTTGGGGGTATTCGGCAGAAGGTCGGAATTCAGAAAAGCCGCCACGGTGGGGATTGGGCTGTGTGTCATCGGGGTGTTGACGGCGATCATCTTTTCGATTTTGGTGTATGTGGAGACGTATTAGGCGGTTGGACATTTCATTCACTCGCCTTTAAAATCTGGAACGGTTCCTTGATCGCGGTTTTTGCGTCTGCTTCTCGAAATCAATATATTGCTTCTTAATGAGACCAATGGGAATCTCGCATTTTTTCAAATGCAGCGGGATGATCGTTTTCTGCGCGTTGCTGGCATAGGTGATTTCATTCCCAACCCACTCGGACGTAGCTGCGTCAGGCGTAAGAACGACGAGGAAGAAGTCGCATTGCTTGATGCCGCGTTCGATCTCTTTTTGCCAGTCCTGTCCGCCTTTGAGCCCCTCGAAATCCCACCAGACTTTCATGCCTTGACTTTTACTTTCATGCCTTGACGTTCCAGTTCACCTGCGAGTTTTTTGGCGAAGGATTTGTCTTGATGGGAATAACTGATGAACACCTTCACAGCTTGGTTCTTGGATGGACGAATCCCGTTCAATAATTCGCGCACGTTGATATCCACGATCTTGCCGTCAATGCTAGTGGGGAAGGAGTCGCGTTCGAGTTGCAAGAGAAAAGCGGGATCAATGGGATCAGCATTCGGGTAATTTGGAAGTGGTACTTTTTCCGTTGCCTCTATCTTGGCGATGGTTTTGTGAATGGCGTCGAACTCCATGCGAATGGCAGACAACTCGGCGTGTTCAATCGACTTCTCAATCGATTTATAGATTTCTTCAATTCTAGAAAGGTCTTGATGGCACAAAGTCAACCTATTTTGTATATACCTTTGTAGTGTTGCCATGGGTGTTTCCTTTCTGTGAGCGGATTGCCAACTTCCCGGCCTTCATCCTTCGACCAGGCTCTGGACAAGCCCTTCCAACGTTTCAACTCCACACGCAAACATGGTGACTTCGATCTGGCGTTTGGTCAGCTTCATTAGCTCAACGGCTTTTTCTGTCGAAACTGCCGCGGCTTTGAGGAATTGACCTGCCATGCCGCCGAGGGTCGCGCCAAGGGCGATGCATTTGGCGATGTCGAGTCCGTCTTTGATGCCGCCGCTGGCGAAAATCGTCATATCGGGGACGGCTTTCTTCACGTTCAAAATCGAGTCTGCAGTTGGTATGCCCCAGCCAACGAATGTGGCGGCGAGTTGACGGGTGAATTCGTCGGGCGCGCGGTGCATTTCGACCTGCGACCAGCTGGTCCCGCCCGCGCCTGCCACGTCAATCGCTTGCACACCGCAATCGGCTAACAGTTTGGCTGTTTTTTCGGAGATGCCCCAGCCGACTTCTTTTGCGATGACAGGCACTTCGAGTTTCTTGCACACGTCTTCGATCTTCATTGCAATGCCCATCCAGTTCGTGTCGCCCCCGTCCTGGACGGCTTCCTGCAAGGGATTCAAATGCAGGTAGAGCGCATCAGCCTGGATCATGTCCACGGCCCGGCGGCAATGGTCAATGCCATAGCCGTAGTTGAATTGTACTGCTCCGAGATTTGCGAATAATAAAATGTCGGGCGCGACCCTCCGCACTTGAAAGGTTCTCGCCTGTTCAGGATGCTCGATGGCGGCGCGCTGAGATCCGACGCCCATGGCGATGCCGCACTCCTGCGCAGCTTCGGCGAGACGTACATTTATCGTCTCGGCTTCGGGTGTACCGCCGGTCATCGAGCTGATCAGGGTGGGAGATGCCAGGGCCCTGCCGAACAGGTTGACGGTCGTGTCGAGGTGGTTCAAATCCAATTCGGGCAGGGCCTCGTGGGAGAAATGAAATTTTTCCAGGCCGCTGGTCAGGGCAGAACGCACATCCTGCTCTAAGTTGATTTTAATGTGGTCGGCTTTTCGCTGGTCTATCGGCGCAACTTTTGTCATGGGGTAGTGTTCCTGTGTTTGATAACTGGCTTGACAGGCTTTGTCAAGCGATTACAATAAAACACTCAACTAAAACTTGGAGGCTGTAATGTCCGAAACCTATACTGAACTTAAAGCGATTGTCAAGGATCTGCTCGGCGTGGATGAGCAGAAGATCACTATGGAAGCGCGCTTCCGTGAGGACCTTGAAGCTGATTCGCTGGATCTCGTGGAATTGATCATGGCTTTTGAAGATAAATTTGGAGCCGAGATTTCCGACGAAGATGCCCAGAAGATCACCACGGTTGGCGAGGCGGTTAACTATATTGAAGCCCGCAAGAAGTAATTGATTGTTGGGATTATAACCGTAGAGCCGCCCTTATGAGGCGGCTCTATATGATTTAAAGATGTCATTGCGCGGCGGAGTTTTTCCGTCCGAAGCAATTTCCTCGAAACGCCATGATGACTAGAGCAAGGTGGGGATTTCTTCCGGATGTTTTGCGACCTTCACGCCTGCGGCTTCGAGGGCTTTGATCTTGTCTGCCGCTGTGCCCGCGCCGCCTTCGATGATCGCGCCTGCGTGCCCCATGCGTTTGCCGGGAGGAGCGGTCTGCCCGGCAATGAAGGATGCAACCGGCTTGGTCATTTTGGCAGCGATATAATCCGCGGCTTTTTCCTCTTCGTTGCCGCCGATCTCACCGATCATGATGACCTTTTCGGTCTTGGGGTCGTGCTCGAACATTTCCAGCACATCGAGGAAATTCGTCCCATTGACCGGGTCGCCGCCAATGCCGACGCAGGTGGATGCGCCCATGCCGAGTAGTTTCATGGCGTACAGCACTTCGTAGGTCAGCGTGCCGGAGCGGGAGACGACACCCACGCTGCCCGGGATGGCAATATCACCGGGGATGATGCCGACTTTCGCTTCGCCGGGCGTTAGCAGGCCCGGGCAATTCGGTCCGATCAGGCGGACTTTTCTCTGGTCGAGGTAGTTGCGCACACGCATCATGTCTTGCACGGCGACGCCTTCGGTGATGCAAATGATGAGGGGAATGCCTGCGTCGGCGGCTTCGAACATGGCGTCCGGCGCGAAGCGGGCCGGGACGAAAATGATCGTGGCGTTTGCGTCCGTTGCGTCCCGGGCGGTCTTGACCGAGTCAAAGACGGGGATCTTTTCCAGCACCCATTCACCGCCCTTGCCGGGCGTCACGCCGCCCACGATGTTCGTGCCATAGGCGGCCATTTGCGTGGTGTGAAACAAGCCTTCATTGCCGGTAATGCCCTGAACAATGAGGCGGGTGTTTTTATCAACAAGGATGCTCATGATTATTTCCCTTTCTTCGCGGCCTGGACAGATTTCTTCGCCGCGTCGGCGAGGGTTTCTGCGGTGATCATTTTTGCATTTTCGAGCAGGCGGCGTCCTTCTTCGGCATTTGTGCCGACGAGGCGGACGACCATCGGAACTTTCGGTTTGACCTCATCCATGGCGGTGAGGATGCCTCTTGCGACTTCATCACATCGGGTAATGCCGCCGAAAATGTTGAAAAGCACGGCTTTGACATTCGAGTCGGTGAGGATGATGCGCATTGCCGCGGCGACCTTCTTCGAGTCTGCGCCGCCTCCCACGTCCAGGAAGTTGGCAGGCTCGCCCCCAAAGAGTTTGATCACGTCCATGCTGGTCATGGCAAGCCCTGCGCCGTTGACCATGCAGCCGATGTCCCCGTCGAGTTTGATATAGGAAAGCCCGTACTTGCGGGCTTCGATCTCAGCCGGCGCATCTTCGTCCGTATCACGCATTTCCGCGAGGTCGGGCTGGCGGAAGAGGGCGTTATCGTCGATCATCATCTTGCCGTCGAGGGCGATCAGCTTTTTATCCTTGGTGATCACCAGCGGATTGATCTCTGCCAGTGTCGCATCGGTGTTTTTGTAGACGTCCCACAATCCCATCGCCACTTTGACAAAGTCCTTCCAGTAATCGCGGGGAAGGTCGATGGCAACAGCCACGTCACGTGCCTGGTATTCGCGCAGACCGAGCAGAGGGTCAATGTGAACCTTGATGATCTTGTCGGGGTCTGTTGCGGCCACTTCTTCGATGTCCACGCCGCCTGCAGAGGATGCGATCATCACGGGTTTCTTCGCGGCGCGGTCATTGGTGATGGAGAAGTAAATCTCCTGGTCGATGGCGGAGGCTTCGTCCACAAGCACTTTACGGACCGGCAGTCCCTTGATATCCATGCCCAGGATTTGAGTGGCAAGCTGTTCGGCTTCCGTGGAATCTTTGGCGAGCTTTACACCGCCTGCTTTTCCGCGTCCACCCACCAATACCTGTGCTTTAATGACAACGCGGCCACCCAGCTCTTCGGCGATCTGCTTTGCCTCCTGAGCGGTAGCCGCAACCCTGCCCTTCGGAATCGGGATGCCATACTTCGAGAAAATTGTTTTTGATTGATATTCGTGGAGTTTCATACTTCTCCCTCGGGGGATATTTTGCTTGGAAGCAACGGCATTATACCACCATAAAATTTAGCGGCAATAAAAGTCCCGTGAGTATGATTGCTCACGGGACCTTCTGATTGACATGTTACGGCAGCGTGAACCTCATGATGCGGTTGAATGAGCCGTCCGTCACCCATACCTGACCATCGGCATCCACTGCAATTCCGGAAGCAAGACCAAAACTCAAGGCGGTGTTGCCGTAATCGCCCCAGGTGCGGACAACATTGCCATCCGGGTCAAACTCGATCACCCGAAATCCCTCAGGGTCGGTGATGAAAACATGCAAGTCATTGTTTACGGCAATGAACGGCTTGTTGTCCAGCGATTGCCCGAACCAGGCAAAGATGTCCCATTGCTTGTGCGGGATGAAGGTCAGGATGTTTTCGACATCCACCGGCAGAAAGACCTGCACACGTTGATTCCATGTGTCCGTTACATAGACAAGGCCATTTTTATCTATCGCGATGCCGACCGGCTCGTCAAACTCGCCGGGAGCAAAGCCCGCCGTTCCAAACTCGGTGATGAAATTCGCGCTCGCATCGAACACAACGACGCGCTTGTTGCCCGTATCCACGACATAAACCCGCCCCTTGTCATCCACCGCCAAGCCGCGCGGACCGTAGAAGGACTGAGGTGTATCACCCTGACCGAACACCCCCCAGGCTGTGATAAATCTGCCGCTTGCGGAAAATTTCTGAACGCGGTGATTCCAGGTATCGGTCACATAGACGGAGCCATCTTTTCCAATGGCGATGCCCCATGGTTCGTTGAACGTGCCGGGTCCAGCCGGGGTGTTGAGGCCGTCTGCAAAACTGCCCCATTCATGCAGGATATTCCCCTGTGTGTCCAGATGCAGGATGCGGTGGTTGCGGGAGTCTGCCACATACATTGTGCCATCCTTTGCAAAGGCGAGTGAACGTGGTGCATTCAACACCACAGGATTTGCCTGCGTGGCGTCAAGGATGAGATCTGCGGCAAGCGGCGTGTATTTGCCCTCGGTTGGGTCTTCCACCATTTGCTGGGGAGCCGGCGGGACGCCGTAATTCCAAATTTGCGCGGCAACATCCTGACGAATGTAAAGGCGCATCGGGTCGGCGGGCTGCCAGGTCGTGAGGGTCAGGTCCTGCCGTCCTTTTGCCTGCGCATACAGGCTGTAATCACGATTGAGCCAGATCTGTACGATGCCAGCGCGGATCTGCGGATTGGTGAATCCCTCGCAGAACCTTGCATAATCCCTTGATTTTCGCAATTTTAGAAAACTCATGACGCCATTGCAGGCGTAATCTTCCGGGAAGGGGGTGTTTGGGTCGCGCTGACTCACCAGGCCGAAATAATCCTGCATGGGCCACCACATGCGGATGTAATCCTCGCGGTAATATCCCGGTCCGATGGCGGGTTCGATCTTGTCGAAATTCTTTTCGTCCACGATGATGAGGACTGAATCGCGCAGGGAGCGCGTGGGCTGGTCAAAGGAACGCTGGTTGGTGAAATCGCGCAGGTACCAGACGAAGGGCCAGGAGACGCCTGTGTCGGGCGCTGAGGCGTCGTATGCAATTGCTACGCCCATGCCGCCCGTCGTGCGCTGTGAAATTTCCCTCGCCTGTTCGGTGATTTGCTTGATGCCTGTTGCGCCATGGGCGTAGACAAGGTATTCCGTTGCCTGATCATAGGTGATGTATGCGGCACGGAATGCAGCCCGGGTGGTAAGTAATGTCAGGAAGCCGAAAAATAGCAGCGTGAAGACGTGCCTGATCTCCTGGAAGGTCCACTCCCGCAGGATGTAGCTCAAGCCTGCACCGCTTAGGATGGTAACGACCAGCGGCAGGAGGAAGGAACTGGTTGCCTGCAGCTGCTCCAACTCCTGTCCCTGGAATGGGGGAGTTGGCCCGTTCAGGGCAAGGACGATGCCGGTTGTGCTGGCGATGAATACGGTTAAGGATGCCAGCGCGAGCGGCATACGCCGTTCCTTTAAATTTTCCCAATTGGTGGCATCGATCACCCGCCCCAATGCCCAGCCCGTGATCAGAATCATGGGCCACGCCATGTGATAGGTGAGCCAGGGCATTCGTTCGCCCGCATACGAGAATGCGGCCACACTGCTGATCGTCCACCAGATCAGCAGACTGAATGTGTTCGGGAAGTTTGTTTCCTCGGTTTCTGTGTGGTTGAACAGGCTGGCGACTTCAGCCTCATCCTGGCGGTCGACTTCAGACCTGAGCGCAGGCTTTCTTTTGAACCCGAGCACAAGTGCAAGAATAAAACCAAGAGCGGGCAGGAATTCATAGATGGGAATCTGTATCAGCAGATAGTAATACCAGGGCTGACTCCCGCGTTCCACATCCTGCTGGACGATCCAATAACCAAGCGAGCCGATGGTGCCGGTGAAGAATCCGTCGCTGTTGGTGAAGACAGTGGTGTATAAGATCGTGAATGGCACCCAGAAGATAAGTGCGGTCTTCCACCATTTTTCAGGATTCCACAACAGTCCGGCCGCGGCGGATAGGATGAACATAAGCAGGAGGAATCCGCCAATGATGAGGATGGAGCGCATATCCGCGCTCATGGCCTGGACTTCCGGTGCGGAGGTGGGGATCGCGACAGTTAGCATGCTTTCAAGGAACTTTATCGGGAATGGGGCCAGTTGCGGCAGGACGATTGTTCCGGAGACGATGAGCAGGTCGAAGGAACGTTCGTTGCGGATTCGCTCCCAGCCGTAGCCGCGGATGAGAAAAAAGGCGGTAACGATGAGGGCAATCAGCGCAGCTACGGCGAGGATCATTGTCGGGGAAAGCGGAGCAGATTCAGGTGTTGAGAGAGGCGCTGTGAGATCCGCCGGGTCCGCCGGCATGGCAGTCTCTGCTCCGGTGAGGGTTCTTTCCTCATGCGTGTAGAGTCCATACCCGGCGGCTATGCCGGCGAGCAGCACGGTGACACTAAGCGCAATGATGAAGGATCGGTATTCCTTTTCTGCATTATTCCACGAGCGGCGGGTGATCTGTGCGATGAAATAAATGGCGAGAAAGACAAGTGCCTGGGCGGTGTAGATAAACGAGGTTTCCTTTGACGTGTAATGCAGGGCAAGTGCGCCGGCAAGCATGAAGAGGTATTTTTTACCGCCGACTTCCAGATGACGAAGTACGGCGTACAGCATGAGAATGCCGGAGAAGCCGACAAATGATTCGTTTCGCACGTACCGCCCGTAATACAGCATAAACGGTGAAATGACCAGCAGAATGCCCGCGATGAGCGCCCCCCATTTGCCAAGATACCGCCGCCAGTACCAGACCATCCAAACCGTGGCGATGCTGAATAACACGGCCGGGATGCGCGAGGTGAAATCGGATACTCCGAAGATGAAGTACACCAGCGCAAGCGCATGGAACTGGAAAGGCCCATGCATCATGGGGGAGTGTTCGTAGCCCTGCCCGCGGTATAGAAGCCAGGAGAAATATGTATGCAGGCTTTCGTCGTGACTCATCACACGCGATTCAAGGTCGTAAAAACGCGTGACCAATGCAAGCAAAATAACGACCGCAAAAATTGCGATCTCATGGGTGATTTTGGGGAATGTGGGATGAATGGGGCGTTCGAGCCAGTTTCGTTTTTGATCCATTGAGTTTTCACCTTCGATAAAGTGGGTTGACCATGTTTCGATCGATTTCCAATTGCAAATAATAGCCGCAAAAGTTTAATGCGAAGTGAGAGGTATTATAACAAGAATATTGACTGCCTTCGTGTAGATGGCAAGGGTGTCCTACTTTGATTCGGCTCCTGCAAGCTGACCGCAGCCTGCGTTGATATCGATTCCGCGGCGCATACGGATCGTGCATGGAATTCCAGCCTGCTCCAGGGTTTCCTTGAATATGCCCGCCCGCTGACGGTCCGTAGCTTTGCCGCCAAACCCTGCGGTGGGATTGAGGGGAATGGCGTTGACATGGCACATCAGTCCGCGCAATTTGGATGCGAGTTTTTTGGCAATTTCCGGTGTGTCGTTCACGCCGTGGATCAGCGCCCATTCAAAAGTGACGCGGCGGCTGGTCTTTGCGACATAATATTCGCAGGCTTCCAGCACTTCGTCAATTTTGTAGCGTTTGTTGACTGGCATCATTTCGGTGCGGGCGTCATCGTCAACGGCGTGGAGCGAGATGGCCAGGTTGATCTGCCGCTGCTCGTCGGCAAAACGCCGAATCTGCGGGACCAGCCCGACGGTCGAGATGGTGAAGCGCCGCGCGCCAAAGTTATATCCATCAGAGTCGTTCAGCCTGTCAATTGCGGCCATCGTGTTCTCGTAATTGTGGAAGGGTTCGCCCATGCCCATGAAAACGATGTTGCTGACGGGTTGGTTCTGTTCCTTTAACATCTGCGCGTAATACATGACCTGTGCGACGATCTCCCCGCTGGAAAGATTACGCTTGAATCCCAGTTGACCTGTCGCGCAGAACACGCATCCCATCGCGCAGCCCGCCTGCGTGGAGATGCACAACGTCCTGCGATTCTTTGCACCGCGCAAATTTGCGCTGATAGGAGCGGCCGGGGTGATCTGTGGGTTGTCCGCAGGGTCGCCATAGCGCATCAACACTGCCTCGATCAAATTCCCATCGGGCAATTGGAACAAGGTCTTGCGCGTGGACTTGTCTGAAGAATCCTGATAGACCCTTACTGAAAATGGCGAAAAGGTAAAATTTTCCGCCATCTTCTCGCGCAGGGATTTTGGTAAATTTGTAAACTGTTCAGGGGAACAATAAAGATGCCCGTACAGTCCCTGCCAGACCTGCTTCGCGCGGTAGGCGGGCTCATCCCATTCTTTGAATGTGTTTGTAAGTGTGGGTTTATCGAGGTCGTAGATGAGCATGTGTCCCTATTTTAGCAGACATCAAGGGGAACTTATCCACCCCTTTTTCCGTTTGTTTTTTGCAAGGAGAATCATTTGCCATAAAACGAGAGTATGGAATTCGTAGGGAAACACCCATATTCCTTTAATTTCTTCACGCTATAATCCCAACCTTGTACTACAATGGAGGAACCATGTTGAAATCGAAATCGACCATACCGAACACAACGATCATCTGGGGGCTGGTCGCGCTATTGCTGATCGCCGGGGTTGTCGCCCTGATCTTTGCGTTCAGAAGCCCGAGAAATGCGCAGGATGAAGTTAACGCGATCTACACCAACGCAGCAATGACCCTCGAAGCCCAGCAATTGACCTTGCAGGCGGCAGAGCCAACTGCCACCGCCACATTTACCATGATGCCGACAGAGACCCCGACACTCTTCGTTACCATCACGCTTCCCGCCCAGCCTGTAATTGGCTCCCCTGCGACAGGCGGCGGATCCGGTGCAGCAGGTTGTGACAATTCAGTCTATGTTGCTGATGTGACCATTCCGGATGGCACAGTCATGGTGCCCGGACAATCGTTTACAAAAACCTGGAAGGTGCAGAACAACGGAACCTGCGCATGGACAGCCGCGTATCAACTCACCTTTGTCAACGGCGAAGTAATGGGCGGCAGGACAACGCCCATCGGCAGTGCCGTTGGGGCCGGCCAAACCGTGGATGTTTCCGTTTCAATGGTCGCACCCACGAAAGCAGGCGAGGTGATCGGGTACTGGAAGATTTTCAACGACAAGGGACAGCCGTTTGGCACGTTCCTGTCTGTGGAGATCAAGGTCGGCACTCTAACAGCAACCGCATCGTCCGGCACGCCGACAGCTACTTCCCCTGCGGCAACGACGGCTCCATCCAATACACCTGAAACGCCCACCGATGTGCCCCCCCCTTAAATCCGGGTGGACAATTTTTGTCAATTTTTGTATTGAAGAGACCTGCGGTTTTGCAGGTCTCTTTTTTTTGATTAACCAATCAGCGATGCCAGATCATCCATGATGATATTCGGAGCAGGCTTCCACGCCCGCGCCTGTTCCATGGATGAAACGCCGCTCAGCACCAGCGCGGTTGGGCAGCCCACCGCTTGTCCAGCTGCGATGTCTGTTTCCAGTCTGTCGCCGATCACGAGGGTTTCCTCTTTCCCTGTCCCAAGCTTTTCAAGGGACAGTTCCATCAGATACGGAAACGGCTTGCCTGCCACGGTCGGTTCCACGCCTGTTGCGGTGGTGATGACCGATAGCCACGCGCCCGACCCGGGGATTTCTCCGCGCGGGGTGGGGAAGGTGCGGTCTGTATTCGTTGTGTAGAACGGGATGCCCGCCCGCACAAGCAGGGCCGCTTCGGCGATTTTCTGAAAGGTGATGCCCCGGTCAATGCCCATGACAACTGCCCGCGCTTCGGGTGCAGTGTCCACGCCGAGGATCTCAAACCCCTCCTGCTCCAGCGCCACGCGGATGCCGTCTTCGCCGATCATGTAGACCTTTGTCCCGCGCGGATATTTTTGTGCAAGCAGGAAGGAAATGCCCAAAGCGGAAGTGACCATCTGGGAAGCATCGATCTCCACTCCAAGCCCGGTTAATTTTTGTTGATATTCTTCGGGCGTTTTTGTGCCGTTATTGGTGGCAAAGACAAATTTCAGACCGCGTTCGCGGATTCTGTTGAAGATGGATGGCAGGTCGCCGATCGGTGCATCGCCTTTCCAAATGACACCGTCCATGTCGAGGATGAGAGCTTTTATATTTGAAGGGATCATGTGATTTTCGTTTTCTTTTTTTATGCTGTCGTGCAGGGGCGAGTGCCGGTCCATTATAAACGCAAGACCTCGAAGAGGCTCCTCGAGGTCTTCATAAAAGTGGACTGTCAATCGCTACTTCGCCACTTTTTCCGGTGTTTCGATCACCTGATCGACCAAACCGTACTCCACAGCCTGTGCGGCATCGAGATAGAAGTCGCGGTCTAGATCGCGTTCGATCACTTCCAGCGGCTTGCCGGTGTGTTTTGACATGATTCCATTGAGCAAGGACTTCAAACGCAGGATCTGCTTGGCTTGAATCTCAATGTCCGTGGCCTGGCCCTGTGCGCCGCCGAGGGGCTGGTGCATGTGGACGGTGGCATGCGGCAGGGCGTAGCGGCTGCCTTTCGTGCCGGCGGTCAGCAAAACGGTCCCGAACGAGGCGGTTACGCCGACGGCAACCGTGCTGATCGGGTTCGAGATGATCTGCATCGTGTCGTAGATCGCAAGTCCTGCGTAGATCTGTCCGCCGGGCGAGTTGATGTACATGCGAATTTCCTTTTCAGGATCTTCGTGGTTAAGGAACAGCAGTTGGGCAACGATCACATTCGCAACCTGATCATCGATCGGCGTGCCGAGGAAGATGATGTTGTTGCGCAGCAGCAGCGAATAAATATCATAGGCACGCTCGCCGCGGCCCGTATTTTCAACGACCATTGGAACAACATTTTTGATATCAGGAATCATATTTGTCTCCTTTAAGTTGGGACAATCATACACAAAGTGTATTGGATTTTTATTATAATTTGATTGGCGGTGTCATTGCGGGGAATGACCGAATTCGCTTCTCTCTTAACATTGGCCTGTCGGCCGTCCACAAGCATCCTAGCTATTCGGAAGCCTTTTCCTGCTCATCCTCGGCTGGCGCGGATTCCTCCTTCGCCACTTCCTCCGCAAGATCTTCTTCCGCATTTGTCTCTTCAACAGGTTTGTATTCGCCCATCGCAATCGACTTGATCATATTGAGCGCCATGCGCGTCATCACACGGCTGGCGGATTCCATCGCGATGGCTTCGCTTAATTGTTTCTGTCCCTTGCGCCCGCCGCGGATCTTGCCAAAGTCAACACCCTGCATGGCAAGACCGTTGAGTGTGTTGTTGTATTCCTCCTCCAGCGCCTCATTATTGATCTGGATCTTTTCCCTGCGGACGATCTCGTCGAGAATGAGTCCGCGCTCCAGCCGTTTCTTCGCGACGGGCTTTACCTCATCTTCGATGAACTGTTCGCGCGTGGTATTGCGGACTTTGAAATAGGTATCTAAATCCATGCCCTGCTGGGAGAGGCGGTTGGACAGGTCCGAAAGCACATGCTCGCCTTCATGTTCGAGTGTATGCTCGTGATACTTGAGGGTTGCACCTTCCTTGATCTTTTCAATCAATTCAACAAAATATTTGTCATCGTATTCCGCCTGTGAACGGTTTTCCACGTCCTTTTTCACAGCTTCCATTAAAGCGTCCAGGGTTTCGCCCGCGCCTGCTGTTTTGGCGAACTCGTCATTGAGGTCGGGCAGGGTCACGGCGCGCACGGTCTTGACGGTTACTTCGATTTCGGAACTTTTTCCCTTCAACTCCTCCACTTCCCAGTCCTTGGGGAATTTGTGTTTGATGGTTGTGCTGTCGCCGGATTTTAGCCCGATCAGTTCCTTTGCGAAACCGTTGTAGGGCCATTCGGTATCCCGGTCTTCACTGCGGACGAAGGCGGCGAATCCCGTGCGGTTTAATTCGGCGGTTTCAGATTTTACGTCCACTAAAACATAATCACCGGTCTCAATGGCACGCTCTACGGTTTCCGTTGTGGCATACATTTGGCGCAGGTCTTCGATGGCTGTATCCACGTCTTTTTGTCCGGGAGTTTTCCACTCATATGGCAGGCGGACGGAGTGATAATCGCCAAGGTCCACATCCGGGGCAAGCGGTACACGGAAGGTAAACTTGGGCGGCTCGAGGCTGTCGATGGATTCGAGCGAGCCGGCTGCGCCGGGGTTTATATCCGCTTCTTTGAGGATATTCGAATATTCCATGTCGATGAATAGGTCCACAGCCTGTTCGGTGATCGCGCCTTCACCATAGGTGCGCACCACGACATCATAGGGCGCCTTGCCGGGGCGAAAGCCCGGGATATTTCCGCGTGAGGCGATTTTCGTTGCCGCGCGGCGTTTGTAGGTGGTCATCTTCTCCGCATCAACTTCCACGAGAAGTTTGATGGTGTGGTCTTCCTGATATTGTTTTTCGATGTTCAAGGTAAGTTCCTTTTTACGTCCTTGCGAGGAGGTGATTTTCCGACGATGCGATCCCGCTTACAGGGGTTGCATCGCGAAGTGCGCTCGTAAAGACGGGGTTGTAGTGAGGATGGTGGGAGTCGAACCCACACGCCTTGCGGCACATGATCCTAAGTCATGCCTGTCTGCCAGTTCCAGCACATCCCCGGGGATGATTTTTGTCTGCAAGAGCGCCGCAATTATACCGTAAGGAATGCCCGATGTTTGGATTTATGGATTTTATCAGGGTTTTCACAAGACGACTCTCACGAAGGCGAGTCTGCTTGATTGCAGTTATAATTGACAGTATCAACTCGCGATAGGAGAACCCATACCATGCCGATCTCTTCCGGGATTCCCGCGCCTGATTTCGAATTGTTGGACGATACAAACACATCCCGAAAACTTTCCGATTATCGTGGGAGGAATGTCGTGCTTTATTTCTACCCCAAGGACGATACGCCGGGCTGCGCGAAGGAAGCCTGCAATTTCCGTGATGATTACACCGCCTATGAAAAGGCGGGCGTGGTGATCTTGGGCGTCAGCCCGGATTCTGTTGAGTCTCATGTGAAGTTCAAGAAGAAGTTTCAGCTGCAGTTCCCGCTCCTTGCGGATGATGGGCATCGGGTCTGTGACTTGTACGGCGTGTGGGGTCCGAAGAAATTCATGGGCAAGGAATATGAAGGCGTCCTCCGTACCACCTTTCTGATCGATACGGATGGAAACATCAAGCGTGTGTTTGAAAATGTACGCCCTGCCGAACACAGCGCGGAACTGCTCGCTGTTTTGGGAGTGAAATAAGAATTGATTAATTTGGTTGAAGGGATATAACACGCGCATGCCGACGGTGGTGATGGAAAGGCCGTCGGCATGATTCTGTAAATGTATGGCGGACAGGTTGCAGGTAAGGAAGATGCGTACAATGTCCACCATAAATAGTGACAATTGTTAAAGAATTTGGTATATTGGTCTGGTTGTGAAAATAGTGACAATTCGCACAGGGTTAGTCCGATTTTAGGGCAACGAAACTTGGGGTGGTTTCCCCGTTTGAAAATTCATTAGGAGAGAGCGTATGCAACATTTTGTAATTGTTGGAATCCTGATCATTGTGATGTCCATCCTCACTTATTTTGGTCTGGATTCCGCAGGGCTTATGCCGGAACAGGCGAGCGCACAGGCGGTTTCAATTGACTGGCTGTGGAACTGGCAGGTGATCGCCATGTCCTTCCTTTTTGCGCTCATTGTTGTACCGTTGTTTTACAGTCTGGTCGTTTTTCGGCGCAGGAAGGGCGAAACAGGTGACGGCGAACATATTGAAGGCAACACCAATCTGGAGATCACATGGACTGTGCTGCCTCTGTTTGTGGTTCTGATTTTTGCCTATATGGGCGCGTACTCGCTCGGGGAAACCACCCGTGCCGACCCTGAGGCCATGGTGGTAAAAGTGCGCGCACAGCAATTCACCTGGATTTTTGAATACCCTGAATTCGGCATTGTCAGCAGTGAACTGCGCCTGCCCGTGAATAAACAGGTTGTGCTTAAGATGGAATCGGCGGATGTGATCCACTCATTCTGGGTTCCTGAGTTCCGCGTCAAACAGGACGTTGTGCCTGGGCGCGTGACCGAGTACAGGATCACCCCGACGCTGCTCGGCGATTACAAAGTCCGCTGCGCGGAGCTGTGCGGCATGTCTCATTATGCGATGGAAAACCCTGTCATTGTTAATACGCAGGCGGAGTATGATGCCTGGATTGCCGAACAGAGCGCGATTGCCGCCGCATCGCAGACTCCCGAAGGACAGGGACAATTGTTGACTGTAAAGAATGGCTGTATCGGTTGCCATTCCCTGGACGGTTCGAAGCTCGTCGGACCTTCCTGGCTGGGTGTGTACGAATCCACACGTGAATTTGCGGACGGTACCTCCGCAGTGGCGGACGATGCCTATATTGTCGAATCCATTCTTGACCCGAAGGCGAAGGAAGTGGCTGGATATTCCCCAACCAGCATGCCTCCTTATGTGTTCACGGACGAAGAAATCGCGAACATCATCGCGTATCTTAAAACGCTGAAATAAGTGGCGAAGGACTTGCAACCATGAAGAAATTCTTTAATACCGCCTTTGCTCGCGGATTGTTCTGGCAGTTGATCGGCACCCTGCTGGGGGCCGGCCTGGTGACGGGCATTCGTTTTGTAATGGGCCTAAGCACAATTGATACATTTTTCTTTACCGAACCGGCCTGGGTGCTGGGAGGATTTTTTGGCGTGCTTTTCTTCCTGGCCGGCAACGGCTCGGTGAGCGACTGGTACAAGTGGGCGCGCGGCATTGATACCCCTGAACATCATGAAGAGCATTACTCCGGCTGGGAGAAATATTTCCATGTTTCCCTCGACCATAAGGTGATCGGCATTCAATATACGGTGGTGGCGCTAGCGTTGATCAGCATCGGCGGTTTGTTCGCCCTCATCTTCCGCACCGAGCTTGCTGCGTCCGAATTACAGTTCCTGACGACGGATATGAAATTGTTCGGTCAGAATGGGCCGCAGCTTTACAATACACTCATGTCCCTGCACGGCATGATCATGATCGTATCCATTCTGCTGGGTATCGCCGGCATTATCAACTATGTGGTACCGTTGATGCTTGGCGCGCAAGACATGGCGTTCCCGCGCTTGAACGCTTTTTCGTTCTGGGTGGCTGTACCTGCATCGGTCCTGTTGTTGATGAGCCTTGTACTTGGCGGCTTCGATACGGGCTGGACCGGGTATCCTCCGCTTTCAGCCCGCGCCCCGGTGGGTATTCAGATGTTCTTTCTCGGCGTTTTTACCGCCGGCTGGTCGTCCATTCTCGGCGCGCTTAACGTAATTGCGACGGTTGTTCGTATGCGTTCGAAGGGAATGACTGCCATGCGCATGCCGATCTTTGTCTGGGCAGCTGTCGCCACATCCATCATTGCGCTGACCGCCACACAGTTGATCGGTCTATCCTTTCAATTGGTCATGTTCCAGCGTCTCTTCGGCATGGGTTTCTTTGATCCTGGCAAGGGTGGTAACCCCGTTCTCTTCCAGCATCTATTCTGGTTCTATTCACATCCCGCGGTATATGTGTTCGTACTCCCGGGCCTTGGTGTGATTTCCGAGCTGTTGCCGGTCTTTGCCCGCAAGCCTCTGTTTGGCTATCGCTGGGTTGCCATGTCCTCGCTGGGCATTGCACTGGTGGGCTTCCTGGTCTGGGCGCATCACATGTTCACCTCCGGCATGAACGAATACCTGCGTGTGCCGTTCATGTATAGTACCCTGCTGGTAGCCATCCCAACCGGGGTTAAGTTTTTCTCCTGGGTGGCGACCCTTTGGAAGGGAAAGATTGTATTTCCCACACCGATGCTTTTCGTCCTTGGTGCCGTTGTCGTGTTCCTTCTCGGAGGCCTCACAGGTCCCCCGAACGCCACGGTTTCCGTGGACCTGCATCTTCACGATACTTACTTCATTGTTGGGCACTTCCACGATACCATCTTCGGCGGTTTCGTCTTCCCCTTCTTTGCCGCGCTGTATTACTGGTTCCCCAAGGCAACGGGGCGCCGCATGAGCGAGGCACTTGGTAAACTTCATTTCTGGCTGATGACCCCCTCGTTCTTCGTCCTCACCTTTGGCATGATGCGTGTCGGGCTGCTCGGCATGCGCCGCCGCATCGCGGATTATGATCCTGCACTTGGCTTTGACAATGCTCATTTGGTTATGACCATCGCCGGTTATCTCATCGGCGTATCGGTGCTGATCTTCATCTACAACTTCTTCAACAGCATCAAGAATGGCGAAAAGGCGGATGGAAATGTATGGAATTCACGTTCGCCGGAGTGGCAGGTAACATCGCCAATGCCTATGCATAACTACGACCGGCCTTTTGAGGTTGTCGGTGAGCCATATGATTATGGCCTGCCCGGTTCGAAGTATGTTGAATTCATCGAGCCTGCCAAAAGCAGGCATCATTAAAGGGGAGGAGTCAAATGTCACATATTTTGGATAAAACTTCTGCTTTCCGCCAGGGCGTGGTCATCTTCGTTTATCTTGCCGTATTGACTGTGCTGGAATACTTTGTAGCGGTTACGTTCGAGGCGGTCTCGATTCTTGTCATTGTGGCGGTCATCAAGGTCGCGCTGGTCATGTATTATTACATGCATATCTATAAATTGAACGAAGATGGCGATTCCGACCCGCATTCCTACTCATTCAAAACCGCTACCAACCGCCTTGGTTTATGGCTCTTTCTGCTTTCCGATGCCTTTGTCTTTGCGGGCTTGTTGGCTGCGCGCGTCAACCTGCTGGGACTCACGCGTCCGCATTTGAATCAGACCCTCGGTCTGGTGGTGACCGCCGTGTTGTTGATCTCATCCTTCTTCATGAATCGCGGAGAGACTGCCATGGCGCACGGCGACAAAAAAGGATTCATGGTCAATACCATCATCACCTTTGTGCTTGGCCTCGGCTTTTTGCTCGGCGTGGTTGCCGTGGAATGGCCCCTCGCCGCCCACGAGGGGCTGACTGCCAGCAGCGGTGCAGCCGGTGCTGTCTTTTACATGATGACCGGCATGCATGCCTTCCATGTTTTCACCGGCTTGATCTTCCTGATCGTGGTGCTCAATAATGGTCGCAAAGACATCTATTCCGCCGACCGGCACTGGGGCGTGGAGGCTGCCGCCGTCTATTGGCACTTTGTGGACCTTGTCTGGATTTTCTTCTACCCCGCCCTGTACCTGATCGGGATTGCTTTATAAACCGTTGTTTTTCTGGTATATATAAGGTGTAACGAAACAAATGAGCGGGGCGGTCCTGTGAGGGGTCGCCCCGTTTTGGAGTAAAAAACATGGATAAAAGAGTCATCTGGGTTGGCATTGCCTCGTTTTTGATCATCGGCTTTACCCTTGTATTAAATATGCTCTTTACGCAAAATGTGGATTTTCGCGGCAGTTCTTACGTTGAACCGTACCCGGTCGCTGCGGATTTTGAATTGCTGCGCTCGAATGGAGATGTATTCCGCTTAAGTGGACAGCGCGATAAAGTCATCCTGCTCTTCTTTGGATACACAACCTGCCCGGATGTCTGTCCCACGACGCTTGCCGAATTGAACATGGCCTTGAACCAACTCCCAGACAAGGCGAAACAGGTTCAGGTTGTTTTTATCTCAGTGGATCCTGACCGTGACACCCTGCAAGCTGTGCAGGAATACGTTGGGCGTTTCAACCCGTCCTTCATCGGATTGAGCGGCTCCTTCGATGAACTTCAAAAGATATGGCAGGACTATGGTGTCTTCCGCGAAGTCACGCAGAGCGATTCGGCGGCCGGGGTCATCATCAACCACACCGCGCGCGTGACCCTGATTGACAGGCAGGGCAATCTGCGCCTCTCGTACGGTTTTGGCACTCCCGTTGAAGACATTGTTCATGATCTGAATTTGATATTGAAATAATCCTCCGAAAGAAAACTCATGCCTCCTGTTCGAATTGCAGTTAAACGAATACTTAACTCCCTGTTGATAGGCCTTGCGATTGGGATTCTCATTAACGAGTTTACCTTCCTGTTTTTGCGTGAAACTGCGCGCCCGCCGCAGGTGATCGAACTGGTCATTCCTGCAGGCACAGCTGAGGGGATTGCGCGCGGCGAGGCCCCGCCGAGCATCCCGGCATCCATGACCTTTGTGGTGGGCGACACATTGCTTGTACGCAACAACGACTCGGCCGATCACGAGCTCGGTCCGTTGTGGATTCCGGCCGGCTCCTCTGCCAGCCTGCCTTTGGACGCCGTTCAATCCTACGCCTATTCCTGTTCGTTTCAACCCGGCAACTACTTTGGCTTGGATGTGCGCGAACCGCTCACCGCTGGAACGCGGCTGTACGGGATTTTGTACTCCGGCATTCCACTCGGCGGGCTGATCGCCCTCTACTCGCTCATTATGCCGGCAAAGAAGAAACATGATCATAAAAAGGATGTTTAGCCGTGCGTGGTGGTTCACCACCATGCTGGTGTTTTTAGGCACAGCCGTGTGTATCCGTCTCGGCGTCTGGCAGTTGGAGAGGCTCGAAGGACGCCGCGTCTTCAATGCGCAGGTCGAATCCATGCGTGTCGCGGAGATGCTGGATTTGAATCAGGTTTTGCCTGGAGATCTTGCTGCGCTGGAATGGCGCGCTGTTCGTGTCACTGGCGAATATGATTTCGGGAATCAGGTTGCCTTGCGGAATCGCTATAACGGCGATCAATATGGCTATCATCTCATCACGCCTCTTCGCTTTAACAGCTCGGCTGTTCTGGTGGACCGGGGCTGGATTCCCGCTGATGGAAATTCCACTCCCGCCGATTGGCGAAAATACGATGAAATTGGAATGGTCACTGTCACAGGGCAGATCAGGCTCGGGCAGGACAAACCAGCTTTCGGTGGAGTTGCTGACGCGCTGCCCGCGAACGGTGAAATGCTTTATGTGTGGAATAATCTAAGTGTGGAGAGAATATCCGCACAGATTCCGTTCCCCATTCAGGATGTTTATATCCAGCCGAATGCAGATGCCGGGGATGCAACACCACCCATCCCGTTTCAGCCCGTGGTGGAAATCAGCGAGGGCTCGCATTTTGGATACGCCCTGCAATGGTTTACGTTTGCATCGATCTTGTTCCTTGGGTATCCGGTATATTTGAGAAAGCAGATGTAGTGAAAATGAAATATTCCTTGCGTTCATCCTTTTCGCGTTTGACGCTGGCATTGTTAGCCGTTGTTTTTTTGTTGACCGTTGTTGGGCGCATCGTTTCCGTAACGGGCGCGTGGGTCCATTGCATGGGCTGGCCCCTCTGTGTGCCTTCGAGCCCGCTGGGGTATTTGAAGCTTGCACATCTCCTTTTGGTGGGTGTGGCTTCGGTCTTCATGGCGGCGGTGTGGCGAAAAGCTTGGCGCGAACAGCGTGATCAGATTTTGCTTCTGCCGCTAACCACGGTAACGGGTGTTTTGTTTTTTGGGCAGGCGCTTGTCGGCGCGATTGAAGTGACACGCGCGTATCCGTTGCATTTGGTTGTGCTGCACGTCATGACCGCTGTTGTGTTGTGGATCTCGCTTGGTTTTTTGGTATTTGCTTCCGGCGCGCTGGCGCAGGATAAAACTGAGGTTATGAAATTTGACTTTCGACAGCGGTCGAAGGATTTTTTTATCCTCTCAAAACCTTTGATCGTGACGTTGCTGTTGGTGACAACATATAGCGGCCTGGTGGCAGGGAACAAGGCCTGGCCCTCCGCTTCGCTTACATTTTGGACGTTGCTTGGTGGCATGCTGGCGGCGGCCGGCTCAAGCGCATTGAACCAATATATAGACCGTGAATTGGACCGGAACATGCAGCGCACAGCCAAGCGTCCGCTTGCGGATGGGCGCCTGACCGCCGCAGAGGGATTGTCGTACGGGCTCGCGCTTTGTCTTGCCAGTTATTATGTGATGGCAGGCTTCGTCAATTTACTTGCAGCCTTGCTGTCGCTGGCGGGAATTTTTTATTATGTGATTTTCTATAGCGTTTTACTGAAGAAGACAACGGTACAGAATATTGTCATTGGGGGCGGCGCAGGGGCGATTCCGCCGATGGTTGGTTGGGCAGCGGCTACCGGGGAACTCAGCCTCGCTGCATGGATATTATTTGCCATCGTATTCATGTGGACTCCCCCGCATTTTTGGGCATTGGCGATTGTCCGTATGAAGGATTACGAGAAGGCCGGTGTGCCGATGATGCCAGTAGTGCATGGCGAGGAAAAGACTCGCAGGCACATCCTGATCTATACGATTGAATTGATTGCTGTGACTTTACTGCTCCCCATCTTCAACCTGGCTGGGACCGTGTATCTCATCTCTGCAATGGTGCTGGGTGGTTTGTTGCTGTATGCCGCGTGGCGGGTATTCAGGGTTGGCGGCAACAAGGCTGCCTGGACGATGTACCGCTGGTCGAGCATGTATTTGGCGTTTATATTTTTGGCGATCATGATCGATGCAGTGATGTGATTTTTCCTGGTGCGGCTGGTCAGGGAATTTTCCTGCTGTAAAGCAGGAGATTGATATCCTCCCGGGTCTCGGCAGCAAGAAGGGTAAAGTTGGCGTCCAAATACTCGAGATGCGGATGTTTCGTTGTATTCATCGACGTAAACTCGTCGATCGATTTTTGATAGATAACAAGCCATGTCCTGGTTGAGTTGGCAGTTGCGTCTTCAATCGTTGCGTAGTCGTTTAGGTTTAGGATTTCCCTTGTTGCCGGAGCAAGAGTATCTGTACTGCTGCCGGGAGGGTCAATGATGAAGCCTTGGGGAAGTGTCGGGGCATAATACAGCGTGGGCAGGTAGGATAGTTTTGACGAGTGGATGACCGCATCTCCCGGTTGTAGTTTGTTTTGAATTGATACACTTAATTCGTAATATGGTCCATATGGAAATCCCTTGTAGGTAATATGCTGATATATTCCCATGGAAGCACTTGTTATGACAAGAATTGCCAGCACACCTTGAATGACACGCGGGATTCTGGTTTGAGTCAACGACCATGCCAGCCAGATGCAGAAGATGGCATGAGAGGGGAGAAGAGCGCGTTCGATGTATATTGGCGAGACTTGTGAAGCCAACCAGAGTAATAAAGGAGGCGTAAACGACAGATACGCAAGCCAGAGTCCGCTATTTGCCTGCGGAGAATTTTCCTTGTAGGCGCGATAGGTTTGATGCGTTGCAAGGGCGACGATCAACGTGGCAACCAAGAGGCCAGGCAGGAGCAAGGAATTTGGAAGCGGCAAGTGTGGCAGGTACATCAAGAAGAGAGTGAACAACTTTTCAACACCTGGTTTCTCGATCCAAAAATTGGATGTGACTTTTGAAATCTGCGCAGGGAGTTGATACAGCCACGGGGAGTAAATAGACCTCTTGCAAAAGTCAAATTGAGTTGAGTTCAAGGTTGTAAATAGCAGCAATCAGGTTGAAGCGCAAAGCAAATCTCTTTCTACGATTGCGATACCTCTCGCTCAAAATGCGAAACACTTTCAACTTACGGAATATATGCTCAATCACAATCCGTTTCCGTGCCAAGCTTCGATTGCTCTGTTTCTCTCGTTTCGTCAGAGCATGGTATTTGGATTTCTTGAAGGGTGTTTGACTGTTCTGATGAAACTCCATCAATCCTTGATAGCCCGCATCTGCCAGAATACGCAGATGTTCAGAGAACTCACAGGCATCGTCTTTGAACAGTTGGAAGTCGTGTTTGCTTCCATGACTAAAGGCGGTGGTTATGATTTGGGTACTTTTTCGATCAGCCATCACCTGCGCTTTTTGGGTGTGACGCTTCTTTTTGCCACTGTAATGCCGTTTTTGGCTTTTTTTGGACGTTCCACTGGCTGTTCGCTGACATCAACCAGCACTACCTCGAACACCGTGTCACTGGCTTGGAGTGCCTTTTTGCCAGGCAAACGAAACTTTTTTGAACGGACTAAGGCCTCCTCTACCTTGCGAATGGTGCGGCAAACGGTTGCTTCACTGACACCATAGGATTGCGCAATATGAAATTCTGTGCGATATTCTCGCCAGTACATCAAGGTCATCAACAACTGATCGGCTCGGCTCAGTTTTGGCGGTCTCCCGAAGTCTCGCAGCCCTTTCTCAATGACTGTGAGCATCTGCTCGAAGGTTTCGCGCTGGACGCCAGTTAGCCGTTTGAAGTCACTACCTTTGAGATGTGCGATTGTCTTATAGTTCATGTGCCTATTATGGCACACTTATGCAAGAGGTCTAATGGTGATTGCAGCAAGCCCGGCCCAAATTAAAGAGCGAAGCGTTTTCCAATCCCGCTCAAAAACGGGCGAGAGAGCAAGCGGAAGCAAATAAAAGGCTGCCAGGTTGTGCGTGTATTGGGCGAGGGCGGCGGCGATGCTGAATAAAATCCACTGGCGCTTGAGGAAGGCATAAGTTGCCAGGCATAGCCAGAAGGTTAGCAAAACATACATGCGGATTTCCTGCCCGTAGTGGATTTGAAATGGCAGGATGGCAGCGAGAAACGCAGCGATAAGCGCGGTGGGCGGCTCAAATAACCGACTCGCAATCACGTAAATGAAAAGGACAATTCCGAGTGACAAAAGGATGGGAAGTATTCGGACAGAAATGAGCGAGTTTCCAAATACTTGAATCCAAGCCCACAGTGTGAAATAAAACGCAGGTGGATGCTCTTCTGCAGTGGCCGAGTCTGCGTCAGGTGTAAGCGTCCCACTGAGGACTGCGGCGGGTCCTTGTTCTGCAAAAAGGATCGAAAAAGTCTCGTCGTACCAAATGGGTCGCGAAGCAACACCGGCCAACCGAAGAGTCAAGGCAAGCAAAAAAACCAGAATGAGTTTTGTTTTATTCCGCATCTTTTTTTAGAATAGTGCCAGTGTCATCTTGATAAATAATGAGCCAATCGTCCTGTTGAAGCAATGTAGTTTCGAGGGCGGATCCTGTTGGCATGATGACGATGGAAATTTGATATTTTTCCAGGACACTATCCCATTTGTTGGACAGACTGATGACTTGCTCGTATTCCCTTGTAAGGGCCTCACCATAGAAATCGGTTTGACCATCTATAAATACCAATTGATCAGGCCATGTGCGATAAAGCAAATATCCTCCCCAGGGGAAGTGATTAAATATACGGCCTTCCTGTGGATTTTCAATCAACCAGTTGACGGCATTCACCGGAAATACGGACGGATCGTATCTATCGTACGCCTGAAGCGGCTTGGTACTTAATAGAATTATTGCCAGCCCCACACACAGCAGCGGCCAGAGCGCTCCTCGAACAGACCGGTCGATTTTCAAAAGCTTTGATTCAACGGCCATCCAGCGTGATTTTGAGATGGAATTCAATAGTGTCTCTGTCAGAATCGGCGCGGCGGCAATCACATACAGTGGAATGTTGCGCGCGCTATAGAGTCCCATAATTGTCCAGCCTGCGAGCAGCAGGGCGTGACTTGCGGGCAGGCGATGCTGCTTAAGGCTTAAAGCGAGGATTGAGAGGAAGATCATCAGCAGGAACGGCAGCGAGCCAGGGGTATGGAAGTTTATGGATTGGTATTCCTGAGTATGGCTGACCAGATAGGTGTTTCCTATGAAGCCAAAGCTTGTCATCCAAAGGCGGATGCCGTGCGGGTTAAATAAGGTCGCTATAAATGAAAGCAGCCCAATGCGTAGCCAGGTTTTCAGCTCTTTTTCCCGCCATTGTTTTTGTATCAAAGATTCGAGTATATGGCCTGCGGTATATGCTCCCCATGCTGCAAACCCGGCGATGAATGCGCCGTGTGTATTCGCCCAGAGCAGCATGATGAGCCCAAGGATCCAGGCGGGCACATTCTTTCCCCTCTGAATATTTTCCAGCAAATAGATCCAAACAGCTAAATATAAAAAAGTGAACGCATGTGGTCGGGCGAGCCAATGAAGGCTGGATGCCGCTGCCGCTAAAATTGTCATTCCCAAGGATAGAAAAGGCATGGTGCTGCGTTGACGGCTGTCATAATAAACCAGCACAAATGTGACTGTGATCAATATGGCGGTGACCAGAACAGGTCCGCCAAGAGATAGGCCTTTATGCGCCAGCGCAAAGATCAATTGGGACAGCCACTCATGCGGTGTGAGCGGTTCACCAAACAGGGTGTGGGAAAAGATATCCTGTGTGGGTATGGAGCGACTGTTTAATATGTGGCTGCCAATGGTAATATGACGCCCCAAATCCCCGTCGAGGTTAAATGTCCTGGGTCCAAGTAATATGACTGAAATGAACAAGGACAAAAATATCATGTCGCTTATTCTTGGAAGAATATATTTTGCCATGCGTCGAATAAAACAAGCAGAGACTGATCATCTTGACCAGTCTCTGCTTGTAGTTGCCTATTCGCCCAAATAATCCCGCAATTTTCTGCGGATGGATGGGTGGCGCAGGCGGCTCAAGGCTTGCGCCTCGATCTGCCTGACGCGCTCACGTGTGACACCCATTTTGCGTCCCACCTCTTCAAGAGTGTAGGCTTGTCCGTCGAGCAGGCCGTAACGCAGCTGCAAAATGCGTACTTCGCGCGGAGGCAGGCCATTCAAAACTTCGCCGAGATGCTCTCGCAGGAGGTTGTACGTGGCTGTATCATCAGGTGGAGGGGCTTCATCGTCTTCGATGAAATCACCAAGTACGGAGTCTTCCTCATCATCCGTTGGCGTTTCCAGTGAAAGCGGGCGGCGCGCCACCTGGATCATGTTTTCCACCTTCTTGGGCGGCACGTCCAGTGCGACGGCCAATTCGTCAACGCTGGGTTCGCGTCCGAGACGCTGCGTGAGTTGATGTTGAACACGCAGCAGCTTGTTGATCTGGTCACCCATGTGAACAGGCACGCGGATGGTGCGTCCCTGATCTGCAATGGCGCGGGTGACAGCCTGGCGAATCCACCATGTGGCGTAGGTGGAGAATTTATGCCCGCGCCGGTAATCGAATTTCTTTGTGGCGCGGATGAGACCGATATTTCCTTCCTGAATCAGGTCGAGGAAGGGAACACCGCGTCCCATGTATTTCTTGGCAACCGAGATCACGAGGCGGGAGTTCGCCGTAATGAGATGTTCGCGCCCAGCCCAGCCGTCCTCAATGGACCGGCGAAGTTCCAGCCTGCGCTTGGGAGGTACATTGCCATGCGCCAGTTCCTCGCGGGCGGTGCGTCCGCGCTCGATGCGCTGGGCAAGCTGTACTTCTTCGACGGCGGTCAGCAACGGTACGCGGCTGACCTCCTTGAGGTACAAGCCGATTGTGTCGTCCGTGTCAATATTCGCCAGATAGTCGTCCAGCGCCAGGTCTGGTTCGGGTTCGGCTTCTCCGCTTTCCTCCACCGCTGCAAGTTCATCCTCGGTGGGTTCAGGCAGGGCAACATCCTCCATGAATGGAATGCCCGCGCTTAATAAGGCGGAAAAAGCCTCTTCCAGTTGTTCCACATCCTGCTCGGCTTCGGGGAAGAAATGCAGGATGTCGTCCAGGGTTACGTATGATTTTTGGCGTCCCAGTTCAATGAGACGCGCAATGGCGGGAAATTCCTCTTCGTCGTCAACGATCAATATTTTCTCTACATCCATTCAGAGATCCAACTTTCGCTAATAATTTATCTTCAAAGCTCGAAATTAGAATACACTTTTTTAAGGTCAAAAGCAATACCTTCCTGGATTTAAGATGCTTTGCAATGGTTTTGTATTACGGCTGTCCACTGTAATACAGTGGACAGCCGTAGTGTGCCATTGACATCCCTTTTAAAACACCTTAAGGGGATGGGGTTACGGTTATTTCAGGAGCGGGTGCTTCATCAGGCGGCGAATCAGGCGTCGGCGTGGCGGGAAGCGAAGTGGGCGTGGGTGTATATAGGCGGGGCGGGAAGATGACCAGGTTGATGAGCGACTCGATTCCGCCGAGGGCAACGATCAATGTTTTTTTTCTGTCCAGGCGCACATAATATCCGCTGTTGGACGGTGTGTTCTCGCCGATTTCAAGTGTGTGTTTTTCACCGTCCGTGAATTCAATGATGATGATGTAGGCGGGCTTGTCGAGGCCGAGGATTTTCAGATCGGCATCCACTTCGCTGATGATCCTCAAGGCTGTGAGTTGGGATGCCGCCGCCTCCACCAACCCCTGGTCCGCCTCCGCGTCGTCCGGCAGCTTCAACACCCAGGTATTTTCCGCATTTCGCACCACTTTAACGGTTTCTCCATCGGCAGGTGTTATCTCGATGCCAGCAACGGTCCTGTCTTGATCAAAGACAAATGCAATTTCACTGGTTGGGAGCGCGTCAATATCTTCGCCGTCTTCCTCCCGATTCATATAATAGGTGACGCCGATCAATACGGCCAGCAGGAGCAGTGTGGCCCATGTGCCGGTTCGAAAGACCGGCTTTATCTGTTTGAAGGACGCAGCTTCCTGTGTTTTTCGGGCAGTTCTCTTTTTTTGTGCGGTCGATCTTGTCGTTTTGCGAGCCATTCTTTAACCTCTCTTGCGGCGGGCGAACCACGAGTAAACACCGGAGAACACCACCATTCCAGGAATGACCAATACTGCAATGATCACGAGGATCAGGAACCTCCCCTGTGTGGGCGGAATAAATACCCGCGGAGTGGACGGACGGGTCGTAATTTCAAGCAGGTCTTTCTGTTCAGCAGCCCAGTCCACCGAGTTGATGAACATGTTGCCGTTGCCGTAGGCGTCAAAGATGTCATCGGTCGCGTAGAGCGAGTTGCCGAACACAACCACGCGCCCCTCTGTTTCCGTATTTTCAGCGGCGACCGCCAGGTTTAGTGGTCCCGGGGTGTCGGTTTCAGGATCAAAACTTGGCACTTCTTCAGGGAGCAGTTGCGTTTCTCCCCAGGATTGTTCCGTGGTGCTGATAAGCGGGGTGGGGAAGACATTTTCGATCTGGGCGGTGATGCTGACGCTGCGTGCCTGTGGGAGGATGACGATGTAATTATCGGTCAGGTTTTGTGTGATCGGATGGCTGTTGTATTGTGAAGAGATCGCCTGGAACGGGTTTTGCGAGTTCACAAGGTCGATCACGATATCCTCATTCAAGCTGATGCCCCAGTCTGTTTCCAGATAATCAGCAAGCGGATCGGGGGCATCTCCAAACTCGGTGAAGAAGCGCGGATCCTGCATGACTACCAGCGAGCCGCCTGCGTCCACATATTTTTTGAGAAGGTTTACTTCCTGCCTGCTGACGGGTTTTAACGGTCCCGCAATGATGACAGCAAGCGCATCCTCGGGGATGCTGTTCGTGGAGATCAGGTTTAGCGTCCCTACCGTGTAGTTCTTCGATTCCAAGGTACTTTTGGCGATGGAATAGCTTAACTCGCCGCCCGGTTCAAGGCCGGCTTCTCCATGTCCCTGCAGGAAGTACACTGCACGGGGTTCCGGGCTGATCAGGCGGTACATGGTGCGGACAAGTTCCACTTCGGTCGCAAAGGATGCGATTTCCTTTGTATCGCCCATTTGTAATAAAATCTTGCCGTCCCCGGTGACGCCTGCCGCGCGGGCGGATGCGGGGTCAAGATCGGGATTTATAAATCTGTAGTCAAATTTTCCGTTGCTGTTGGACTTGAACTTCATCAGGAGTTCTTCAGCGGCGGCAGGATTAAGGTTCTGCGAGTAGAAGGCGGTAGCCGTTACTTTGGCCGGCAGGACGTCAAGGATATCCATGGTTTCCGGCGCAAGTGTATTGGATTGGTCCTGCGTGAAATCCCAGGACTTGGGATTGTTGAAGACGATGTAATTCGCCACAAACAGAACGCCCAGGAATGCCAGGGTGAGGATCAATGAATTTGAGCCGTAGCGCGCCTGACGCCCGGTAAAGAAGCGGCGGACGTTGTCTGGTGCCATGATTGCATATGCTGCCAGTCCGATCACGAGCACAGCGATGCTGATCTGCAGGGCGAGATTGAGGGCATCCGTATTTTCAAGGGTGAACATTTTCATTGCGAGCAGTGCGTTTGCTGAACCGATCAGCCCTGTGGAAATACAGCCGACCAGGGCGACGATAAGTCCGATGAAAGCGTACTGCGCGCTTGGGTTTTTCTTTTTGCCAGCCATTAGCGCCATCTCCGAATTTCAATTGCGGTGGTGCCGATGAACAAGCCCAGCGCAGTGAGGCTTAAGTAGTAGACAATATCTCCCAGGTTGATCTTGCCGACATTCATGTACTGGGAAAAATGAGTGGAGAGACTGAGGTAATTGAGCACCTCGCCGCCTTCCTGCAGGTAGCCAGCCGGCAGGCTGACCATGAACCATAGAAAGAAGAACAGCCCGAGGGTGGTGAAGAATGCCGCGAACTGGTTCGTGAAGATCGCCGAGATCCCCGTGCCGAGCGAAAGGAGTGCGGCACAGACCAGCACCAGGCCGATATAAGATGAGATGAGCAGCTTCCAGTCAAGCCCGGGTGAGATGAAGTTGTTCATGATGATCGGGTAGACAAGTGTGAGCAGGGCAAGAGACAGCACAAAAAGCATGGCACCCAGCCATTTGCCCGCCACCAGTTCAAAATCGCGCACAGGAGCGGTAAGCAGGAGTTCCAGTGTGCCCATCCGCGCTTCATCGGAAAGCAGGCGCATGGTCAGTGCCGGGCTGAGGAAGATCATTAAGAAAACGAACAGCCAGTTGATCGGGGTGGCTTCCGGCGCACCCCCGCCCATAAAGGCCTGCTCCGCGCTGACCCACATGATCAGAGCGAAATAAATGCCCAACGGCAAAAGGATGGCAAAGGCCACCACATATGCCAGCGGACTGTTGAAGTAATTGTCGTATTCGCGTTTTGCGATGGTCCAGATATTTCTCATGAGTTCCTCTTATTTATTCTTTGAGTCAGAGCCAGTGAGTTCGAGGAAGATTTCCTCAAGGCTCATGCCGAGAGGACGCAACTCAAGCAGGTCGTAGCCGGATTTGATGACCTGCTTGGCGACTTCCGGGCGCAGGTCCTTGCCGGATGCAAATTCAAATTCGACAGCGCCGTCTTGCTTGGTTTCCACGCCGCGCACGCCTTTTACCATTTTGATGGTATCAGCAAGTTCGTCCGCTTCGCCGCGCACGCGGACAATGACACGTTCCGCACCGATCAGACGGGCTTGCAGGTTTTCCGTGGTATCCTCCGCAACGATCCTGCCCTTGTTGATGATCAACACACGGTCGCAGATATTTTGCGCCTCGTGCAAGAGGTGGGTGGAAAGCAGAACCGTTCGTTCCTTGCCGATCTCGCGGATTAACTCGCGCACTTCGACGACCTGACCGGGATCGAGACCGATCGTCGGCTCATCGAGGATGAGTACTTCGGGCCTGTGGAGAAGCGCCTGGGCAAGCCCCACTCTCTGGCGCATCCCTTTAGACAGATTGCCGATGTAGCCGCTGGCGCGGTCAACCAGGCCCACCATATCCAAAACTTCATCGACTCGGTCTTCCACGTTGGGGATGTGGCGCAGATCGCCCATGAATTTCAAATAATCGAAAAGCACCATGTCCGTATAAAGTGGGACAGTTTCAGGCAGGTAGCCAACCCGCTTGCGAACCTCGAGCGATTCCTCCACAACATCATACCCGGCCACAATTGCCTCGCCATCGGTGGGCGGCATGTAGCCAGTAAGGATGCGTAAGGTGGTAGTTTTGCCTGCACCATTGGGACCGAGAAACCCCACAATTTCACCCTGTTGAGCCTCGAAACTCACATTGTGAACAGCGCGGCGCGCACCGTAGTCCTTTGTAAGACCACTTACTTTGATCATTGCCTCTCCTCTTGCAATAAAATTACGTAAAAATGGATTTTGACAAACAAAAGACACAGCCCGTGGGCGGTGCCTTAAACTTTGTGCCGTTGATTACTATACAATATGTCGAGTCGCAAAGTCAAGCGGGTAATCAACTTCTAATCCAATCCTAATCTTCAAAACAGCGCGCTATAATTACCGTATGACAGAACTGCTCTATCAAACCGATTCGTATCTCAGGGAATTTTCCGCATTCGTCACTTCCGTGGATGCTGAAACCCGCGCTCTGGTGCTGGATCGTTCAGCCTTCTATCCCGGTGGAGGCGGACAGCCCTGTGATTTTGGAACCCTGGAAGTCGGCGGCTTGACCCATCCAGTGGTTAAGATGAAGAGGCGGGGGAATGATGTTTTGCATTTCCTTGGTGGCAACGCGCCTTTGCCTGCCTCAAAATCCGCTTCGACTGGGACCTTGGATTGGGTGCGGCGATATGAATTGATGCGTACCCATACCGCCTTGCATATCCTGTGCGGAGTTGTCTTTCGTGATTATGGAGCAAAAGTTACAGGCGGTGACATGGATCCGCTTAAAGGCCGCATGGATTTTGAATTCGAGACCATGCGCGGGGATTTGGTGCGTGCGATCGAAGCCTCGGTCAACCTCGAGGTCCGGCAGGGACGCGAGATTAAAGTAAAGATATTGCCGCGGGAGGAGGCCTTCCAGATCCCGGACCTGATCCGCACAAAGATCAATCTTCTGCCGGATGGAATTTTGCAGGTGCGGACGGTTGAGATCGCCGGTCTTGACCTGCAAGCCGATGGCGGCACGCATGTGAGGATTACTTCCGAAGTGGGAAAAATAAAGGTCGTTGATTATAAGAGCAAAGGCGCGGTCAATAAAAGAATCTATATTGAAGTGGAATAATAAAAACTGAACGGCGAATTTGCATCGTGATGGTGTATAATGCTGCGAAATTCGGCAGCAGTATCTGCCTTAAACCAAAGGAGAATGTACAAATGAAATCAAAAAAACTTCCCATCCTTCTGGCTGTGGCTGCGTTGATTGTTTCAACGCTGGCATGCGCTGCCGGAGAACTCAGCCTGGAGAACGCCCGCCTTTCAAAGGACGACACCGGCGCACAGGCGGTTACCACTTTTGCGCCCGCTGACACGTTTTATGTCGTGGCCGATTTGAATAATGCCACTACCGGCACAGCTGTTGAGGCAAAGTGGTATCTGGTTAATGCGGCTGACTTCGAATCCGGACCAATTTCAGCCGACACTCCTGCTGTGGTGACGATTGAAGAGGATTCCTGGACCGGCACCGTGAACTTCTCGCTGTCCAGTGTTGACAGCGCCGGCTGGCCAGTCGGCGACTACCAGGTTGAATTGTATTTAAACGGGGCATTAACTCATACCCTGGATTTCAACGTTCGCTAGTGTGCGAAGAATAGTGGATGCCGTTTCCGGCGTCTGATGCGGCCGTCTATTTGGCGGCCGCATTTTTTTGTTCTTGAAGAAGGAAACCGATATGGAGTCTAGAAGACTTGGCAGAACCGGACTAGCGGTGACGCCTTTGTGTATGGGGGGCCATGCAGGTTGGCCAGTCGCTGGTCCCGTACAGCCCGCTGGTGGGAGACTTCTTCACTGGAAATTCCGCCAGGGACAGCCCCTGCCCAATAGCAAACGCGCCGAAGGGCGTAAGCGTGCCATGACCGAGAGTTAATGACGCCCTTTTATACGAAATGGAAGCCATGGTGCTACTTCACAAGGCAACCAGTGCACAGGTTGCCCTGGCCTGGATGCTGGCCGACCTCGTTAGTACCAGCCCGATCATTGGGGCAACATCCATCCTCCAAATAAATGAAAACCTCGGTGCATTAAGTGTGCTCCTGTCCATGACGAATGTGCATCCCTAGATAGTATGGCGGCGTGGAAAACAGATTCTTGATGTGTTGAATCCTTACATTTGCCACGGCAGCCTTGCCAGATCCACATTGCCGCCACTGACGATAACGCCGATCTTCAATCCATTCAGGTCAACCTTCTTTTCCCACAGTATGCCGATTGGAACTGCCGCAGACGGCTCGATGATGATTTTTGCACGTTCCCATACGAATTTCATCGAGGCGATGATCCCTGCTTCGCTGACCGTGACGATCTGTTCCACATTCTTATGAATGATCGGAAACGTCAGTTCACCCAACGAAGTCAGCAATCCATCCGCAATCGTTTTTGGATTTTCGGATGGAATGATTCTGCCTGCCTGCATCGAACGGAACGCATCGTCTGCCATTTTAGGCTCGCCCGCGATCACGCGAATGTTCGGCTTGATGCCCTTCGCCGCAATGGACGTGCCGCTCAGCAACCCGCCGCCACCGACGGGCGCGATGACCACATCCAGGTCGGGGACATCCTCCAGCAGTTCCAGCGCCGCTGTCCCCTGACCTGCGATGACGCGTTCATTATTGTAGGGATGCACGATGCTTGCCCCTGTTTTCTCGCGGATTTCTTCCATCGTACTTTCGCGGGCTTGCAAGGTTGGCTCGCAGAAGGTGATCTGTCCGCCATAGCCTGCCACCGCATCTTTCTTCACCTGCGGTGCATTGCTCGGCATGACGATATACGCAGGGATTCCGCGATTCCACGCCGCCAACGCCAGCGCCGCCGCATGATTCCCAGACGAGTGCGTGACCACGCCGCGCGCGGCTTCTTCGTCTGTGAGCGAAAATACGGCATTCGTCGCCCCGCGGAATTTGAACGCACCCACTTTTTGCAGGTTCTCGCATTTCATGAAGACCTGCGCGCCAACCTGCTGATTCAGACTTTGATTTGTCATAATTGGTGTGCGATGCGCGTATGGCTTGATACGTTCAGCGGCTTGTTGGATGTCGGTGAGTGAGACGGTCATTATTTCTCCTGTTTAATGCAACTTTTTAACCTTCAAACATTCAAACTTAATAACCCCGTTCAAAATCAACCTGATACTTCAGCGGCTTGCCTTCCACGTGCAGCCGATAATTTTCGATGAATACTTTGGCAATATCCTCCGGGAAACTCGGCGCGGACGTGTGGAAGGTCATTTGCAGGTTCTTCGTCGTCCAAAAGGGATGCTCTTTCGGCAGCGGCTCCTGCTCGAAGACATCCAGCACTGCGCCAGCGAGTTTGTCGTTTTCAAGCGCCCGAATCAAAGCGGATTCATCCACCGCCGAGCCGCGCCCGACGTTGATGAAGATGGCATGAGGCGGCAGCGCGGAGAGCAGGGTTGCGTCCATGATTTTGCGTGTTTTATTTGTATTGGGAAGAATAGAGACAAGGTAATCCAATCCATGTGCAAATTGCAATAATTCGTCTCCGTGAAAGTATTTATCCACGTGTTCACTTGCTTCACTTCCTCTCGTATATCCCCACACGGTCATGCCGAAGGATTTTGCCGTCCGCGCCACCTCCGCGCCAATGGAGCCGACGCCCAGCAGACCGATGGTCTTGCCGCGCAGTGTCCCCGTGATGGAACGATTCCATTCTTTTGCCCGCTGCGCTTGTGCGCGTTCAAAGATTTTGCGTTCATGCGCCAGCAAATACCCGAACACGAATTCAGACATCAATCCGCCGAAGACGCCGCGCGCATTCGTCAAAACATAATCGCGGCGCAGCGCGGGATCCAGCAACGGCTCGACGCCCGCCCAGGTGGATTGTACCCATTCTAGGCTGGGGAGTTTATCCAACTCCTTGCTGATCAATGACGGTGCGCCAAGAACGATCTCGCACTCATTCGTTGGCTCTGTGACGATCTTTAAATCAGGTAATCCTGCCGCTTCGATGATGGAGCGATACTCCTGATGATCTTTTGTAAGAATAAGAATGGTCTGCATAATGGCTCAATTGTACCCATGTTTCATACTATAATTGCGGACATGACCCCTCGGAAACCAGCGTTTCAAAATTTCATGTCCCGTATCATTGACTATGCGGGAATGTATCCGCCCGCGAATTTATCGTTGGAAGATGCCTTTCAGAATTTTGTGGAGTATCAAGACTCGCCCGACTCGTGGATGCTTGCGCGATTCGTCATCCCCGCCAAACGGCTTCCGCATCTGACTCCGCTCATGCCTGCTCCTGTTTCCGAATTATCTTTTACAACCCTCGGGCGGAGCAGCTCTAGCACGGACGAATTCCTCGCCAACCTCAAACTTGATATCGACGATATTCTTGCCTTCCGCGAAACGCATGGAGCAACCGTCGTCGTGGATATGTTCGAAGTTGCGCTCCCATCGTCCGCATTGATTGATCCCACCCAAGCACATGACCTAGTCAAAGAATCTTCCGACATGCTCAACAAGAATGGCATCACCGTCTTTTTTGAGTCTTCATCTGGCGAAGGCTGGCAACCCCGCGCGGAGAATCTCGTCCGCGCCCTGCGCAAACTCAAGGACCGTCACGTCGGATTCAAACTCCGCACTGGCGGCGTGACCGCGGACGCATTCCCACCCACCGAGCAAGTTGCATGGGCGATTGCCTCCGTCCGTGACGCGGGCGTGCCGCTCAAATGTACGGCGGGACTTCACCATCCCATCCGCCACTACAACGACGGCGTCCAAACCAAAATGCATGGCTTCCTCAACGTCTTTGGGGCAGGGGTGCTGGCAGAAGCAAAAGATTTATCGCAAGCGCAAATTCAGTCCATTCTTGAAGATGAAAATCCTGAACACTTCACCTTCGATGAAAACGGCTTCACCTGGAAGGGTTTTCGCGCAGCCACTTCAGAGCTCGCCTCAAGTCGCTTGTTTGCTGCCTCCTTTGGCAGTTGCAGTTTCGACGAACCGCGTGAAGATTTGCGAAGGTTGCGATTTCTGTAGGGGCGACCCTTTCTTAATGGATTGACGTAACGTTAAGCCCTGACGGGTCGCCCCTACTTCATGGAAATGGAAAATAGACAATGCTCAAACCCTTTATCGAAGTATCCCTCGAATCCGAATTTCCCATCCAAAACCTGCCGTATGGAATTTTCTCCGCCAAAGATAATCCGTCCCCGCGCGTGGGTACGCGGTTGGGTGATTTTGTTGTTGACCTTGCCTTCCTCGACGAGCAAAAATTATTCGGCCAGCCATACGGATTCTTTGCGGATGCGTCCCTCAACCGCTTCATGTCCGCGGGGCGCGAGACGTGGCGGGAAATCCGTCAGCGCTTGACCGACCTGCTCAGCGAAGGCGGTGACACGGTCTGGGAGGAAGCGATGCGTTTACGGGCATTGATTCCCGTGGGCGATGTCCACATGCATCTGCCCGTCCTCATCGGCGATTACACCGATTTCTACGCCTCGCGCGAACACGCCACCAACGTCGGCATCATGTTTCGCGGCAAAGAAAATGCGCTCATGCCCAACTGGCTGCATCTGCCCGTCGGCTATCATGGGCGTGCCAGTTCGGTGGTGCTTTCGGGCACGGATGTCTTCCGTCCGCGCGGGCAGGTCGCTATCAAAGATGCGCCGCCTGAATTCGTCGCATCGCGCTCGCTCGACTTTGAATTGGAGATGGGCTTCTTCATCGGCACGGGCAATAACCTCGGTGAGCCGATCTCCATCGAAAACGCGCATGAACACATCTTTGGCATGGTCTTGCTCAACGACTGGAGTGCGCGCGACATTCAGGCGTGGGAATACCAGCCGCTTGGGCCATTCCTCGCGAAAAATTTTGCGACGTCGATCTCCCCGTGGGTGGTGACGATGGACGCGCTCGAACCCTTCCGCGAGCAGGGACCCAAACAAGACCCCGTGCCTCTGCCTTACCTTCGATCTGATTCTCCAAATGGAATTGATATTACGCTGGAAGTGACTCTGCAGTCCGCAACGATGGACGAAGCGCTGACCATCAGCCGCTCGAATATGAAGCACCTGTATTGGAGCCTGACACAAATGCTGGCGCATCACACCGTCACAGGCTGTAACATGCGCACAGGCGACTTGTGCGGCACAGGCACCATCAGCGGACCGACCGAAGACAGTTACGGTTCAATGCTCGAACTCACCTGGCGCGGTGAGAAGCCAATTGAATTATCCAATGGGGAGACGCGAAAATTTTTACAGGACGGCGACACCGTGACGATGAAAGGCTACTGTCAGGGAGACGGCTATCGCGTGGGTTTTGGCGAAGTGACGGGGAAGATTCTGCCCGCGAAATAACAAAATAAAAAATTCCCGAAAATTTTGCGGGAATTTTTTTTGGCGAAAAATCTGAATTAACGGCGTCCGCTGATCAAGCCCACGACCCAGATCAGAACCACCGCCCCCAGGATCGCCACGAACAGGCTCCACAGGTCGAAGCCGGTAAACCCCTGATAGCCTAAGAAATTCATGATCGCGCCGCCGAGAAATGCGCCGACGATGCCCGTGACGATGTTGGCGAGCGCACCCATTTTGCGGTTCTTGCCGGTGATGATGCTGGCGATCCAGCCCGCGAATGCGCCGAAGATGATCCACAGGATGATATTGAGTAAACTCATGTCTGCCTCCGTAAAAATTTTTTGGACAATTATAACGCAGGGAATTTTCAACCCATGCAGATTAATTCCGATAAAGTCTACTGTATCTGATACCTGACCTTTTTCTCGGAATTTTCTTCATATTCCTGCTTCTCACCATGCGTGGAGCGGCGTGCGCTGATGATGTGGACCACGCCGTTGACGCTGGTGAAGAAGCAGGTCAACAGCCGCTTGCGGGCGGGCGACTTCCCGATGACCATTTCCCGTTTTTCCTTTTGTGAATGTTCGGCGTCGTCAAGGTAGATCGCATAACGATCAGTGAATACGGTGGCTGCTTCGTCAAAGGTGATGTCATATTTCTCCATATTCCTGACCGCTTTTTCAGCATCCCAGTTGAATTTGAGTGGTTTGTGTTTTGCCATGCGGAGGAGTATAGCATATCGAATTTGCTATCTCCGTATCGTCGCTTCCCGTTCGGGACCCACCCCAATCCATTTCACAGGCACGCCCGCCGCATCTTCGACCATCCTGACATACTTTTGTGCATTGACGGGCAACTCTTCAAACGACCTTGCCTTGCTGATGTCCTCGCTCCAGCCGTGGACGGTTTCGTAGACGCATTCCACCTTGTCCAAGCCGTACGCGTCCACATCCGCATAACGGACGGGGTCGCAGCTCAACTCGTAACGCGTACAAACTTGAATCTCTTCCAGTCCGCTCAGCACATCCAATTTGGTCAGGCAGATCTCGGTCATGCTGCTCAGTTGGGCCGCGGTTTTAACGAGTTCCAAATCCAGCCAGCCGACTCTCCGTGTGCGTCCTGTGGTCGCTGCCACTTCACCGAATTTTTTATAGGCATCGCTGTCGGCGTCGTGTATCTCCGTCGGCAACGGACCCGCTCCCACGCGGGTGGTGTAGGCTTTGGTTACGCCGATGACATTCGTAATGTACTTTGGCGGGATGCCAAGTCCGGCCGATGCCGCTGAAGGAATGGTCGTCGAAGCGGTCACGAACGGATACGTACCCCAGTCGGTATCCAAAAACGTGCCCATCGCCTGCTCGAGCAAAAAGGTCTTATCCGCTTTCAAACCGTCCTGCACCAGCGAGAACAATTCCTTGATGTACGGTTTTATTTTCAAATAATATCCGCGATATTCATCGCGCACGGCTTCATACTTCAACGCTTCGCCGCCTAATGCCGCGATGATCTTATTCTTCAATTCCAGTTGCATTGCCAGTCGCTTCTCGAACATATCGCTTGTAAAATCCGACCAGCGGATGCCGTTGTAGCTGACCTTGTCCGCAAAGACGGGACCAATTCCGCGCCGCGTCGTCCCCGTCGCGCCTGCGCCTTTGGCTTCTTCGTACAAACCGTCCAGCACTTTGTGATACGGCATGATGACGTGCGAACGCGGCGAGACCCACAAACGCCCGTCCACACCCACGCCTGCCTTGTTGAGCATTTCGATCTCTTCGATCAACACCGCCGGGTCGATTACCATGCCGCCGCCGATAAGCCCCGTCGTGTTCTGTGCGAAGATCCCCGATGGCACGAGATGAATCTTGAACGTCCCGAACTCATTGATGACCGTATGTCCCGCGTTGTTCCCGCCGTTGAAGCGCGCCACATAATCCGCGCGCTCCGCCAGGAAATCCACCGCCTTGCCCTTGCCCTCGTCGCCCCATTGCGAACCGATCACTGCGATTACAGACATTCGACCTCCGATATTCGATACTCGTTATTCGGTGTTTCGATTTTCGACTATCGAATCTCGAAGCACTTGATCAGCCAATTCGACCGCCAGCCCAATATACAATTCTGGGGATAAGGCTGACAATTGAATTCGCGTTTTTTCATCCACCTCCAACGCCTCGACCCAGACTTTATAACTGGTCCCATCCATCTGGCGTCCCCTCGTCTGTGACTTGAGCGTCTCGTATGCGTCGCTGCGTCCCGCCGCGCGGAGGATCGTTTGCGCCCCTTCGCTGACGACTTCCCAGTGGGCGTTCAACTCGGCTTTGATTTTCTCCTCATCCGCATCCACGCGGGACATGCCTTTGGCGATATTTGTCCATGCCAATAGGGTATGTCCGAGCGCAGTGCCGAACGTGCGGCGTACGGTCGAGTCGGATAGATCGCGCTGTAATCTGGAAACGGCTAACTTCTGTGAATAATGTGTCAGCAGGGAGTTGGCAACGCCGAGATTCCCTTCCGCGTTTTCAAAGTGGATCGGGTTGACCTTTTGCGGCATGGTCGAAGACCCGACTTCGCCTTGAATCACTTTCTGCTTGAGCCATCCATCGCTAATATATCGCCATATATCCTGCGTGTAGTCAAGTAATATGGTATTGGTTCGTTGAATGGATTGGAAATAATGAATCCAATTGTCATATGGCAGGATTTGGGTTGTGACAAGGTTGGGTTCAAGTCCCAGGCTTTGGATAAAGTCGCGGCTGAATGAAATCCAGTCAATGTTTGGAAAAGTGGCATGCAGCGCGTTGAAGTTTCCGACTGCGCCCGTCAGTTTCGCTTTAAATTTGTGATTCGCGATTTCATCACGGCAGCTTTTCAGACGGGCGATATAGACCGCGATCTCTTTTCCCAGCGTGGTCGGCACGGCAGGCTGGCCGTGAGTCTGCGCGAGCATGGGCAGGGCGCGGTGTTTGCGCGCGAAATCACGCAGGGAAGTGAGTACATCGTCTAATGCGGGGAGCAGGACCTGGTCGCGTGAATCACGCAGGGCCAGGGCTTGGGCGATGTTGTTGATGTCTTCGGAGGTCAGTCCGAAATGAATCCATTGATGAAGTTCAGGAGAAAGCTCTTCGCGTAAATAGTACTCGATGGCTTTCACGTCATGCCGCGTGGTCTTTTCGTACTCTTGAATTTTCAAGGCATTTTCGTCGGTGAAGGAGTCGAGCAAAAGGTTCGGGGGTGGGCAAATGCCCGTTTTGGAAAGAGCAGACAGGAAGTCCAGTTCGAGGCGGGCGCGGGCGCGGATGTAGGCAAATTCGGAGAAGAAATCCCGCAGGGGGGAGGTCTCTTTTTCGTAACGTCCATCCAGGGAGGAAAGCGCGTACAGACTCATCATCAAGCATTATATAATACCCACAGCCACAAATGGCGATTTCCACCATTAGAAAACGGCCATTTGTGGCTGCACTGGGTATAATTCGAGCGAGAGGAATATGATGAAGATTTTGCCGGATGTTGCCCTGACGTATGACGATGTGCTTTTGGTGCCGCAGTATTCGGATGTGGATTCGCGGCGTGTGCTTTCGACGAAAGGCTGGTTGACGAAAAAGATCGCATTGCAGGCGCCGATCGTTGCGGCGAACATGGATGTTGTGACCGAAAGCGAGATGGCCATCGCGATGGCGCGCGAGGGGGGGATCGGGATCATCCACCGCTTTATGACGATCGCCGAACATGCGCGCCAGATCGAGCGTGTGAAGAAGGCGGAATCATTCATTGTGGATAAACCCATCACGATGGCAGAGGCGCATACGGTTGGGGATGTGAAGCGTGTGGTGGAGGAAACGGGCACGGGGGGTATTTTGATCCTGGACAAGGACGATAAACTGATCGGCATCGTCACGACGCGCGACCTGTTGTTCGAAACCGATGATGCCAGGCCTGTAACTGAAATCATGACCTGTGAAGTTCACAGCGCGCCGCCGGATACGTCGTTGAAAGATGCGGAGCGATTATTGCACGAATACCGTGTGGAGAAACTGCCCCTGACCGATGCGAATGGCAAAGTGGCGGGATTGATCACGTTGAAAGATATCATGAAGATCACGCAGTTCCCGAAGGCGACGAAGGACTCGAAAGGACGGCTGGCTGTCGGCGCGGCGGTTGGCGTGCGGGACATGGAGATGCGGCGTGTCGAAGCTGTTTTGCAGGCGGGCGCGGATTGCATCGTGGTGGACATCGCGCACGGCGATTCGCACATGGAAATCGAAACGATCAAGAACATCCGCAGGCATTTCCCTAAGGCACAGATCATTGGCGGGAATGTGGCAACTGCGGATGGGGCGAAACGCTTGATCGAAGCAGGCGTGGATTCGGTAAAAGTCGGCGTGGGACCTGGCTCGATCTGTGTGACGCGCCAGGTGGCGGGTTCGGGTGTTCCGCAGTTGACGGCAGTGATCGAGTGTTCAGAGGCTGCGCGTCCCTATGGAATTCCCATCATCGCGGATGGCGGCATTCGTCATCCTGGCGATGTGGCGAAAGCGATTGCCGCAGGCGCAAGCACGGTGATGATCGGTTCGTTGTTCGCTGGCACGGACGAAAGCCCAGGTCTCATCATGACGCGCAGGGGTCATCGTTACAAGGCGTCGCGCGGTATGGCGTCATTGACGGCGAACATTGAACGAAATAAACGCGAAGGCAATGATTTGACGCGTGAAGAAATCGAAGACTACGTTGCCGAGGGCGTGGAAGCGGCGGTCCCATATCGCGGCAAGGCGCGGGAAGTGTTGACTCAACTTGTCGGCGGGTTGCAATCGGGGATGAGTTACAGCGGCGCGCATTCGATTGAGGAGTTTCAACAGAAAGCCATCTTCGTGCGGATGACGGGGGCTGGGCTGAAAGAGTCGGGTCCGCATGATGTGGAGGTTCTGGGATGACCCCCCAGCCCCTCCCCGACGAGCAGGGAGATGAGTGAGTACACCATGAAAAAACGATTTTCCACGACTGGATGTTTCCCCTGAAATTCGACGCAAATTGCTTGAAATTGCGCGTACAGTTAGGAGGGAGCCGACGAGAAGCGAGGCGATTCTCTGGCAGGCTTTGCGCGGGAAGAAACTGGATGGAATAAAGTTTCGACGACAACAACCGATTGGTAATTTTATCGTGGGTTTTTACAATTCCGCATATCGGCTTGTTATTGAAGTGGATGGCCCTGTCCATGTGGGTCAGGTTGAGTTGGATCGTGCCCGACAGGATGTTCTTGAACAACTTGGGCTGAATGTTTTTAGAGTTGGGTCAGATGATGTTGAAAAGAGCCTTTCGTCCGTTCTTGAGATGATACGCTCAAAAATCAATGAACTCAAAATAAATACCAGCGAGTCCCCCTCTCCGCCCGAGAGGCTGGATGAAGAATAAAATTGGAGATACCATGAGCCAAACAGACACTGCAACCTGGATCGAAAAAGATAAAAAACAATTACATCCCGTCTATCATCCCAAGTCCCATGCAAATCCTCTCGTGATCGAGCGCGGGGAAGGGGTGTGGTTGCACACTACCGACGGACGAAAAATCCTGGATGGTATGGCAGGGTTGTGGAACGTCAACGCGGGCTATGGGCGGGAGGAACTTGCCAAAGCCGCATACGAACAAATGAAGGAACTGGCGTTCACTTCCAATTTCTCGGGGATGACCAACCTGCCTTCGATCCAACTTGCCGATAAACTGGCGGGTTTCGCCTACGAGGGTTTGAACACCACCTTCTTCACATCCGGTGGATCGGAGGCAAATGATTCCGCGTTCAAAACTGCGCGTTATTACTGGAAACGCAAAGGCAAGCCGACCAAGTACAAGGTCATTGCGCGGCGCGGTTCGTATCATGGCATTACGCTTGCCGCCACCTTTGCCACGGGATTGGAAAAATATCACGCCATGTTTGGTCCTGCGCTGGATGGATTTGTCCACATCCCCGCACCGAACCGGTACCGCTATGAAGGTCAGTTGAAAGATGGGGAAACCGTCGGTCGGGCTGCGGCTCGGGAATTGGAAGAAGCCATCCTGCGCGAAGGAGCGGATACCGTCGCCGCTTTCATTGCCGAACCTGTCATGGGCGTCGGAGGCGTGATCGTTCCACCTGACGATTATTTCCCGCTTGTCCGCCAAATCTGTGACAAATACGAAACCCTTTTCATCGCGGATGAAGTCATCACAGGTTTTGGGCGCACAGGCGAATGGTTCGCGCTAAAACATTGGAATGTCAAGCCCGATATTCTTTCCTTTGCCAAAGCCGTGACCAGCGGATACGCCCAACTCGGCGGAATCCAAATTTCGGACGAAATTCGCGAGACGATGGAATCCGCGGTGGAATCCGAAACCTATATGCACGGCTATACATATTCAGGTCATGCCATGGCGTGTGCCGTGGGATTGAAGAACCTTGAGATCATGGAAAGGGAAGAATACCCGAAACGCGCGCGTGAACTTGGGAAACGTCTGCTTGAAGGGCTGCAATCGCTGATGGAATTCCCCTTCGTCGGCGACGTGCGCGGACTGGGCCTGGTCTGTGGCGTCGAAATCGTTTCAGATGTATCCACGAAAGCTGCCGACCCCGTACTGACGATGAAAATCTTCAAAGCCGCCGAGTCGCAAGGTTTGCGTTCACGCCCGCTTGGGAATACGCTTGCCTTTTCCCCGCCGCTCTCCATCCATGAAGAGGAAGTAGACGAGATTGTCAAGCGTCTCGGTGCGGCGATGGATGGAATCTCCTAAACCATAAACTCCATGTCTGTCTACCTGCATGATATCCCCCTTTCTCAAGCCCAGGCCCGCCTGGGTGAAGCCTTGCAGGATGCGAATCTCTGGCGCACGCTCGGCGTGGAAGAAATTTCCCTCGATGAACACGCGCTCGGACGAGTTACCGCCGAGCCGATCTGGGCGGAAATTTCCTCGCCGCATTACCACGCCTCCGCCATGGACGGGTTTGCCATCCGCGCTGCCGAGACGAACGGCGCACAGCCATCCGCGCCAGTGACCTTGTACACGGGCCCGCAGGCGCAGTACGTGGATACGGGTGATCCGCTGCCAGAGTGGGCGAACGCGGTCATCCCAATTGAAAACGTCGAATCCCTGGATGAAAACGGGGAGATCACCTCTGCCATCCGCCAACCAGTGTCCATTCGCATTCGCTCGGCGGTGGCTCCGTGGGCACATGTCCGCCCGTTGGGAGAGGATATTGTTGCAACACAGTTGGTCCTGCCTGCGGGACATGTCCTTAAACCTGTGGATTTGGGTGCCGTCGCTGCGGCGGGACATCAAACGATGCGCGTCGCGCGCAAGCCGAAAGTGGCGATTCTTCCAACCGGGACGGAACTCGTCCCCATCGGTTCGAAACTCAAGGCGGGCGATATTCTCGAATACAACTCGCTTGTGATCGCTTCTCAAATCCGACAAATGGGCGGCGAACCGACGCGCTATCCCATCACCGAAGATGACTTTGATCTGATCTGCCAACGCGTACAGGAAGCCGCGCAAACGCATGATTTGGTCTTGTTGAATGCAGGTTCCTCGGCAGGCGCAGAGGATTTTTCGGCACAGGTGGTTGAGAAACTCGGAACGCTATTGGTGCATGGTGTCGCTGTTCGCCCTGGGCATCCTGTAATTTTAGGTGTCATTGCGAGCAGAGCGAAGCAATCCCCTCATGCTGGAGAGATTGCTTTGTTGCCTGCTTCACAGTCTCCTCACAATGACATGGTTCCCATCATCGGCGTCCCCGGCTATCCCGTCTCCGCCGCGTTGACAGTGGATATTTTCGTTGAACCCCTCATTGCAAAATGGCTGGGGCGGCGGCCGTTGGAGTTGTCGACCGAGACCGCAATTCTCACACGCAAACTGGTCTCTCCTGCAGGGGACGATGACTTTGTGCGGGTTGTGGTTGGAAAGGTGGGCGAGAAACTGCTTGCGGCTCCGCTTTCGCGCGGGGCAGGGGTGATCACGTCGCTCGTGCAGGCGGACGGGCTGGCCTTGATTCCAAGTGGAACACAAGGCATGGAAGCGGGAGAGAAAATACAGGTCCGTTTGTATCGCAATCGGAACGAGATCGAAAAGACGATCCTGGCCATCGGATCGCATGATCTGACGCTCGATCTGATCGCGCAATTCCTTGCCGAACATGACCGCAGGCTGGCTTCCGCCAATGTCGGTTCGCAGGGCGGGTTGGTGGCGTTGCGGCGCGGGGAGGCGCACCTCGCAGGTTCGCATCTGCTCGACACGCAGACGGGCGAATACAACATTTCCTACATCCGCCAGTACATGCCGAATATTCCCGTCAAGGTCGTTGCGCTGGTGGGGCGTGACCAGGGTTTGATCGTGAGGAAGGGAAACCCGAAGGGGATCAAGAGCCTGGGAGACCTCGCAGGTTCGGGTCCGCCTGGAGGCGTGCGGTTCGTCAACCGCCAGCGCGGTGCGGGCACGCGCGTCCTGCTCGATTATCATTTGAACTTGATGACAATTTCCCCCGAGTCCATTGTCGGTTATGCTCAGGAAGAGTATACTCATCTCGGTGTTGCCGCCGCAGTTGCCTCGGGGCGCGCAGATTGCGGGCTTGGCATCGCCGCCGCCGCGCAGGCCTTGGGACTGGATTTCATCCCGCTGTTTCAGGAACGCTATGACTTGGTGATTCCCGGCCAATTTTCAGACGACAGTCTGCTTGCGCCTCTTTTCGAACTCCTGGCTGATATGCGTTTTCGGGAGGCGGTATCAGAACTGAAAGGTTATGACGTGTCTGTGATGGGCACGGTAATTTTGGAGGACTAATGTCAGAAGGTTTAATCATTGACGATAATCGTCAGACTGCAGATGCGCTGCAGCAAATGCTGGAATTATTGGATCTACCTGCACGGGTTGCTTATGGCTCCAGCCCCGCACTGGCTTATTTGGGAAGCCAGCTTCCCCGTTTTGTCTGTCTTGATATCAACATGCCGGGCGTGGATGGAACGGAAGTATTGGCCTACATCCGCCGCGAACCGCGTTTGATGAATGTGCCCGTGATCGTCATCACCTCCGACGACCAGCCCGAGACCCGCCAGCATGTTTTGAAGGGGGGTGCGCAGGCGATGTTAATCAAACCTGCCACGATCGACTCTCTGGAAGATGCATTGAAGAAAGCGGGAGTGCTTTCTTAAACAAAAAGCGGGCGCTGATCAGCGCCCGCTTTTTGTTTAAGGCTGGGGCCATGGAATATCCACCGGGTCGGAGTATCCGTGTTTTTCCACTGTGTAAAGTTTCCCATACGAAGGTGAAGCGCAGCCCGCCTCGTCTTCCACTGTATAGCTGGTCGTGTATTGGTCGGGATACGAAAATGTCCACCATATGTAGAAAGTGTTCTGGCAGACAAAGGCTTCGATGAAGTAGCCTCTGTCCTTGTCTTTTGTCATTTCCATTTGATCCCAGCTTATCGTGACCATGTCTCCATCGCGGACAGCGCTTACATTGCGCGGCGAACCGTATTGATTGCTGCCGATGGACTGTAAATTTGGCTCCACTCTTTTAAGTGTACTGACATCCCCGACAACATCCACCACGGAAGGGGCGACCCAGCACGAATAATCGAGTTTGTGGAATTTAACATACAGCCACTGGCTGTACACCCCTTTCCAGCGGGCGGCACCTGTATCTCCCGCATACAGGTCTGCGGCGTGTAAATAAGCGGCACTAGGCCCGTAGCGGCAATGAGCCTGCTTGTTGACGGTGACGGTCGGCAGGGCGGTAGTGGGAGTTGCAGCGATGGTGGGGGTGAATGTGAGCGTCGGCGTAAACGTGACGGTTGGGGTGGGAGTGAAAGTGGATGTGGACGTGGGTCTTCGCGTCGGTGTGGCCGTCCAAGCCACAGCGGTCAAGGTTGCCTGTTCTTCGGGAGAGGGTCCGCAGGCGGTGAGCAGGAAAATTACACTCCATGCAATTAATATGTGTTTTCTCATTTGAAATTCTCCAATAAGGTGACAACATTGTCGCCAAGCACCTCGTTGGCGTAGCCGCCCTCCATGATAATGGCGGTCGGGAGATTTAATCCAGCAACTCTTTTTCCGATTTCTGCAAACCCGTCCCGCGTAAGGCGAAACATGCCCAGCGGGTCACCATCAAAGACATCCATGCCTGCGGAGAGTACCAGGAAATCGGGCGCGAACCTGCGGATCATCCCCAGCACTTCGTCTAGGGCGGAGAGATAATCCTCATCTCCCGTGTCTTTTGGGAGCGGGAAATTTTTGTGAAAGCCAAGACCTGCACCCGCGCCGGTTTCGTCCGCGAAGCCGGCGTAATGCGGATACTCGTAATCGGGATCGCCGTGGATGGATATGGTTAACAAATCTCCGCGTTCGTAGAATATGTCCTGCGTACCGTTTCCGGCATGGTAGTCAATATCCAGAATGGTAACCTTTCCTTTTGATGAAAGTGAGTTTGCTGCAATTGCGGCGTTGTTGAAGAAGCAGTATCCGGCGGCATAATCCCTCCCGGCATGATGTCCGGGCGGGCGGCATAGCGCGAATGCCGCCCGCCGGGTGTTGAATACTGATTCTGCTGCACTCAATGCGCAGTTCACAGATGCAAGCGATGCTTGATACGTCCCCTCCACGATGCAGGCGGAAAGATCCATCAGGTAGTAGCCGCCTCGTCCGCGCAGGGAACTGGTGGCGCGAGCCTTGCGCCTCAGCGCAAAGGTGGCTGGCAGGAAGGCATGTCCTTCGGGTGAGGCTGCAATCTCTGGCTCAGAAGCCAGCCACTCGGTCCAGCAGGACGCGATGAAGTTAATGTAATCCTTGTCATGCACGGCAAGGACTGGGTCAAGTCCGAAATCCTGCGGTGCGTTAAAGTCCGCCCAATCTGTTTTTTGAAGTGCGGCGACGATCCGATCCATACGGTCCGGGTTTTCGTAATAAGGCACACGTATGCCGCCGTCAAAGACTTCAAACGGTGGGTAATGTTTGCGATGTTCTTCCGAGTAAAATATTCTCATGGTAAGACAATTTTACCCGCAAGCGTCTTTGTGACACGGAGGAACAATGGATGTATTTGATGCAATTCATGGAAGGCAAACGATCAGCAAGGTGAGACAGGATGCTGTGCCACGCGACATGGTCGAAAAACTCCTGAGCGCGGCTGTGCAGGCACCGAATCATTATAAAGTCCGCCCCTGGCGTTTCGTAGTATTGACTGGAGATGGGCGTAAAAAACTCGGCGACGAATTTGCCGCCTCTTTTCTGGAACGCAATCCGCAAGCACCAACGGCGGCGGCGGATAAGCCCCGTTCATTGCCGCTTCGCGCGCCTGTCGTCATTGCCATCGGCGTGGATAAACCCGCCCCGGACACCAAAGCCATCGAGATCGAGAACAGCGCGGCAGCATCTGCTGCCGCGCAAAATATCCTTCTCGCCGCCCATGCGCTTGGCCTTGGCGCGATCTGGCGCACGGGCGAGTGGGCGCGCGATTCCAGGGTGAAGGAATTTCTCGGCTTTTCCGCAGACCAGCATATCATCGGATTTATCTATATCGGCTTCCCCGAATTTTTACCGGAACCATATACCCGTGCGGGATTTGAAGATCGGGTGACATGGATGGAGTAGCGCTAAAGGGAACGAGATAAAGTTATCTGCCCAGCACGTCCAACAGGATATCCGGGCGGTCGGTGATGATCCCGTCCACTCCCCATTCGATAAAGAGGCGCATAATTTCGGCGTCGTTGATGGTCCACGGCTCGACGGCAAGGTTGCGGGCGTGAGCAGCCTTGACAAAGGATCTTGTCATCACGGTGATGCCACCAGATTCCTGCGGCACTTGCAATGAATAAAAGTGCGGCGAGTAAAATCCGCCGAGAAACGCTTTTGTGAGCAGGACGAAAACCGTGGTTTCATCCTTTGCGCTGGAAGTGGCAACCTCGGGACATTCCGTGCGGAATTCCCTGAGTCGTTCATCATGGAAGGATGCGACCAGTACTTTCTCAGCCATACTGTATTGGCGGATGAGGGCGCAGAAAGGTTGTGCCATCGAGGCGTTGGTCTTTTTGAGTTCGATGGTCATGCGCATGTGGGGGAATTCCGCAAAGACAGCCTCCATTGTCGGCACCGTGATACCCTGCCCGCGAAAAGGGAAGGTGGCTCCATCGTCACGAGTCCAGTCGTGGCCGGCATCAAGCTGTTTGAGTTCGCCCAGGCTCATGGATTCGATCTCACCCGTACCGTCCGTGGTTCTATCCACGGTTTCATCATGCATAAGGACGAGGATGCCGTCTTGTGTGATGTGCAGGTCCATTTCGAGTACGTCCACGCCAAGGTCAACCGCATTTTGGAAGGCGTGCATGGTGTTGCCTGGCCAGAGGTGATCTCCACCCTGATGGGCGATGACGAGCGGAAAGTTCAAGTTTGCGGCGTAATAGGGATGCTCAGGCGCGGACCTGGATGTGATGCGCATGAGGATGGTGACTGCCAGAATGAAAATGAAGGTCTTTTGCCAGGTTTTGAATTTCAGCATGAGTGCTCCGTAATGGTTTTTTTGATTTTAACTCATGTTGTTTGATTTCGTTTTATGCACCCACGTGTAGTAATTGACAAGCCTCGTTTTTTCACGTATAGTACTCATAAAACACATGGAGGCAGATATGCTTGCGTTCCGTTACCTTGCTGGAGGCGGCGAGATCCCAAATACCGCGTTGTCCTGGCTGATGTATGCCGGGATCGCTTTATTCGTTTTGGTCATTGCTGTCGGGTGGCTGACCAGCCCAAAGGAATCGGATCAGGTCGAGACAGAGCATGACGCGGTAAAGTCAAAGAGAAAGGTCAGGCGAAAGAGCGGGTAATGTGTAACTTAAGTCACTGCATGGCGTTTCGCAGCGCATATAATTCGGGTTGTTGTATGATATCCATTTTAACTGGAGGTCGTTGATGAAGAAAGTTTTGTTCGCGGTTCTACTTCCCGCCGCGCTCGTTCTTGCGGCTTGTGGAGGCGGGGGCGGCTCAGGATCGGACACATCCACCGTGTTGGAATCTGTTCCTGCGGATTATGCGGGGCAGTCCAATCCCTTTGGCGCGGATGCCGCGTCAGCTGGTGCGGCGGTATTCAAGACCAATTGCGAGTCCTGCCACGGCCCGGCAGGTGCTGGTGATGGCCCTGCCGGCGTTGCGCTTGATCCTGCCCCGAAAAATCTTGGCGATTTGCAGGCCAGAGCCGGCGATGACTATTTATTCTGGCGTGTTGCCACTGGCAAACCCGGCACTTCCATGGTTGCGTGGAAGGGGATCCTGACTGACGAGCAGATCTGGCAAATCGTTGCATTCATCCGCACGCTCAAATAAGGAAACAATCAGAGCGCAGCCAACTCCAAAAGACACGCTTGATATCAAGCGTGTCTTTTGGAGTATTCCAGGGCGGCATTATGCAAGTAATTCGTTTATTCTTTGCGCCAGATCGTTGGGACGAAAGGGTTTGGTGATATAGTCATCTGCTTCCGCGCCAAACGCAATCGCCCTGCTGTCCTCGTCATCCAGCGCGGTGATGATAATGATGGGGGTGTTGGTAAAATAGGGCTCCTGGCGCAGCATTCTGCATAATTTAAATCCATCTGGTTGCGGCATCATCAGGTCGAGCAGGAACAGATCGGGCTTGACCTGTTTTGCCATTTCGATGGCTTTTGAACTTTCGTTCAGGATGGCCGTCTCGTGTCCCGCCATTTTAAGCAAATCTTCGAGCAGGTTCGTTATGAGTGTGTCGTCGTCAACCACCATGATTTTCGCCATAGGTTTCCAATTCATTTCCTTGATTTTCGCTGGGCTGGTCAATCATATACTTAAGAGCAGTTTGTGACAAGGCTGTTGGTAATTGCAGCGCACCCTTCCGGCAACAGGAAACAGATCGCTTCTTTCCCCCAAACGGGGGAGTTTACGGTTGTGTAAATAATGGTACCATCCTTGGGTAATCAATTGTTCAAGGAGAATGTGTCCATGGAATTTTTAGCCCCCGGCTTGATCACGGTTTTTACTTTGTTGTGTGTGGGGTTGACCACCCTCATATCGCTTGGCGTGGCAGGTTTTTTCATCTATAGCGTTTTTAAGAACATGTCGGGCAACAGCACTGTGCTTAAGTCCGGCGTTTCCGCGCCGGCCGTCATCATCGGCGTGGAGGATACGGGCGTCACCATGAATTACAGTCCGCAGGTGCGCCTTACCCTTCAAGTAACACCTGCGGATCGCCCGCCGTTTCATGCTGTTGCCACTACGTTTGTGGGCCGTGTTCAAATTGGCATGATCGTCCCGGGTGCTTCTGTAACCATCCGCTACGACCCGAACGACACGAGCAAGGTGGCGATTGAGTCCATCGGTGCGCCGACCATGAATCCTACCGCCATCGCTGCTGTTCAGTCCGCCATGCAGGTCCAGGATCAATATTACGAGACGCTTCGCCGGACAGGCGAGGAAGCCGGAGCCAGAATCCTGACCGCTGAGGAAATGAACATCCGCGTGGAAGGCGGTGGTTCGATGGTCCGTTTTACCTTTGAGGTTATACCCAGGATCGGAGATCCTTTCAAGGCTGAGACTCAAGCCGCCGTTGCGGATGCATCGCGCGAGAAATACTCTGCAGGCAAGCTGGTATATGTCCGCTATGACCCTGCGAATAAGGCGCAAGTCGCGCTGGACCGTGCTGCTTAAGCGGGGAGGCAGCGGACATCAAACCGATGTAAAATAAAGGATGGAACGATCCATGCGAATATGTCTATATTATAAAAAGGAGTGTTTCCCATGCTGGACAAAAAAGTTCGTGAACTCCTTGAGCAATTGCAGGATGAACTCGATCATGTCGATTCCCTGGATCAAAAGGGACGCGACCTATTAAATAACATCGCCGCAGATATTAACAGGCTGCTGAAGAGCCCCAGCATAGAGCCGGACGAATCTGTATTGCGGCGTTTAGAGGATACGATCGACCATTTCAAAATTGAACACCCAAAACTGACAATGGCGCTTTCTGAAATGATGACGATCTTGAGCAATGCGGGAATCTAACCAAGGTACAGACCGCCTTCGATGGGTATAATTGGGAACAGAACCACATTTTAAGCAGGAGAGGATTACATGCATAAAAGGACTTCCTTCCTTTGGGCCCCGGTAATTGGTTTGCTGTTCCCTTTTTTGAACACGGCGGTTTTGGTGTTCGGTTTTGGGCAACTTCATGCGGAGGCTTCACTGGCTGATTATTTGATGTTTTTTCTGGCCGGCTCATTGATCGGTATCGGTCTGGTTTATTTCCTGCGCCGCAGCGAGGACCGGGGTGTCTTTCGGACTGTCCTTATCGCGTTTGTGGTGAGCCTGCCCTTCGCTTTGTTTGGGATGTTTTTCGGCGGTGCGATTGGAGGGGTCGGCATCTTCCTGCTGGGGGTATCTCCCGCAATATTTATTATTGGCGTGGGCTATTTTGCTGGCAGGATGCTGGCAAAGAAATAATGGTTGTGTGGCATGTAAATAGAACACAACAAGGGATTTGCCGACACGCAAATCCCTTGTTGTGTTAATACTCCGATTTTTTAGATTTACGGGGCGCTCGTTACTGTGGACGTGAGGTTGTTTCCGACAACAATGTTCACAGACAGGGTGTCGCCAAAGAAGTTGCCGTTTTCATCCGCCATGCGCCATGCGCTTTGGATCAACCCGCTTTGCCCGCTGGGAACCACAAGTTGAATCGAGATTTCGCGTATCGAGCCGGTTTGAATTGCATCCGGGAGTGTGATCGTGCTTCCGCGCATCAGGTCGCCGCCCACATGTTGAAATGTAAAGCCCGCCCTCCATGCACACCCACCGATGTTTTGCACGCGCCAGGCTTTTGTGAACACTTCGCCCGCCTTCATTTCCATTCCATCAGGGATGGTTACGTCTGCGATATACATCAGATTGTAGCAAGGGTTGACAGTTGGGGATGCTTCGATTGTGGCGGTGATGACGGGCGGGGTGCGGGTCGGCCCAACTGTCGGGGCGGGGGATGCCGGGGCTGGCGGTGATAGGGTCCCGGTCAGGGATGAGGCGTACGTAGCAACAGCTTCCGTGCGTATTGCGTCCCCGTCCAGCTTCTCGGATGGGGCAGAGTCTTTGATTCCGCATGAAAAAAGCAATACCCCCATGGTAAGAAGCATGACAAGGGTTAGAATTCTGGTTTTCATGTCTTTGATCAGCAGCACGCATTAACCCAATGTCAGCCAATCCTTTGCTTCAGATTCATTGTTGAAGTACATCAGGGGCTGCCCGGTGATCCTGGAGAGCAGGTCGCCAAGGGCGCGCTTGATGCCGGTGACGCCAAGTACTGCGGTCTTGCGGACATGTGCCTTGGTTTTTTGGGAGGATTCGTTGAGAAGGGGCATAAGGTTCATGGTGATCTCGGTATTGGAAAAATTTGAAAGCACGAGGACTGAATTTTCCGGCTGGCTGCGTACGATGGCTTGCACTGCGTTCAATTCCTCGATGACCGCTTGTTCGTTAAAAAAGAAATTTGAAAAATCCTGGTACAGGAATTGTTTTCCGTTGTGTTCCCGCCATGCGGATTTCATAGCTGCCTCTTATGGTCTTCCCTGTAAAGGGTAACGGCGGTGGCGAGCGCCCCGGCAAGTTCCCACAAGGCGACCCCGATGAATTTTTGCGGGGCGATTTCCAGGAAGACAATTATGCTGAATACAACAAACGTAAGCGTGCGGAAGGGTACTGTCCAGCGATAGAAGATTTTTACGTTGTTGAGTGCGGCGAGCATGTAATAAATGCCCACGTTAAATGACGCCATGGACGAGGCTGTCATGAAGACGATGGTGTAATCACCTGCTGCGCGCTGGACGCGCTCGATTACGTCAAAGCCGAGGATGGACAGAAGGATTTCAGGACGGATCAGCCCCAGGATTCCCAGCAGGAATGCAAGGATACCGAAGATAAATATGGTCCAGCCGGATGCGTCACGTATGTTCATTTGCGGAAATCTCCTGATTGAAAATTATACCCTCAATCATCATACATGATAAAATACGTCGCATCTATGGCGAAGCATTTGGTTTTGGTGGCAGGGAATATCGGCGCGGGCAAAACGACGCTTACCGAACGCATCGGTACACGCCTCGGCTGGTGGACAGGATATGAATCTGTTGCCGACAACCCATACCTTTCCGATTTTTACGGGGATATGCATGCCTGGTCCTTTCATTTGCAGGTATTCTTTTTAGGACATCGCGCAGACCAATACCTGGAGGCGGCGCGCGATGCGCGTTCCGCCATTTTGGACAGAAGCATTTATGAAGATGCGCATATCTTCGCGCGCGCCCTGCATCACATGGGGAATTTAGGCGAGCGCGATTATCTGGCATACCGCAGGTTGTTTGATGTTGTCGTCAACGGCTTGCCGCGCCCCGACCTTTTGATCTATCTGAAAGCGCCGGTGTCTGTGTTACTGAACCGCATCCGCAGACGCGCAAGGAATATTGAAACCGGGATTACCCCCGAATACCTTTCGCTGCTGGATTCCTTTTATGATGAATGGCTCGGCTCCTTCGACCTCTGTCCTGTATTGACCATCCAGACGGATGATCTGGACTATGTGAACCATCCCGGCCACCTCGACCTGGTCACGCAACGGATTCAGGACAAACTGGCTGGAAAAGAAGTCATGGACCTGACGAAAAAGAAGCCTTTGTAATATGAGTGTCAACCTGCTTTCCACAATCCCTTTATTCGCCGCCCTGCCTCCAGAGGAGTTGGACGCGTTGCTCGCTTCCCTGGATGTATGCAAGCTTGAAGACCGCGAAATCCTTTTTCGTGAAGGCGACCCCGGCGAGCATTTTTATGTGGTCTTGAAAGGGATGCTGGAGGTGCTTATGGCGGAGGATACGCCGGATGAACTCCTGCTTAATGTTTTGTACGAGGGAGAATATCTCGGCGAGATGAGTCTTATCACGCCCGGAGGGCAGCGCACTGCCAGCGTGCGTGCCCGCGGAAAATCCACGCTGCTTTCAATGAGTCGCGCCCAATTCCTGACCATGACGAAGAAGCATCCGGAACTGGCGCTTTCGATGGTGCGTGTGTTAAGCCAGCGTCTGGATGCGACCAATACCGCCACCTTCCGAGACCTGACCGAGAAGAACCGTCAATTGCAAACTGCGTATGATGAATTGAAGGCGGCACAGGCGCAACTGATCGAAAAGGAACGCCTTGAACGCGAGCTGCAGGTTGCCGCCGACATCCAATTAAGCATCCTGCCCGACGTCCTGCCCGATTTCGATGAATTTGGATTCGGAGCGTGTATCCTGCCCGCCCGTCAGGTGGGAGGTGATCTGTACGATGTCTTTCCTCTCAAGGATAACCGCGTGGGAGTCTTGATCGGCGATGTGGCGGACAAAGGCGTACCGTCCGCCTTGTTCATGGCGCGCGCCCACGCGCTTATCATGGCGGAGGCGGATATTGGGCTGACAGCCGGGGAGGTGCTCCGTCTGGTGAATATGCACATCACGCGCCTGCAGAAATCGACCCAGTTTGTAACAGTATTGTATGGAATATTGGATTTGAAGACCCGCGAGTTTTCCTATGCGCGTGCCGGACATGAACCGCCTCTGTTGTTGCATGTGGACGGCAGCGTCGAGCGCATCCCGCACGGCACAGGCATGGCCCTTGGCTTGTGGGATGTGGTCACCCTGGACGAACGTTCAATTACATTGCTGCCCGGCGACACGTTGCTGCTTTATACGGACGGGATGACCGATTGCCGCAATCCAAAAGGCGAGCCTTTTGGATTGGAGCGCATTAAGAAAATATTGAGCGGTTACGCATATCTCAGTGCGCAACAGGTTTGCGACAATCTTTTGGAGATGTTGAAGAATTATCAAAGCGGCTCCAAGCAGGATGACGATGTTACGCTGGTTGCGGTTAATACGGCGAGCGCCGCGTCAACAATACGATTGAAAAAAGGCGATCAATAAACGACGACCTCCCGTTCGGGAGGTCGTCGTTTATTTCAATAATGCCTGTTCAAGGTCTGTGATCAAATCCTCCGCATTTTCAATCCCGACCGATAGGCGCACGAGACCGGGATCGACCTCCAGCGTGGAGCCTTGTGTGGAGAGATGCGTCATCGCCGCGGGGACTTCGATCAGCGACTCGACGCCACCCAATGATTCTGCCAGCGTAAATAATTTGGTGGATTCCGCGACCTTGACCGCCGCATCGCGTCCGTCCTTCATGATGAAGGAGATCATCCCGCCGCCATTCTTCATCTGCCGCTTCGCGATCTGGACTTGGGGGTGACTCTCGTGATATGGGTAGATCAGCCTGCTGACCTTTTTCTGCTTCTCCAAAAACGAAACAATTTTTTCCGAGTTTTCGGCGTGTCTGTCCATGCGGATGGGGAGCGTCTTGATGCCGCGCAACACGAGGAATGAGTCCATCGGTCCCGGCACGCCGCCGATGGCGTTTTGTAGATAGGCAAGTTGTTCGCCGAGTTCTATATCTTTTCCAACTATCGCGCCGCCGACCACATCCGAATGTCCTCCGAGATATTTGGTCATCGAGTGGACGACCAGATCCGCGCCCAGTTCGAGCGGACGTTGAAGATATGGTGTGGCGAAGGTGTTATCCACGACGAGGATCGGTTTGTTCGGGTGACTCTTCACCACTTCCGCCACCGCGCGGATGTCCGTGACTGCCAGCAGGGGATTGGTGGGAGTCTCCAGCCACACGATGCGGGTTTGCGCGGTCAAGGCGTCGGCGAGGTTCTCAGGATCGGTCGTGTCGGCAAATGTAAAGTCCAGACCGAAGCGGCGCAGGACTTTATCGAAGAGACGGAACGTCCCCCCGTACACGTCATTGCCAGCGACGACATGGTCGCCATTCGAGAGCAGGCGCAGGACCGTATCGGTTGCCGCCATGCCCGAAGCGAACGCCAGTCCCCACTGTCCGCTTTCAAGTTCAGCGAGACAATCCTGCAATGCCTTGCGGGTGGGGTTGAGCGTGCGCGAATACTCATACCCCTGTCGTGGTTTACCGATGCCGTCCTGCTTATACGTGGACGTGAGATAGACGGGTGTCATCACCGCGCCGTTGTTGGGGTCGGGCTCCTGCCCGGCGTGGATGGCGAGAGTTTCAAATTTCATTCATGCTCCTTTGGCGGGGCACAACAACATTGAGCCCCTACGGGTTATTTTGAAATCTTACCATCTTTTGCAACCCAAACGTCGGTGGCGAACCGCTCGATAAAACTGCGGTCATGGAGGATGGCAAGGATCGTCCCGTTGAAATTTTCCAGCGCTTCTTCAAAGTGTTCGTGCGAGGGGATGTCGAGATGGTTGATGGGTTCATCCAGGATCAGGAAGGTGCATCCCTGTGCGACGAGCAGCGCCAATTGCAAACGTGCTCGTTCGCCGAAGGAAAGTTCACCTGCGGGACGCAGAGCGGCATCCCCTTTGAAGAGGAAATAGTGGAGGAAGTTCCGCGTCTCTGTCTCGTTGATGCTTGATACGGCTTGGATGGTTTGTACGCCACTGAGGGCGGGATTCAGCAATTCCTGCTCCTGCGCAATGTAGCCGAGTTTGACCGCGCGGCCCAAACAGAACGATCCTGCCAGCGGGGCAATCTTGCCAACGATGGTGCGGATGAACGAGGTTTTGCCTGAGCCGTTCGCGCCCGTCAATACTACGCGCTGACCTGCGCGGATGAACAGGTTGATATCCGTAAGCAGCGGATTTTCCTGCGTGTAGCCAATTGAGAGCGAATCTGTGACGAGCACGTCCTTTGATTGATGTTCAGGTGTACCGAAATCGAGTTTGAGTTTCCATGAGCCGTGCGGCTTTTCGATTCTTTCTTCGGTGAGCAGGTGATCAATGCGGGCTTCGATATTCTTGGCGCGTCCCGCCACTCGTTTGGTGGCACGGTTGCCGAAGAAACCTTTGGCGAACTTGTCGCCGCCATCCGCTTTGCCGCCTTTCTTCATCACGGTCAAACTGCGGATGTGTCTTGCTGCGCGGCGCAATTGGGCGAGTTCATCCTGCTGGTCTTGATAGGCTTGCGCTTGTTTGTCGAATTCGAGTAATTTTTGTTCGAGGTAGTTGCTGTAATTGCCGTCGAATGCGCGGATGGTGTGCGTGACTGAATCCAATTCGAGAATCGCGGTAACCGTGTTATCCAAAAACGTGCGGTCGTGTGAGACAATGAGCGCCGCGCCATGGAAGCGCTTCAGCCAGTCTTCCAGCCATTCGAGCATTTCGATGTCGAGGTGGTTGGTGGGCTCGTCCAACAACAGCAAGTGTGGGTCTTCGAGCAGTACCTTGGCGAGCAGCAGGCGCGTCTTCTGTCCGCCGCTGAGGTGGGCGATAGGGGCGTCGGCGGGGAGGTGGGCAAGCCCTAATGGACCGAGGACGATGGACAGTAGACCGTGGGAAGATGACAGTTTATGAAGCGCGTCGTCGTATTTGGCTTGGAGGGCTGGGTCGTTTGGGTGTTGGGATAAGGCTTGGGCGAGGGACTCCACTTCGAGGGCTGGGTCGCTTTGGGAATCAGAATCAAGCCCAAGCGCGGAGTGAAGCGTCTGCCCGGGTTGGATTTCCATGCTTTGGGCGAGATAGCCGATCCGTAGATTTGGGCGCGTCGAAGCGACATTCCCCGAATCAGGATGTTCGAGACCCGCGAGGATGCGCATGAGGGTGGTCTTGCCCGAGCCATTGGCGCCGATCAGACCGATGCGCTCGCCTGTGCTGATATGGAAGTTGATGTTTTGTAGAACGGGCTGGATGCCGAAATGTTTTGAAAGGTTGTGGATACTAAGCATGATGACACCTGTGGTTTCGATACGCGCTTCGCGCTATTCAACCAACTTAAAAAGAACACCGAGGGCAAGCCTCGGCTGTGTGGAACGCCATAGGGAACTGCCCTGAACACTTTGGTTGGCTACAAGTTGTCTGTCATTCGCTGGATATCCTTTTCGACGGGCGGATTGTATCACTGTGGGGTAAACTTGTGAATTGTTTGCGCGTCCATCAATGGACGAAATTTACTGAAAAAAGTTCCAACCCGAGGTGAATATGACGAAGAAGATTTTAGCAGTGCTGGCGCATCCCGACGACGAGTCGTTTGGCTTGGGCGGGACGCTGGCGTTGTACGCAAAACGCGGATATGAAACGTATTACGTGTGCGCCACGCGCGGCGAGGCTGGCACGGTGGACGAGGAGCACCTGAACGGCTTCAAAGATACGGCGGAACTGCGCACGCACGAGTTGATGAACGCCGCGAAACATCTGGGTTTGAAGGAAGTTTTCTTTTTGGGCTACCGCGATTCAGGCATGCCCGGCATGGAGGAGAACAACCATCCCGATGCGCAGATCCAGCATCCCATCGAGGAAGTGGCGGGGAAGGTCGTGAAATATATCCGCGAGTTGAAGCCTGATGTGGTCATCACGTTCGACCCGATCGGCGGATACAGGCATCCCGACCATATCCACATCCACAAGGCGACGACCTTTGCCTTTGCAAATGCGGACAATGACTCTTTTTACCCCGAGGCGGGTGCGCCGTTCAAACCGCGCGCGCTGTATTACCAGGTTTTCCCGCGCTGGTTCCTGCGTGTGATGACGCGCATCATGCCCATTCTCGGCAAAGACCCGACCAAGTGGGGACGCAACGGCGACATTAACTTGAAGGAACTCGCCGAAGTGGATTTCCCTGTGCATGTGCGCGTGAACATCCGCTCTGTGGGCGAGGAGAAGCGGCTGGCGAGCGCGGCGCACGCTTCGCAAGGCGGCATTATGATGCGGCGCGGGCTGATGGGATTTATCACCAAGGTGTTCGGCGAAAAGGAGGATTTCATGCGCGCCTATCCGCTCGTGGACGGGAATTTTCGCAAAAAACATGATTTGTTTGATGGGATTTAGTGAAGCGGCTGGATTTTTTCCAACCGCCTCACTGTTATTTATGTATAATCAGGGAAACGGTCTGATTGTCTAGCGAAAGTGAGGTCACATGCCTGAACGAAGGACCACTCCGCGAAAGAATTTTCCTTTTTATATGCGGGTCCTGAACGACGATACACAGGAGCTTCTTGGCCACATGGTGGAGATCAGTTCCGTCGGACTGAAACTGGAGACAATAGCACCTCTACCCATCGATAAGGATTATTATCTTCGCCTTGAATTGACCGCCGACTTGGCGGATCTCCCCTATATCGTGCTGATCGCCCGCACAAAATGGTGCGAGCAGGATACCATCGAGCTGACCCTCTACCGCGTTGGCTTTGAGCTTGTGGAGATCATGCCCGAAGACAGGGATATTTTCGTTCGTATTCTGGAAAAGTTTGGCAAATAAATAGAAAAACGAAGTATAAGAAGTCCTGCTAAACACGGGACTTCTTTGTTTCGGGGGGCAGGTGCACGGTCCGGCACGAAGCGTATTTGCATGTATTTGGCGGTGGATTGGAAAGAAATTCCATTTCTGGCGCTTGCGTTATTAGAAATAATGTTCTAAAATATATCAACTTTATCCGTTTTTAGAAAAGGAGAATATTATGTCCAAACGCAATGTTGTCCACGTTGAGATCCCCGCCGCAAATGGGGAAGCCGCTGGAAAATTCTATGCCGGTCTATTCGGCTGGAAACTCCAGCATATACCTGACATGAATTACACCTTGTGGGAGGCGGCGGATGGGACGGGCGGCGGCTTCCCACAGATTTCCAAAGAAAACCCAGCCGGACAGGTGCTCGTTTATATTGGTAGCGATGATATCGAGACGGACTTGATGAATGTGGAAAAACTTGGCGGAAAAATCCTGTATAAAAAACAGAGATCCCCGGTTTTGGCTGGATGGGGGGTTTTTCAGGACCCAACCTGGAACGTGCTTGCTTTGTATACGAGCATGAATCCCTCAGAGTAGGCAGGTGCATCATGTCTTCGGATGAAACGGTTCTTGCTCTTAACCCCGACCCGACGAAGCAGGCTGTCCGCATTGAGAAAGCAAAATACGATATTGTCCGCAGGGCGATTCTTGAGAATCTGCAGGCCTTCGGCCCCATGACGTTTATGAAATTAGGCGGGCTTGTCGCGGATCAGTTGCAAGAGGATTTTGACGGGTCGATTTCGTGGTATTACACCACCGTAAAGCTGGACATGGAGGCACGCGGCGAACTTCGCCGCGTGCCGAAGTCCAGGCCACAATTGGTAGAATTGAATGCGGGGAAATAATCATGTATGCAATGACGGGAAAATTGATCGCACGGGACGGGAAACGCGCCCAACTTGCAGAAATCCTGAAACAAGCCGCACAGGTTGTGGCAGCCATCCCTGAATGTCAAATGTACATTGTAAGTGAAGACCTTTCCAATTCAACCCATCTTTGGGTGTTTGAAATTTGGGACAGCAGGGATGCGCATGATGCATCCCTGGGCAACGAGCAGGTGCACGCTCTTATCGCGCAGGCAAGACCACTGCTTGCGGCCGCGCCAGACGGCGTAGAATTATTTCCAATTGGCGTACATGGATTAAACCATTCCATTGCTTGACGCAGATTGAGCGCGGTGGTATCCTTGCGCGCAATGTTCAACCTTTTGATCGTGGATACAAACACCAATTCCAACCTCACCAATTCAGCGGCGGGGTTTTGGTTGTTGTCGGGTGAACAGGAGCAGATTTGACCTTACCAGATACACCAAACGCCCCGATGCTCGGGGCGTTTTTCTTAAGGAGAAGAAAGCATGTCCACTTCCAACACCACCCCGGTCTTTGCTGTTGACGAACAGAACCTTATTCCTGTCAACAACCATCTCAAACAAATGATGGAAATCCCGCCTTCACGCATGTTCCTTATCAACAAATCATTGAAGGTATATCAGGAAAAGAATCCCGACTCGGCGGTTTATGATGCTTCACAAGGCGATGGAGGCGCATCATTGCCTGGAACTCCCAAACCGATCCTCGAACGCGCGCTTCAACTCCAGCTCGAGCATGGGACGTCCTACGATATGCCCTTCGGCACAGACGCCTATCGCAAGTCCGTGATCGAGCAATATTGGAAACTGGATTCCTCCTCAGGCCGGGGACCCGCCAACGTGCTCGGCACTGCGGGCGGACGCGATGCGCTCATCAAAGCCTATCAAGCCATGCTGGCGCTCGGTCACGGACGTCAGGGCGACCTCGTTATGGTCTCGCGCGTCCCGTGGATCTCCTACAACTGGGGACCATACGGAGTCGGTGCGAACGTCCTCTGGGCGCCGGGCGACCCCGCACAGGGATGGGCGTATTCTGAAGATGCGATTCGTGAAAGCGTGAAGTTTGCCGAGTCAAAAGGGCGCAAACTCGCAGGTCTCATCATCACCAATCCCGATAACCCCACTGGCTTGACCATAACCGTTGAAAAACAAGTTTCGCTCGCCAAGGCTGCATTGGAAGCCGGCGTCGCCTTTGTGCTCTTCGATTGGATGTATCACTACGTCACGGATGCATCTGCCATGGACTTGAATTCCTTCCTCAAGAACTTCACCCCCGAAGAGCGGATGCGTATCATGTTCCTCGATGGCATCACCAAATCACTCGGCGGTTCCAACATCCGCAATTGTCATTTGATCGCAGATGAAGCCGTGATCAAATTCATCACCGCCCGCGCCTCGCATGGGGTCATCCCCTCGTTCTATTCACTCGCCGTCGCCATGGCGGCCTACGAAATGGGATTTGCCGAAGCCGCCAGAACCATCATCGAGCCAACCAATGCCAGCCGTGTGGTCTTGAAGAAACTCCTAGCCGAAAGCGGACTGCAGCACATCATCGGGAAGGGTTATTATGCCTTCATGAACGTCGGCGAGTTCATCAAAGCAAAGGGATGGGCAGACAGCGAGCCGCTTGGCCAATACCTGGCGGAAAATCACGGTGTTGCCATTGTCCCCGGTGCGTTCTTCTCACCCTTCGGCAGCGAGTGGGTCCGCTTCTCCTATGCCACCCCTGCTGAACGGACAGAAGGGGCATTCCAGCGATTGATGGAAGGCTTGAACGCGCTGAAATACTAATTTCCCAAAATAATCTGCTGGTTCGGTGATTGGCAAAGCCGCCGTATCGAAATCACTAGCTCACTTATCGCCTATCCCTGTTTATCTCCGTTTATCTGTGGTTAAAAAGACTATGCCATCACAAAAATTCGCCGACAAATACCTTCTTGCAGTGGAGCAAGCCATCAAAGAAAGACCGCTGGGCGGACTCAACGGTTTTGAACAGGAGTGGAACCTTCTGGATGCTGAGTTGCGTCCCCTGCTCACCGTCGGCGCGGGTCCCAGCCGTCAATCCTTTGTGGATTACCTGCGCGCCGAGTGCATCCCGCACTGGCAGGCACAGTTCAGTCAACTCGAGATCTTTCACTGGATGGTCGAGTGGGCAACGCGTCCGTATTACAGTCCGCGCGGGACGATCTTTGAAGCGCGCCTCATCGAAGCTTCGCTCATCAACGCACTGCATCGTGCAAGTGTCAACTTCGGTGATCGTTTGCATTACTGGCATGGAAACCTCCTATTCCTCACGGAGATCAGCCATCATTCCATCCCTGATAGTTGGGAGATCGCGAAGCGCCGTTATCTCAAAAAATGTGTTGATCTGTATGGCGATACGCTTGCAACCGCGGGCATTCACAGCAACCTCTCCCTGCCCGATCCGCTCTTTGCATGGGATTTCATGCATCTTTCATCGAGTGAACGCGGCGATACACATCTTGATGAGTTCAAATCGGAATTCTATATAACGGCAACGCGCCTCCTGCGCGCGTTTGCCAGCCTGTTCATTGCGACCGCTGCGTCCACGCCGATGCAGGCTCAGGTCAGGGATGGACGCGCGGTGGTTGTCCTCACCGGGCATGATTCGGTCCGTAATCTCACCTTCCCCAATCCGCGCGAGCTTGATCTCCCTGATCTCTACCGTTCGTACAACGATTACCTGCAGCTCTCTTATGACCTCGTGCGCCGCGGCATGCGTTTCGGAAATAACAACTGGACTCCTGTGCGCGCGCGTTCATTTGCGGAGCCGGTCGAGCGGTTGATCTCCACCACAAGTGACGAGTTGACGCATCTTTATACCCGCGGCCTGTTTGCCGTGGGGCAGGCGGCGCCTCCCGAGGAGATGGCCCTGCAGATCGAAAAACAGAATCTCATGGCACGCATTAACCTGCCGATGGGGCGCGTCGAAATCCGCGTGGATGATGGCGGCCACAGCCTCGATCTGGATATTGCGAATCTGACCCTTAAACACCTTCTGCTTTTGCGCATCTATTCAGATCCGCAGTTTGCACGTGGTTTCCGATACGACCGCGAAGACATCGCCCGCGCCCGGGCCAACGAGACCCTCGCCGCGAAATTCAGCATGCGCGCCGAGATCGAAAATCCGCTGACTGCCAAGCCAACGGGCATGCGCGATTTCCTCAAATGGACACTTAATGAAGTCAGGCCGTTGGCTGAGGCATTGAACTTGTGGAACGATTTACATCCCCTCGTCGAAATGTCCGAAGGTGCCCGCAGCACTGCTGAAAAAATCCGTGCCCGCCTGCAAAGTCAATTGGGCGGCGGCAGCGAGGTGCCGCTGGATGTTTTGAAGGAGATTCATTTTGAGCGCGAAGCGCAGGTCAAAAGCGATGTGGAACGGATTGCATCTGATTACAAGATGCTCGGCGGTGACGCATCCAGGATCGCGGAATTCCTTCAGCGCGGGCGTGACGCGGCGAGGCAGTCATCTCAAACGCCAATCCAATTTCGCCCGCGTGCCCAGGCGGTTATTGAAGTTTCCTATCCGGATAAAACCAGCGAAATTCTTGATCTCGCCCAGCAATTGATTCGCATTCCGTCTGTTACGGCCAGTCCTGACGAACGCCATGATGAAGTCCATCGCGCAGGTTCATTGATCGATGATTACCTGCGAAATGTCGGCCTGGACGTAAAATTCTTTGATGGAAAATATCCCGCAGTATATGCGGCCTTTCCGCCGTTCACCTCCCGTCCGCACGAGAACCATCAACCCCTGATTCTGTTAACAGGTCACTTTGACGTTGTCGAACCCGAACCTGACGATTCGCAATTTACCCCGTATATCGAGGGGGATTATCTCTGGGGCCGTGGCGCAGCGGACATGAAAACCGTTGTAGCGACCTATATGGTGTGGATGAAGGATATGCTGAAATCGGGAGCGCCATCCCCCAATATTTCATTACTGCTGGTCGGTAACGAAGAAAATGGTGAAGCGGAGGAGTGGGGAACGCCGCATGTGCTGAAGGAATTAAATCTCATCCCCTCGTTGTTCGTCGCAGGCGAGCGGACAGGTGAAAAAGGCGACGAGCTCTTCGGCGAAATCTGCGTGGAGAATCGCGGCGTGATGCGCTTTGATGTCATCGCACGAGGAGCAAAAGGTCACAGCGGCGTGGCAGGCACAGGCGACTTGAGCGAAAAACTCATCGCCGCGCGTTCTGCGTTGAATGAAATCTTTTCCAAGCACCTCACACTGAAATCATCCGATGGCTGGCAATCGCAGGCGAAATTCCCGTTCATCAATGTCGGAACGCCGGGCGTGTACAACGTCACAGCCGGGGAGGGGATTCTCGGCGTGGAAATCCGTCCCATCCCGCAGGATGATGTCGAAGGGTTAAGGTCGCAGGTCGAAGCGTATTGCGAATCCAACGGACTGGAAGTCAACTTTTCGGTGATGGAAAACGGCGTGGCGTGCGACCCGAATACCCCGGCGTTGAAAGCGCTCATCCAAGCGGTCAAACAGGCGTCGGGTGGGAATGAACCGAGGATCGGGAAGAAGTTACCCGGTACCAGCGCGAGATTCGCCCCCGGCGGACAAGCCGTCGTCTGGGGTCAGTCGGGGATCGGTCCCCATGCAAAGAACGAGGCGCACTTCATCCCCAGCATCGAGCCGTATTACAAATCGCTGAACGAGTTGGCAAAGTTGTGGAAGTAAGATAACTCTCGGGCCTGCTATAAAAAGACAGGTCTGAGGGTTATTGTGCACCCTCGAACAATGCCTTGGAGAAAATTCATCATGTTAAAGATGGATTTTATTTAAGGCACTGTCAGCAAGTTCTTTAAGAGGAATTTCTGCTCAAGTCGTCGAGAACAATCTTGTTTAGAATACTTTTCGATATCTACTTAAGCCGCTGACTTTCCTGTTGCAAGCTCGGATTTCCTTTCGGTTAGCATAAACGCGATGGCAAGCCCTGCTGCAACTGCAAAGGTGGAAAAGATAAAAGTAGTTGTATAGCTTCCCACCAGAGATTTCAAGAAAATACCCGATAGCGCGGCGAGACCATACGCTTGATAGACGACGCCATAATTCGACGCATAGCGGTAGGAGCCAAATTCCTGATTTGTGAAAGTTGGAAATAAAGCCAGGAAACCGCCATAACCGACAGCCACGCCAATAACACCAAGGTAGAAGAACAGTTTAATTTGGGCTAAAAAGCTCAAGAACAATAAAGAGAGAATGGTGATTGTAAATATCCCTTTGAATACCTTCAATGTGCCAAGCTTGTCAGACAACGAGCCAGACACAAGCCTGCTGCCGGCATTGGAAATAGCCAGAATGGATATCACTGAGGTTGCGGCTACAGCCTCAAGCCCCGCCACCTCAATCCCAATATTCTTGGCGGCGCCAAGAACAAGCAAACCAGGTATGACTGCAAGCCAGTACATAACCCAAATCAGCTTAAACTTCCTCGTCTTAACCATCTCGGCAGTTGTGTAATCCCCTTCACCCTTTTCCCCGGCTTTCTTAACAAAGCCTACAGGGTTATTTGTGAGCAGGGCGCCAACCAAGATTACGCCCATGGAAATCATCCCCAGATATAAGAAGGCACCAGACACATCTGTAATCGTTAAAAAGTTTGAGATAACCCATTGAAAAATAATGCTGCCGCCGCCGAACACACCCACCGATAAACCTGTAATCATGCCGCGATTTTTTGGGAACCACTTGATTAATGTTGACAATGGGCAGACATATACAAATCCAACCCCTGCCCCAGACAACACACCGTAGGTTAAATACAATAGAATCGGCGAGGTAACGAACGAGGATAAAATCAGACCGCCGCCGTACAACAAGCCGCCGATAACCAACGCAATCCTCGGTCCCTTTCTGTCAACCAACCACCCCGAAAACAATGTACTGAACGCGAAGACAAACTGGGCTAACGCGTAAGGAACCAAAATCTCATTAGGTCCCCATCCCCTTTCCACTTCAAGGGCTCTCCCAAATATGCTCCATGCGTACAAACCCGCAATTGTCACTTGCGCAAGCAAGGCGCCTATTAATACTACGTACCTATTTTTTATTGTCCACATATTTTCTCCTCAAAATTAGTGAATACCGCAATTCGGCGCTGGATGCTATCACACTCAAGGCGTTTGTCATAGCGCGGATTCCGGCAGCAGCATGGCTTTTCCGCGGCTTTCTTCTCTTCCTTTTTCGGCTCCCTGGTGATTTGTACGGCTTGAAAGGGATGCGATTGCCGTTCCCGAACATCGATCAATGAAATGACAAGGAATGATAATCCAGCGATTGCCGGGTTTTGCAGGCTGGAGAAAAAACGCCGGGCGTACGCGCTGGCGTTTTTTGAAGATACCATACTATTCAGGTTTACTTAGATTGATTTACAATAGTCGGTATGACATGGAAACCATCATACCTAACCCGAGAACAAATGGAAGAAAGACGGCTTGAAGGTGGACGGCTGTTGAAAGCTGGAAAAATGTCAAAAGCCGAAATCTCAAGACACCTCGGAGTAAGCCGGGCCACGGTCGGCCAATGGGCCAGAATCATAGAAACAAAAGGTATGCGCGGACTCCAAAAAAGAAAAGCGGCTGGTAGCGAGCCGAAGTTGAGTAATCCACAAAAGCAAAGCTTAAAGAGGAAGCTGGAACGAGGGGCTTTGGCGAATGGATATCCAACTGATCGCTGGACATTGGACCGTGTCCAAAAATTGATCAAAAGAGAATTTGATGTCACTTATCATCCGAATTACCTCAATCGATTGTTGCGCAAACTAGGTTTCAGTCCACAAAAGCCAATGCCACAGGCTATTGAACAGGAAAAAGAGTTAGTGGAAGCTTGGTTGCTAGGAGATTGGCCAAGGATAAAAAAAGTCACATCGTCTCAAAGCAAAAATCGTATTTTGGGATGAATTTGGGTTCTCCTTTCAAGAAATATTGGCTACGACGTGGGCTCGGACTGGCAAGAGACCCGTTTTTCGACGGGTAACCAAAGATCGTCGAGCGCTATCGACAGCCGTAGCGCTGACACTTACAGGCAAGATCTACAAGAAATGTTTTGAAGGTTCGATAAAAAGCGATAACTTGATTGAGGCACTTGAACACCTCCGTAGGCAGGTACCTGGAAAAATCATCTTGATCTGGGATCGAGCCCGTATTCATCTTAGCAAGCTCACCAAAGCTTATCTCTGCCAGCATCCTGAGATCATGATTGAAGAGTTACCTGCTTACGCTCCACAGCTCAATCCGGAAGAGTATTGTCACGGAAATGTTAAACAACATCTCAGAAATGCTCGTCCAACTTCTAAAGAGGAGATTCGCTCAATGCTTGATCGTGGTTTTGCTCGCTTGCGTCGTCGACCAGACTTACTTCTTGGCTTCTTTCATGCCGCCGGTCTTTCTGTTAGGCAACTTCAGTTAACCTGAATAACAAGCTCGACTTGCATGTCTAGTGCGTTCACTTTAGAACCTGAAATGGATAAAAATCCGCCCGAAGTTCTTGTCGTCCTTCTCTACGCGGTGATACAGTTTTTTGATGTGATTTTGATTTAAAAAACGCATGACTTTTTTCTTGAGCTGTCCGCTGCCCTTGCCGGGAATGATCTCGACCAGTGCGATCTTCCTGTCAATGGCTTCCTCCACGATGCGGTTCAATTCCGCATCGATCTTGTCTCCGCGATTGTAGATCTCATGCAGGTCGAGCTTTAATTTCGCCATTATTTCTTCTTCGGCAGGAAATCGAACGGTGGACGCTGGTTCAACTTCATCAAGTGTGCGCCCATTTCGTTCACGTGCAATGCGGTCAGAGAGCCGGTATCGCAGCCCAGCCTCTGGAACTGGTCGAGCGGCATACCGAGAAAATGTGCCACCGCCAGCTTGATCGGGTCGGCGTGGAAAACAACCGCAACAACATCCTTTGGTTTACTATGCGCGTGAACGATTCCCTCCAACACATTCACGATGCGCAATTGACATTCGGGAAACGACTCGCCTTCGGGAAACCGAAACCGCGACGGGGCGTTCTGGATGATCTTCCACGACCTGGTCAGCCGCATGACCTTCCACGAACGCCCCTGCCATTTGCCGATGTGCGTATCCTTCAGGTCGGGTTCCTCGATGATCTTCAACTTATGCGACCCGCCAATCGGACCCGCTGTTTCCATTGCCCGATCCAGGGGACTGGAATACACTACCCTTAGCGGGACATCCTTCAACGCCTCTGCCAGCGCCTGAGCCTGTTTCTGTCCCCTTTCATTGAGATGCACGCCCGGAATGTGTCCTGCCATTTTTCCCGTCTTGACATAATCATTCTCGCCGTGGCGGATTAATAATAATAAAGTCATTACTTGATTTTCCTCTTCATTTCCTGGATTTGTTCCTCGCTCATATCGGGAATATTCTCCACCTTCGTGATTCCCAATGCTTTGCGCTGTGCCTCTCGCCACATCTCCAGACGGGACTTGACCTGTGACTCATAGCCTTCTTCCGATGGCGAATAAAAATATGTGCCGAGCAGCCGCTTGGGGAGATATTGCTGGGGTGTAAAGTGACCCTCGAACTCGTGCGGGTAGACGTAATCCCTGCCGTGTCCCATTGCGGCGGCATCGCGGTTGCCGTCCATGAGGTGGCGTGGCACGGAAGTTTGACCCTCTTCCTCGATCTTCTTCATTGCTTTGAAATATGCCCCCGCCGTGTTGGATTTGGGCGCGGCGGCGAGATACAACGTCGCTTCGACGATGGGATATATCCCTTCAGGCAGGCCAATATAATCAAAGGCTTGTGCGGCGGATGATGCCACTACCAGCCCCATCGGGTCTGCCAGTCCAATGTCCTCGCCTGCCAGAATGATCAATCGGCGGATGATGAATTTCGGGTCTTCGCCGGCGTAGATCATTTTTGCGAGCCAGTATAGGGCGGCGTCCGGGTCGGAGCCGCGCACAGATTTGATGAATGCGGAGATGGTGTCGTAATGTGCGTCGCCATCCTTGTCGTAGAGTACGGCTCTCTGCTGGATGGATTCCTGGGCCACATCCAGTGTAATGTGTATGACTCCATCGCTATCTGGCGTTGTGGATTCCACCGCCAATTCCAGCGCATTGAGCGCATTCCGTGCATCGCCGGATGCAACTTCAATTAAGTGGGATCGGGCCGCGAGGTCCAGATTGATGCGTTTGTTGCCGTAGCCGCGTTCCGTGTCCACGAGGACTCGGTCAAGCAAAATGCCGGTCTCCGCCTGGTTCAAATTGCGAAGTTGAAATACCCGCGAGCGGGAGATCAATGCCTTAATGACTTCGAAATATGGATTTTCAGTGGTCGCGCCAATGAGCGTAAATGTGCCGTTCTCGACGTGGGGCAGAAGGGCATCCTGTTGCGCCTTGTTCCATCTGTGAACTTCGTCCACAAAGAGGATGGTGCGTTCGTTGTGGAGGCGCCTGCGTTCAAGGGCTTGGTCAATGACAACGCGCAGGTCTGCTTTTCCTGCAAGGATGGCGGAGATGGTGACGAAGTGACTCTTTGTGGTATTTGCAATCACCTGTGCGAGGGTGGTCTTGCCCGTACCGGGCGGTCCCCACAAAATGATGGATGAGAAAAGCCGGTCCGCTTCGATGGCTCGGCGCAGGAGTTTGCCCTGGCCTACAATATGCTCCTGCCCGATGTATTCATCGAGGGTGCGTGGACGCATCCGTGCGGCAAGAGGAGCTTCCTGTTTCATGCGTTCGCGCATGGCATGGTCGAAGAGATCAGGCATGTATTGATTCTACCATGCGGGTTTTTGGGAATATAAAAAGGCACACATGGCGCGCCCAGGAGGGAATCAGGGTTAGAAGGATGCGATTGCTGTTTGCAGGCCGGAATGGATCTCAACGTACATGTCGAAGCCGGCCGTCTCGAGCGTCTTTCTTGACTGTTCCGACGGTTTAAGTAATTTTAGATGTGGCGATTTGTAGGTTCCCCCGCTGATGCCCTTGCGGAGTTGGTCATCGTCAATGTCTTTGTTGGGGGCGCGAAGCCGGTTGAAGATTACATGCAGCGCACGCAACCCCGCGCTGCTGACAAAGACTGCGTGTGACAGATCGACGAGGATACGGCGGGCACCGTTATTTATCAGACCTTCCATTTCGGCCTGAAAGGTTTCGTAGGAGGCCGAGTCGATATTCCCGTCCACGTGAACGACGGTAACGGGGACCCTGCCCGTTTCGGTCCTTGTTTTTAATTCCTTTTGCCATCTCCTCTAAAGCTTGAAAATAAATTGGATGTGCCTTGCAGGATATATATTTTATCCTGAAATTGGGCTTAGGCGTTCGGGGTTTCGCTTGTGGTCCGGGCATGGGACTGGTTGACAATATAGATGCCGGCCAGGGCGATTGCTCCCCCCAGCCATTGCAACGTGGCGGGCACCTCTCCAAGCAGGGGAATGGCAAGTATGGCCGTCAGGATGGGCTGCCCGATCAATGTGGGCGCAACGATCGATGCTGGCAAATGACCCAGTGCATAGGAAATTGCAAGATACCCTATCATTTGCGAGACGACGGCTGTTGCCAAAAAAATCATCCAGGTCTGCAGCGAATAATTCACAAGCTGATGTCCCAGAACGAGATTCATGATCAGCATCCCGATCGTGGCGCTGATGCCCACAAACCATATATAACGAAGCGGGTCGATGTGCCTGCGCCCACGCTGGGTGACGATCTGATAGGATGCGTAAAAGATGGCGGCTGTGCTTGCCATGAGATCGCCAAGCCCAAGGGTGGGGTGGCGCAGATAGTCGCTCCCCATGACAAGTGCAGCCCCGGTCAATGCAAGTATCAGTCCGGCCCAAAACGTATGGCGTAATTTCTCACGGAAAATAAAAAGCGCGCTGAGTGCGACCCATAGCGGCGAAGTATTTCCAAGCAGGGTGGCGTTTGCAGCGGTCGTGTACTGGAGCGAAGAATTCCAAAAGGCAAAGTCGAAGGCCGTGAATATGCCGGCAACCAGGGGAAAGATCAGATATTGTTTGTCGATGCTTTCCAGTTGTTTTTGTTGTCGGATAAAAAGAGGGGTTAGCAGGATTGTGGAAATCAGCAGACGATAGAAGCCGGTGACGGTGCCGGGCGCATCCGCCCAGCGCACGAACATGGCGGAAAGGCTCAACGCAAGGATGCCCACCGCAAGGGCGATGTATGCAAATAGCCGGGTTTGGGTCATCGGGGTGGATTGTACCGTGAGACTCGTTAAACGCGCGTAACAGAGAGTCTTTCCAAGGTGGGTAAAAGTTCATCAAGTTTTCGAAGGCTGAAGTCGGGTTTGACGCGGTGCATTTCCTCATTCGTAAATTGCGCGCGGCGCATGATCCAGATTGTTTTCATGTTCACTTGTTTCGCGCCGTGTATATCCGCTTCGAGACTGTCGCCGATCATTACCGCTTCATTGGGCGGGATGTTCCATTGGGCGAGCGCGATCTCGAATGCGCGTGGATGGGGCTTGCGATAAAAGCAGGCAGCGGAGGTCAGCACGAAATCAAAATACAGTCGGATGCCAAAGTTTTCGATCAATTGCTGCACATCCTTGTCATCGCCTGCGTTGGAAAAAATCCCCAGTTTAAAGTTGTTTGTTTTGAGCTTTTGGAGCGTTTCAACCGTATCCTTTTCAAGTTGCCAGTTGGTTTGCGTGACGGAATACATCGCGTCCAGTGCGGACCTGATGACTGGTTCGACGACTTCGGCATGTCCCAGTTCCTTGAGAAGTTCGTCCAGAACAAAGTGATACGTGGTTTCATGAAAATCCTTGTCGCGCTGGCTGTAATATTCGTGCAAACGCGCGCGAAAAATTTTCGGTTCGATCTGGATGTCGTGTTCAAGCAGTTTTTCGCCAAGCGCCTGGTCTGCACGCTTGTGGATGGCCTCCCACTCATTGCATGCATGCATGAGAGTGCCCCCAAGATCAAAGAGGAGATGGCGGATTAAAAAGGAGCTCATCAATTTTTGTATACCCCCGATGTCTGTTTACGGAAAGGGGTCATTGGTGGGATATGCGACTTGGGAGGCTATGCTGTGTTCTTAAGATAAATCCCAGTGGGATCAAGTTCTTTGCGCAATATGCTCAATTCCTTTTTTGTGACAGGCTCGGTGGTCCTTAATTCCGCTGTGACCTTCAAATCCCAGCCGGTGTTGGTTTTGGCCTCTTCCACGGTTTTACCGGGATGCAGGGCTGTGAGGATCATTTCGCCGGTTTCATCGGGCTCCAGCATGCCAATGTCAGTGACCACAGCCAGCATGCCTCCGCCTCGCAAGCCGGCGTTCCTGCGATCATCGTTTCCATTGATGAAGCCGGCTGAAGTCATAAATCCAACCTTTTCAGGGAAGCGGCGTTTCTGGTGCGGGGTCATGATATAGCAGCGGTTTGCCCATGCGGCGATTTCCTGCGAGCCGCCGGAGCCGGGCAGTCTGACCTTCGGCTGCGCGTAGTCACCAATGACAGTGGCGTTGATGTTTCCGTATTTATCGATCTGTGCGCCGCCCATGAAGCCCACGTCTACATTGCCACGCTGGAGGTAATTGGAAAAAATGTCATACATGCTCACAACCGAAAGTGCACCGCTGACGAGCGTTGGATCGCCGATGGAGAGGGGCAGACGTTCGGGTTCTGCACCGATGACACCCGCTTCGTAGATCATGACCAGATTGGGGGCGTGGGTTCGCTTTGCAAGGTTGCAGGCGAGGTTGGGTTGCCCCACGCCGACAAAGACTGTATCGCCATCGCGTAACAGGCGCGCGGCGTTGATGATCATCAGTTCGGCGGAGGAGTAGGTGAGTTCGGACATTTTAGTCTCCTGTTTGTAGAGTGGCCTCGCTACGGGCGGGAAAGGCATCCGTCCTACTCGACCAGCCTTGTAATCACAAAATTATCGATTATTTCCGCCACTTCCTGCGGGTGTTCGAGCGGCAGAATATGAGTGGCTTTATTAATCGTGTGAACTTGTATCTTCGGGTTCCTCTTTTTTACAAGTCTTTCGGCATTTGGTAGAAAGGTGTCTGTCTCTGCACCACGGATGATGAGGGCGGGTACTTTGAGGTTTGGTATTCCTCGCCAGAGATCAAAATCGCGGAGGCCGGTCAGGTAAATATGGGTTTCCCATTCGGGTGTGTAGGCAAGCTCGTACCCGCCGTCCGCTTTTGGCTTGGTTATGCCTGCGATGTAGGATTTCAACCCATCATCGCTCAGGTAGCGGAATATGGACTTGGAACGATAACTTCGAAATAAAGCATCAAGGTCATCAAATTCGCGTCTGCGTTTCTTTGCCGCTGGAATCAACGGGTGGGTCTTTTCTCCCAGGCCGATGGCGCGGATGAAATTCCACCCAACTAAGAAGGATGGAGCGAAGAATACGGGGTCAAGCAGGATAATCGCTCGGAATTTCCCTGGGTCGCGAATCGCTGCGCGCAGGGTGACAATGCCTCCAATGGAGTGGCCGACTCCAATGACAGGGCCAACCTCGAGGTCGGCGAGGAGGCGAATAAGATCACCTGAAAGCGGATGCCAGTCGTGTAGTGCTTCGATTGCCGCGCCATCCCACAACGGGCGAAGTTTCATTCCGAAAACATGATATTGTTCTTGTAAAAGTTCAAGGAGCGGCTTGTAACATTCGGGCGGATATCCGTTGGCGTGCAGGAAATGAAGCGGCAAGCCACCCCCGCCGAGATCGAAGTGTGCAATTTTCATTTACGTCAATACTGTCCGTAATTGACCTTTTCGCTGAAACGTACTTTTACCTTAAGGCGTTTGTGCGCTTTACCGCCGATTTTCTTCCAATAAGCATTACGGTCCTTCACGCCAAACACCCACTCATTGAGATACTTTTTCACACTTTCCTTTGATTCGCTGATCTTGTCCCATCCAAGGTAGAACTCATTGTCGCGGTCGTAATATCCCTGTGAGTAGGATGGATGACTTGCAAACGGGACATGACATACCGCGCTGACAACAATGCCGGGAATCATCGTGCGGTTCGGGTCGGACCGTATGACTGATTCGTCCACGATTTCTTCCGCCGTGAGAATGACCTTTTTTGCAGCGAACGCGGCCTCCTTTTGTTCGCCGATGATGCCCCACAAATGCGCATTACCGTTCTTGTCCGCCCGCTGCACATGGACAATCGCCACATCGGGATTCAAGGCCGGTACAACAATCACGTCCTTGCCGCCGTAGGGATCGGGGATTCGTTTGATGTTGGGATTTGCCTTTTCCAAATCCGTTGCGCCCGTTTGATTCATGGGCAGGAACGGCAGACCTGATGCGCCCGCCTGCAGGCGGGTGATCATGCCAAAATGGGAATACTCCTCCCATTCCAGTTCGCCCTTTTCAATGGCAGAGCGGACGATGCGCAGGGAGCCGACACCGGGATTCCCCATGTATGAAAAAATGATTTTTTTTGCGCATCCCGCCGCCGCCATTTGGTCGTAAAGCAAGTCCGGCGTTGCGCGTGCAAGGGTGAGATTTTTTCTGCCCTGACGGATGATCTCGTGTCCTGCAGCGAATGGGATGAGATGTGTGAACCCGGCCGCGTAAACGACATCGCCATCGTTCACAAATTCTGAAACTGCTTTTTTTAGTGGCATCAATTTTGGCATATTATTCTTCATCACTTGTTGGCGGAGCAACACTGCCGCCTTGTCCCTTTTGGTTTTTCCTGAAAACCCCTTTTATTCCTGAAAACCTGCCGGCCGGCGGGGGGGGTGCCTTCCTGCGCCGAAACACCCAACCAATGCCGATCAAGAGCATGGCTATAAAAAGATAATCAAAATCGACCTGATCGGCAAGGTCGGATGTTACAAACAGGATAAATGCGCCTCCCCCCATAACCATAAAGAATGTTCCCACACGGGCAAGGATCGGATCGGGGTTATCCATGTCTCTATTTTACCAAAGGCTTGCCTGTATTTTCCTCAATGAAAAGCCCCTTTTTCCAGCGAGAAGGGGCGGGTGGATAGTGCAAGTTATTTGATGAGCGTTCGGATCTGCTCGTGCATATAAAGCGGGAGATAATAGTGGCCGCCGGCATTCTTGCCGCTGGAGCCGGAGCCTTTCCATCCGCCGAAAGGCTGGAAGCCGGGCCACGCGCCCGTTGTTGCGCCCTGCGGACGATTGGCATAGGTCACGCCTGCCTCGATCTTGTCGAAGAACCAGTCGGTTTCCTCCTGCGAGCCGTAAAAGCCGGCGGTGAGACCGTAGTTTACGTCATTTGCGATACTCATGGCCTCGTCGAGATTTTTCACTTTACCGATGGTGGTGATGGGCAGGAACATTTCGTGTTTCCAAAGCCGATGGGTGAAGGGCAGGTCGGTGACAAAAGTGCTTTCGCAGAAATAGCCCTTGTCAAACAAGCCGCCGGTCTTGACATTACCGCCGACGAGGAACTTGCCGCCGCCCTGATCGGCCTCTTCACAGAAATTCTTGAAATCATGGTAGGACGATTTGTTGATGACTGGACCGTTATAGGTGGCCTTCTCCGTCGGGTCGCCGATGACCAGTTTTTCGGCAGCTTCCTTTAATCGGCTGACCATTTCATCGTAAACAGATTCCTCCACGAGGACGCGTGAAGCGGCAGAGCATTTTTGTCCCTGCAACCCAAATGCCGAGCGGACGATCCCGATGGTGGCGCGTTCCAGATCCGCATTCTTTGAAATGATGACAGGATTCTTTCCGCCGAGTTCAAGGATCACCGGGCGCACATATTTCCCCTTCGCGAAATCCTGGTACATTTTCATGCCGACATCGAAGGAACCTGTGAAGGTAACGCCATCCACTTCAGGACTGTCCACGAGTGCCTGCCCAAGTGTGGAGCCGGGGCCTGTGACAAAGTTCACCACGCCGTCGGGGATGCCCGCATCGCGGAAACAATCCACCAGCAGGCGTACGATCCAGGTTGTATCTGAAGCGGGCTTGATGACAAGTGTATTGCCAGTGACGAGTGCCGCGCCTGCAGGTCCGCCCGTGAGTGCATGCGGAAAGTTGAAGGGGGAAACCACCAGCCATACGCCATAGGGACGAAGCACGGAGACGTTTCGCGCTTCATAACCAACAAGCGGGTCCTTGCCCATCTCAACGATGTAGCCGTCATTCTTTTCCATTTGATGGCAGGAATAATAAATAAGATCGGCGGTTTCCTGCACGTCCCCCAAAGACTCCATGCGATTCTTGCCGACCTCCAGCGCCATTGCCGCGCCCAGTTCAAAAATGCGTTCCTCGATCAGTGAAGCCGCTTTGCGCAGCAGTTCTACACGCTTTTGCCACGGTGTACGGCTCCACATCGGGAACGCCTTGCGTGCCGCCGCCATTGCATCCTGGGCGTGCTTGGCGTTGCCTTTCTGCATCTTCGCCAGCACCCAATCGGTGTTAATGGGGGAGCGGTCTTCCAGCTTTTCATCGGCAAGCACTTCCCTGCCGTTGATGTACATGCCATACTCCACGCCCATATTCTTCTTAAGATTTTCCACCGCCTTGTCGAAACCGGTGTGTAATTCATCGGGCGGGTTGAACATGGTCGCGTAGGTGAGTTTGAAATCTGCCATAGGAATTCTCCTTTTGATGGTATCAGCTGGTCTGTAAATCAAGTATAGCGTAGGATGTACCCTCCGTCAAAGTGGTGAAACGATAATGAGTGTCACAAAAAAACATATAAGCGTATGGTGAATTTTACGTAAGAAGTGGCCAATACAGGGTATCATTTAATCATCGAATAGGAGAATTATGATCAAACCCCGCCTCTTTTTTTGGACCTTTGGCCTGTTTGCCGTTCTAATGTTATCTTCCTGCGCCTCGGCTGAGACTGTGCCTGCCGTTGTCCCGACAGTGGAAGCCATCCCTGCCACCGCCGCCCCTGCCGACTCGGTCAGTACTCCCGCCGCGACTGCAGATTCTCCCGCCCAAATTGCGGATGTGCAAGCCGTGCCCACCTCCCGCGGACCTGACCTGCACGCCAGTGACCCGGCCACTGTGTCGCTGGCATCCGGTGAATTGCAACTTGTTGAGTTTTTCCGCTTTACCTGAGGTACATGCCGTTCAATGGCGTCCATGGTTCATGGACTCGAAGTGGAATACTGGGGCAGGGTCACATTCACCTATCTCGATGCAGACGATCCCAACACGGTCGCCTTCCAGCGGGAACTCGGATTTTATTACCAGCCCGAGTTCTATCTCTTGGACGGAAACGGGAGATTGATCAAAAAACTTATTGGATTCGTCTCGGAAGATGAATTCAGAAGTTTATTCGATGCAAACTTGCAGTAATGGAACCGCCCGCCGTTTCAGGCGGGCGGTTCTTATGCAGGCCCTTGACTTTCAACTATTTGCAAACCAATTTCTTTGTCCGCCTAATTCGCGACAATGAGATTGCTCACGATATTGATAAAGATCTCGAAAAGGATCAACAGAAATGGGGAAACCAGTGTTGCCGTTAACCTGTACACCGTCGTGCCCTGGAACGGCCAATCACGGGCGTGTGAAACGGATTGGATGGTCTTTTCCAGTTGCGCCAGAGATGCGGCCTCCTTTGTATAGGCGGCAAGGCTGTCACTCTTCCCGAGTTTATTGTACAACCTTTGTGACTCTTCCTGAAAATCGTAATGAAGTTTATCCAGCATGATGTTCTTGATCCTGGACATGCGCTTCTGTGCCTCCCAGAGCGGCAGGAAGAAGCTTGCGGGGGCAACAATGAAATACAACGTAACGTAGATGGAGTACTCCAGGATGGGTGGATTGATGAATAACGGCTGCAATCCCAGATTCAAGGCGATGATCGCGCCGACGCCGACGAATTCAAGCGCAAAATTCTTAATACTGCGGAACACTTCAAGGCGGTCGGAATCCAAGGTCAGGGGCAGGTCTGCCCGCTCGAAGAGCGAGTTTAAGACAAGGGAGGCTGCAATATGGCGGCAGGTGGAGACGCCGATGCAGTAAAACGCAAGAAAACGGATGAATTGAACGAAGAGGATCTCGAACCAGTTGGCGCTGTACCAATACTCGCCAAAATATTGGACGCTATATGAAACCCCAAGCCCCGCGCCGAGCACTCCAAATAGTCCGCCGATGATCCACCAGATTTTGCCTGCATGGGTTGCCGCAATTTTGTCCAGATGGAACAGGTATGTTTGATCTTCCCCGCGCAAGTACCTTAAGACACTGTTGTATGTGCGCAGGATGCTTTTGGGCTGTTGGACGTAGAAATAACCCGCGGCGGGGAATACAAGGATGATGTTGATCAGATTGACCCCATCGATTTCAAGCGGATAGCCCCACAGGCGGGGCAGGACCGCAGCGTACAGGATGCCGCTGACGATAAAGAACAGCGCCATCACAACAGGCTTGAGCTGCAATCGATTCACTGCAAACCTGCCCAGCGGATCGGAACCGTGTATGTCCTTAATGGTCAATTCCCTTGAAGGCATTCGTTGTTCGATCCTTTATTTGCGTGTGGAATTATTTCGCGACATGCAAAAGAGTGCGGATAGAACGTGTCCGCACTCTTTTGCATCCAAATGGTTTTACACCGCTTTGGTGCCGTACTTCTTCGCGTCATCAATGGCTTTCTGCACGTTCACAAACGGCAGCAGGATCAAGCCCATGATGAAGAAGAAGATCAGCGAGAGGATGGCAATGCGCAGGTCTCCAAATATCTGGTTTGCGAGACCGAAGATTAAAGGCCCGATCCACGACGTACCACGTTCACTGACCTCGTAGAATGAGAAGAACTCGGCCTCCTTGCCGTTGGGGATCATCTGCGCAAACAGACTGCGGCTGATCGCCTGTGACCCGCCCATCACGAGGGCAATGAATCCTCCAAGGATGAAGAATTCAAGCACGCGTCCCTCACCTCTCAAGCCGCCGTATGCGTAGATCACAACTCCGGACCAGATCACGAGACTGACAATGACCGATTGTTTTGCGCCGATCCAGCCTGCCAGCTTGCCCCAGAACAATGCCCCAAAGAACGCCACGAACTGGATCATCAGGATGACAGCCGTCAGCGTGGTCTGATCGAGTTCGAGCCCGCCCTGGATGAGAGGCGCGGCCGCAAATGTCGCAGCGACAGCGATCACGGTCTGAATGCCGTCGTTGTAGAGGAAATATGCCAGCAGGAATTTCAGGGTTTCAGGGAAATGTTTTACTTCGCGGAAGGTCTTTGCCAGCTGTTTGAAGCCAATGCTTGCATAAGTGTCACCCGCAGGTAGGGCGCGTGCCGCGCGGCGGGAGCGCAGTCGCGACCATGTCAGGAATGAGAAACCCAGCCACCACAGACCGGCGGATGCGAGATTAATGCGCACTGCAATGGAACTGGGCACGCCGATGTCTTCACTAAAGATGAAGAACGCGAGATTGAGCGCGAGTAAAATACCTCCGCCCAGGTATCCCATTGCCCATCCATAGGAGGATACGCGGTCTCTTTCATCCTCGCTGGCGATATCGGGCAGGTATGCGTTGTAAAAAACGATTGCCGCGCCGAAGGACAGGTTCGCAACAATGAAGAGCAGACCGCCCAGCCACCATAAATTCCCGGTGACCAGGAACATCAGGATCGTGGCGACAGCCCCGATGGTCGCAAAAAGCTGCATCATGCGTTTCCTTAAGTGCGAATAATCCGCAATGGCACCAAGGATTGGCAGGAACAAAACCTGCATTCCGACCGAAAACGAAATACAATAAGGCAGAAATGAATCAGGTGCGACAGGGATTCCAAAAAAGGAGGCAGTGCTCGTCCCGGCTGCTTCCGCCGCGGCGCGTGCCAGCGATGCGACGTACGGTCCCAGAAATACGGTTCCCACCGTGGTGCTGAAGGCTGAATTCGCCCAGTCGTACATTGCCCAGCCGAAGATCTCTTTTTTGTCGTTGACCATTGGTATTTCTGTTGCCATAACTCCTCCATGCAGTGAACAGGATGCTAGCCGGAATACGCGCCAGTATAAGGAGTTTTGCCCCATGTGTAAAGAAGCAAAGGTAAAGGAATTGTACATGGATTCCCCGCCTCTTTCTTGACCCTCGACCTGCTACGCGCTACAATGCATTTCCTATGCCCCACCCTTCGTCATCGCGAGGAGCCCATACGGGCAATGCGGCGGTCCCTATGCAGGTGGGATTGCCGCGGGCTATCGCCCTCGCAATGCCATTGTGAATCCCATGTTTGAAACCCTGACTGGACGCCTCAACCAAATTTTCGATGGACTTCGCCGCCGCGGCAAACTCTCCGAAGCGGATGTGGATGCCGCCATGCGCGAGGTGCGCCTTGCACTCCTCGAAGCGGATGTGCACTTCAGCGTGGTCAAATCCTTCATTGCCAAAGTGCGTGAGCGTGCCGTTGGCGCGGAGGTATCGAAGGCGCTCAACCCCGGACAACAGGTCATCAAGATCGTCAATGAAGAATTGGCAGGCACATTGGGTGAACCTGCCCCGTTGAATTTGACGGGACCCAAGCCGCGCGTGGTGATGCTGGTCGGTTTGCAAGGCGCGGGCAAGACGACTGCTGCGGGAAAACTGGCGCGCCTGATGAAATCCAAAGGCGAGCGCGTTCTGCTCGTCGCCGGGGACCCGTATCGCCCTGCTGCGATCAAACAATTGCAACAGCTTGGCGAACGGCTGGATGTGGACGTGGAAGCGGATACGTCCGTCTCGCCGCCGCAGCTTGCGAAGCGGGCATTGGACAAGGCTGAAAAGGGTGGATTCAGCCTGATGATCGTAGACACAGCCGGACGGTCCCAATTGGATGCGGAGTTGATGGATGAATTGAAATCCATTGCTGCGAATATCAATCCTGTGGACATCCTGCTCGTCATCGATTCGATGATCGGTCAGGAGGCGTTGAATATCGCCCAGGGATTCAAGGAAGCCATCGATCTTTCCGGACTCATCCTCACAAAAATGGACGGCGACTCGCGCGGCGGCGCGGCGATCTCCATCCGCTCGGTGACGGGCGTGCCGATCAAGTTCATTGGTACCGGCGAAAAACTGGATGCGCTTGAAACGTATGACCCCGCACGTTTGTCGTCGCGCATTTTGGGCATGGGCGACATGATCGGCTTGATCGAAAAAGCCGAAGCGGTGTTCGATCAGCAGACTGCTGAGAAGCAGGCGCAGAAGATGATGACGGGCGGCTTCTCGCTGGAGGACTGGCTCGATCAAATGAAACAGATGAAAAAAATGGGACCGCTCTCGCAAATTATGGATATGCTGCCCGGGCAGATGGGCCAGGCGGCGCGGGGTGTAGACCCGTCAACAGTGGAGAAATCCTTCAAACAGTCCGAAGCCATCATCAATTCGATGACGATCAAGGAGCGGCGCAATCCTGATATTTTGAATGCGTCCCGCCGCCGGCGAATCGCTTCCGGTGCCGGCATGCAAGTTCAGGATGTGAACCGCCTCATAAAACAATTCCGTGAAGCACAGAAAATGATGAAGATGATCCAGAAAACCGGCGGCAAGGGCCTGGGGAAGATGTTTGGGTAGGCACTGGCAACAGGGAAAATCATGAACCTCCTTCACCGAAACCGCACCACCTTGCTCGATCTATTTGTATCGTTTCTTCTCATTGCCTGCACAATCTTCTATGCGGCTCGGTATGTGGATTTTGCCATCCCGCCGTTTGAGGATGCCGCCATGCTCATGCGCTATGCCCAGCATCTCGCCGGCGGCCATGGAATTGTCTGGAACATCGGCGAACATCCCGTGGATGGCGCCACTGATTTTCTCTTCATGGCCGCATCCGCCGCGCTTATCAAACTCGGCTTCACTGTCGGTCAGGCTGTGCGCGGCATCGGCTTTGCCTCGCATATCTTCACCATCATCATCATCTATTGGGTGAACCGGCGCATTCATAACGGCACCATCCCCTTTTCTTTCATAAGCGGGCTTTATCTGGCCGTTGGAACGGGCCTCTCCTACGTGTCTGCCTATTTCGGGACGCCGTTCTTTGCCCTCGCCGCCGCCTCCACATGGACCCTCGGCTTGATCCTGATGAAGCAGGAGCATCCCCGCTGGTGGCTTTCACTCGCCTTCGCCCTGAGTGGCCTCGTCACCGGCTTGATCCGCCCCGAAGGCGTCATCCTCGCTGTGTTGATGCTGCTTGCTGTCATCGTCATGCGTGGATTCAAAAATTCCATTTTGATCATTGTTGTGTTTGGCGCAGTCTTCCTGACCCTCGGCGGGGCGTACTTCCTCTGGCGCTGGGATTATTTTGGTTACCCTCTGCCGAATCCGTTTTACAAAAAAGGCGAAGGCGGATGGCAATGGGCGACGTTTGAAGCATCCATTCTGAATACATTGCGATTGTCCCTGCCGGTCGTCTTTGCATTCATCCTCGGTTTTCGCTCCAAAGAGATGATGAAGACAACCCTTGTCCATCTTATTCCCATACTCGGCTTCGCCGCCGCCTTTGGCATGATCTCCGACGAGATGAACTTTGGCGCGCGATTCCAATACGCGACCGTCCCGCTTGCGCTCATGTCCTGGATCCCGCTCGTGCGTGGATTCAAATTCGACTGGCTGAATCAACTTTCCGTCCAGGAAAGAGGCGTGTATCTCGTTGCATTGGCCGGCCTATCCGCGGGTCTCGTCTATTATGCGTGGTTCCAAAATTGCTTCATGGCGTTGCACCAACAAAGATGCGCCACCCCCTACGAGCGTGACGGCCGCCTGGAAATGGCGCGCATGCTTGCGGAATTTCGCAGCAGGGGTTATCTGATCGCCACCACGGAAGCGGGGCTCCTGCCTTATTATTCGGGCTGGGATGCCATCGATACCTGGGGCCTGAACGACCAGTACATCGCGCATAATGGCTTGTCGGTGGAATACCTGGACCGAAACAAACCGCACATCATCATGTTCCATGATTATTATTCGCCGCTCGTCCCGCCACGGTTGACCGAAGCCAACCTCGCCCAGCGCTGGTTCAGCATGACCATTCTGATGAAGACGTATGCCGAGGAGAACGGCTATGTGCTTGCCGCCGTCTTCGGTGACAGTCCTTACGACACGCATTATTATTATGTTCGTTCTGACTTTGAGGATAGTGAACGATTGATTGAACGTATTTCCACATTCCGTAATTATTTCTACCCGACCACGGGCAAACGCTCGATCAATTACGCAAATTTTCTCGAGCCTTAATGCTTGTACCGCCAAGAGTGCCAGGAACGCCAAGTAAATTTTTCTTCGCGTTCTTCGCTCCTTCGCGGTGAGAAAAGGAGAGCCACATGAATGAAACAGCCGAACTTGCCGAAAAACTTAAAATCGAAGGCGAACGCATGGCGCAATTCTTTTCCGAATTGACCGCCGAGCAATGGACGAACGAAGTCTACACCGAAGGGACGACGTGGAGCATCCGCAACGTGCTGGCGCATTTCGTCACTTCCGAACGTGGACTGGTCAAACTCTTCGAGCGGATTCGCACCACCGGCGAAGGTGCGTCAGATGATTTCTCGATTGACCGCTACAACGCCGCCCAGCAGGAAAAGACAAAGGACTTACCGCCCGCCGAGTTGCTGGAACAATACAGGCAGGTCCGCGCGGAGGCGGTGGCGTGGGTGAGCGGCTTGAAGGACGAAGAACTTGATATTAATGGACGGCACCCATTTCTCGGTCAGACCGTCATCCGTGAGATGATCAAGATGCTGTACCTGCATAATCAGTTGCATTATCGCGATGCGAAACGGGCGTTGAAATAATATGTCATTGCGAGGAGCCGCGTTGGTTGAGTGGCAGGCGTATCAAAACCGGCGGGGACGAAGCAATCCCCAGCGGCTTCGTGCATCTTCGTGACACTTTGTGGTTAAAGAGGTTTTTAAAATGCAGCTCCCTCCTTTCAAGCTTGAACGCTACTTCGCCAAATACGAGTTCACTACCGAATTCCTGCTCTGCTCCTCGGACTGTGAAGCCATGCCCATTGCGGACCTGCTTGCCCTCGAAGCCGGCGCGGCGGAGAAATTCCAAAACGTCTGGCTCGGGTATACCGAATCGCGGGGAAGTCCGCCGTTGCGGAAGGAAATATGCAATCTCTACACAATCATTCAACCGGAAGATATTTTAGTGCATACGGGCGCAGGGGAGGCAATTTACCTGTTTATGCATGCCGCCTTCCAAACAGGAGACCATGTCATTGTGCATTCGCCCGGTTATCAATCCCTTGCGGAAGTTGCGCGCGCCGCCGGCTGTGACGTCAGCCCGTGGCTGGCGCGTGAAGAGGGCGGCTGGGCGCTGGACGTGGACGAACTCCGCCAACTTCTGCGCCCAAACACCAAAGGCATTGTTATTAATACGCCGCATAACCCGACGGGCTATTTAATGTCCCGCACGGATTTTGAAGACTTGAACAAATTTGCACAGGAAAATAATTTGATCCTGTTTTCTGACGAGGTGTACCGCGAATCGGAATATAACCCCGCGGATAGACTCCCCGCCGCCGCGGACTATGGCGACCATGCTGTCTCGCTCGGCGTGACCTCGAAGACCTATGGACTGGCAGGCTTGCGCATCGGATGGATTGCGACGAAAAATAGAAGTGTGTACGAAAAGATGGCGTCGCTCAAAGACTACACCACCATCTGCAATTCCGCACCCAGCGAGTTCCTCGCGGAAGTTGCCCTGCGTCACCGTGCAAGACTCGCACAGCGAAACCTGGAAATCATCAAAAACAACCTGACCGTCATTGACGACTTGTTCGCCCGCCACTCGTCTTTATTCTCATGGGTTCGTCCGCAGGCAGGCTCGATGGGCTTTCCCAAACTGCTCAAGGGAAATGTCGAAACCTTCTGCGATGACCTCGTCAAGAAGGCCGGCGTGCTCCTGCTGCCCGGCTCGGTCTATGATGATACCCACAACCACTTCCGCTTGGGCTTGGGACGCAAGAATCTCCCGCAGGCTGTTGCGCGCTTGGAAGAATATCTTTCAAAAAATTGACCACCATTTTCCATGATCTCCTATCTCAAACTTTCCCGCCCTCTCCACCTGCTGCTCGCCGCGCTGACCTACCTGCTTGGCGCAAGCATCCCCGCCTATTTGGGCAAGCCCTTTCAGCTTGCGCCATTCCTGCTCGGCTTCGCAGGGATTCTCCTCGCGCAGGCCAGCATGGCGTTGCTGGGCGAGGTCTTCCGTCCGCACAATGAGCCGCTGGTCCCAGGCGAGACTCCCAGACAAAAGGAAACCCTGCGCGGTAACATGCTCCACCTCTCCATCGGCATGATCGCGTCGGTCGCCGTCATTGCCTTCATCATTTATCTAAATCACACGCTGTCCCTTTCTTCTTTTCTATTCCTTCTTTCCTCCATCGTTCTCATCCTGACCTACTCCATCCATCCCTTCCGCCTCGCGGATCGCGGCTTTGGGGAACTGCTCCTTGCCCTGCACATTGCCTATGTGATCCCTTCCATCGGCTTTCTGCTCCAGGCGGGGGAAAATCATCGCCTGCTTGCCGTCCTTGCGATTCCGCTGACTTCGCTGGCCCTCGCCTATTTTTTGATCATCAACTTCGCCGCGTTCAAAGGCGACGAAAAATATCAACGTGGCACGCTTCTCCGCTTCCTCACTTGGGAACGTGCCGTGCCGCTCCATCACGTTCTCGTCGCGTTCACGTATGTCATGTTTGCCCTCACGCCGTTGCTTGGCTTTTCCAGCGAGCTTATCTGGCCAGCCTTCCTCACCCTGCCCTTCGCTGTTTTTCAGATTCTCCAACTCCGCGCCATCGCTCTTGGCAATCCGCCCAACTGGACGTTGCTCACATCCACAGCCCTCGCCGTCTTCGGGCTGACCACATACTTTTTAACATTGACCTTTTGGCTTCGATAACATGCCTGAATTTTTGACTCTCCTTCCTCCAGACCAGGCGCGTGATAAATTATTCGCGCATCTTTCCATGCAGACAATTGACTCTGAAACCATTGTAGTCGATTCCGCTTTGGGTCGGGTCACCGCTGATGACATCCTTGCCCCGCATCCATTGCCTGAATTCCCGCGAACCAGCGTGGATGGATATGCCGTCCGCGCACAGGATAGTTTCGGCGCGACGGATTCGCTGCCCGCGTATCTCAACCTCATTGGCGAAGTGCCAATGGGGGATGCGCCGTCGTTTGAGATTGATGCCGGTCAATGTGCGATGATCCACACCGGCGGCATGCTCCCCAAAGGCGCGGACGCTGTGGTGATGTTGGAATATGCCCAATCCGCGCAAACGGATGAAATCGAAATCTTCAAATCCGTTGCGGATGGCGAGAACGTCATCCGCATTGGCGAGGACGTGGCAAAAGATCAGGTTGTTATCTCCAAAGGGACGATCCTGCGTCCCGCAGAGATTGGCGGCTTGCTGGCGTTGGGGATTACGGCTTTGCGTGTAGCCAGAAAAGTGAAAGTGGGCTTGATCTCAACTGGGGATGAGGTCATCGAGCCGGGTGGACGTCCGCGCCCCGGACAGGTACGTGACATCAACTCGTACACGCTGGGAGCGCTCGTCGAAAAAAGCGGAGGCATGGCGGTCCGCTATGGGATCTTTGGCGACCAGTTCGAGGTTCTGAAAGAGGCGGCGGCAAAGGCGCTCACCGAGTGCGACCTGGTCATCATCACCGCAGGCTCATCCGCATCCACGCGGGACATGACCGCCGATGTCATCCGCGGGTTGGGGGAGCCGGGCGTGCTGGTGCATGGCATCAACACGCGTCCCGGCAAACCGACCATTTTGGGCGTGTGCAAGGGCAAGGCAGTGATCGGCTTGCCCGGTAATCCCGTCAGCGCGCTGGTGAATGGATATTTGTTTGTCACGCCTGTCATCGAAAAATTATTGGGCGCCCTGCCAAAGCCAAAGGCAAGTGTGCGGGCCAGGCTCACGGTCAACCTTCCATCCCAGGCGGGGCGCGAAGACTGGTGGCCGGTCAAGTTGATTGAAAATCGTAAACCCGAGATCGCACAGTACGATGCCGAGCCAATCTTTGGAAAATCCAACCTCATCTTTACACTTGCTGCTGCGGACGGATTGTTAAAGATCCACCCGGACGCAACGGGCTTGAGTGCCGGCGAAATTGTGGAAGTGATGCTGGTCTGATATGGATTTTATTACCGCCCTTTCCCAACCTCGCAAACTCATCCTTGACGGTGCGACGGGCACGGAACTTAACCGCCGTGGCGTGGACACGGGCCTGCCGCTCTGGTCCGCCAATGCATTGCTGAACGAGCAGGATACAAAAATCCTGCAACAGATCCATGAAGATTATCTTCGTGCAGGTGCGGACATTATTACAACAAACACATTTCGAACGCACCACCGAGCTCTCGCGCCAAGCGGAAATGCTCATCGCGCGCTTGAACTGACTCGCCGGGCGGTGGATACGGCTCGGGCGGCAGTGACAGCTGTCCCGTCGGAATCGAGGCGTTTTATCGCCGGTTCGATCTCCACCCTGGATGATTGTTATCGTCCAGACCTTGTCCCAAACGATGTTGCGCTTCGCGCTGAACATTCCGAACGCATCCATCACCTCATTGAATGCGGTGTGGATCTGATTCTCATCGAGACCATCAATTGCATTCGCGAGGCGGTGATCATGGCGAAACTGGCGGTCATCACTGGTGCGCCGGTTGTTGTGAGTTTTGTTTGTAACAAGGATGGGAGGATTCTTTCCGGCGAATCGCTGACCGAAGCCGCGCATGAACTGCTCCCACTGGACGTCGCAATCATGGGCGTCAACTGCGGACCGACGCCCGATATCGCCAAGCCGCTGGCGGAATTGCGGATTGTGTGTGGGCAAGAATTTCCCTTAACTGCCTATGGCAATATCGGCTATGCGGATGATGATGTGGGCTGGGTCAATACAGATTCCGAGGACCCAAAAAAATATTGCCAGCATGCAATGTATTGGGATGCAAAGATCATTGGCGGGTGCTGCGGCACAACGCCCGGGCACATCCGCCAGCTGCGTACCACGCTAAAGTAATCATTTCAAATACGTGTCGAAGAATTCAATCGTCCGTTTCATGGCGGTGGAAAAGTATTTCGAGATGTTGTGGTTGTCGCCTTCGTAGATATATAGATCGGCGATTTGGTTCACAGCCCGGGCCTGTTCGGCAAGGCGGATGGAAAATTCCACAGGGACGTCCTCGTCATTGGTTCCATGGTGCAGTTGCAAAGGTCCGGAGAGATCGGCAAGATGTGAGTTCGCCGATACCGAATCCCAGAAAACGGGATTTTGCTCCGGTGTGCCGAACTGTTCGATCCAGCCCGAACGCCAGCCGATGCCGCGCGAACTTGGCGATGGCGTGAACGACCCTACGCGCCGCCAGTTGTACAGCATTTCCGGATATGAAGCGACCACGCCCGCCCAGATCACGCCGGCTTTTATATCGTTGGAAATAACCATCGTGCGCAGGGTGAGATAGCCGCCCATCGAATGTCCCCACATGCCGACCTTATCCGCGTTTACCTTGGGCAGCAGCTTGATCGCCGCAACCGCATTCAGCACGTCGATCTGATAACCAGGATTGCCGTACGCGCCGGAGGGTTCTCCTTCAGAGCGGTCGTGTCCGCGATAGTCAATGCGAAAGACAACGTAGCCCGCCTTGGCGAGTTCGTCCACGTAGGCGAGATATCTCTCCGTGGTGCGATAGACATTTGGCGGGATGTAGCCGTGATTGAAAACAATGGCCGGGAAGCCGCCTTCAGGCGGCGCGCTGTTGGGAATGGTCAGCAGGGCGTAGATCTTCAATCCCTCTGAAAGATAATATGCATAATATCGGCCGTAATTTGAGCCGCGGTCCAGTTCGCGGACGATGGCCACCTCACTGCCGGGGTAATCACCATTCCGCATGGCGATGATGCTCATCGGGTGGGAAACGGGTGTTGCACTTGGCAGTGGTGTGGATGGGGCAATCTCTTGGATGGTGGTTGGAAGAAGGGTTTCCGTACTGGCGGGTGTTTCCAAAACAGGGGCCGGCAGGCTTGTTGGCGCTGCCACCTGCGTCATGCACGCGGATATCATTAAAACAATACAGGTTAATACGAATAAGGTTTTTCTCATTTCCAAGGTCCTTTGCAGATTAAGATAACAAAAAGAGGCAGTTTATTACCGCCTCTTTAAGGACCACCAGGTTGACGATTACTGCTTTGCAGCTGCTTCCGCCTCGCGTAATTTCTCCGTGGCGCGGAAGTATTTGAGATAGCGCATGGAATTGGCGTCCCTTCCCAAGAGCAGGTCCGTCGCGCGGATGGCGCTGCCCAGCCTGATTGGGTCGGTGATGGAGCAGGTTGCCCCTGTTTGCATCGCAATTGCGAGGAGTGCCGCATTGACCGAGTGGCGGTCCGGCAAACCAAACGACACATTGCTTGCGCCCAAGCTGATGTTTACACCAAATTCCTTCCGCACCAATTCAATCGTTTTGAGCGTCACCATCGCCGCCTTGCTGTCGTGACCGACTGTCATCACCAGCGGGTCGATGATGATGTCTTCGATGGGGATCCCGATTTTTGCGGCGCGTTCGATGATCTTCCCTGCCGCGGCGAGGCGTCCTTCCGCGGTGGGCGGGATGCCGTCATCGCCAATCGCCAATCCGATGACGGCTGCGCCTCTTTCCCTGACGATGGGCAGGACCGTCGCCAGCTGCTTCTCCTCCCCGTTGACAGAGTTCACCAGCGGCTTGCCGCCTTTAATGGCGTTCAGGCCTGCTTCGAGAATCCTTGGTTCGTTGGAGTCGATGCACAGCGGGACATCCGTCACAGACAGCACGGCTTCCACGACCAGTGGCATGACCTCCGCCTCCTCGATCTGCGGATGACCGACGTTCACATCCAGGACATCCGCGCCCCAATCCACCTGGCGTTTGGCAAGCTGTTTGACGTACTCCATATTGCGTTCGACAAGTGCCTGCCCGAGTTTTTTTATACCCGTCGGGTTGAGTTTTTCGCCGATGACTACGAATGGTTTGTCGAACCCAATCATGACTTCCCTGCTTTTTGACTTTAATATGGTATGCATAGATGCCCTCCGATTTTGATTATGTCATTGCGAGGCGCGTTCCGCTGGGCGAAGCGATCCGATGGCGCAGGAGTCTGCTTCGCGGCAATCGCCCGCAGTGATTTTAAGATTTTAAAAACCTCAAGGCTGTCTCGGCCAATACCGCCGTGCCGACCGGCAAGGCGCGCTCATCCAGATCGAACTTGGGGTGATGAAGTTCGTACACTTCACGCCCTTCGATTTTTGTGCCGAGTGTGTACATCGCGCCCGGCGCATTCTTAAGGAATTCAGGAAAGTCTTCCGCCCCGAGCGTCTTGTGCATCGGGTGTACTTTGTCCTTCCCGAGCAGATCCCTCCCGACCTTTTCGATGACTTCCGCAACATGTTTGTCATTGATCAGCGGCAGGCCTCCGAACAGGAAGTCCAGTTCATAATCGCCGCCAAGCGTTTTGACGATCTCAAAAACCCGGGTCACTTCCTGACGGAGTATTTTCTGAACATCCAGTGAAGTGAAACGGATCGTGCCTTTCATTTCCACTTGGTCAGGGATGACGTTTTCCGTAAATCCGCCATGGACCGCGCCGATGCTGATGACCGCAGGCTCGAATGGGTCCAGCCTGCGCGGGATGATCGAGTTGATGCCCATGATGACATGCGCGAGCATGGCGAATGGATCCATGGATTTATGCGGATACGCCCCATGACCTCCCTTGCCTTTGATGGTGGCAGCGAACGAATCCACGCCGCCGCCGCTGGGACCTTCGTTGATGCGGATCGTTCCCACCGGGCTGGTCGGGTCCACGTGCTGGGCAATGACGTAATCCACGCCGTCCACTGCGCCTTCGGTGAACATGCGTTGCGCGCCGCTTTTTCCCTCGTCGTCTGCGGTTTCTTCGCACGGTTGGAATAAAAAGCGCACGCGTCCATTTATTTTTTTCTTTGCAAGGATCTGTGCGGCGCCCAGCGCCATTGCTGTATGCGAGTCGTGTCCACAGGCGTGCATTTTGCCTTCGTTCTTAGAGACATATTCTGTTTCGTTTTGCTCGAAGATCGGAAGTGCATCCATATCAGCACGGATGGCGACCATTTTGCCGCCCTCGCCGATCTCTGCGACGACACCGGTCTTTCCCACCCCGCGCCTGACCCGGTATCCCATCTTCTCCAATTCGTCCGCGACGATTCCCGCCGTGCGGTGGACGTCAAAACCTGTTTCCGGATGCATGTGGAAATCCCGCCGCCATTCGATCAGTTCCTCTGAAATTGCATGTGCCTGTTTGATCATAGTTTCTCCTTGTTCGGTGATCGAGTAGCCGTGAGTGATCTTCGAGCGGTGTATCGAGACCACCTGTTATTGAAATCATTTTAGTTAACGTATGGTCTCGATACGGGCTTCGTTTAACTCAGCCCTACTCGACCACCAGGTTTTGTAATTATTTTTTCTTCACCGTCTCCCGCTCTGCCGCTGCGAGAATTTTATCCAATTCCGCTTCCTGCGCAGCGTCCAATGGCGGGACAACATGTTCGCGCAGGATGCGCTCGGCTTCATCAACGGCATAATCTGCCATTTGCTTGCGGTTGAGTTTTTCCTCCCATGTTTCCCAGGAGTTGCGTTCGGCAAGCTTTGTCAGCGCAAGTTCGCCGCCGCGCAGGTGTTTCAGGGTGTGCTTCTGCCCAAGGAAGTTGCGCGTGCCGTTCATTACATCCAGAATAATGTTCACGGCGAGATGTCCCGCGTCTGCCGAAAGTCCTTTGCGCAGACGCTGCACACTGCTGGCCAATTCATTGTCCAATACCATTTGGGCAAAGGAGCCCATCACTCCCGCTTCCATTTCGCCGATGCCCGAGAGTTCATCAGCCCCAGCCAGAGCGGGGATGGCGGCGTTGAGTCCGCGCTCGAAGGCGTTCTGCGCATCGAGTGTGTGGGCATTGGTTGAGAATCCATAAACATTGACACTGAACCCGTAATGATGCCCGAGTTGAACCGTGGCGGCAGACGATAAACCCAACTCCACGCCACCCCAGATCAGACCCGTGCGCGGTTCCAACATCCCAAGCCTTCCGCAATAGACGAAACCACAGCCAGGGTTGATGATCTGCGCCAGCACCAGCGGAGCGAGCGACTCGGCGCTCTGTTGCACGATACTGCCCGTGATGGTCATCGGCGAAGTCGCGCCGCCTGTGGGGCAGGGCAGGTTGGCATGGATCACACCGTATTTTGCCATTTCCATGATCGCTTCGGCGGCAATATCGTGCATCGTCAATGGGCTGACGGGTGAAAGAGAAAGAGTCAATTCTTCGGGCTTTGTTCCCGCCACAGTTGCCATTTCCACGGCAAGGCGCACTTCATGTCCGAATTGGATGCCAGGTCCCTGAACAGGCTTGACCGTATTCGAAAGCGCATGGCGGTACATGTGCAGGGACAGCATTTCATTGCTGACATCTGGCGGCGTGAAGAAGGGTGTGACCGTATTGCAATTGGGCAGCGCATCCAATAGACGCACGGCATCGGTACAATCTTGTACAGTTGCCACGCGGCGGGTGTCGGTTCGTGCATCATACACATCCCGCGCGCCGCCAAGATTGTGAAAGTACAATGTGCCGTTGCCCAACTCATTAACCTGTCCATTGCGCCCGCGGATGACGGGGCGTTTGTTCGCCTTTGCAATTGAATCCATCACAAGGTCAGGCGGGAAGAAGACGCGATTATCCTTTACAATACACCCAGCGCCTTGCAAAATATCCAAACTTGGTTTGTGCGTCCAAAAAACACCCGCCTCATGCAACACTTGCATGGTTGCTTCGTGCATTGCTTGTATATCTTCGTCTGATAAAAACTTTAGTGGCTGCATAGATTCTCCTCTAAAAATTTTTTCACCACGAAGTGTCACGAAGGAGCACGAAGGAAACAACTTGAAATCCTTTGCCTGCACTGTGCGCAGGCACACGTGTGACCCTTTGTGTTCCTTTGTGGCTAATCTCTCAACACCTTCTCCAAAAACTCCACACGTTTTGTCTCTGAATCGATCACATTATTAATATTCAAAAACGAATGGCCTTCGCCCTTGTAAAGCAAAAACTCAACTTCTTTTCCAAGTTGAATGAGTTTATCACGCGCCTCCAGCGAATCCGATGAGGGGCAGCGCGGATCGTTCCCGCCGCAGATCAATTGTACGGGTGCATTGACCCTGTCCAAAAAGAAATACGGCGACCGCGCAATCCATAATTCCCGGTTCTCTTCAGGATCGCCCATGTTTTCGATGTTCCAATGTTGCAGGTCTTCACGCGAATCCTTGTGTGACTTGAACCAATTCAAAAACGGCACGACCGCCGAACCACCGGCAAACAATTCAGGGTGCGTCGTCAGGCAGGTCATCGTCAAATATCCGCCGTGACTGCGCCCTGTCACTGCAACTTTTTTTGCAAGCCCATTCTTCAACAAATACTTCGCCCCCGCCGCGCAATCATCATTGTCCAAGCCGCCCATGTCGTAACGGCTGGCATTCTGCCACGCCTTGCCGTACCCCGTTGAGCCGCGATAATTCGGCGCGAGCACCGTCCAGCCACCCGCCGCCATATAACTCATGAACGGATTCCACCCGAACGAGAAATGCCAGTTCGGTCCGCCATGAATATCCAGCACTGCGCGCTCATTCCCTGCGCGATACAACAGCGCGGGCACTTGCGTACCGTCCAAACCTGCATATGAAATTTCTTCGGGCTGCACAAAATTTAATTTTTCATCCAACCACTTCGTGAGCTGCTTGGCTTCTCCGCTTTCGAAATGCATCTTCCATAAATCAGGCGGATGATTGACATCCTCATAGACAAGGATGATCCCATCGGATACGAACTGCGGAAATGCATGGACGCCATCTCCAACTTTGATTTGGCGAAGTTCACCGCCTCCTTTCCTGATCTGAAGGCTGGTTCGTGCTCCCTCGGAATGAATCCACCCGATGAGTTCCCCGCCCTGCGACCACGCGGGCTGTGTGTCATCCCCCACGGATTGATTGATCCAGGCGATCTCCTGGGTTTCGACGTTGAACAAGCCTATGTCGTACCATTCATCCCGCTCAGCGGAGAAAGCCAGGGACTTCGAGTCTGGTGACCATGCAGGATGCTGTGCATTCAAGACTTTGCCGCCGATCTTCAACTGGACCGTATTTGCCTTTACGCCTTTGCGCCGACGGTTGACGGGCACAACATGAATACTTCGGTCGCTTGCCGTGGATTCGGACTCGACTGCGATCCATTGTCCATCCGGCGACCAAACTGCGTCCCAGCATGGATGGAATATGTTTCTCAGCAGCCGTGGACCGCTTCCATCCACAGGAAGCAGGTATAACGCGAACTGTCCCTTCGCATCGGAGAGTACTGCCAGCATTTTTCCGTCCGGAGACCAGGCGATATTCGGCTGGTGTGCGTGGATAATTCGAGGGGTGAGATCAGTTGTTGCGTTGTTCTTAATATCGTGGACGACGATGTGATACGACTCGCTCCCGTCAATGTCCAGTGCAAAGGCGATCATGGAGCTGTCCGGGGAATATTTGGGCGCAAATTTTGATCCCTGGATTTGCGCTATTGCTCCATACAATCTGATTTGCGGCTCATCCTCCCGCACTGAGATTTCGTACAATTCCCATTTGCCGGATTTGTTCCATGAAAAAGCGGCCTGCCTTCCGTCGGGTGAGATGTCAAATGGCAGGCTGTTATCGACGTGAGGAATGCGCAGAAGTTGAGCAAGATCGACCTTTTTATGCAAATTGAAAATCCTCCATCATTGGCAATTGCTTCATGCCTGCTTTTTTTGCGAGATCCAAAACATAGGCGTGGAGTTCCGCCTCTTTGGCGGGATCAAGCCCGGGGCGGGTATAGGAGGCGAGGATTTCCGTCACGCGGTTTCTTGCGCGGGTGAAGGTGTCCAACGATCCTGATTCCTTCCAGCCGCGCATCGAGTCGCGGTCGATCACCTTGCCCGGCATGTGCTGTTCCTTTTGGAAGAGCTGCATGGTGATCCTTTGCTTTAGAAAGTCACCGCCTTTGAAGTTGACACCTTCATAAAAACCCGTGGCAAGCGTTTCGGTCTGGATCTTCATGCCCTGCACCATGCGCTTGGCCATGGCGATGCTTTCCGCATCCACAACGAGTTTTTCCGGGCTTTGACAGAGCAGTGAATCAAGCATGCCGGAGCCGGAGATCATGTTGATGCCGCTCAACGCACCGACCAATGCTCCCATGCCGCTTTCGAGGCCTGCCTGCATATCCAAAATTTTCGACTCGGTCGCGCCGAGATAGGCGTGTGTCGGCAGGCCGAGGGACTTTCCAACCTGCGCGTAGGACGAATCGATCATCGCGGTTTCAACAGAACCAAACGGTGTGCCGCCCTTGCGCATGTCGAAAATGGATGGCGCCCCGCCCCAGACGATGGGCGAGCCCGCGTGCGCAAGTTGATGAATGGTGATGCCGGACAGGCATTCCGCCGCATGCTGTGTGACCGCGCCGAGCAGTGTCACGGGGGCGGCGGCGCCAGCCAATGGCATGGATACAATTTCAGCCGGCACGCCTGCGCGTGCCAGGGTTATCAGATTGCCTGCGCCAAAGTTCGACCAGATCAATGGCGGGGATGGACATGCATCAAATATGGCACGTGGATGTTCACGCAGGTTTTCGCGCCCGCCGGCAAAGATGGCAAGCATGTCGATCATGTGGTGTACGGTTGTGTTGGTGAATGCGCCCGTGACGATCGGCTTTTTTGAATACAACATGACGAGATACAAACGATACAGGTCATGCAGGTCCTTTGGCACATCATGACATACCACCGCTGTGGACTGCGCATCGTATTGTGGCAGGCTTTCCGCGACTTTCAAAAGGCGAATCAGATCCGCGGTTTCGGCCGTCTTGTGTTCCATCGTCTCCGGAATGAGGACGGAAATCCCAGAGGAGCCGGGATCGAAATGAACCGCATCGCCTCCGTACTGGACCTTGGGGTTGCCGTCGTAATCATACAGATGGAACTGGCGGGGAACAGTTTCCAGCGCCTTCCTGACGATCTGGGCAGGGAGGCGGACGACCAGCGTCTCTTCGTCCACTTGTGCGCCTGCCTCGGCAAGCAGTTCCCTTGCTTCGGCATTCTGTACTTTGATGCCCGGCTTGAGCATCAATTGGTACGCTTCCTCAATGATCCGGGCGATCAGTTCATCGTCTAACAGGGACAGTTTGGGTTGCATCATGCGACTCCTGGGTGGTTGATTCATGGGATGCGGGTAACGATCTGCAAGTTTGCCACTCGTTACAACTTAACTTTTATGAATTTGGCAATCACCCGGGCAGGCAGAGATGTTATGCGGGTTGGTAATCCTCTAGCGCGGGTAATTGTTCAAGACCCGCCTTTTTGGCGAGGTCCAGCATGAACGTGTGGAGTTCACTTATTTTGGCAGTGTTAATTTCAGGCCGGCGGTAGGAGGCGAGCAATTCCTTTACCATCACTTTTGCGCGCTCATAGGTGTCCAGTGAGCCCGCTTGTTTCCAGTCTCGCATGGAAGCACGGTCGATGACATTGCTCGGCAGGTGCTGTTCCTCGCGAAAGAGCTGCATGGTGATCTTCTGCTTGAGGAAATCGCCGCCTTTGAAGTTGATCTTGTCATCGTAAAAACCGGTGGCCAGCGTTTCTGTGTGGATCTTTACGCCTGTCAGCATGCGCTTTGCCATGGAGATGCCTTCTGCATCCACGACGAGTTTTTCCGCACTATGGCAGGAGAGGAAATCCAGCATGCCGGAGCCGGAGATCATGTTGATGCCGCTTAATGCGCCGATCATGGCGGTGATGCCGCTTTCCATGCCCGCCTGCGCGTCCACGAGTTTCGAATCGGTCGCGCCAAGATAAGTGTGCGTGGGCATCCCAAGCGATTTTGCAACCTGCGCATACGAGCAATCAAGCATGGCGGTTTCGACTGCGCCCATGGGGGTGGCGCCCTTGCGCATGTCGAAGATCGCCGCGGCGCCGCCCCAGACGATGGGGGAGCCTGCCTTTGCAAGTTGATGGATCGTGATGCCGGCGAGGCATTCTGCTGCGTGCTGGGTGACCGTGCCGAGCATGGTGACTGGAGCCGCCGCTCCCGATAATGGGACGGAAACGATCTCGGCAGGAATCCCCGCCCGTGCCAGTGCGATCAAATTGCCTGCGCCGAAATTGCTCCAAATGAGGGGCGGCGCGGGGCAAACATCGAAGATGGCGCGCGGCTTTGTGCGGGATGCGTCATGTCCACCGGCAAGGATGGCCAGCATGTCGATCATTTCGCTGACGGTTTTATTCGTAAACGCGCCCGTAACGATCGGTTTCCTTGAGTAGATCAGCGCCAGGTACAGGCGGTATGAATCTTGGATCGTTTGCGGCACGTCATGGCAAACCACTGCAGTGGACTGCGCATCGTACTGCGGCAGTTGCTCGGCCACTTTCAGCAGCCGAATCAAGTGCGGTGTTTCGGTCGTATCATGCTCCAATGTTTCCGGGTTGAGCATGGCGATACCTGATGAGCCCGGGTCGAAGTGCACGGCATCGCCTCCGTATTTGACCGTTGGGCTGCCCTCGTAATCATAAAGATAAAACTCGCGAGGGACGGTTTCCAGCGCCTTGTGGACGATCTGTTCTGGAATCCTCACAACGTTCGTTTCAGGATGCACTTGTGCGCCGGCGGATGCGAGCAAGTCCCTTGCTTCATCATTGTTCACTTTTATGCCGGGTTTCAACAATAGTTGATAGGCCTCGTCCAGAATGCGGGCAATCAACTCGTCGTTAAGGAGTGTGAGTTTGGGTTGCATAAGACACCTCTAAATTAAGATTTTCTTCTCTTTGGCGAAGAGTTCTTTGATGCGTGCAATACGTTATGGTTTGGAGACCCTGTACTTTTCAACTATTTCTCAACCGACTTGATGATCCCGTCGAACTCCCTTGTGATCTTTTCATCCAGCGGGTCCGGTTGATGTTCCTTCAATATTCTGCGGGCCTTGTTCACTGCCCAATCACGGGCATCGTCCTTCCTGGCCTCCCACTCTGAGTATGGACGGCGGTCCAGGAACTGCGGGAGGAATAATTCACGCATGTGTTTTTTTGTATGTTTTTGGGCGAGATAATGCCCGCCGGGGCCGACGGCAGCGATGGCGTCCAGTGCGAGCGTCTCGTCGTCTACAACGATGCCCTGCATCATTTTGTGGATGATCGAGAATATCTCGCAATCCATCATCATCTCGGCATAGGACCAGATGCGGCTGCCGTGCAGGAAACCGCATCCCAGCAGCATATCGGACATGACCACGCTTGCCATGAAGGTGGAAAGACTTCCTTCAACACCCGCCTGCCAGTTCGGTTCCTTGGCGCCGGTTGCAAAGGAACCCATCGAAAGCGGGATGTTATAGAAATCAGCCAGTACATTGGTGGCGGCGCCGAAAAGGAAGTCTTCGGGTCCGCCGCCTGTATAGGCGCCGGTGCGCAGGTCTGATGCAGTTTGTGCCGCGGCATAAAAGACAGGTGCGCCGGGATATGCGAGCTGCAAAAGTGCCGTTGCTGCAATCACTTCTGCGTTGCCAACCGTAAGAGTGCCTGCCATGGTCGCGGGTCCCGTTGTGAGACAGGCAGACATTGTCATGAAGCCGGTTGGGATGCCGGCCTCCGCAGCAAGAAGCGCCGCATCCAAACTTCCGCCATCGTGGCCCAGGGGCGGGGCGGTGCATTGCATCAAAGAGAGGACGGGGCGCTCGCGCAGTTTCTCTTTCCCCCCAACGAGAAGCGCAGCCATCTCGATTGCAGCTTTCGCTTCATGCACATTATAGATGGATTCGGATTGCACGTGTTTGGTGGAGTTCTCCCAAACCGCCTTGAGTTCATGCAGTCCACGTGCCTCCACCGGCGCATCCTGGGCGGAGACGGGAACCCAGTGGAAGGCGACTTCCTCGGTTGCATCGGCGATCCGCGCAATGTCGCGGACATCCTGCAGACATGAGGTGCGCTTCTCCTTTGTATGAATGTCGATCACTTCCACGCCGCAACCATCCGTGCCAAGATTGACATGATTTCCATCAAGTTGAAGATCCTGCTGCGGATCGCGTGCCGCGAGTTTGTACGCGGGCGGGGCTTTCTTGAGGGCATCTTCAATGACCTGCGGTTTGACGCGCACGATCTTCTTCTCGTGGTCCACCTTTGCACCATTGGCTTCCCATATCTCCAATGCGCGTTTGGACGGGAATTTCACGCCGACATGTTCGATGATGTGCAATGTAGCATCGTGAATTTTTTGCACTTCTTCAGTTGTTAAGATTTCAAGTTTCAACTTTGGATTGCTGATGGTCTTGATGTTTTTATGAGACATAAAGCCCTCCCGAGGCTATGTCTCCCTGCTCTCTCTGTGTTGATTTATTATGGTGCTGCGGGGGGATGGTCTTCCGCCTCGCAACAAATTTTATTGGTTTGATTTTCCAACCAATTCCTTGGCGATCTTCACTGCGCCGACAGCATCCTCGGAGTAGCCGTCGGCCTTGATCTTTTCGACCCAGTCCCGCGTGATCGGAGCGCCGCCGACCATCACCTTGATGCGCGGGCGCAGGCCCTCCTTATCCAACTCTTCGATCACCTCGCGTTGACGGACCATTGTGGTCGTCAGGAGCGCGCTCATGCCGATGATCTGTGCGTCAATTTCAAGAGCCTTGCCGATGATCTTGTCTGCGGGCTGGTCAACGCCCAGGTCGGTCACTTCGAAACCTGAAGCGCTCAGCATGGTGCCGACGAGCGTCTTGCCGATCTCGTGGATATCGCCCTCCACCGTGGCAAGCACGACACGTCCCATGGTTTCGCGGGTCTCTCCCAGCTTGAGCAACTCGGGTTCCAGCGTGGCTACGGCGGCTTTCATTGCTTCGCCTGCCATCACCAGTTCAGGCAGGAACGCCTCCCCCGCCCCGAACTGGTCGCCGATGTAATTGACACCCACCACAAAGCCTTTTGTGATCGCATCCAATGGATGCATTTTCAATTCGATGGCTTTCCTGGCAAGTTCGACGGATACATCAGAGTCTCCGTCAATGATACATTGCGCCATATCCTTGTACAATTTCTCCAGATCTTCCGACATGCTGCCTCCTGATTATTTTGATTTCTTCAACAAGGGTAATACCTGCTGTTCCTTTTCCCTTAATAACTTTGCAGGGATGTTGAGATAGTCTTCCAGCCATTTGCCGGAATCCATCACATGCTCAATCGATGCCTTTACGGTTTTTTCCGCATCACCCTTGGCAAGCGCATCCAATATCGCCACGTGTTCGTCGTGCGTTTGGGCGACACTGCCTGCCAGCAGTTCGGGCTTGCGATAGAGTGCTTCATATAAAAGCCAGTCAGGGAATGCGTTTGCCACCACGGCGTACAATTTAACCAACAGGTCGTTTCCCGAAGCGTCCGCAATGGCGGAATGGAACTCGCGGCTTAGCTGCCGTTCCTGCGGCATTTCGCTTAAATCAACGTGCCTGTTCATTTCATCCAGTATCTTTTTCAGGTTGGAGAACTGCGCAGGCGTGATGTTCATTGCCGCTTCCCTGGCTATCATTGCTTCGAGCATCAAACGCAGTCCGTATGCCTCCACAATATCCTTCGTGGACATTTCACGCACGCGCACACCTCGATACGGCACGCGTTCGGCCAGCCCTGTTGAAACAAGCAGATCGAGCGCCTCTCGAACAGGCGTCATGCTGACGCCCATCTGGCTGGCAATATCCTCCTGCCTCAGCCAGTCGCCGGGCGCGTATTTACCCGCAATGATCTGCCGATGGAGCGCATCGTAGATTTCCTCTTTTAGGGGTTTGTGGGTAAGTTCTTTATCGACCATTGACGCCATGATTATATATTATATATAATTCCGCCTGATTTCGGAAGTGCTGTGTGTCACGAAAAATGTCATCGGTTATATATTGCCCGTCGGGTATACTCGGTGTATTGGAGCCTTAATGTCTGAAATTGACCTCACCCTACTGAAACCTGCAATCGAAAAATATGCCCCCTTGGGCCGTTCAGGGCTTTTGCCCGCCCTGCATGCCGCTCAAAGCCTGTATGGCTGGCTGCCACAGGATGTCGTTTCGCAGGTTGCGCGAACCCTGCACGTGCCGCTTGCCGATGTACATGGTGTGATCGAATTTTATGCCCTGTTTTACAACGAGCCGGTCGGCAGAAAGGTGATTCGTGTCTGCACGGACCCCGCCTGTGGGCTCAAGGACTCGGATGGACTTCTAAAAAAACTTTGTAAACAATATGGCGTAAAACCGCATCCCGCAGGGGGACACGGTCAGACTCACCCGAAGTTGGATCTGACCATCGAGCCGAGTCCGTGCCTGGGCATGTGCGAACTTGCGCCTGCGGTGTGGACGATGGACAGTGGACGATGGACGGTGGGTGACGGCTCCATTGAAGAAGACCGCCCACGGTCTTTGATCTACGGTCCAATCCGTGTGTTGACGAAGAATTGCGGGAATGGCACGACCACCCTTGCCAGGTATGGTGAATATGATGGGCTGAAAAAGGTCCGCTCGCAAAGCCGCCTGGACGTGATCGATGAGATCAAAGCTTCCGGGCTGGTGGGGCGCGGCGGCGCGGCCTTCCCGACGGGTATCAAATGGGAAGGGGCGTTGAACGCTCACGCCGATCAAAAATACATCATATGCAATGCGGATGAGTCCGAACCCGGTACGTTCAAAGACCGCATTCTGCTGCTGGATGATCCGCACCGGACAATCGAAGGCATGTGCATTGCCGCGCACGCCGTTGGCGCAACAAAAGGGTACATCTACGTGCGCGCGGAATATCCGTATATCATCCCTGTTTTGGAGAATGCTTTGAAGGAAGCAAAAGAAGCGGGGTATTTGAATGATTTTGACATTGAAATCCGCGTCGGCGCTGGTGCCTATATTTGCGGCGAGGAGACCGCGCTGTTCGAATCCATCGAAGGGAAGCGCGGTTTCCCGCGTGTGAAGCCGCCCTTCCCGACGACTCATGGTGTGTTTGGAAAACCAACCGTCATTAATAATGTAGAAACGTTATGTAACGTGCCCCTCATCTTTGAAAAAGGCGCAGCGAACTACCGAAAGATCGGCACGGAGAAATCCCCCGGGCCCAAGTTGTTTTGTCTTTCCGGTGATGTAATCCGGCCGGGGTTGTATGAAGTCCCATTTGGGCTGACTTTGCGCGAACTGCTGGATATGGCGGGCGGCGTTGCAGACAAGAAACAATTGAAATCCGTTCTGTTCGGCGGCGCGGCGGGAGCTTTTGCCACATCCGAACATCTTGATGTAAGAATGACCTTCGAAGACCTGCGTGCGGCGGGACTTCCGCTCGGTTCGGGCGTGGTAATGGTCTTCGACGAAACCCGCGACATGCGCGACGTATTGAAACGGCTTGGGAAATTCTTCGCGCATGAGTCCTGCGGGAAGTGCTATCCCTGCCAGTTGGGAACCCAACGCCAGATGGAAATTTTGGACCGCATTGCCGAGGGAAGGATTGAGGAAGGCGACCTGATCCGCCTGCAGGATGTCGGCTGGACGATGACGGACGCCAGCATCTGCGGACTTGGGCAGACGGCGGCGAGCGCGACGCTCTCCGCGATGAAATTGTGGCCCGAGTTGTTCAGTGCGGAGGCTGGGAGTTCGCTTCCGAAGAAGAAAGATGAAAGAGGAAAGAAAGCGGCGGGCGCAAAGGCAAAGATTGTGAAAAAAGCCGGCGCTAAAAAGGCTGTGAAGGCAAAGCCTGCAAAGAAAAGTTCGGCAAAGAAAACAATAGCGCACAAATCCGCGAAGAAACGCTAAAGGCTGAGAGACATGATTGAGACAATCACCCTAAATATTGATGGACAGGAAGTAACCGCCGAGCAGGGCAAGACCCTGTTGGATGTGGCGCGCGAAATGGGCAAGGACATTCCCACGATTTGCTTTCACGAAGCGACGACGGCGAATGCGGTCTGCAGGATCTGCATCGTGGAGGTGGAGGGGCAGAGAGTGCTCCAGCCTGCCTGCATTGTCAAGGCGGGAGCAGGCATGCAGGTCCAGACGCGAAGCGAAAAGGTCATCCGCGCACGGCGCACCATTTTGGAGATGCTTGCGTCCACGATGGATCTGTCCGAGGCGCCCGAGATCCAGGGGATGATGCGCGAGTATGGCGCCTCAACAAATCGCTTCCCCGACGCCGAGCGCCGCGAGTCGGAGGTCAAGGATGACAACCCGATGTACATCCGTGATTACTCGAAGTGCCTGCTGTGCTGGCGCTGTGTGCAGGTCTGCGCGGACGATGCGCAATATACCTTTGCGATCAACTTCGACGGGCGCGGATACGAGACGCAGATCGGCACGTTCTTTGATAAAACCATTCCGGAAACGTCCTGTGTGCTGTGTGGACAGTGCGTGGCTGTTTGTCCGACCGGCGCGCTAAAACCGAAGCGTGAATTTTTATTGGAACAAGGCATGAGCCCGAATGAGATCAGCGTGATGAATACGGGCAGAAAGCAGAGAAAACCGCGATGATCAAATCAGACCGGGTGACCACCACCACCTGCCCCTACTGCGGGGTGGGCTGTACGTTGGAATTGCATGTGAAGGATGACTTTATTTACAAAGTCACCAGCCCGTTCGATTCGCCTGTCAATCACGGGAATTTGTGCGTGAAGGGACGTTTCGGTTATGATTTTGTCTATCATCCCAAGCGCGTGACCACGCCGCTTGTGCGCCGCTATTTGCTCGAAGGCAAACCAAAGCCCGAAGGACGCGAACAGGTCTTTGCTGTCAGTGTGGATGGCAAACCAATCCCTACTTCACAAATTTCCAACGATTGGGACTGGGTCGAAACCGATTGGGACACTGCACTGGATTTCGTCGCTGATAATCTCGTCCGCATCTGTCAACGCGACGGCTCGGACGCGATGGCGGTCTATTGCTGCGCCAAAGCCACAAACGAAGACAATTATCTGTTGCAAAAAATGTATCGCGCGATCTTCCGTACCAATAATGTAGATCACTGCACGCGTCTCTGTCACGCAGGTTCGGTGGTGGCATTGCAACAAGCGACGGGTTCGTCTGCGATGAGCAACACCGCCTCGCAGGTCATTATGAACGACGTGTTCATTGTGACTGGCTCGAACACGTCCGAGAACCATCCCATCATTGCTTTGCAAATGAAGGAAGCTGTGATGAAGCATGGCGCAAAGATGATCGTCGTGGACCCGCGCCGCATCGACCTGGTGGACATGGCGGAACTCTGGCTGCCGCTCAAGCCTGGCACGAACGTGCCTGTCTTTTCCGCGATGGCGCATGTGATCGTGAAAGAGGGATTGGTAAATTGGGAATTTGTAAAATCACGCACAGAGGGATTTGATGAGTTTGCCGAATCCCTTGAAAAGTTCACCCCAGAATACGCTGAAGAAATTTCAGGCGTGCCTGCTGAAGACATTCGCAATGCAGCGCGCATGTATGCCAAAGCAAAGAACGCCGCCATTTATTGGGGCATGGGCATCTCGCAACTTTCACACGGCACTGCCAGCGCCTTGGCGTTGATCAACCTCGCATTTCTCACGGGTCACATTGGACGCGACGGCACGGGGCTGAATCCATTGCGCGGACAAAACAACGTGCAAGGCGCGAGCGACATGGGCTGTATGCCTTTTCATTATCCCGGTTACATGCGCGTGGATAATCCCGACAACCGCGCCAAGTGGGAAAAGACGTGGAATATCGAAGAAGGCGGGTTGAGCCTCAAGCTGGGGCTCACCACCACTGAAATTCTCAGCCATGCGCACGAAGGCGGCGTCCGCGCGTTGTACATCATGGGCGAGAACCCAATGATGTCCGAGCCGAACCTCAACGAGACCCGCAAACACATGCAGGCACTTGAGTTCATCGTCGCGCAGGACATTTTCATCAATGAGAGTGGTGCGTTTGCGGATGTCTTCCTGCCCGCCACGCCCTTCGCCGAAAAAGACGGGACGTTCTCGAATACGGATCGCCGCGTACAGCGAGTCCGCGCCGCGCATCCGCCGCGTGGGGATGCAAGACCTGACTGGCAGATCATCTGCGATTTGGCGCTGCGCCTCGAATCACGCCTCGGCTTGCCCACTGCGAAATGGACCTATTCCAACCCCGAAGAGATTCTGCGCGAAATGGCGAGCGTCAATTCAGATTACGCGGGCATCACCTACGAGCGCATCGAAAAGGTCGGCTTGATCTACCCCGTGCCAACGCTCGATCACCCTGGCACGCCGACCCTCTTTACCGAATCCTTCCCGCGCGGACGAGGCAAGTTCCACCAACTCGATTACGTCCCCGTCATGGAAGAAGCGGACGATGAATTCCCGTTCATCCTCACCACGGGGCGCGTGCTCGAACATTGGCACGGAGGTACGATGACCCGCAACTCGGCGTTGAATGAGGCATACCCCGAAGCCCGCGTGGAGATTCACCCCGCCGATGCGGACATCCACGGCATACGGCATAACGACCCCGTGCGCGTAAAATCCCGCCGCGGGGAGGTCGTCCTGCGCGCCAGCATCACCGAGAAGACCTCCGTCGGCGTGGTCTTCATCCCCTTCCACTTCGCCGAAGCCGCCGCGAACCTGCTGACGAACGACGCGCTCGACCCGCAGGCGAAGATCCCCGAATTCAAAGCCTGCGCCGTGCAGGTCTTCCCCGCAAGGGAGAAGGATCTACCCAATCCCGAAGTGGTGTTGGAGCGTGGAAGATATTAGATAATGATACATTTGGAGTAGCCCGCAAGGTGTTAGGTGCAATAGACTTGGCGCATGGTCGCCACCATTCAAACCATGCAAGATCATTCGGACTGCATCGAGAACGTCAAACTCTACATCCGCGAGCATCTCAATGAGCCGCTGCCTCGTGACGTGCTGGCGGAGGTGGCGGGATTCTCCATCCCCCACTTCCACCGAGTCTTCACCGCGCAGACCGGCGAAAGCGCCGCCAGTTACATCCGCCGTATGAGGCTGGAACGTGCCGCGCGCAAACTCCGCATGGGCGCGGTGGATATCACCGAGGTCGCGCTCGCCGCTGGCTACGATAGCCACGCGGCCTTCGGTAAGGCGTTCAAAGGGCAGTTCGGTCTGAGTCCGAGCGAGTTCCGTGCCCTGGGTTGCAGCGCGGCGACACAACTCTTGAGAAAAGGATAACTCCACATGAAAATCAAACTGACCAGCGTTTCGATAGATGATTACGACAAGGCACTGAAGTTTTATACTGATGCCATGGGCTTTGTTCTAAAACGAGATATTCCCTTGGGAGACGGCGCGCGCTGGATCACCGTGGTCTCACCTGATGAGCCGAATGGCACCGAACTGCTGTTGGAGCCAAATGCCAACTACCCGGCGATGAAGGCGCTTAAGGAAGCGCTTGTCAAAGACGGGATCCCGTTCACAGCCTTCGAGGTCAGCGACATGCAAAGAGAATATGAACGTATGAAACAACTTGGTGTGGAATTCACGATGGAGCCGACGAATATGGGTCCCACCACTGTGGCGGTGCTGAACGACACATGCGGAAACTTAATACAGATTTATCAGGTCACGGGTGAGTGATACTTTAAACAAAACGGGACCGTGATTGAATACAGTCCCGTTTTGTTGATTACAATCAGGAGATCCGAGATTTCCGAAATCTCGGATCTCTATTTATATTTTGCCGATTTACTCAGTCTTGAACTCTAGTCACCAAAAGGCTAAGTTCTACAATTTCAAAAGTATTATCTCCCTTGTGATTTACGGAGTATTCCTCGGTGGTTGTCGCTCTTTTCAACCCGGGTATATGTGACATGTTTCCATCATGCGAATGGCTAGAAGTCATCTCAAAAACACGATCTGAATAAAATGATCATGCAGCCCAACAAGACAAAGGCAAGATAGTTTTCAAGGATCCGTTCATGTCGAGTCTGTATTCTCCGAAAGTTTTGCAGCCAAGCAAACAACCGCTCGATCTTCCAACGGTTTCGATAACGCCGCAGAGGCCTGCCATCTTGGGTGCGTGGCTTTGTGCGGTTGGTCTTGTGAGGTGCGATCAGCTCAATGCCTTGTTTTCGCAACCTCTCGTCAAGTGGGTCACTATCATACGCTCGGTCACCGATCAGTTTTCCCGGACGCTCCTTGGTGAAACGGCTTTTGAGCGTGCTTTCGACCAGTCTGACTTCATGCGGCGAAGCACTTTCAACGGATATGGCGATAGGAAGACCAGCGCGATCTGCCACTGCCATGAGCTTTGTACCCTTGCCCCGCTTGGTTTTTCCCACCCCTCGGCCCCCTTTTTTGCGATGACAAAGCTGCCATCGATGAAACACTCTGTCAAATCCAGCTTGCCACGCTCTTTCACGTCTCTCACCAGAGCCTGCAGCACCTTTTCGAAGACCCCCGCCTGCACCCACTCTTGAAAGCGTCGATGGCAAGTCTGGTATGGCGGGTAGCGCTCTGGCAAATCCTGCCAACGTGCTCCCGTTCGCAAAATCCAAAGGATGCCATTTAGGATCTCGCGATCATTGACCCTCGGCCTGCCGCGTCCATCCGCTCTTCTAACAGGCTTAGGAAGAAGGGGTCTGACAATTGCCCATTGTTCGTCTTTGATGTCCATTGGCTCGCTCCCAGTTCGGGTTTGAGCCCCAGTCTACCATTTTTGAGATAGCTTCTAATAATAAATGTTTGATGAACAACCAATGTGAAAACTCTGCCGTCTTCTGAAACTACATCAAACCTATCAACTTCTTTTATTTCTTTTTCACTCATGCGCCTCCATAATTCATTCGTTAAGGCGGTCTTCTCGATGCGCCCTGTCAGGTCTGCTATGATCTTCAAGTACAATCCCCCTCATGTCCAACCCCTACCTCGTCCCGCTCAACGAAATCCGCCGCGAGCAGACGGTGGTCAACTCGCGCTTCATTGCCACGCTCGCGCCCGCATTCTCCAGTGACGAAGCGCGGGCGTTCATCGCGCGCATCAAAAAGGAATTCGCGGATGCGACCCACAACGTCCCTGCGTATATCATTGGCGGCGGGAACACGGTCACGGAGTATTTTTCGGACGACGGAGAGCCGAGCGGCACGGCGGGCAAACCTGCGCTGACTGTCCTGCGTGGTAGTGGACTTGGTGATGCGGTTCTGGTCGTCACCCGCTATTTCGGTGGGACCCTGCTTGGCACGGGCGGATTGGTCAAAGCCTACACCGAAGCGGCGCAGTCGGTGGTCAATGCCGTGGAGCGGGGACGGAGAGTCCCAGTCCACGTGGCGATGGCGGCGATTCCATACAACCTGCTGGAGCGGATGCGTTTGTTGGTGTCAAAGAATCATGGGAAGGTTTTGGGCGAAGATTACGCGGGGGATATCACTGCGACTCTTCAATTCCCCGTGGAGAATTTCGAAGCGTTCCAGGCTGACCTGCGCGAACTATCTGCGGGGAAGATTCAGGCGGAAGTGATCGAGACCAAGGAAGAGATTGTGCCTGTCAAGTAGAACCATTGTTATGGAGGGTTGCCTGCGGTCATTACATAATTCCGCCCAGAATTTTTTGCGTGATAAAGTGCGTTGTCCGCCGCGCGTAGTACTTCATCCGGATCCTCCCCATGCAATGGGAACGCGGCAACCCCGGCTGTAGCGGAATCATGCCTGCTTTTCCAGCATCAGGCTGGCTTCTTCATTAAGCCAGCGGCGTCCGTCGCGGGCGAGCAGGGTATCTGCCTCGGGTGGGCCCCAGCTGCCTGGTTTGTAAACAGCCAATGGCGGAGTCTGATGCGTTTCCCACGTTTGCAAAATTGGGTCGATCAGCGCCCAGGCGGCTTCCACTTCATCTGCGCGGGTGAAGAGCGCGGCGTCGCCTTGAATGGCATCGAGCAGGAGTCTTTCATAGGCTTCGGGGATGGCGGTTTTGCCAAAGGCTTCGGCGTATTTGAATTCCATGTCGACCGAGCGCGTTTCAGAGACGGTATCGGGGGCTTTGGCCTCGAAGCGCAGGTGCACGCCTTCATCGGGCTGCAGGTAAAGCACGAGCATGTTCGCCTTCAATGTTTGCATGGGGAACATGGCGAGCGGGGGTTCCTTGAACTGGATGATGATCTGTGAATGTTTTTCAGTGAGATTTTTGCCCGAACGCAAAAAGAACGGCACGCCCTTCCAGCGCCAGTTGTTCACGAAGAGACGCAGTGCTGCGTACGTGGCCGTGGCAGAATCGGGGTTGACCTGGCCCTCCTTTCGATAGCCTTTATATTGAGCGCGTACCGTATTTGCTGACACCTGCTCGGAGGTCATCGGCTGGATCGCACTGAGGACTTTCACTTTTTCATTCCGCAAGTGGCCCGCGCTGAACGAGGCAGGAGGCTCCATTGCAACGAGGGTGAGCAATTGAAGCAGGTGGTTTTGGAACATGTCGCGCAGGATGCCAATGCCGTCATAGAATTTTGCGCGGTGCTCCAGGCCGACTTTCTCGGCAACCGTGATCTGGACATGGTCAATATAGGTGCGGTTCCAGACGGGTTCGAAGATGGTGTTTGCAAAGCGCGTAAACAGGATGTTCTGTACGGTTTCCTTGCCGAGATAGTGATCAATGCGGTAGATCTGATTTTCACTCAGTACCTTGTGGACTTGTTTGTTAAGCGTCACAGCAGACTCAAGGTCTGTGCCGAATGGCTTTTCCAGAACCACGCGTCGCCAGGCTCTATTCTCATGCAGTTGACCCGTCGAATCAAGGTTGTCCAGGATGGCAGGGAAGAGGGTGGGCGGAAGTGCCATGTAGTACAGGCGGTTCGCTTCGCCGTCTTCCAATTTGGCGAGTTGTTCACTAAGCCTTTGGAAGGCGCTTATTTCATTATATTTCCCGCACAGGTACCGCAGTTTTGGTGCAAAGAGGTTCCAGTCCTCATCAGTGAACGGATAACCCGCGTATTCCTTCAGTCCTTTGTGCAGGTGCTCGCGGAACTGCTCGTCGGTAAAATCCGTGCCGCCGAAACCGATGATCCGGAGATTCTTAGGCGTACGCCGTTTGTGGAAGAGATTGAACAGAGAGGGGATCAACTTGCGCTGCGTCAGGTCGCCTGATGCGCCAAAGATGATGATCGTGGCGGGGAGTCCGTTATAAAGTGGGATGGTCATAACACTAATTCCATATTTACTCCGAGGGAATACTGTTAAACTTCCTGCTTTTCATCAACTGGTGGTTTCGATACATCCCGCGAAAAACACGCGGGGTTACTCAAACACCGGATATGATTATTTCGCCTTTTTGACCGCATGCCCGCCGAACTGGTTGCGGAGCGCTGCCAGCATTCGGGCAGGGTAGTTCTCCTCATCGCGGCTGGCGAAGCGCATTTGCAGCGCGAGGGTGATGACAGGTGCGGGCACATCGAGGTCAATGGATTCGAACACCGTCCAGCGGCCTTCGCCCGAGTCCGCCACCCAGGGTTTGATGTCCTTTAGTCCGGGGTCTTCGTCGAGGGCATTTGCCGCCAGATCCAACAGCCATGAGCGGACCACGCTTCCGTGCTGCCAGATGTGCGAGACCTGCGCGAGGTCGAGTCCAAATTCATCCTTTGCTTTCAGGATGCCGAATCCTTCAGCAAAGGCTTGCATCATGCCGTACTCGATGCCGTTATGCACCATTTTGACGTAATGTCCTGCGCCATGTGGACCAACGCGCCCCCAACCCAAATCTTTTGCGGGGGCAAGCGTTTCGAAGATGGGGCGCAGGATTTCGGTCGCCTCGACCTTGCCGCCGATCATCAGGCTGTAGCCTTCGGCGAGTCCCCAAATCCCGCCGCTGGTGCCGCAGTCCACAAAGTGGATGCCCTTGGTGGCGAGCATTTCCGCATGCTGGATGGTGTCCTTGTAATTCGAGTTGCCGCCGTCGATGATGATGTCACCTTTGCGTAGCAACCCGACGAGATTTTCGATGAGTTTCTTGGTGGGCTTTCCCGCAGGAACCATCACCCAGATGATCCTCGGATGGGATGTCAATTTGCCGACGGCCTCTTCCAGCGAAAACGCGCCGTCCACACCGTTTTGGATCGCGGCTTCCACGCCTTCTTTTGAGCGGGTATGTCCGATAACACGATGTCCGCCGCGCACGAGGCGGGTCGCCATATTTAATCCCATTTTGCCAAGCCCGATCATTGCCAGGTCCATGTTGGTAAACTCCTTTGGGTCTTTTACAAAAAACTCCCCGCCGCTTCAGCAACCATCCAAACCAGATTCCCATCCACGGGCTGGATTCGTTGTGCGGGATATTTTTCAAGATTTCTTTCACCCTTCAAGACGTTTCGCAATGTCTCCGCTTTGCCGGCGCCTGTCACCAAAAACCAAATCTCTCTTGCCTGATTGAATACCAGCGGAGACAGGGTCACGCGGTTTGCGGGGCGATCTTGATAGTGCGCGGTTACAGCGAGTGCGGGTGTTTTAATGTCAATGGGCGATCCGGGGAACAATGAGGCGGTGTGACCGTCATCGCCCATGCCGAGCAGGACAAGATCGAAACGGGGAAAGCTGAACGGCGCGTCCGCGAATCCGCTCAGGGTTTGGGCATAGTCCTTCGCAGCGGAACCGGGTTCGAGTTCGGAACTGATGCGGTGAATGTTTGTCTTCCCGATTTTGTCGAAGAGGACTTTTTTTGTTTGTCCGTAATTATTGCCAGCATCGTCCACAGGCACACAACGTTCGTCGCCCCAAAAGAAATGAACGCGGCTCCAATCCAGTGTTTCCGAAGCGAGCCGTCCATATAACTTCATGGGCGTGCTGCCGCCAGAGAGCGCGACCAAAAAACGCCCGCGCTTTGCGATGGACTGGTTCGCGGTCTCGATGAATGCCACCACCGCAAATTGACTTAGCTCGTCCGTGTCCCTAAAGATTTTGATCATTTTCTTTGCGATTGTAACTCACATGGACTAAAATGCAGGCATGCTCAATGTTAAGAAATTGCAAACGCTTCGCGCGCGGACCTTCAACCTGCCTCCCGCAAAACGGCTTTCGACTCTGCGCCAGGCATTGACTTTTGTCAATCAGCGCGGCTTCGTCTATTTCTGGCCCATCAAAGGGATTGTCCTGCCCTCGCTGTGGACGGCGGTTGCAGGCGACCGACCTGTTGCCGACAAACACGATGATCCCGGTCACATCACCTGGGGCTGGAAGGATGATGCCCTCGATAAAAAGATATGGTATTACGGGAAAATTATGCGCGGCAAAGCGACGATGATCTCGCTGGAGATCGCACCCTATTTTTATGCGCTCTCCGAGAATTATGGTGAGCCTGAAGAAGATTATCTGATTGCCTATCACGAGGGACGCTTGACGCAAGCCGCGAAGCAGGTCTATGAAACTCTGCTCGAGCATGGCAAATTGAACACGCTGGACTTGCGGAAACTGGCGAAACTTTCCAATGTAAAGGATACGGAATTCAGCAAGGCGTTGGAATATTTACAGCGCGATTTCAAAATATTGCCGGTTGGCGTGGCACAGGCGGGTGCGTGGAAGTATTCGCACATCTACGGGATCACCACACATCATTTCCCCGACCTGTCCGAGCAGGCACGCAAGATCACCCAGTCACAGGCGCGCGCGAAACTGCTGGAGTTGTATTTCGACATGGTCGGTGCGGCTCAATTGCGCGATGTGCAGAAGTTGTTCGGCTGGGGGAATGAGGTGGTGAAGAAGAGCGTTGGTAAATTGGTTGAAATTGAAAAATTGTCAGCAGCCCAACATCCGAAACATGCCGGCGAGTGGATCGCTCTGTGGGGATTATAGACGGCTCAATTTTTCACGCCTGCCCCTGTTTCCAGTCATTATACTTGTGCAGATCCTGCTCGATCAGGATCAAACACGCTCCCATGACCGCAACATCGTCCAGTTGACCGATGAACGGCAGCATATCCGGTATCAAGTCGAAGGGATTTAGGACGTAAATGAGCGTGAACACGATCGATGTGATGGTGCCATAAGGGATCTTGCGATACGCGCCTGACCAGTAATCCTTGACGATCGCGATCAGAAGTTGACCATCCTCCCTAAACCGCGCCAGCGGACCCCTGGCGCTGAATTTCTTTTTGAGTTCTTCAGATTTGCTGATAATTTTTTCAACATCTTTTTCCGTGACGGTTTGCGCCCCTTCTTTGACAAACTCTTCGTTTGGTTTTTTAAACATGGTGCCTTGCTCCTTTTCAATCCACAGAAAACACGAGTTAGTGTGGTCTCATTGTATCAAAAAAGGAGATTAGCTTATTAATACCTGACATGCAACGCACAGTGGGGAGTTGTCGGAAAGCGGGAAATTGACCTGGGCTAAACATTCCAGGTCTGCGGGGGGGGGGGGGGGTGAAGGAAGTAATGTAGATTGCAATATTAAAGGACTTCCGAGGCTGTGACAGCCTCGGAAGTCCTTTAATATATGCGCAGCTTTACCTGGCGAAGATCACATACCAGGCGTGGAGCAAGCCGGGGATGCCGCCGAGAATGGTCAAGACGATATTCAACCAGAAGGTGTTGTCGATCTTGCCCGTTTTCATGTACACGGCGAGCGGGGGAATGAAAAGCGAGACGATGAATTGCAGGAACTTGTTATCCATTTGCGCATTTCTCCTTGGGGAATAATTTAGACTGACTGTATCTAATTATACCGCAATGCCAGCTGGTTTGCTATTTGTGATTTCATTACAGGGGAATCTCTGCGCGGACAAAGTTTTATCTCCTGGATATATCTTGATAAAATATACTTTACGATGTATATTTACATCGTAAAGTATATTGGGAGCCAACATGGCCAGGCCGAGCAAAAAACACCAAATCACTAATCTTCAAGAAGTCATCAAGGAAACATCATGGAAACTGACTGCCAAGTTTGGTGCGCCAGCTTTGTCGCTGCGTGCGATTGCGCGCGAGTTGAAGATAACTGCTCCCGCCATCTACAACTATTTCCGAGACCGCGACGCGCTGGTCACCGCACTCATCATTGATGCATACACTACGTTTGGCGATGCGCAGATTGCGGCGCGAGATGCTGTCCCGGAAGCCGATTTGGTGGAGCGGCTGCGCGCAATCGGAATGGCATACCGTCAGTGGGCGATCGAATACCCCCAGAGATACCAGCTGGTCTTTGGTACGCCCATTCCGGGATATGTCTCTCCGGTGAAGGAGGTCCTTCCTTCTGCGGCACGTTCGCTCAGTGCCTTGGTCAGTGTAATTGACGGTTTGCGTATAGCCAATAATCTGTCTGCGGAGAATTTTCCCGCCGTTCATTCCGGGTACGAACAACAATTAGATGTTCGGCAGGATTTTGCGGGAGATTACCATATTTTCTCGCTCTCTGTTGCAATGATCGTTTGGAGCCGCGTGCATGGACTGGTTTCACTTGAAATTTCAGGCAAAATGCCGCCATTTGGCATGGATGGAGCGGACTTGTATCGTTACGAGATCGATTCGATCATCAAACAATTTGTGAAAAGCGGGAACTAGGCATGGAAAATATTATCATTGCTCAAGCATAAACGGAGAAAATAGGATGTCTGTAAATCATGTTGTTTTTGGAACAGGTGCAATCGGACGCGCGATTGCGGTAGAACTTGTCAAACGCGGGGAATCCGTCCGCATGGTGAACCGCTCGGGGCGGATGGACGAAGTACCTGCCGGGGTGGAGGTCAGAGCCGCAGATCTGTATGACCAGGCACAGGTCAAAGAAGTGACGCGTGGCGCGAAGGTCGTGTATCAGGCGTCTCAACCCGAATACCACCAATGGGTCGAAAAATTCCCGCCGTTGCAAAAATCCATCATCGATGGTTTGACGGGAGGTGACGCCAAATTGGTGTTGGTTGAAAATCTATACATGTATGGCGACACAAACGGCGCGCCGCTGACGGAGGATTCGCCGCACAATGCTCATACGCGCAAGGGACGCGTGCGCAGTGAGGTCAGCGATGCCGCGTTTGAAGCGCATCACACGGGTAAATTACGCGTGACTACCGGGCGCGGATCGGACTTCTTCGGTCCGTGGGGGCTGCCGACGGCGGCGATGGGCGAGCGGACGTTCTATCCGCTGCTGCATGGAAAGGCGGCGAATTTGGTGGGGAATATCGACCTGCCGCACACGCATACGTTTGCGCCTGATTTTGGAAAGGCGCTTGTGATTTTGGGCGGTCGTCCCGAAGCGGATGGGCAGGCTTGGCACGTACCGAACGACTCGCCGCGCGTGACCCAGCGCGAGATGGTGACGATGATCGCCGAAGAGATGGGCATCCCACCTGCATTCAGCGCGATGGGACGGGCGATGATGTGGATCGGCGGTTTGTTCATCTCTGAAGCGAAGGAGATGGTTGAGATGATGTACGGGTTTGAGAAGCCCTTTATTGTGGATTCAAGCAAATTCGAGAATACCTTCGGAATGAAGGCTACACCGATGCGCGAAGCGATCAAGGAAACGGTGGCGTGGTATCGAAGTCATCCTGAAAAGAAATAAACGTCACTGAGTGTCACGGTCGGTTGAGCAGGGCGAAGCCCGTACCGAAACCAGGTGGCAAAGCAATCCACTATTGTGGCGGGGAGATTGCTTTGCCGCAACGAGCGCTCGCTCGCAATGACACGGCAAAAAGGAGAACATTATGATTATCGTAAATTCCATCATGGCAAGCCTGCACCACATCCTTGCATTCGCGCTGACGGCGGCGCTGGTGTATGAATTCGTCGCCTACCGCAAGGAACTGACCGTCCCCGAGGCGCGCCGCATCCAGCGTGTGGATTTGGTCTATGGCATTTCGGCGGGCTTGCTGATCATCGTCGGGTTACTGCGCGTGTATTTCTTCGAGAAGGGACCGAATTACTATCTGTACAACCACATCTTCTGGACAAAGATGGCGTTATTCGTGATCATCGGTATGTTGTCTGTTTACCCGACCATCCGCTACATCAAATGGAATCCGATGCTGACGCAAAATAAAGCGCCTGAAATCCCGGACAACGAGTATAAAAACATCCGCCTGCTGCTTTGGCTGGAAATGATCGGGCTGGTGTTGGTCTTGTTCGCCGCTCCGCTCATGGCAAGAGGGGTGGGATGAAAAATGCAGGATCGACAATAGTTCTTGGCCATTGTTCGCGGTCGCCCCTGCAGTATTTTTAATGTACACTCAGGGGGAAGGAGCCACCATGCTTGAAATCGCCATCATGATCGAAGGTCAAAACGGATTGAACTGGGCGCGCTGGCGGAACATCGCCCGCCTTGTCGAAGATTTAGGCTTTGTCGGCTTGTACCGCTCCGATCACTTCACCAACATGAATCCGCCCAACAAGGATTCGCTCGAGTTATGGGTCTCGCTGACCTGGCTGGCGTGCAACACCGAGCGCATCGAGTTCGGTCCCCTGGTCACGCCGTTTTCATTTCGGCATCCCGCGCACACCGCCCGCATGGCATCCGCCGTGGACGACCTCTCGAACGGACGGCTGACACTCGGTCTCGGCGCAGGCTGGCAGGAACGCGAGCATCATCTCTACGGTTTCGATTTGCTGGATGTAAAATCCCGCATGGAGCGCTTTGAAGAAGGCTTGCAGGCGGTGACTCAATTATTGAAAAGCGACTCGCCTGTTTCATTCGACGGGATGTATTACCAGATCCGCGAAACGACTCTGCTCCCACGTCCAAAACGCCTCGGCGGTCCCCCAATCCTGATCGGCGGGAACGGAAAGAATCGTACGCTGAAACTTGCCGCCCGCTATGCCGACGAGTGGAATATCATCTTTGCCCCGCCTGAGACGGTCAAAGAGTTGAATGGATTGATGCAAGAAGCCTTGAAAGCCGAGAACCGCGAGCCAAAGTCCATGCGGCGCTCGATGATGACGGGCTGTGTTTTCGGTCATACCGAATCCGCTTTGAAAGAAAAAGTCGAAGCCCGCGGACAATCGCTTGAGCAATTGCATCAGCGTGGAATTGTGGCTGGTTCCGCGAGTGGTGTCAAGGAGCAATTGCGCAAACTCGAAGAAAGCGGACTTCAACGGGTCATGCTCCAATGGCTGGACCTGGACGATCTCGCAGGCCTGGAGGCATTGGCGAAGGCTGTCATGTAATGTGTGCGAAGGCGACGGGTTTCGATGCGGTCTTGGGTCTGCTCAATCAAGGCCGCCCGAAGCAATCTCCTCAAAGTAGGCTGAAAACTCTTTCTTAAATCTCTCTCTCGAAAAGCGAGCCGCATTTTCTCTTGCGGCTTTGTTTTTTAATTCCTTCCCTTCAGATCGAAGAACCGCCTCGCACAAACCATCAGCCGTCTGATCGCTGAACAACAACCCTGTCTCTCCATCTCGAACGATCTCCGTCGCGCCGCCTGTCCGATATGCAATCACGGGACATCCCGCCGCCTGCGCTTCGACCATTGCGATCCCAAAGTCTTCGGTAGCCATGTACACGAATGCTTTAGCGCGGTTGAGCAGGTCGGTAACTACATCGTCAGGTTGATACCCCAGCAGTTTGACGTTTTCTTTCGTCAGTTTTTGCAGGTGTGACATTTCAGGTCCATCGCCGATGACGATGAGCGGAAGTTTCAACGCATTGAACGCTTTGACGATCTCCGTCGTCATTTTGTAGGGAACCAGCCGTGAAACGTGGATGTAAAAATCATCGCGCTCTTTGGCTGGCGAAAACCGCTCCACATTCACAGGCGGGTAGATGACATGCGACTCGCGTCCCCATGCCTGTTGAATCTTCTGTGCCGTCCATTGCGAGATGGCGAGCAGGTGATCCGCCCGGGCGGCGGAGACTTTGTCCCAACGGCGAAGCAGGCTCAAGGTCAGGCGCGCGGCGGAGCCGAGAATCGGCTTGTCCAAATGGTGTAGATGCAGGTAGTCGTCCTGCAAGTGCCAGGCATAGCGCATCGGCGTGCAGATGTAGGAAATGTGGATTTGATTTTTATGAGTTTTGATGCCGTGTGCAACAGCGTGGGAAATGGACAACACCATATCGTACTCGCGGACATTCATGCTCTCGATGGCAAGCGGCATAATCGGGAGCAGTCCGCGGTAGAGATGTTCGACACGGGGGATATGTTGCAGGAAGGATGTTTTGACGCTTTGCCCGTCGAGCGGTGTGCCGATGAGATTTGATTTGTTGTGGATCAGCGCGTGCACTTGCGCTTGTGGATGAAGTTTAAGGATTTCGGAAAGTAACTTCTCGGCTCCGCCGAACACATTCAGCCATTCATGGATGATCGCTAGTTTCATGGGATGTTCCTGATGATGGATTGCGTTTTTCGCGCGGATTCATCCCACGAAAGCTGTACCGCTTTTTCAAACCCGCGCTGGCGCAGGTTCTCTGCAAGCGATTTGTCTTCGATTATGTTCCGCATGGCGTGTGCGAGTTCCTGCGGCTCGCGCGGATTGATTGGAATCGCGGCATCGCTGTAGATTTCCCTGAACACTGCGCTGTCTGATGCGATAACGGGCGTTCCACATGCCATTGCCTCCAGAATGGGCAGACCGAATCCCTCATACAAAGATGGATAGACAAACGCCGTCGCGCCGGCGTACACGGCGGGCAAATCTTCGTCACTGACGTAGGTCACGCTAAGTGCCCTGAAAGGGTATGCAGCGTGACGGGCTACAGAAATTAGATCGGTGACGTTGAAAACATGACCTACGGATTCCGCGCCTGCAATGAACAACCCGTACCCTTTCAAATTTGCCAATTCCCAAGCACAAATCAAAGCCTTCAAATTCTTTCTAGGCTCCAGCGTACCGACAGAAAGAAAATAGGGTTTGTTCAGCCCGAATTTTTTCTTCATTTCATTAATTTGTTTTTGGCCCTGCGGTTTGAACGACTCCCCAACCCCGTTATACACCACATGGATTTTTTCAGCAGGGATGTTAAGGAAATGCTGTAATCTCTGCTTTGAAAACTCGGAAACCGTGACGATCGCCTTTGCCCGCTTCGCGAGTATTTTCCATGAAAGTCTCGTCCATGATGCAAAGGCGGGACGAAACCATTCGGGGTGGTCGAACACGCTTGCGTCGTGTATGGTCACCACCTGATTCGCCACACTCCACGCGCTGGAGTTGGCGGGCGACCACAGGATTTCACCTTCTTGAATTAATCGTGGCAAAACGAACTGCTCCCACAAATGCCCCGCTACCCGTCCAAGCGAACGGTTCGGTTTGATAAATCGTTTTTGCACGTTCAGTCGACGGGATATTTCATCGGCGTATCGATCCACGCCGGTGACGCGCCTGTGTTGAAAACGCCCATTGATGGCAAGTTTCAAATTCATTCACCGATTATAATAAGAAAGAGGATTATTAAGGTCTGATTTAATGTCATTATCTTTGCCGAATCGAGTATCGCACTATTTTCTGATCGCCGCACGCGTTGCATTTGCGTTGACGGTTCTCCTCCTTCCTCTGCGCTGGCGGCTGGACGTGTGGCAGCGTCCATTCTTCCCTGTTTATTCCGATTACACTGATTTTCATCTGTTTGGAAGTGACTGGACGTTGCTGTACATGCTTGTCTTTTGGGGCTGCTCATTATTGGTGAAGCCTCACAGGGTGCGTATGGGGAATGGATTGATCTGGATCTGTCTTACGGGCTTGGTTGTTGCAGGGTGGGTCTCTGTCATTGGGAGTGTGGATCCGTTCCTCTCTCGGTATCATGCTGCCCGGTTGCTACTTCTGCTTTTCTTATATTTTTTTATTGTCAATGAAATTCATTCCCCTGTTTGGGTGATTGTCCCTGTCATGCTTCAAGTTATCATTCAGTCCATGGTTGCTATTGGACAGTCGCTCGCTCAGTCCTCTTTGGGACTGCAGATCCTTGGCGAACATTCGCTTGACCCTGTCCGCTCCGGTGTGAGTGTTGTCATCGCGGATGGATCTCGCTTCCTGCGCGCCTATGGCTTGAGCGATCACCCGAACATTCTCGGCGGCTGTATCGCCTTCGGATTCGTCCTTATGCTGGCGGTGGTCTTGTACGGGAATCGCCGCCAGCACAGGCTGGCGGCGGTTGTCTTTTTGGTTGCATTTCCCGCGCTGGTGATGACCTTCTCCCGTTCGGCGTGGTTAAGCCTGATGGTGGCCGGCAGCTTCATGGTCGGATTTGAAGCGTCTGCCCGCAGGTGGGATTCTGTCAAACGGGCGATTCTGCTTGGGGTGTTGAGTCTGCTAGTCGTCACGCCATTCATCACAAAAAATATTTCCCTGTTCCAGTCACGGATCAATTCCGGGAACATCGCGCAGGACGATCAAATGCGGGAGCGCGTGTTTTTGCTGGGTGCAGGCAATACGTTATTCGTGGAGCACGCCGCGATCGGGATTGGTTTGGGCGCATCGCCGCTGGCAATGAAGAACCGTTTTGAAAATTTTCCCCTGGATTTTCAGCCGCCCCATTACGCGATGTTGAACGCTGCAATGGAGACGGGCGTGTTTGGCGGCGTATTTTATCTATTGCTATTGATTATCCCATTGATCATATTTGCCGTGCGCTGGCGTGACTTGATAAGCAGGCCTCTGGTGATGGGCTCACTTGCCTTGTTGCTTGCGGTGTTCGTGGTCGGGTTATTCGACTATTACACGTGGATGTATGTACCGGGGCGTTTGTGGCAATGGCTGGGCTGGGGCTTGTTTTCTGCGGCAGTGATAAGGACGACGTAGAATGAGTTTGTTGCCATATCTTCTTTCGCCTGTTCTGACCGCATATGTGTTTGCCATGGGGATGCTGGTTGCATATATTTTTAATATGCTTTTCCTTGCGTTACGTGGATTGAAACAGCGGGATAAACTTTTGGAGGCGAAGACGGGGGAATTGCAGGCATTTCCTTTTGTCACCGTGCAGCTGCCAATTTACAACGAGTGGTACGTGACGGCGCGCCTGCTGGATGCCTGCGCGGATCTGGATTATCCGCGTGGCCTGCTTGAAATCCAAGTCTTGGACGACTCGACCGATGATACTGCCGCATTGATCGCTGAAAAAGTGATGCGGCTGGAAGCGCAAGGGATCGATGTCATTCACATCCACCGCACGAACCGTGATGGATTTAAAGCAGGCGCGCTTGCCAATGGACTTGAGACCGCAAAGGGTGACTTCATCGCCATCTTCGACGCGGATTTCCTCCCGCAGCGTGATTTTCTGCGCCGCATGGTGCCGCATTTTCTCCATGATCGAGTGGCTTTTGTCCAGGCCCGCTGGGGACATTTGAACCGCGATTATTCACTGCTTACCCTCCTGCAATCCTTCTCATTGGATGCGCATTTCGCGATTGACCAGCTTGCACGTTCGAGCGCCGGGTACGTGTTCAATTTCAACGGCACGGCGGGCATCTGGCGCAAATCCGCCATTCTGGATGCGGGCGGCTGGCAGGCGGATACGCTCACCGAAGACATGGACCTGTCCTACCGCGCCTTCCTGCGCGGCTGGACCGCGCGCTACGCAGGTGATGTGGAAGCGCCCGCCGAACTGCCAGTCAGTTTTACGGCATATCGCCGGCAGCAATATCGCTGGGCACGCGGCAGCCTTGAATGCGCTGTGAAATATATTCCCGTGATCTGGAAATCGGATTTTTCATTTGCGCGTAAAACTCAAGCCACGCTTCATCTCACAGGCTATTTGCTTCATCTGCTCACCGTTGCACTGATGTTGTTTTACCCGCTGCTTCTTTGGTTTGCGAGTCAATACCCAACCCTGCTTCAACCCATCGGGCTTGGCTTGGTGATGAACTTCCTCGCGCTTGTGCCTGCGATCTATTTTTCCACCGCCCAGCAGCTTCTCCGCCGCCGCTGGTTTCAAGCTTTTCCGCTCATCTTTTTGATGTCCATGTTCGCGTCCGGCATGGCGCTCAACACGATGCGCGCCGTGTTCCAGATTGTCCGAAAACGCTCCGTACCATTCGAGCGCACGCCGAAGTTCGGCATCACGCATCGCGCCCAGCCATGGCTGGGCAGCCGCTATCAGGTCAAGGTTGATTCTCTCATCGTCTTCGAAATCCTTCTTGGCATTTTCAATCTTTTCACCGGCTGGTTCGCCTTTCATCTCGGTTATTATCTGGTAATGATCTATGCCTTTTTCTTCGCGTTGGGGTTATTTTTCTGCTCAGGCTTGACCATCGCCCAGTCCATCTCGGCCCGCTTCGCCCACGACGCCAAGCCTGCTTCTGCATAAAGGACCATGCTTTTGTCCCTGACATTCACATCCCAACCGCCCGCCCTTGTTGACTCTTCCCTGCTCGAACATGCCATCCTCGCCACGCTGGCATATTCCGACATTTTTGACCATCCGCTGACCATGGACGAGTTGCAGAAATTTCTCACCATCCCCGCCGGACGAAACGAAATCAAACTCTGCGCATCTCAAATGGACAAAGTATCTTTCAAAGACGATTGTTACTTCATCACAGACCGCCCCGAGATCGTGAACATCCGCAAACAGCGCGAAGCCGATTCCCACAAAGCCTTTGAGCGCGCCATGTTCTACGGGCGCCTCATCGGCAAACTGCCATTTATCCGCATGGTTGCACTGACGGGTTCCCTTGCCATGCTTAACCTCTCGAAAAACAATGACATGGATTACATGCTCGTCGTCAAGCCTGGGCGGGTATGGGCCGCCCGTGCTTTTGTTCTGTTGTTTGGCAAGCTTGCTCGCTTGTTCGGGGATGTCATCTGCCCGAATATCATTGTCTCTGAAAACGCGCTGGCATGGGATGTAAGAAATCTCTACACCGCCCGCGAATTCGCCCAGATGATTCCCGTCAGCGGGATGGATGTATTCAACTGTTTGCGCATGGTCAATTTATGGGTTTTGGATATTTTGCCAAATCTCAACACAAATGTCATCTTGAGCGATGCGAAGGACCTCAAAGCTGGCGTGGCAATCCAGATTTTTATTGAAACTCTTCTTGCCGGCAAACACGGCGATCTCCTTGAATCCTGGGAAATGAACCGCAAGATCGCCCGCTTCAAAAAACAAGCGGGCTATGGCGCCGAAACCAACTTTTCTGCCGATATCTGCCAGGGAAACTTCGACAATCACGGCTCAAGGGCGATGAGTGCCTATCAAGAGCGGCTTCGAGAATTGAAGGTGCATGCATGAAGAAAATTCTCTTCGGACAATCCTACTACCTGCGCTTCGACCCCAAACTCTGGGCTGCGATGATGCCCTACCCGCCGCTTGGGACGTTGTATGCCGCCAGTTACATCCGCGAAAAGGGGTATGATGTGGCGCTCTTCGATGCGATGCTGGCTGAATCCGAAGACGAATGGGCAAATTCGCTTGATGAACACCAGCCGCAATACGCGGTCATCTTCGAGGATAATTTCAACTACCTCTCCAAGATGTGTCTCCTGCGGATGCGCGAAGCCGCCTTCACGATGATCCGCATGGCGAAGGAGCGCGGATGCACTGTCATCCTGTGCGGCGCGGACGCGACCGATCACTACGACAAATATCTCGAACATGGCGCGGACTACTGTCTACTAGGTGAGGGAGAAGAAACGCTCGGGGAATTGCTGGACCAACTGTCGGCTGGGAAGGAAGCGAGCGATGTCATCGGTCTTGTGTCACGCATCACGCATCACGCATCGCGCCGACCTGATATCAAAAATCTCGATGCTTTGCCTTTTCCTGCGTGGGATTTAATAGAAATCCAAAAATATAAAACGATCTGGCACGAGCGTCACGGTTATTTCTCGATGAACATGGTCACCACGCGCGGATGTCCATATCACTGCAACTGGTGCGCCAAGCCGATCTGGGGACAGCGCTACAACTCGCGCTCGCCTGAAAATGTGGCGGCGGAGATGAAATGGCTGAGGGAAAATTTCGCGCCCGACCACATCTGGTTTGCGGATGACATCTTCGGGCTGAAGCCGAATTGGATGGAACGGTTCGCGGAGTTGCTCATCGAAGCGGATGCGGTCATCCCGTTTAAATGCTTGAAACGCGCGGACTTGGTCAACGAAAAGACGGCGTCCGCGCTGGCGAAGGCGGGATGCAAGACCGTGTGGATCGGCGCGGAGTCGGGTTCGCAGAAAATTCTGGATGCAATGGACAAGGGCGACAAAGTGGAAGACATCCACCGCGCTGCCGAGTTGCTGCACGCAAATGGAATCGAAGTGGGATTCTTTTTGCAGTTCGGTTATCCCGGTGAGATGTGGGAAGACGTGCAAAAGACCTTGAAGATGGTGCGCGAATGCATGCCTGATGACATCGGCGTTTCGGTTTCTTATCCGTTGCCTGGGACGAAATTCCACGAGCGCGTCAAAATGGAACTGGGTGAAAAACAGAATTGGTTGGATTCGGATGATTTGGCAATGTTGTATCGCGGACCGTTCCCGCAGGAGTTCTATCGTATCCTGCATGGACGAGTCCATCACGAATTCCGCCTGCGCCGCGCATGGCAAAAACGGGATTGGCGCAGGATCGCGCGCACGCCGTATTATCTGCTTGGGATGCTGCGGAGCGAAATGAGATTGAAAAGATTTGCCACAGATACCCATTCGGGTACGATGTGAACGCAGATGAATAGGTTTGCTTTCCATGCTTGATTTGAGCGCCGTGGATGAAGGCTTCTCGCGCAAAGCGGAAGTCTATGATGCCTATTGTGAAGGACATCCCGTCATCCGCTGGGCGCGGGATGTGATTCGGTGCGAAGTGATGGAGCGGATTCCAAGAGATGGTTCGATACTGGAACTGAACGCAGGCACAGGCTCGGATGCGGCTTATTTCTTTCAGCACGGATACCGAGTCCATGCCACGGATGTGGCGGGCGGCATGGTCTCGGCGATTCAAGCGAAGATCAAAAACCTGAATGGCGGGAATCGTTTTACTGCCCAGCAGGCTTCGTTCACGGATTTGGATGCCGTGCAAGGCGCACCATTCGATCTGGTCTTTTCCAATTTCGGCGGGCTGAACTGCATCCCCGATCTGCATGTCGTGACGAAATTCCTGCCGCGCCTGCTCAAACCGAATGGACATGTCGTCTGGGTCGTCATGCCGCCGTTCTGTCCGTGGGAAACCCTGCAAGCCCTGCGCGGACAGTTCCGTGTGGCGTTTCGGCGCTTTCATCCGAACGGCGTTTCCGCCAACGTGGAAGATGCGAACATCATGACGTGGTATCACAGCCCAAAGGCGGTACGCGATGCGTTTGGCGCGGACTTCCATCTTCTGCGCCGACGCTCCATTTCGTTGTTCTGCCCGCCGTCCTACATGGATCGCTTCCCGCACCGCTTTCCGCGTCTGACGAATGCGTTTCTTAAACTGGACGAGCGCATTGGCGCGTCCTTTCCATTCAATCGCTGGGGCGATTTTCTGATGTATGCGTTTCAGTATGCGCCTGTATAAAAACATCCTGTGGACGGTCGGCTCGCGCTATGGTTCACAGGCGCTGGCGGTAATATCCAATCTTCTGCTGGCGCGATACTTGGGAAGCGCAGGCTTTGGCGAATACGCATTCATCACAGCGGTTGTGTTGATCGGTAACGCCTTCTCCACCTTTGGCACCGACATGATTCTCATCCGCCGAATCTCCTCCGCAAATGATTTTTCAGACCTGCCCGCCGCGCTGGTTTTACAATTATCCATCTCGGTTGTTTTCATTTTGCTGGCGTTCGTCCTTGCGCCATTCCTGCCCGTCCAACGCCCGCTATTGATCTATGTCTTTGCGCTATTGCCCTTGTCATTCTTCACAATCTTCACCACCATCTTGCGCGGTGTTCAACAAATGGATGGATTTTCCATCATGCATTTCGCTTCCGCGCTGACGCACTTGCTGGCGGTCTTGCTCCTGCTCGGTATGCGCGGCTCGGTGGCGCAACTCGCATTTTATTTGCTCTGCGTTCACGTCATTGGCGCGGCGCTTGGATTCTTCCTTTGTCGCGGCTTTCTCGAAAAATGGATATTTGCCCCCCGTCGTATCCCAGCCCTGATAAAGTCCAGCGTGCGCATGGCGTTGATCGGGACTCTGCGCTTGCTGTATGAAAAGATAACTTTGACCATCCTCCCCGTCCTGACCACGGTCAGCGAGACGGGACTCTTCGCCTCCTCCGCGCGGACAGTTGATGCGGCAAAACTCGGGCATCTCTCCGCGTTGACGGCGATCTACCCCGAAATGGCGCGGACGAAATTGGCAGGCGCACATCTCAATCGAAGTGGATTATGGTTATTCGCCGCCGCTGTGATGATCGCGTTGATATTGTTTCTCTTTGCCGAACCGATCCTTCTGCTCTTGTTCGGACGCGAATTTTCTTCATCCGCTTCTGCGTTGCGGATTCTCGCATGGACGGTTATCCCGTATTATGTCGTCTCGTATTATTCGCTGGCGTTTGTCGCCGTCGAACGCGAGATGACAGTCCTGTCCGCGCTGGGATTTGCGTTTCTGATCTTGGTCGCTCTGCTGGTTTGGTTGGTCCCGTTGTACGGATTGCGCGGTGCAGCGGGGTCAATCTTGATTGCTGAAATTGTCCAAGCCGCCCTGCTCTGGCTTCATTGGAGAAGATATGTCCGTGCCAACCCTGCCTGAAAAATACAAAAGCGAAGCAATCATCCAACCCGCTGATATGCTTGCCCTCCGCCGAAAGGCTGGGAAATTTCCGAACATCCTGCCACCTGATGGCATGGTCATCTGCATGCGCGCGGATATTTTGCGCCGACTGCGCTGGCGTTTTCGCCTGAAGAAGATCACGCGGACGCTCGGCGATATTCATCTTGTCAAATCCACGCAGGGACGGGTGGGCGTGCTTTCCGATTTTGGCATCGGCGCGCCTGCGCTGGTCGCGTTCGTAGAAGAGATGACCGCCTGGGGCGTGAAACGCTTTATCCTGCTTTCGTGGGGTGGCGCGTTGAGTTCTTCTCTGCATGAAGCCAGCGTCGTGCTGGTTGACAAAGCTGCCCGCGATGAAGGTGTGTCGTACCATTACCTGCCTCCCGAAAAATACGTCCATGCGGATGATGCCTTCATCCAAAAGGTGGCATCGCGGTTGTCCGAACGTAACATAAAATTTATGTCAGGAGCGGCGTGGACGACCGACGCTCCCTACCGCGAGACACAGGCGGAAATAAAGCAATATCGGTCCGAAAATGTGCAGGTGGTGGAAATGGAAACCGCTGGCTTGTACGCGCTTGCCAAAGCGAGAAATGTCGGCGCGGCATCCATAATCATCGCAGCGGACAGCCTCGCGGATTTGTCCTGGCATCCACCCGTTGATATGCGGCGCATCAACCGCGCATTCGACGATTGTCTTCGCGTTGCGATTGACCTGCTCGATGAGGGCGCATGAAATTCGTTTGTCCGCGTTGTCGCGCTGAATTGCAGAAAATAACCGAGGCGGAGTTGCTCTGTCTGCGGGATTGGTTGACCTTCGAGCAAAGGGATGGGATTTGGCGTTTTCTGCTACCCGAACGCGAATCGCACTATGCCCGCTTCATCGCAGACTATGAAACTGTCCGCCGCGCGGAAGGTCGCTTCTCGGCGGACGCTTCGTACTATCGTTCCCTGCCATTCAAAGACCTGAGCGGACGCTTCTCCGCTGATTGGCGAATCCGCGCGGCGAGTTTTCGGGCACTGAAGGGATTACTGCGGGCGGAGTCGAAGGTTCTGGATGTGGGAGCAGGCAACGGCTGGCTGTCGAACCGTCTGTCGTCGCTTGGGCATCACGTTTGGGCGGCGGACTTGCTCGTCAACCCCGAAGACGGCTTGGGCGCATGGACTTTCTACGAAACGAAATTCGCACCCGTTCAAGCGGAGTTTATCCATTTGCCGTTTGCGGAGCAGTCTGTGGACGCGGTCATTTTCAATGCATCCTTTCATTATTCCGAAAGGTACGAAGTGACCTTACGCGAGTCACTGCGCGTGCTTTCACCCACTGGCAGGGTCATCATCATGGACACGCCTGTGTACCGCGATACGAACTCAGGGGTTAAGATGCTGGAGGAGCGCAGTGCGCGCTTTCTCGCGGGCTGCGGTTTCGCATCGGATTCGATTGCGAGCGAAGGCTTTTTGACCTACGCCCGCCTGGACGAGTTGGGGCGGACGCTGGGCATCCGCTGGCGGCATGTGCGTCCGTTCTATGGGTTGCGGTGGGTGCTTCGTCCGTGGTTGGCGCGTCTGCGCGGCGGTCGGGAGCCTGCCGAATTTGGCTTGTGGGTCGGCGAAATTGGGAAACCCGTCTGATGTTTGTGCGTATATCTTCAAAGGCTTTCAATTTCCAGCGAAAAGTTATACACTAGGAAATGAACCTCACAACAAAGGAGAATCAATTATGAGCAATTCAGGTCGTTCCCAACTGGCGCTCGGCGTCATTTTGATCTTGATCGGGGCGTGGTTCCTGCTTGACCGCACCGTGCCAGCCTTCAGCGCGTTCTTCTCAGCGTACACGCAATGGCCCACCAATCTGGTGCTGATCGGCGGGGTCATCTTCATTCTGGGGCTGGTGCTCGGCTCGCCCGGCCTGTCCGTCCCTGCCGCCATCGTGGCGGGATTGGGCGGCATTTTCTATTGGCAGGAGACCACCGGCGATTACGCATCGTGGTCGTACATGTGGGCGCTCATCCCCGGCTTTGTGGGAGTGGGGAGCATCCTCGCAGGCCTGCTTGGCGACCACACAGCGCACAACCTCAAGCGCGGGATGAACCTGCTGGTCCTCAGCGCCGTACTGTTCCTCGTCTTCTCCGCATCCTTTGGCGGGTGGAACATCCTTGGCAATTACGGTCCCGCCATTTTGTTGATCCTGCTCGGGTTGTATGTGCTGGGCAGCGGGTTGTACCGTTCGTATCGCAACAGGGATGAATGACATGCGCCGCTATCAGTTGTTCTGGGGCGGCATCCTGCTTCTGGTCGGTTTTTTGATGCTTGCCAGCGCCATGGGAATCACACTCCCGAACGGCAGCTCGTTGATGAGTATTTTCTGGCCCCTGCTGCTCATCGGTTTTGGGGTTTGGGTTCTGGCTGGCGTGTTCCTGCGCGGCAAAGTGGAAGAAGAGTCCGCCAGCATTGAATTGCAGGACGCATCCACAGCCAGCCTGCGGGTCAATCACGGTGCGGGCGAACTGCGCCTGCACAGCGGCGCTTTATCGCATGAACTCGCGCGCGGGATGTTCGTCGGAGGGTTGGAGCACAAAGCCTCTCGAAACGGCGACAGGCTCGAAGTCAAGATGCGACCCGCGCGGGATATTTCGTTCCCGTTCATCGGTCCGCGCTTCAGCCTCGATTGGGACGTCGCGCTCAATCCCTCCATCCCAACGGATTTGGAGTTCAATCTCGGCGCGAACAAATCCGTGATCGACTTGCGCGACATGAACATCACGGGACTGCACTTCAAGACGGGAGCCAGCGATTCGACCATCACCCTGCCGGCAAGCGGGCGCCTCAGCGCGGACTTTGAAATTGGCGCGGCATCCCTGACCTTGATCGTACCCGACGGCATTGCCATCCGCGTACGCGCGACGCTTGGCGCGGGCGACATGAGCGTGGACCGTTCTCGTTTCCCGCAGGACGTATCCCCCGATTTCGACACCGCCGCCAATGCAGTGGATATCAACGTCAAAGGCGGCGCGTGTTCCGTGCGCGTGAGATAAAAAAGGTGCTGACATGAAACGATTTGATCTAAGGATTGTCTTTGGTCTGCTGCTTATCCTCGGCGGCGGACTGGCACTGGCGCAGGCTATGGGCTACCTGCAAAACGCCTCCGACTATCTCTGGGGTGCGGTATTTCTCATTGGAGGGCTTGTCTTCCTGGCCCTGTTGTTCGGCGGCCATTGGTGGAGTGCGTTTCCCGGTTTTGCGCTTGCCGCACTTGGCATTTTGATCCTGCTTCCTGATTCCATGGACGAATTGGGCGGCGCGGTCTTTATGGGCGGCATTGCGCTTTCCTTCTGGTATGTGTATTTCACCAGCCGTAGTGAACGCTGGTGGGCGATCATCCCGGCTGGGGTATTGACCGTCCTCTCGCTTTTGATCCTTGCCTCCGCACAATTCGAGGAATATTCCGGTGCGATTGTGCTGGGTGGAATCGGGTTGACCTTCTTCGTTGTATATCTGACGAACACAATGGAACGCTGGTGGGCATTGATCCCCGGCGGCGTGCTTGCCACACTCGCTGGCGTGACTGTCGCCGCGGAGAGATTTGGTGAATTTCAAACGGCAGGCTTTTTCTTCTTTGGCCTCGCGTTGACTTTTCTGCTCGTCGCCCTGCTGGCAAGGATGAGTTGGGCGTACTGGCCCGCGGGCGTGCTGGGGATCATGGGCTTCCTTGGCATAGCATCCCTTTTGGATTTTGCCAATTACGTTTGGGCACTCGCCTTGATCATTGCCGGCGGCTTTCTGCTCTATCGATATTTTGCCGGCAGCAGATGATTTTGTATCTAGAGCGGAAGAGGACATCCCGCGCAAACGCGCGGGATGTCCTCTTCCGCTGCCTGCCTTGGCTGGCGTCTATTTTGCTTCGATCACATTCACGCCCGGGAAGAACTGGTGTACGGTTCCCGCCACCCAGCCATGCAGTGTGGATGGCAGAAGGGGACAGTTCAAACATGCCCCCCCCAGCCGCACTTCAAGGGTGCTGCCGTCAAACGAGACGAACTCCACCGTCCCGCCGTGATATTGTTCGATGTAGGCATCGAGAGTCTCGACCAGATGGCGGAGTTGAGCTTCTTTGTCGCGTACTTCTGTTGCTGCCATGTTCTTTCTCCTGTCTATTCCGATTGACCGGAATTCAAAAGCAATTGGATCTGCGCATGCGCGTTTTCCCAACGGGGTGAGACAATCCGGACAAGCCGGTCAATGATGATTTTACCTGTTTCCGGGTGTTCCCGAACAAGTTTCCATAGATCCCCCCCTCGTATGCGCAAGGCTTCCACTTGTGATTCGCTGATCACGCTGGAGGTGTAATTGCTGCTGCCAACCACTGCCGACCAGCCAAATACACCTCCTTCACGCAGTCGAGTCAGGGTCATGGATGGTCCGTCATATGGTTTGTAGTGGATCACAACTTCCCCCTTGAGGATCAGGTACATATAGCTTGCCGGGTCGCCTTGTTCAAAGATAATGGTTTCAGACGGGCAGGAAAATGCATTAAAAAGAGGTTTAAGCATTGTGATTTCAGCAGGCCTGAGATCCTGGAAGAAGGGAATATAAGGGAGTGACTCCAGCATTTGTCATGCATGTTAATCAACGTTTGGACAGGTTGCCAGTATCATATTTCCTAAAGACAGCGACATTTATCCCTTTTTAACAGGTTCGTTTTTTCCGGGTTATACTTTGTCAAATAGGTAATTTTATAAGGTGTAACAACTTCATAATCATGATGACTGAAACAGGTAAATGCTCCTCCACCCAACCATCCGCAGGACGTTTTATTGCCTTGCTGTTAATCGGGGTGGGACTCATCACGATTGGGGCCATGTTTATCATGCTTTGGGGATTTCCGCTCGCCTCCACTGAGGACTTTTCAACTGTTCCCGCCAAAGTTGATTTTCCCGCACCTGAGCTGACCCTCGAAGATCTTTCCGGGAAAATGGTATCCTTGAGCGACTCCCGTGGGAACGTTGTGCTGGTCAACCTTTGGGCAACGTGGTGCCCTCCATGCAGGGCTGAGATGCCCACCTTGCAGGCGTTCTATGAAAAATATAAATCATACGGCTTCGTGTTGATTGCAATTAATCAGGAGGAAGCGCGCCAGGTTGTTGCTCCTTTTGTCGCCGAGTTTGGGTTGACCTTTCCCGTCTGGCTGGACGAGAAGTACCAGTCCCAGCGAGAATTCAATACGATGAGTTTGCCGAGCTCCTACGTGATAGATCGTGACGGCTGGGTGCGCCTGATGTGGATCGGCGGCATCTCGGAAAGAAACCTGGAGAAGTATGTACCCGATTTGATCATGGAGTGAAACAGGAAAGCGGGGAGATTTTTTATGGATAACTTCCGCGTATGGCCGTCAAAGCGTCTCCGCAATCACAAGCCCTGGCGACGGCATTCCCTTTTTTGAGAGTGCCAAGATATTCGCGGTTTCCATTCTGTACGACCCAACCGTTCATTGTAAATGGGATGGCACTGTCTGCAACCATCCATTCGCCATTGTACTTGCGCGCAATGTGGACGTGCGTGCCCGTCGAATGTCCACCTTCGCAGGATGGATAGCCGATCTTGTCCCCGGCTTTTAATTCCGTGCCAAGCGGGGCGCGTTGTTCTGATGCGAGATGCAGATAAAAGATGACCCAGCCTGTACGTTCGTTTCCATCCATGTCGAGATCAAGAGCAAGTCCGTCTGTACCGGAGCGTACAACCAAACCATCCGCCATTGCGGTGACGTAATTTTCCGGCGGGACGCTTGTGCAGCCTGAATCTTCGCTGGGCGGGGCAAGGTCTATTGCAGCAAGAGGTTCGCCGGTACCCCAACCTGTGTGGGGTCCGCCGGTGTACGACCAGATCTGGTTGTATTGGAACGGAAGCATGAATTCCGGCTGTTGCAGGCTGCCGGGGATGAGCGTAAAGGGGTTATCCCAGGGGTTGCCAAATAGGCTTGCGTAGGTCTGAAGCAGGCCGTTCGGTCCGGTGGAGAGCGTGTACTCATCTCCCGTGAAAACCCTTGAGTAATAGTATTGAAGCGCAACGGACGCCGCGTTCTGCCATGGGTCGGGTCTGATCAAAATATTGTCGGCGTTTTCAAATTCGAGCAATTTTCCGATTCTCCAGCCGTAGTATCCGTTATTGAGGATGTTTGCGGCAAGAACGAGCTGCAGATAGGGAGTTTCCCAAAAAGTGCGCGAAAGCCCAAGCAGGCTTCTTCTTGACGGCAATTCAGGATTCGAAAGTGCACCGCCCTGGTATTCAAGAATCGCCAGCAACAGGCGTGGACTGATGCTGTAATTGGTGGCGACATAGTCCACCATTTCTGCCCCGCTGCGCCATTTACCGCTGGCGTATACGCGATAATTCTTTAACCAGCCGGGATTCGACTGGACGAACGCAGCAGTATTGAACCCTGTATTCGTAGGTCCGTTGACAAAGGCGTGGTCGGGAATGATCTGTAATGGGCTTGCCCAGAGCGCAAGGTAATATATGGGGATTTTCATGGGCATGCCGGGCGGCATGGTGGTGGCATCACGCGGGATTTGCGGATTAGCGGCCAATATTTCGCCCACTGTGGTGTTGAATCGCAATGCGAGCACGGGCAGGGCATCGCCTGTCTGCGCTGTATAGTCCACAAGTTCTCCGGGTTTGAATACAGATCGGGTTGGCAATGGGGTTTGGTTAAAAGCGAAATCCTGAGCATCTCCGAACTGCCCCGGCTCAGGCGTGCCGAATGGGTTTACGGTGGAAGATTGGATGCTGCACGATGTGATAGAAAAAACAGCACAAAGGGTTGCTGAAAAAAAGGTTTTAATTGTTTTTTCTTTTTTATTCATCTTTTTCACGGGTGATATGGGACCAATACTGGCTGAGCAGATCTGCGGTGATAACCTCGTCACCGCGGACAAGTTTTCCTTTGTAGGCGGCTTCACCGGCAACGACGCGCCAGCCGCTCAAAACAAACGGAATGGGACCATCAGCGGTAACCCACTCACCATTATATTTCCTTGCAAAGTGAAGGTGCGTGCCGGTGGATATGCCCCCCTCGCAGGAGGCATGACCGATGCGGTCATTTGTCTCAAGCCAGGTTCCGGCAGGGACGCGGTTCTTGTCGGCGATGTGCAGGTAGAGCAGGTTCCAGCCGGTTTGTTCAAAGCCGTCACCATCCAGGTCGACCATCACAACACCATTGCCCGAACGTACCACCAGGCCGGGCGCTGCAGCCAGCACCCAGGTTGTGGTGGGGACACATCCGCTCTTGGCTGCAGCGGGGGCAAAATCTATGGCGGAAAATACACTATGCGCCTGCCCGTAAATATTGGGATTAATCTGTCCCCATCCGTTGTGCGGTCCGCCTGTAAAACTCCATTGGACGCCGGGCTCAAATGGAAGAACGAGTGGCGGCTGGTTTAAGGTGGCAGGAAAGAGCGGACTGGCTTCATCTGCGCGTGCCCATGGGTCTCCGAACATATCCTCGTACATGGCTGGAAAACCAGATTCTGGATTGATAATCTGCGCCCATTGTGATTGGCTGTGCAGTTTTGAAAATAAATACTGGATGGCTACTGTTCCGGCGTTCAAGTGTGGGTCAATGCGCAGTTTTGTTCCGTCGGGAAATTCAAGGTGGGTGATTGTGCCTGCACGCCATCCGTAGTACGCAATGGACATTGTGTTGATCGCCCAGAGCATTTGTACGGACATGCCTTTGTAGCGATAGTCATTGAACCCCATTGGAAAATCCGTGTGAAGCAGGTCAACCGGCCGCCCGCGCACCCAGCGGCTTTCGAACTCAAGAAGCCCCAGGATCAGCCGTGGATTGATTGAATTTTCGGTTGCAAGCCTGTCAATGGCGGCATGCCCCTCTATCCAGCCGGTCGAGCCAAGATACTCCCTGTATGTACCCAGATAGCCGCCCTGCTCTTCGACATATTTTTCAATGTCAAAGTCTATGGCGGTGACGGAATAAATAATCTCAGCATCCGGCATGATCTGTATATTTGGCGTGGTTGGCTCGTTGATGGTATTTGGGATGATGAGCAGTGTGCCGGGTTCAATCAGCGTGGTTTTGGTCAAGTCTGCATCGGATGTGATCTCGGTCTCTTTTACCCCAAAGCGGTTTGCCACCGCAGACAGCATGTCCCCGCTTTGCGCATAATAAAGGAAAGGGGCCGAGTCGTAGGAAGGCGTGTAGGTAGGTTCGATGATTGGGGTGATGCCATCCGTAGTGGGTGTATCGACGATGCTGAAGGGTGGAGGTGTTGTGGTTGGGAAAACGATCGGGTTGTCTTGAATAGTAAAGGGGTCGAAAAAAGGCGGGATCAGATTTGACGAAACCGGAGTGGGAGTTTGATGAACGCCCCAGATCGAAGCCGACGATCTGCAGGCTGATAATGTCAGGGACATTATCGTAAATACTACGAGGGTGCGATGCATACGTGATTGAATTATATCCGCATAGATTAAGCGTGGATGAATTAGCGGGTAATCAGGTTGAACTCATTGGCGCTGTCCCACGCTTCAATGCGGGTTGACCCGCGCGTGAGGAAGCCGTTATATTCGCTCCCGCTGCCGCTGGAGATCCAGCCGTCTAGGTTGAAGGGGATGAGGCCGTCGGCGGCGATCCACTCGCCGTTGTATTTGCGGGCGATATGCACATGCGTGGCATTTGAAACTCCGCCTTCGCACGACGGATGCCCTACTTGGTCTCCGGCAAACAGATATTCACCCGGTTTTGCGCGGTCTTGTTCCGCAATATGCATGTAAAAGATCACCCAGCCGGTTTGTTCGTAGCCGTCATTATCGAGGTCTTGTATCACTGCGCCGTTGGATGCGCGAATGACCAGACCGTCTCCCAGAGCGGTGACCCACCTGGCAGACGCGGCACAGCTGCCTTCGCCGTTGGGAGGGGCGAAATCTAGCGCCGCCCACGCAGAACCCGAATCCCAGCCCCCATGCGGTCCGCCGGTGAAATACCATGCTTCCCCTTTGTTAAAGGGAAGGTTCAAGGCGGGCTGCGTAATGGATGGCGAGACAAGCGGCTCGATTGCATAGGTGAAGGGATTGCCAAATAGGACGTAGTACGTAAGGAAAACCCCGGTGCCGCTTACATCCTGCTGCCATGTAGGCAGGTCGCCGAGTTCTGAAAAGAAGTATTGGACTGCGGCAGTGCCGGCGTTGATGGTTGGGTCAATGGGGACAATCTGTCCATCGCTCATGACCCAGGTTGCGAGGGCATTTGCCCTCCAAAGATAATAGCCGCGGTTCAACGTGTCCGCCGCCCATGCCAGTTGACGGTATAAACCGAGGCGGCTTTCGTCTGCCAGGCCCATCGGATAGGATGTGTTGAATGGTGTGGGATTGGTCACCCATCCGCTTTGATACTCAAGCAATGCTACTAACAACCGCGGATTGACAGAATAATTCTGTGCAACAGTTGTGATCACCTCACTGCCTGATAATAGTATGCCGTTCACATCCTGGGTATAATTCTCGAGATAGCCATTCTGGCTTTCTGTAAAATCCATTACATCGAAATAAACACTTGCGGGACCATGCACCATTTCAGAGTCGGGAATGATCTTGAAGGATGTCCCTGCACTGACCGGATTGGGGACTGGTATTTTCAGCAGCGTACCCACGCTTAATAAGTTAGGATCGCCGATGTTGTTGGCTTGCATCAATGCCTGAACACTGATGCCATATCTCTCTGCTATCAGGCCAAGCGTATCCCCTGCCTGCACCTCATATTCATCCGCCTGCTGGCGAGGGGTTGGAAGGATGCGGAGCGTATCCGGCGTGGGTGTATTTAGGATTTGCCCGCCCGGTCCGGCTGCCAGTGGCGATACGGTAAGCGCCACACGGGTCGGAGTTGACGGCCGTGTGGCGGTGGGAGCCAGGGGGGAACTTGTGTTAGCGGCGGCAGGCTGTCCTGCAGGCTCTTCCTGAAGCGGTAAAAAGGGGTCATAGGTCGGGAAGATTATTGGTGTTTCCACCGCCGGCGCGCATGAGGAAAGCAGGCTAATTAACAGGATTGCAGCGTAGAAGTCTCTGTGAAAATACATGGATGAGATTTTACCAGCAGTATAAAAAAAAGAGACACGCGCTTTGTTGAGCGGTGCCTCTTGCAGGTCATTTGTAGTGTCTAGGATTGGAAGCCGGAGCCCATGATGTAATTTTCGAGCCCGCGGATCTCGCTTTCCCTGTTTTCGATGGCAGCTATCATTGCATCGCGCATCGAAATCAGGCCGACGAGCTGGTCGTTCTCCACGACGGGCAGGTGGCGAATCCGGTACTGTTTCATCAGCGCCATGCACTGATCCACCGTCGTGTCGTTGGTGACTGTAATCATTTTGGGCACCATCACATCCTTGATTTGTGTTTCCTTTGCAGAGCGCCCTTCAAGTTCGCCTTTGTATAGATAATCCCGCTCGGTGTAAATGCCGACGATCTTTCCTTTCTCTGTCACCAATATTGCTCCAATGTGGGCCTCCGCCATCACTTTTAGCGCTTGCAGGACCGTATCTGTGGATTCGACAGAGAAATTGGTTGCAGTATCCTTTGACTCAAGTAATTTACGGACAGTTGTCATGGTTCACATCTCCTTTGGTTTTATACAAAGTCCTCAAGGCGGCCTGATGGCTTCATCGCCGCCTTGGGTTAATTATACTAACTCCACCTTGACTGCTGTGATCTTGTAGGACGGAATTTTCGAGACAGGGTCAAGTGAGGCGTGTGTTAATTCATTGGCTGAAGCCTCAGGGAAATGGAAGTTCGCATACACCATGCCCGGCGGTACGCGGTCTGTAACCCAGGCTTTCGCTTCGATGCTCCCGCGCCGCGATGTCACGCGCACGTGCGTCTTGCCGTTGATGCCGATCTTCTCCGCATCGTCCGGGTTGACCTCCACCAGAGCCTCGCCGTACACCTGCATGATGCCCTCCGAGCGGCGTGTCATCTGTCCGCCGTGCCAGTGATACAACACGCGTCCGGTGTTCATCACCATCGGGTACTCGTCGTCGGGGCGTTCCGCGGGCGGCACATGATCAATCGGCATGAACTTGCCCAATCCGCGTGTGAACTGTTTGGTATGCAGGATCGGCGTGCCGGGATGTTCCGCGTTCAGGCAGGGCCATTGCAGGCGTTCGCCCGCTTCCAGCCTTGCGTGCGTGATGCCGCCATAGGATGGGGTGACCGCGTTGATCTCGGACATGATCTCGGCTGTGGATGTGTAATTCCATGACGCATGCGGCGCCTCTTTCTGGACCCGGTCACTGATTCGGTCCATCAGGCGTTTTGCCACCTCCGAGAGGATCCACCAGTCGGGTTTCGAGTCGCCCAGCGGCTCGATGGCTTGGCGCACCATCTGCACGCGGCGCTCGGTGTTGGTGAACGTGCCCGTCTTCTCGGCGAACGACGCGCCGGGCAGCATCACGTCCGCGTAGACAGCCGTCTCCGAGGGGAAGATCTCCTGCAAGACGAGGAAGTCCACCGCAGACAGGCATTTACGGATGTGGTTCGTGTCCGGGTCCGACATGACCGGGTCCTCGCCGAGGATGTACAGCGCGTGGATCTTGCCGTTCAGAATGCCGGGGATCATCTCGGTCACCGTCATGCCGACCTTGGCTTCCGTTGTCGCGCCCCATGTCTTCTGGAATTTCTCGCGCGCTTCCTCGCTGGTGACGGGCTGGTATGCCGGGTATACGTTCGGCAGGGCGCCCATGTCACATGCGCCTTGCACGTTGTTCTGTCCGCGCAGGGGATTCACGCCGCCGCCCGCCTTGCCCATGTTGCCAAGCAGCATTTGCAAGTTGGCGAGGTCCATCACGTTGCGCACACCGACGATGTGTTGGGTAATGCCCATCGCCCAAATAACAGCCATCGGCTTGGAGGAGGCGAGAATTTCCGCCGCTTCGTACAGTTTTTCGATGGGGACGCGGGTGATTTCCACAACCTTGTCAGGCGGGTATTGCATCACCGTGGCTTTGAACTCGTCGAAGTTTTCCGTGCGTTCTTCGATGAAAGCTTTGTCCTGCCAGCCTTTTTCAAGGATGATATACATCAATCCGTTCAACAGGGCGATATCCGTGCCGGGGCGGTGACGGAGATGCAGTGTCGCAAATTCGGTAATGTCAATTTTGCGCGGGTCAGCCACGACCAGTTTCGCGCCGCGGAATCTCACCGCGCGGCGGAGCATCGTGCCGAAAACGGGATGCTGTTCGGTGGTGTTGGAACCGATGATGAAGAAGGCTTGTGCATGTTTGGCGACATCGTCCATGCTGTTGGACATCGCGCCCGAACCGAAGGAGGCAGCCAGACCGGCTACCGTGCTGGAGTGTCAGAGACGGGCGCAGTGGTCGATGTTATTCGTTCCTATGACCTGCCGCGCCAGTTTGTTCATCAAATAATTTTCTTCGTTCAGGCATTTTGCCGAAGCAAGGAAGCCCGTGGTGTCCGCGCCGAATTTCGAGCGGCTCTCCGCGAATTTATCCGCGACGATGTCGAGAGCCTTGTCCCATTCGGTTTCGACCCAGTCCCATGCTTTGCCTTTTGTTTTTTTCTTCTTCCCTTCCAATAGATAGCGCCTGACCTTCGGTTTCGCGAGGCGGTCAGGATGATGAATGAAGTCGTAGCCGTAGCGGCCTTTTACGCACAATGCCATGCCATTCACGGGTGCCTTCGGGTTCGAATGAACGCCGATGACTTTGTTATCTTTCACCAATAAGTCGAACTGACAGCCCACACCGCAGTACGGGCAGGTCGTGGTGGCTTTCTCCACTTGATGCGCACGCGCGACGCCGTAATTCATCTTGTTGGATAATGCTCCCGTTGGGCAGTACGCCACGCATTGACCGCACGACTCGCAGCGCGCTTCGAGCATGTTCACGCCCGCGCCCGCCACCATGACTTCGTCAAAGCCGCGTTTTGCCACGCCCCACACATCACGGACTTGAATTTCTGCACACGCTGATTCGCACCTGCGGCACAGGATACACTTGTTCATGTCCACTCGGATGAAGGGGTTGGGGTCGCTGTCCATGGGATAGCGTGTCCCCTTCGCGCCCCAGGCAGGGACCTCGGCTTTGTATTCGTACGCCAGGTCTTGCAGTTCACATTCTCCCGCCACGTCACAGGTCAGGCAATCCTGCGGATGATTGGCAAGCATGAGTTCGAGCGTCAACTTGCGGTCTTTCATCACCCTTTCGCTGTCGGTTTCGATCTCCATGCCATCCCAGACGGGGGTGACACATGCGGCAGGGGATATGCGCCAGCCTTTGACGTCCACCACGCACATGCGGCAGTTGCCTGTCGGGTTCAGATCCTTGTGATAGCACAGGGTCGGGATGCGAATGCCATGATCCCCGGCAATTTGCAGGATCGTTTTGCCTGCTTTTGCCTGGATTTCTTTTCCGTTAATTTTTATATTCACTGTCATTGATTGCCTCGTTTTGATCCATAACCTGCGAATTACGAATTGCTTTCGGTGAACTCCGCTTCAAAAAGCGCCAGCGCGGACTTCATTGGGATGCCCACGCTCTGTCCCAACCCGCAGAACGAAGAGACTTGCATCAAGTCTGCGAGCGCCTTCAATTCGTCCACATCTCCCTTTTGACCTTTACCAGCCGTCATGCAGTCCAGAATTTCAAGCGAGCGCCACGTGCCGACACGGCAGGGCGTGCATTTTCCGCAGGACTCGACTGCGAAGAAGTGCAGTAATTCTCTCAGCATCGCAACGAGAGAGATGCTTTGGTCGCAGATCAGGAAGGAGCCTGCGCCGAGTGAAATTCCATTTTGCCCCGACGAAAAGTCGATTGGCACGTCCAGCATGGATTCATCTGCGATCATCCCTGCCGCGCCGCCGCACAAAGCGAATTTGAAATTCGATCCTTTGGTCATTCCGCCGCCAAATTCCTCGATGATCTGGTGCAGGGTCAAGCCGAACGGGGCTTCGAACAAGCCGGGATTTTTTACGTGCCCCAACACCATGTACATCTTCGTTCCGGGGGTTGTATCGGTGGAAAGCGAATTCCACCATCCCGCGCCATTCTTGATGATATGCGGGACGGCACAAAATGATTCGACATTATTTACCGCGGTCGGCTGTCCGCGGAAGCCATAGGTGGGCGGATACGGCGGACGCAGTCTCGGTTCGCCGCGTTTGCCTTCGAGCGATTCGATCAACGCCGTCTCTTCGCCGCAGATATACGCCCCTGCGCCGCGATGGACGTGGATGTCGAACGAGAAACCGCTGCCTAAAATATTTTCACCTAAAAGATTTTTTGCCCTTGACTGTTGGATTGCATTTTCCAGCCGCCGAGCCTGATATTCATATTCCCCGCGGATGTAGATCCACGCTTCGGACCCGCCGCAGGCGTATCCTGCTATCGTCATGCCTTCGAGCAACTGATGCGGATTCGTATCCATCAGCACGCGGTCTTTGAAGATCAGCGGCTCGGATTCATCCGCGTTGCAGATGATGTAGCGCGGAGTCCGCTTTTCGGAAGCGACGAAGCGCCACTTCCGCCCGACGGGGAAGCCCGCGCCGCCGCGTCCCTGCAAGCCGGAGGATTCCACTTCGGAAAGAACCGCTTTGGGGTCGGTTTGAAGCGCTTTTTTCAATCCGTCGTACACGCCGTTTGCCAGTGCGTCGTCAACCGAGTCTGGGTCGATCTTTCCGATCAGGGTTGTCATCACACGGACTTCACCTTTGCGGGCTTTGCTGAAATCCGTCGGCACGCCGCGCCAGCCTTCGCAGACTTTCTTTGCGTCTCTGGCTTCCACAGGACCCGCCTGTTCGTCATCCACCAGAACCGCAGGCGCGCGGTCGCACAAGCCCAGGCAGGAGGTGCGTTCTACTGACCATTGACCATCGACCGCAGGCAACCATTCTTCCACCGACGCTCTTTTAAGCCAGCACACGGGACCATCACACACGCGCAAGACTTTTTTGCGTTGTTCAAATGAAAGCATGGAATAAAATGTCGCCATGCCATACAGATGATGGGGAGGAAGTTTCAGCGCGCGGGCGGCATCGGCGACAGTGTCAGGCGTAAGCGTGGAGTGATGCGTTTGGATGTCCTTCAGCACCTCCAGCGCGGTTTCGCGGCTGCCACCGTGTTTGTCCGCAAATTCCTGTATTTCGGGCGAGATCAGTTTGTGGATGATATGTTTGTTGGTCATGCTTTTGCTCCATTGAAATTATTCCTTGTCCTGCCGTATTTGGTAAGTTTCTTTTCTCACTACCCAACGCGACATTTATCCCTTTATATAGTGACATATTTCACAAATAATTATAACAAAAAAAGCGGCGGTTAAGCCGCTCATCGAGATTTACAAACCGACCCGCTGCGGATTGGAATACACATTGAAGCGGTGTTTTCTAGCGTAGCCGATCAGCGTGATGCCGTATCGCTCCGCCATCTCGATGGAAAGCGACGAGGGGGAGGTACGAGAGATTAAAATGGGCGCGTTGAGTTGCGCTGCTTTTTGCAGCATCTCGGAACTGATGCGCCCCGTGGTGATAAGGATGCGGTTTTCGGGAAAAACATTTTGCATCAGGCACATGCCTGCGATCTTATCCAGCGTGTTATGCCTGCCGATGTCGTCCGCGGCGAGGACGACTTTTTCGCCGTCGCTCAACGCAGAAGTGTGGACGCCGCCCGTGTCGCGGTACAGTTCCTGTGACTCGAACAACTTCTCCACCATCTCCATGATCGCTTCAGGCTGGACCTTGAGCCTGTTTTCCCCAAGATTGACATTCGGCTTCGCGAGCAGGTCAACCGCAGTCACACCGCCCGTACAGCCCGATGTCCTACGCCAGTTTGTCGGCTGTTCGGCATCCTGGTTTAACCACACATCCACGTTATCGCCATGCTCACATAAACGGACGTCCGCCACCTGATCCATGCTTTGGATGATGCCTTCGTTATATAAAAACCCCACCGCCAGTTCTTCCAAATGGATGGGCGTGCACATGAACGTGATCCATTCCTTGCCGTTCACGGTCAGAGATACAGGCGTCTCGACGATGGTTTCAGCATTGTGGTGCTCCCATTTTCTGAATTCATATCTATGATATTCAATTGCTTTGCTTGAAAGAATCATTTTCTCTCCAGATACCAGTAAGACTTTCCATTTCGGTTTTTACTTGTGTTGCGGTTTTTTTCGAATTTTGATGAGCCTTGCAGAATATGGACGGGTCGGCAAGGAATGCGCCGAGACAGGCGTCCGTACACAGGCGGATGGTTTTCCCGCGATGTTGGGCGGAGGGGAAATATTGCGGGTCCGCATCGCGGAAGATGCGTCCGCACAGGGTGGCGAAGGCCTTGGGCTTTGTCAGATCTTCGCTCATGGAGTCACTTCCGCGATGAATACTTCAAATGGAGCGACCTTGAACTGCAGAGCTATCTCGCCGCCGCGGCGCTCCGCACTGGAGAACAGCAGGCTTAGATTGCACTTTTTGATCTCCTTTGTTTTGGAAAAATCCAGTTCGAGCAAGTTCTCGGAGAAATTCAATACAACCAAAACCATCTGTCCGCCGGCTTGGCGCAGGAGGGCGAAATACTCCTTTGCGTTTGGGTGCAGCGGAATGTACTCTCCCGTTTGCAGGGCAATGGACGATTTGCGGACATGCAAAAGGTGTTTGTAGTACTTGAGCAGGGAACTGGGATTCTTCTCCTGATCAAAAACATTGATGCCATTCTGGTAATTTGGGTTGACGGGCAGCCACGGCTCCACGCCTGCGGGAGAGAACCCGCCGTTGGCTTGGTTCGACCATTGCATCGGCGTGCGGTTCTTATCGCGCGTCATTTCGGCGGTGCGGAGCATGGCTTCCTCTGGATGGATGCCCATTTCTGTGACGATGGTATGGTAATACCATGACCCCATTGTATCCCTGACCTGTGAAATATCGGTCAGTATATAGTCGGTCATACCGATCTCTTCACCGTAATATAGAAAAGGTGTGCCTTTCAAGGTCAACACAAGGGCGGCATGCAGGCGGGCAAGTTCCGCTCCGTGGAATTTGTTCCCGAAGCGGGTGTATAGGCGGGAACAATCATGATTTCCCAAGGTGTTGCATGGCCAGCCTTTTTTCGCGGACAGATCGTCCAATCTTTTCAGCCTTTCCTTTTGATTCTTGCGGACATGCCCAGGTGTGATCCGTTCTGTTCGCATCAACGGGAAGTTGAAGACGAGGTGCAGTTCGTCATTTCCATTCCCCATGTAATCAATATTGTCATCTTCACCGACCAACATACGGTCGCCGTCGTATTCATCGAGAATGGCACGGAGTTCCTTCATCAAGTCATGTACGCCTGGCTGTCCCCACTGATGTTTGAACATATCGTGCCAGTATTTATCGCGCAGTTTCTTCTCTTTGGGCGTTTGCACCAGTTCGGAGAAGCGGCGCAGTTCTGCCAAATTCATCGGGACGTTGTGCGGAGCAAGTTTCGGGTCTTCGAAGATGGTGCCGATGGCATCGAGGCGGAAGCCATCCACGCCGAGGTCGAGCCAGAAGCGGACGGCGTCCCACATGGCTTGTTTCACTTCGGGGTTGTGCCAGTTCAGGTCAGGCTGCTGCTTCATAAAGTAATGATAGTAATACTGATCCCGCTTAGGGACATAGGTCCACGCGTCGCCGTCGAAGCAGGATTGCCAGTTGTTGGGCGGTGTGTCCACCCAGACGTACCAATCGGCTTTGGGATTGTCACGGCTGGATTTGGATTCGATGAACCAGGGATGTTCGTCCGAAGTGTGATTCAGCACCAGGTCCAGAATGAGGCGTATGTTCCTTTTATGCGACTCGAACAGGAAGTGGTTGAAATCCTGCATTGTTCCATATTCAGGCGCGACGTTGCAGTAATCCGAAATGTCATATCCGCAATCCCAGTTGGGAGAGGGGAAATGCGGCGAGAGCCACAGCGCGTCCACGCCGAGCGATGCAAGATAATCTAGTTTCTCGGCCGCGCCTTTGAAATCGCCGATGCCGTCGTTATTGCCATCAGCGAACGAACGCGGATAGATCTGATAAAAAACAGCGGTCTGCCACCATTTGAAATTTGTCATAAGTTCCTCCCAAACTCAGGAGACGTTGGACTCCAGCCTGCCAACGATCTTCACGCAATTATGCTTGAAAACTTCTTCCCTGTGCGGCGCTTCGGGGAGCTCACTGGTCAGGTCCTGCCCGGGGAAATGCAGCCATTCATGCATATCCAGCCGCCATTTGGGGCAGCCGGTCACATCATAAACGATGCCGTTATAGGCGATGAACTTTCGTGTGCCGCGCTCGCCCGTGCTGCGCTTCAATTCTGACAGGGAAATGAGCCTTTCTGGAATCCTCATGGAGGGGATTATATCGTTGAAATAGAATCAGGCAGCGGGGTCAGCCTGAGGCGGGGACGATGACGGTGCGTACGTCACTGCCGAGTTGTTCCAGCGCATCCAGCTCGGCATTGATCTGCATCTAGCGGGATGGTCTTGGTGAGGATGCGGGATATATCCAATCTGGGGGTTATAACTCGATGGAAAATAATTTCAAATCAATGTCACCTGCCGATAATTTAATCGTTTTCTCACAACTCATTCCGATCTTTTCCAGCACGCGGACCGAACTTCCGTTTGCGGGGTCGACGATGGCGACCAGCCTTTCCAACCCGATTCTATCCTTTGCGTATGCTTTCATCCCGAGCGCCGCCTCAACGGCATATCCCTTTGACCAGTAGCGCGGCAGGAAGGCGTAGCCGATATCCACATCGTCAAGTTCGTCGCGTTTGCTCAAGCCGCATATGCCGATGGATTCGCCCGTCTCCATGCGAATGACAAGGCTGAGACCAAAACCGTTCCTGGCATAACTGGCGGCGGGTCCGTTAAGAACATAGGCCTGGGCAGCTTCGGTTGTGCGGACGTTTCTGTCCCCAATGCTTTGAATAAAGGATGGGTTGTTCAGTAATTCCAGGATAAAGTCAGCATCTTCGACGGTGAGTTGGCGGATGAGCAGGCGCCCGGTTTCCAGTATTTTCATGCGGCGGATTATACCCGTGCAAGGCGGGTCTTAATAGAAGCATTATCCCGAAATAACCCCTTGTTAATCCAATCTTCGGAAGCTGGACTATACTCGGGCGAAGACTGTAAAGGAGCAGCGTATTGATGTTCGAACAAATTTCCATTCAGAAACCATTGCTAGAGAAGGCCGGGCTGAGGGCGAGACGCCGCCTGCCATTTTCAGGCGCAGGCAATTTCCGCGACCTGGGCGGCTATCCTGCCACGGACGGCGGGACCGTGCGCTGGGGAGTTCTGTATCGTTCCGGCGCGCTGGATAAAATGACATCCACCGACCTCAAATTTCTGGCGGCGTTAAATTTGGAGCGTGTAATTGATTTTCGTGCGGCGCATGAAAAGGAACGCGCGCCTGACCGGCTGCCGCCGGATGCAGATATGCGGGTGGTCGAAATTCCGATCCTGGATGCCAGCACAAAGGTCTGGCATGAGGCGCGGGAGGAGATGATCAGGAAGTTAAAGGATGTGGATCCCGCCGACTATATGACGGCGACGAATGTCGAACTTGCGACCACGTTCACGCCTGAGATGCGGAGATTTATCCGCGAAGTGCTTTCCTCCAACGGGCGCCCTCTTTTATTCCATTGCGCGGCGGGCAAGGACCGCACCGGGTTTGGCGCGGCGCTCCTGCTGCGGTTGCTGGGCGTGCCTCAGGATATTGTGATGCAGGATTACGTGTTGACCAACACATATTTCCTTGCCGCGCATACGTGGAGACTGTTTCTTGTGCGTTTGTCCCGGGGGGAGCGTTTTGCGTCCGTCATTCGCGGGTTCATGGATGCGCGCCCTGCCTATCTCTCGGCGGCCTTCGACGCGCTTGAGCGCGAACACGGCTCGTTCGAGAAGTATGCGCGTAACGGGCTGGGGCTTTCGGCGGGGGATGTGGAACGGTTGAAAGAGATCTATCTGGAGCAGGTGACATAGGCGCTGCCTGCCGTGCGCACGTCATTGTTTGCGCCTGGATTTTTCCTCTGCGAAGGCAATGGCTTCGGGAGGCGCGTGGGCGATCAGCCACAGGACGATGGCTGCATCGAGATGGCCTTTTGAATTGACCTCCATGGCATACGGCAGCACACGGACATCGCCTGTCAGTTCCAGCCACTCCAGCAGGGACTGTGCGAACAGGTCATAATCGAATGCGTCGTACTGGAAGGAGATGGAAGGCATCCCCTTCAATCCTCGTCCTGTAGAATGGCTTCCCCTTTTGTCAGCCATGAGACCCCAAAGGCGAGGATGGCGACGGTCTCCAGCCAGTAGAGCAGGTTGAGACCGTTGAGGCGGGTTTCCAGGCTGTGCGGCAGCAGGAAGAAGATGACGATCAGAAGAACGCACAGGGCCATGGTATAGCCGCAGACTTTGTACACGATGTTCCTTTGTTTCTTTCTGTTTGTCTGGCTTTTATTCGGGTGCGTCTTTGTGAAGAGGAAGAGCGAAAAATAGATCAGGGTCAGGAAGAACAGCGCCGCAAAGACCAGGTGCAGGCTTCCCACCCAGTCCCAGGTGTTTGGGCCCGCCTTGGCTGGCGTGGTCGGGAAAAGCGCCACGCCAATCGCGAACAGGCTGGCCAGGTTGCCCGCCCAGTTATCCTGGGGCTCATAGCCCTTGTAGGAAAGCAGGAAGACCCCGATGGCGAACAGCGTGCCGACGAAGACATCCCGCATGCCCGTGTGGTAATAACTGCTGATGGAACTCTGGATGCCGGTTTGGAAAAGCAGCCACGCCCCCAGAGACAGCATGAAGGGCAGGGCGGTGCCGAGTATTCCCACGGCTTTGCGCAGCGTCAGGTATGAAATAATCAAACTCATCTGGCTTGGACTGGCTTCTTTCATTGCTCAATTCTCCTCTGAGTGCCGGGTTTTGCAGGAACATTAATAGATAATATATCAAATGAGGCTGTTTTTCAAGTTAGGATTTCATGTGAGAGTCATCTGCCTTTACCGGTTGCGTATTAGGGCAGTTCGGGGTTTCTCAATATCAGGTTGTATGGAGTGTTTGATACTCATGTTTATTCATTTTCGTTTATGATACCGCTTATAATTAATTGCGCTACTCGTAAATCCAAAATCCCGTATTGGAAACCCCATGACCCAACTCATCGAATGCATCCCCAACTTCTCCGAAGCGCGGCGGCCCGAAGTGATCGACCGCATCGCCGCCGCCGTTCAATCTGTGCCTGACGTCAAACTGCTCGACCGCTCCTCCGACCTCGACCATAACCGCACGGTGCTGACCTTCGCGGGCAGTCCCGCGGGCGTGGAACAAGCCGCCTTCCTTGCCATCCAGACCGCCGCCGAATTAATTGACCTTGACAGGCACACGGGCGCGCATCCTCGCATCGGTGCGACGGACGTGGTTCCCTTCGTCCCGCTCAACGGCGCGAGCATCGAAGAGTGTATCGCCATCGCCAAACGTCTTGGCGAGCGCGTGGGCGGCGAGCTCAACATCCCCGTCTATTTGTATGAGGCGGCGGCGATGAGTCCCGAACGGGTCAACCTCGAAAATATCCGCAGGGGGCAGTACGAAGCGCTTAAATCTGAAATCGAATCCGACCCGAACCGCCAGCCCGATTACGGCCCGGGCAAACTGCCCAAGGCGGGCGCGACGGTCATCGGCGCGCGCGCTCCGCTGATCGCCTTCAATGTCTATCTCACCACCGACGATGTAAGCATTGCCAAAAAAATCGCCAAAGCCGTGCGTCATTCCACGGGCGGCCTGCGTTACGTCAAGGGGCTGGGTCTGCTCGTGGACGGGCGCGCGCAGGTCTCGATGAACCTGACCGATTTCCACCAAACGCCCATCGCGCGCGTGATCGAGTTCATCCGCCGCGAAGCTCAGCGTTACGGCGTCGGCATCCATCACAGCGAACTGGTCGGCTTGATTCCCCAGGAGGCGTTGGTGGATGCGGCGGTCTGGTACACCCAACTGGATCAGTTCTCTCCCGAACAGATTCTTGAATCCAGACTCTTTTCTTCTCCCGCCGCCGGCGCTTCATCCTCCCCCCAGCCTGCTTCCTTCCTTGACGAATTGGCCTCCGCGGTACCCGCTCCCGGGGGCGGCTCGGCTGCTGCGTATGCAGGTGCCATGGGAGCGGCGCTGGTATCCATGGTCTCCGGTCTCACCGTCGGGCGCAAGAAATACGCCGAGGTGGAAGCCGAGATGCAAGCCGTACACGTCCACGCGGAACGACTCCGTGCTGATATGACCCAGGCCGTCGAAGACGACGCCGCTTCGTTTGAAGCCGTCATTGGCGCCTTCAAATTACCAAAAGAGACCGAAGAACAACAGACCGCGCGTACCGCCGCCATTCAAGTCGCCACCATGAACGCCGCGCACATCCCGCTCCACTCGGCGGAGAACTCCCTCAAGATCATGGAACTTGCCGTCAAATGCGCCGAGAACGGCAACCTCAACGCCATCAGCGACTCGATGTCCGCTTTCGCCATGGCGCGCGCCTCGCTGACCGCTGCTGGCTACAACGTGCGCATCAACGTGGACTCCCTGCCGGATAAGTCCGCAGGACAGCCCTATCTTGACGAACTCACCGTCCTCGAAAAAGAAGCCGATAAACTGGAAAAGCGAATCCGCAAAGTGATGAAGGAACGCGGCGGGATTTAACTCTGGACTCGGACAGCTTGCTGTCCATCGCCTCCCAACCTGACAGCAAGCTGGTCGAGTCCAACATCTGCTCGAAGAGCACAACCATATGTATCGTGCATTAATTCTTTTCGTATTATTCATCATCGCCTCCTGTGTCCCTGTCCCTGCGCCCGTAGAGACAGTTGCCGTATTGCCGAGCGCCGCGTCAACTGAATTTGCGTTCACCCCTATCTCGACTTCAACGCCCACTACGATGGCACCGACTTTCACCCCCACGCAAATCCCCTGTGACCCACTCACCGCAGATTTCTGCATCATCGATTGGAAATTCCCATTCCATGCTCCCATCCTTCCGCCGGATACCGATTCAGTGGATGGGACGTACCGCTATGGTTCGACGCAAAGCGGGGCGCGTGACCCGCATCATGGCGTCGAGTTTCAGAACAGGTTCGGCACACCTGTATATGCGGCGGGGGATGGGGTGGTTGTGTTCGCAGACCCGGACAAAACCACCAAATTCAGCCCGTGGACGAATTTCTATGGGAATATGGTGCTCATCCGCCATGCGGGGGATTTTTACACCCTGTATGCGCACCTCTCGAATATTTTTGTTCAGGCGGGCAGTCAGATAAAAGCTGGGGAGCGCATTGGGGAAGTCGGTCAGACGGGAGGGGCGACGGGCAGCCACCTCCACTTTGAGGTCCGCAGGGGAGGCGCTGGCACGGATTATTTTTCCACCGAGAACCCGGAGTTATGGTTAATTCCCGCTGAAGGAACGGGCACATTGGCCATCACCTTGAAGGTGGACGTCGAGCGGAACTACGAGCGCCCGCTGGTGGTCACGCGCTTTTTGGATGGAAGCACAGACCCGCTGTTCGTTTATTATCTTTCGTCATACACGAAGGGATTTGAGCATAATGAAGAGGATGCCGTGCTGGGCAGTCTGCCGCCGGGTCGATACAAGGTTGCTTTTAGTGATGGGTCCGGGTTGCGGGAGCGCATTGTCCTTGTGGAGGCTGGTAAACTGACCCAGGTTGTGTTCGAAAAGAAGTAACCGCTTTAACCGGTTGAAAAAGCCGAGAGCTTGATCTCGGCTTTTTCTTTTATTCTTCAAGAGTTGAAATATCGCCTTCGGGCAGTCCCTGTGCCCTTGCCTTCAACACGCGGCGCATGATCTTGCCGGAACGCGTCTTCGGGAGTTTGTCCACGAACTTGACATCTTCAGGGCGGGCAATTGGCCCCATATGCGTGGCGACGTGCTGGCGCAGCTCCTCTGCCAGTTCAGGCGAAGGCGCGAAGCCGGAACGCAGCAGCACGAACGTGTGGATGGCCTGTCCCTTGACTTCGTGCGGCAGACCGATCGCCGCCGCCTCCGCCACGGCCGGGTGACTGACCAGCGCAGATTCAACCTCCGCCGTGCCCAGCCTGTGCCCGGAGACCTTGATGACATCGTCCACACGCCCGATGATCCAGTAATAACCATCCTTGTCACGTTTGGCGGAGTCACCTGTGGTGTAGCGTCCGGGGTACTTGCTCCAGTATTGATTGACGTAGCGTTCGTCATCGCCATAGATCGTCCGTAGCATCGCGGGCCACGGATTCAAGAGTGTCAGATAGCCTTCCGTGTCATCTGGGACGGGATTGCCCTGCTCGTCCACGATCTCCGCTTTCTGACCAAAGAAAGGCCGCGTCGCGGAGCCCGGTTTGAGCGGAACCACCGGTGTCGGCGTGATCATGAACATGCCCGTCTCCGTCTGCCACCAGGTATCGATGATCGGACATTTCTCCTTGCCGATCACGCGGTTATACCACTTCCATGCCTCGGGGTTGATCGGCTCCCCGACCGTGCCGAGCAGGCGCAGGGACGAAAGATCGTGCTTGTTGGGCCAGGATTCGCCGAAGCGCATTAATCCGCGTATGGCAGTGGGGGCGGTGTAGAAGATGGTGATGCCGTAGCGTTCGATGCACTGCCACCAGCGGTTCGGGTATGGGTAGGCGGGTCCGCCTTCGAACATGAACGATGTCACGCCGTTGATCATCGGACCATAGACGAGATAGGAATGTCCCGTGATCCAACCCGGGTCGGCGGTGCACCACCAGCGATCCACGTCGTTAACGTCGAAGACATATTTCAGGGTGGAATACGTGCCGACCATGTAGCCGCCGTGCGTGTGCAGGATGGCTTTCGGTTTGCCTGTGGAGCCGGATGTGTACAGGATAAAAAGCGGGTCTTCCGCGTCCATTACTTCGGTGGGGCATTTGCCGTTCGCGATGGGCAGCACACACAGGTCGTGATACCAGTGGTCGCGTCCTGATTCCATGGTCACGCCATTGCCGACGCGTTTGACCACGATGACGTTTTCAACGGACGGACAGCGCTTGAGCGATTCGTCCACGATGGCTTTGAGTTCGACGATCTTGCCGTTCTGGAACGAGCCATCACAGGTGATGACCAGCTTGGATTCGCTGTCCTCGATGCGCCCCTGCAGCGAGTCGACCGAGAAGCCGCCGAACACCACCGAATGGATCGCGCCGATCTTGGCGCACGCCAGCATGGCAAAGACGATCTCAGGCACGCGCCCCATATAAATGGTCACGCGTTCGCCTTTTTGAACGCCCATGGCTTTGATGATGTTCGCCATGCGCGACACTTCGCGGTTCATCGCAAAATAGGAATAGGTGCGGTGGTCCTTGCCGTCTTCGCTTTCCCAGATCAGTGCAAGCTGGTTCTTGCGGTGGGTTTTCAGGTGTCGGTCAATGGCATTGTGTACGATGTTGGTCTTTCCGCCCACGAACCATTTGAAAAACGGCTTATTTGAATCGTCCAGCACCTTGTCCCACTTCTTGAACCATTCCAATTCGGATGCTTCGTCCGCCCAGAAGCCCTGCAGGTCTTTACCTGCCTTTTCCGCCAGCGCGTCCCATTCCTTCAAGCGCGCCTGCTCCACCACCTGCTCGGATGGATAGTAAACTTCGCCTTCCATTGCTTTCGGCTTGCTGGTCTTCGCCATGGCAGTCTCTCCTCTGTCTGAGATTTTTGCAATTTTAATACTGTTTTTATGAATGTGCCATTATTCGATCCAATCCAAAATCCTGTACCACATCCCCGCGAACGGCAGGAACCACGGGTTCCCGTTGTACAATCCCAGCGGCGCACCTGGAAAATTGAACTTCGCGAACGGATGCTCTTTGATGGTTCCCTTCATCATGGCTTCTGCAACCGTTGCACCCAGGTAGGTAGCCATTGCCACACCGTGACCCGCATAGCCGAGCGAGTAGAAAATCCCATCCTCTTCGCCGACATGCGTCATCTGGTCGAATGCAAAATCGAGCGTGCCGCCCCACACATAGTCCACCTTTACATCTTTCAACTGCGGGTACACCTGGATCATCTCGCGCCGCAAAATCCCGCCGCTTTGCGTGGTCGTGTTTTCATTTTCAGGAAAGAACGCCGCGCGCCCGCCGAAGATCATGCGGTTGTCCCAAAGGCGGAAGTAATTCAGAAAATGTTTGTAGTCAAAGATCATGCGGTTTTTCGGGCTGAGTTCATGCGCAAGTTCATTTGATAACTTTTCCGTCGCAATGATGAACGAGCCGATGGGGATGATCTTCCTTTGTAGTTTCCTTGTGACATCTCCCGTATACCCAGATGTTGCCACCAAAATGGACCCGGCTTCCAGATTGCCCCTCTCTGTTTGGATGACGAACCGCTTCCCGCTTCGCTTGAGGTGGGTGACACGCGCTCGCGCGCAGAGCGTTGCCCCTGCCCGAGCCGCCGCATCGGCGAGACCCGCCACATATTGGGCAGGGTTCAACCCCGCGCTGACCTCATCCACCAGAGCGCCATGGTAGATGTCCGTGCCGATCTGGCTGCGTAAATCCTTCGGTGCGACGAGATGTACATTGTGGTTGAACTCCTTCGCCATGAAGTCCACTTCATCCTTGAGCGCGTCGTAGTGTTTCGGTTTATTCGCCGTCAATAAATGGCCTGTCCGCGCAAAGCCGCAGTTGATCTTTTCTTCCTTGACGATTTTCTCGACGATATCCACCGAATCCAGCGAACACTGGAATAATTCCTTTGCCAACTCCCGCCCATAGTTTTTGATGACCGTTTGCATGGCGGGCTTTAGACCTGTCAATGTCATGCCGCCATTGCGGGAACTCGCGCCCCAGCCGATGGTCTCGGCTTCGAGCACAACAACGCTTTCGCCCTGCTTTGCCAGCGTCCGTGCTGCGCTCAGTCCCGTATATCCGCCGCCGATGACCGCCATATCCGATCTGGCCGGGATGGGCGTTAGATTTGGGTCATCGGGCATTTGGACGGTGGTCTGCCAGTAGATGTGATGCTTCATTGCGCCTTCTTCCATGGTCAATCGTCAGTTCTCAAGTACTCTTCCCAATTCAATTTCTCGAACGCCTTGTGCAGGCGGTGGCCATCCTCCACAACAATGTATTCCAGGTTGATGAAGAGTTTCTCCGCAATTTCACGCACAGGTTCGAGCGGAACGATATCATCCTCACTTCCGTGGATGAGCACCGTTGGAACAGACACAGGTTCAATGTCCAGGAAAGAGCCGAAGCGTTCGCGCAGCAGGGCAGGTGCGAGCAGGATCAATTTACGCACTTGAGTCGGATGTTTGCAGGTGAAGACCGTCCCCATTAATCCGCCATAAGATGAGCCGATGATCGTCCAGCCTTCCTCTTTGCCGAGGATCGGATAAAGTTGTTGCATGCGTTCTTCAAATTCACCTGTAAAATCGGGGGTTGCCATGCCCGGGAATTTTTCGGCAAACTGGCGCGCCTTGCCGCTCTGGCTGGTGGACTCAAGTCCGTGCAGGTAGATTATCTTTTTGTTATCCATCTTTGTCCTTTTTGGCTGCGCGTTTGCGCGTGATGGTTTTGCCATTTTTACCGGCAGGCGTTTCCGTTGTTTTTGTTTTGCGAGGTTTTCTGATTTTTGCATCCCTGATTTCAGGAGCAGGTGGTTCTTCAATAAAATCATCCGCCTCCTTCGTGGGCTTGCGTGATGCAATTGGTTGTGAGCGCAAATTCTCCCTCAATTCATGTTGCAGGGATGGCGGGAAGGATGATGAAATCCTTCGCAATGTGATCTCCGTCATCGGGCTTTGCGAATTGGACAGCACATGCTTGAGCATGAAGATGGTTTCGTTGGGGGATGCACGGTATAACGCCACGATCAACTCGGCAAGGTCGTTCTGCAGTGAGGATGGCGCTTCTTCGATGATGGGTTCGACGATGTCGAAAATGGGGGGCAGGTTGGTGTAGGCTGTATCCGCAATCATGGGGATGAGGGCTTGAATGCCGTTCGACCATGTACGCGAGCGTTCGGGATGCAGGTATTCGCGCACAAGCGCAAGGAATTGTTCGGGCGATTCCTTTCTCATACGGGTCAGACTTGTGGACAGCAAAGCCGCGCGGACATCCGAGTCGCGAATCTGTTGTGTCCATGCGGTGATGCGGGGGAGCAGGCGTTCTTCCTGTGGAGGGATTCGTCCTAATAGGAATGCAGCCAACAGACGGGTCTCAAGCACGCCTTCATCCCAAAGGATGTCCGCCAGTTCCAATGCAAAATGCGGATTCTCTTCCACGATTGCCCGCAGCTCGTTTTCGATCTGGGTCAGCACTGCAGGCGGAGTGCGGTATGTTTTCAGATTTGAGCCGGGGGCGACATTTTCAACTTTCCGCAGGGTGTAATTGACGTAAAAATCCAGCATCTCGCGTAAATGCTTCATGAACTCGTCCGGCAGGAAGAAAAAGTCTGCCAGACGGTTGGCTTGTTTGCGGAGGCGGGCAAGGTCAATGGCGGGCATTAGATTTATTGCAGGGGCGCAGCGTCGCTGCGCCCCTGCGGAGAAGAATCAATACGCTTTCGCGAAATACACTTTCCGCTTGGAAAGCTTGCCACATACAATGCAAGTCCCTTCCTTTTCGGGCTGGTCGAAGGGGATGTTGCGCGTGGTGGCTTTTGCTTCTTCCTTGGCTTTGGTCTCGCATTCCGTCGATTCGCACCAATACGAGAATGCCCAGCCGTCCTGCGTGACCTTTTTCAACTCTTCGAAATCCTTCGGGTCGTGGATGTTTGCATCGCGGTACTCGGTGGCGCGTTTGAGGAGGGATGCCTGAATCTCGGTCAGCAAGCCTCTCACAGCGGAGTCCAGAGCCGCCTGCGGGACGAAGATTTTGCCCTCTTTGCCAGGTTTATCGCGACGGGCGAGCGCGATGGTTCCCTTTTCCACATCCTTGGGACCGATCTCCACGCGCACAGGTACTCCGCGCATCTCCCAATCGTTGAACTTGAATCCGCTGCTGACGTTATCGCGGTCATCCATTTTGATGCGGATGCCTGCGGTTTTGAGTTCCTCGAAGACACGCTCGGCAAGTTCCATCACCTTCGCTTTTTCCTCTTCCTTTTTGAAGATGGGTACGATGACCGCCTGAATGGGCGCGAGGCGCGGGGGCATGACCAGACCCTGGTCGTCGCCATGCACCATGATCATCGCGCCGATGATGCGCGACGAGATCGCCCACGAAGTGGTCTCGCAGAATTGCAAAGTATTGTTGCTGTCGAGATATTGGATCTCGAACGCTTTTGCAAAATTAGTGCCAAAATAATGGGATGTGCCCGATTGCAGCGCGCGTTTATCCCACATCATGGCTTCGATGGAAGTCGTGATCTGCGCACCTGCGAAACGCTCGGTCTCGCTCTTCGTGCCTTTGATGACCGGGATCGCCGCCTCTTCGTGACAGAACTTCTCGTAGATGTCGAGAATGCGATACATTTCCTCTTTGGCTTCGTCCGCGCCGGCATGTGCGGTGTGACCTTCGTGCCAGTAGAACTCCGCCGTGCGCAGGAATAGTTTGGTGCGCAATTCCCAGCGCAGTACCGAGCCCCATTGCACAATGAGGATCGGAAGGTCGCGCCATGATTTTACCCACTTGGCATACATGTGTCCGATGATCGTCTCGGACGTGGGACGTACCGCCAGCTTTTCCTCCAGTTCTTCGCCGCCGCCGTGTGTGACGACCGCCAGCTCGGGCGCAAAGCCCTCCACATGTTCTTTTTCCTTTTCAAAGAATGACAGGGGGATCAACGTCGGGAATGCCGCGTTTACGTGGCCTGTTTCCTTGAACGCGCGGTCCAACCAGGAGGTGATGTTCTCCCACAGCGCCCAGCCATAGGGTTTGACCACCATGCACCCGCGTACGGGAGCATAGTCTGCCAGATCCGCTTTGATAACGAGTTGGTTGTACCATTCTGCAAAATCGTCCGCTCTAGTGGGTAATTTCTCTTCAGCCATATTTCCTCTTTTTGGGTTCGCATGTTTGCAGGTTGAAACGTTTGAACGTTCGAACCGGTTAACTTTCCAACTTTTTTACTGCAGTTTTCACATCATCCGCAAAGTATAACAACTCTCGTTGATGGATGGGCATATAATTTTCAAACTCGATGAAGAACCGATCGAACGTGGACTGCCAGCCACGCCCGACCAGTATCAACGGCCTTCGGGGCAGGGCTTCCACGATCATTAGATTCCACATCAGGGTAATTTCTGTCAACGTACCGGGGCCGCCTGGTAGCGCCATCGCCGCGTCACAGCCATCGATCAGCGTGGATAAACGCTCCATTAATGATTTCTTCTTTCTTTCCTCTTTCACCCACTGATTTGCTGTTGTGTTTCTCCATGCTTCAATATCTTCACACGTCACGCCGATCACGTGCCCGCCTGATTCATATGCCCCGCGCGAGACGGCCTCCATCGTGCCCATGTAGCCGCCGGTTAAAACCGCATGTCCACGTTGGGCAAGCATCGCCCCAAGTTCACGTGCTTCTTCGTACGCGGGAGTTCCTTGCTTTGGCTGCGAGCCGCCAAAAACAGCTATATTCATCGTTCTACATCCCATATTCTCGTCTTGTTTACTTCGATCTTCTTCAAAACTGCTTCCTCCAGATCAATACCTGAGGTCGAAGCCAATTGCAGCAGATACAACATCACGTCCGCAAGTTCGCCGCCGAGTTCGTTGCGGTCTTTTATCTCATCGGTAAATTGGAAGTGTTCCAAAATTTCCGCTGCCTCAATGGAGAGCGATACCGCCAGGTTGCGCGGTGTCTGCGGGCGCTTGCTCTCCGTTTCGTACCAGCCCTTCGACTTCACCAGCGTATGCATTCGTTCGGTTAATTCTTTGATCGTCAGGTTTTTATCACTCATCATCAATGGTCCAATGTCCACTAAATAAAAACGGCTCGCCAAGTCTGGGAGCCGTTTGGGCGCACGAAAGCGAACCTAGCCAGACCTGGAGGAATTACACATTCTAGGGGACGGGTTTGGGTTCATTAACATGCGCAACATTATAAGGGTAAAATTGATTTTATGCAAAAGGATGACCTGCTCCGCCTCCTGCGTGACCCGAATCTGATTCCGCCCGAAAAGCAGGACCTTCTCTTGGACATCGCCTCCCAAGCCGCAGCGTTGGATTTTCCCTGCTGCGTTGTCGGCGGCTTTGTCCGTGACTTGTTACTTCTCCGTCCCGTCAAAGATCTGGACATCATAGTCGAAGGTGATGCGATTCGGCTCGGCAAAGCACTCATTAAAAAATACGGCGGCAAACTCACCCCGCACGACAAATTCCACACCGCCATCTGGCATTTACCTGAAACCTGGAACCTGACACCTGGCACTTTGGACCTTATCACCGCCCGCAAGGAGGCCTATGAAAAACCTGGCGCGCTTCCGACCGTAACCCCCGCCACCATCGAAGATGACCTGCGCCGCCGGGACTTTACCATCAACGCGATGGCGATCCGCCTGGACGGCAATCACCTTGGCGATCTGCTCGACCCTCTCAACGGGCAGTCCGACCTCGAGAAGGGGATTGTCCGCGCTCTCCACCCGCGCTCCTTCACGGACGACCCGACGCGTATGTTCCGCGCTGTTCGCTACGAGGGGAGGTATTCCTTCAATCTCGACACTTCAACCTCGAGCCTGGTCAACCCCGACTCGCTTTTGATCCTCTCCCAACTCAGCGGCGAGCGTATCCGTCACGAACTGGATCTGTTCCTGGAAGAGGAAAATACCGCTCAAATTATTTATCGTACAGCCAATCTGGGCATCTTGAAAGCAGTACATCCTGCCCTGCCGCCCTTCAATCCTATTTATTCCGACTTTCTCGATATGGATCCAGGGTTGGATCTTCCCGTGAGCCGTATCGCCATGGGGTACATGCTTTGGCTCCTGGACGAATCGGAAACTGATATCCTGTCCATCGCCAGGCGCTTGGATTTCACCTCCGATCTGACGCATTCGGTTTGGGCTGCCGCACAATTGAAATGGAGCCTGCCGTTTCTCTCGAACTCCAAACCAAGCGTGTGGACCTTCGCGCTCGAGAAACTACCCCTGCTCTCGATCTATGCGGTCTATCTCATATCCCGCGAAAATGCGCTTTTGGATTATCTTTCCATATGGCGGTATGTTAAACCACATACCAGCGGTGACGATTTGAACGCGCGCGGGCTTCAGCCCGGACCGCGGTTTGGGGAGATACTCTCGCAACTCCGTGCTGCATGGCTGGATGGGGATGTGCAGAACACAGAGCAGGAAAATAAACTATTGGATACCATGCTGTGAGTGGTTTTGTCATCGCCTGGAATTCTCCCGTTCCCCTGCACCCAGCTCAGGACCTGGAAAAGGGCGTGGAAATCGATCTGCTTTTTATCTTGTGCCATGTCTGCATCTTATTTATAATGGTTTCCATGAAGCAAACACAGGCGGATAAATCACGGTTTCCCTATCGCTTACGGGAGCCGTTTCTCGCAACAACGGAACTGGCTCTTTTTCGCGTGTTGACTGAAATCATGGGGACTCGGTATGTGATCTGTCCGAAGGTGGCTCTGAACGATATGTTTTACATCCTGAGGCCAAACGAAAACGTGCATTATTTCAATAAGATATTTCGCAAACACGTGGATTTTTTATTGTGTGACCCAAAATCGTTTGCCCCCTCCTTCGGTGTGGAAATGACCCGACTCAATCAAAAAGGCGGAACCCGTGAAGCGGACAGGTTCATGGATGAGTTGTTCATGGACGCGGGCATCCCCCTTGTTCACGTCCCATCCAGGGAGAAATATGACGTGGCGGACATCATCGCCTTGTTCCAACTGGCTTTGACCAAGATCGGTGGGACAGCGTCCCTGCGTGTTGACCATCCGACAGACACCGTGCCGAATTGTCCGGTCTGCGGGAAGATGATGGTATTGCGCATCCATCGCAATGGATCAAATTCAGGAAAGAAATATTACGGCTGTATGGACAGCCCGCGCTGTGCGGGTGTGGTTGGGATCGATTAATCCGCTGAAAGCGGCAATGAAGTTTCCTGCGAGATATGATTTTTTGCCTGCAGGAATTTGAATATTCCAAGTGCAATTCCCACGCACAAATAACCAAAGACCAGGCTGAGTACTCCCAGCATTAAAGTTTGCCCGAGCAGTTCCTGCATGAATTCGCCGACGCTATCCGCTGGCAGGGATATCAGCACCGTCTCGATGAGTATGAGGGCAAGGAACAAAAGGGGTGAGACCAGTGCGGCATTGCGGAGTGAGGTTATCGTTCTATTTTTGCTCCAAATCCACAATCCAATTGCCAAAATCGTGTACGGGACGAACCAGAGAATAATCCCGATTACGTAGAACATGACGGGTGCCAGCACGATGTTCCATGATTCCGTTGTCTCGATCAAGGATGGAGGGAGTGCCGCCAGGAGGCCGACTCCCCAAAGAATGTAGGGGGTAAACAGAGCAAGCCGAAAATAGGTCTGTGGTTTCATGAGTAATGCCTTTTCAATTCAGAAGCATAGTGTATGCCAACGGTATCCCGGTTTTCTTTCAGCCAGGCCTTGAAGGCGGTCTTGGTTCGGGCGGACCCTTTGGAAACAAGCAGATTTGCCATCAAGCCGTCCACTTCATCGGGGGTCAGAAGCACATCCTTCAGGAAGAGACTCAAAAACTGCGCAGCGCGCAACGCCAGCCGCGGCGGGACGGAGATCAACAGCCGCTTCGCACCTATGGTTTCACCGATCAATTGCACCAGTTCCTTGAAGGTGTATGCATCGGGACCAACGGCGTCGATCACATAATTTTCCTTGCTGTGCACAGCCTCCACCGCAAGGTCCGCCAGGTCGTCGACATGCACAGGCTGAATTCCGTACGAGCCATCGCCGGGGATGAAGAAGAACGGGAAGCGCCTCAATAAAAACGCGATGTTGTTAATAAGCACGTCCTCTCCGCCACCGACCAGCACCGTGGGGCGCAGGATCGCGTACGACAATCCTGATTCGATCACGGCTTTCTCGTTCGCCGCCTTGCCCCAATAATACGGCAAATGTGACTCCGCGAACGGGTTTGCGATGCTGATATGCACAATCCGTTTCACGCCCGCCTTCACAGCGGCGTTCACCAATTTCTGCGTATTTTCCACTGCACGCGGCTGGGTGTTTTTGCCTTTGTCAAAGCGCACCCAATACGTGTTGACCAGCACCTCCACCCCGCGCAGCGACTCGCTCATGCCCGCTTCGTCGAAATCCAATGGATAAACCTTCACTTGTCCATCGAACGGGTCGGGGCGGTTCGGATGCCCCGTCAGCGTGATGACTTCCTCGCCGCGCGCAAGCAGACGCCGCGCGATGTACTTGCCTGAATAACTGAATGCGCCGGTAACTGCGATCTTCATTGCGTTTCCTTTTTGCGCGGGGCGACCAATGCAAAGAAGGACACGATAATACCAGTACCAACCAACGCAACCAAAAAACCCATCAGGTTTCCGCTGATGCGGCGGATGATCTCAAAGAACAATCCCTCCGCATGGACTGCTTCGGGCTGGTAGGTAAGTGCGATCAAAAGCGGCAAACCTACCAGGACGATGCTCGAGAATACAGTCCAAAATTGCGCGCGCTCCTCCGTGCCGCATAAATCAACCAGGATGCGGTTGAGATATGGGCGCAGGTAACGAAAGACCAGCAGGCAGATTACGAGCGTGAGTGTCACTTCGAGCAGGAAGAAAAGAATGGTATTCATGTTTTACCTCATTTCAAAACAGATAGGATGGATTTGACATTCGTAAAGCCGAGGGTTTCCAGTTTGATGACCGCCTTCGCGAGACTGTCTATCGCGTCAAAGAAATCCTGTAACGCTTGCACCCGTCTGCGGACGAATTCGATCTCCGCCTCATCCCCTGACACGGAGCCTGATTCCAGTTTCTCGAGCGTTTCCCTCACCGACAAAACTGCCCGCTCGAACTCACTGTTCTGTCGTTCCCGTAATATCGAGCGGATGGACGCGTAAAAATCGCTCTCTGCTTCATAATAATCCTTGCGGTCGCCGAGTTTGGACGAACGGTGGACAAGCCCCATGCGAGCCAGCGTTCGCACTTCGGTACTGATGCCCCCCTTGGTCAAACCTGTTTGTTCGACGATCTCATCCAGCGAGAGCGGGGCGGGGGAGAGATACAGCACGGCGAAGATCGCGCCCATGCCCTTGGGGAAGCCCCAAAAACGGCTGATCTGACTTAAGCCCTCGGTGAAGTCCTGTTTGAGTCGAGGAAGTTTGACAGTCATAATGTTCCTTTACTACATTTAGTAGTTACTAAACACAGTATATGATAAGTGATTCCGTTTGTCAAGGATAAAAAAAGCCCCCCGGGGCGGCTGCTCTCCTTTATGGCTGGTTGTAAAACAGTCGGAACAATTCAGCGCCTGTTGTCCCCTGCGCTTCGTTTTGATACCTCTGGATCGGTACACGAAAGGCGATATGCTCGCCTTTATTTTTCTCGAACCTGAACTCCACAAAGCCGTAATTCGGACCCTGCATCTGCTCGCGGGGGATTTGGAGGATGATCTCCATCACGCCTGCGATCCATTTTCCCATTTCTGGTTCATTTGTCAAATCGTCCACGGGCAGGCGGACGTGGAAGTCGGTTTGCATTGCCCCAAATGTGGATTGGCCGTCCGCGTAAACACAATCTTCTCCAAACAGGGTCGCATTCGCAGTGGCAGCAGGATTAATGGCTTTGACTGCCGCGTCCAGCCGTGTTGTCAATTCGATATCGTCGCGGTATGCCCACACGAAATAACAACCATCATACGTTTCGGCACCTTCGGTCACTGATTCGGTTTTCGAGACACTTAAGTCGGGGATGGCTCCATCGTTAACGGGTGCGGCGATATTTTGCAATGCGAACATCCCTGCCGTGGCTGACAGAACGATGCCGATGATCCAGTTGCGTCTGTGTTTCATAGGATAACTTTACTACAAAACTTCTTCAGTGGCGAAGGCTTCTTTTATAGAAGCACCGGCGTGTGAAATGCCGCTTGGGAGCGTGCGCAGGCTCGCTGCCAGGTGGGATGCGCCTTACTTCATTAAATCAGCTGCGGCGGAAGCCATCAATGCCACGCCGTTGACAAGCGCGCCTTCGTCAAAGTCAAATTTCGGATGATGGTGATTGTAGTTCAAATTCTTCCCGGCGTTGGAGGAGCCGATCATGAAATAGCATCCGTTAGCTTTCTCCTGCATGTAGCCCATGTCCTCCGCACCCATGGTGAGGTAGGTATTGGTCTGGATGTCCTCTTCGGGGAAGATGCCTTTGGCGGTTTCGTACACGCTTGCCGAGACCCTGCCTTCATTGATGACAGGCGCGGTGACCTGTTTGATGGTGATCTTGACTTCGCAGTTCATGGCGAGCGCAATGTTGCGGGTGATCTGCTCGAAACGCTCCAGTACGGTTTTACGAACCTCGGGATCGAAGGTACGGATCGTGCCGTTTAACTCGGCAGTCTGGGGAATGATATTGAATGCTGTACCTGCATGAATGGACGTGACGCTGATGACGGCGGGTTTGAGTGCATCGATGTTGCGCGAGACGATGGTCTGCAAGGCGGTAACGATCTGTGCAGCGCACACGACCGGGTCAATGGTGGTTTCGGGAGCGGCGCCATGCCCGCCTTTGCCTGTCAGCTTGACGATGAACAGTTCCGCCCCCGCGAAGACGGGGCCCTCTGCAACGTGAATCCAGCCGATGGGTTTGTCGTTCCATAAATGCAGCGAGAGCGTCTTTTCGACTTTTGGGTTTTCCAGCACGCCGTCGCGCATCATCATCAACGCGCCGCCGACCTCTTCGCCGTTTGTGCCTTCCTCGGATGGCTGGAAGCAGAACTTGATATTGCCGGCCAGATTGTCTTTATATTCAGTCAAGATCTTTGCGACAGTTAATCCGATGGCGGTGTGGCCGTCATGTCCGCAGGCGTGCATGACGCCAGGGTTGGCGGATGCGTACTCCGCGCCGGTGTCTTCGGTGATGGGCAGGGCGTCCATGTCGAACCGCAGGAGGATGGTGGGGCCTGGCTTTGCACCTTCAAGATAGCCGACCACGCCTGTCTTGCCGACCCCTTTGGTGACTTCAAGCCCGAGCGATTCGAGTTCCCTGGCAACGATGCCGCCGGTACGGATTTCATTGAAACCAAGTTCGGGATGCTTGTGGAAATCACGGCGGAGAGCCTGGGTGTAGGGGAAGAGATCCTGGGCTTGCTTGAGGAAGTTGGGCATGCGGGCTCCTATGTGTCACTCCGAGCCTGGCGGAGTAGCTATGTTATTGTGTAAGAGATCCCTCGCCAGGCTCGGAGTGACATTAATATTTAACAACGCGAAATTGTTCTTCGTAGCGCGGGTTTTCATCCGTGCTGTCTTCGGTGCGGCGGGATTTTATACGCTCAATGAGTTTATTCACATCCTGCATTTGAGATTTGTGTTCGAGAATTGCCTGGATTTTTATGTCCAATGTCTCGGTGACGTCAACCGTTGTGTTTGGCTGGTTTGTCAGGGCGCACCATACCTCCTTTGGCATGTGCGGCTGGAAGCCGCCCGCAAGCAATTCAGGGAAGTAGGCCGGGTTGCCGGCGGCGGGAAAGACGGCATCGAGAACAACCTGTCCGCAAGCGCGGTGGTCGGGATGGTTGATGCCATACATGGCAAATAAATTCTGCGGGTCGCAAGTGACGAGAATATCAGGCTTGTGTTTACGTATCTCGCGGACAACATCTCGGCGGAGGTCCAGGCTTGGGGCCAGGTAGCCATCCGGCAGGTCCATGAAGTTAACTGCCTGTGCGCCGATGACCTTCGCTGCGTTTTGTTGTTCCTCATGACGGATCCCGCACAGGTTTTCAGGTGTCATTTCCGGGCGGGTGATGAGATTGAAGCCTTTATCTCCGCAGGTGAGCAGGAGGTAGGTCATTGCATGACCCGCACGCGCCCAATGAGCGAGGCTGCCGCCGCAGAAGAATTCGGGATCATCGGGATGTGCGAGGATGACAAGGATGTTTTGGGGAGAAGACCAGTTGTCGGCTTTTTCCATGAGGCGTTATTTGAGAGTCGGGGCCGGTTACCGAATTAAGATTCCCGACTGCCGTTCTTCGCTTTTCCGCAGGTGCAACCGCCGCCCTCATGGCGGTCACAGGGAGCCTGAGCTTTGCGGCGTAATGCCTCGAGTTCATCCCGGGGCTCGATCTCTTCGCGCGTAAAGGTCATCTGCTGCGGTCGGTCTGTGCCGCTTTCGATTAGCACCACAACCTTTTCGCTCATGGGGATGATGTCCACCACCTTGCCTTCGCCCTTGGGCGTGACCACGCGTTTGTTTCGTTTGGGCAGGGTTTTGCGCGCGGCAACGTATTGTTCATATTCGTAAATGAGGCAACAGCGCAGGCGTCCACACATGCCGGTGATTTCATTCGGTGTAAGTGATATCCCCTGTTCCTTTGCCATTTTGATCGAAATGGGGGAGAAATCGGTCAGGAATTTGGAGCAACAGCGGGTTTCGATCCCGCATGCGCCCATGCCGCCGAGTATCTTCGCCACATCACGCGGACCGATCTGCCGCATTTCGACATGCGTGGTCGAATACAACTCATGCATGTCCTTCTTGAGTGATTTCAAATCCACTTTTTCTTCGCTTTCCGTGCTGAAGAGAAAGGCGAGACGCGAGCCGTCGTAGTTGTATTCCGCGGAGATGATTTTGACCTCTTTCAAGCCGAGTTCAGATGCGCGGGCGCGGCAGTTGATCATGGCTTCGGTCTGTTTGGACTGCCAGGATTGCTGAAGCAGCAGGTCGCGCGGGGTGGCGCGCCTCTCCACAGACTTCCAGCCGCCCTCGGGCCTTTCCGGTGTTTCCCGCACGAGCTGGACTACTTCTCCGAGGTGCCTGCCGCGTGAGGTATCCACGATGACGTGCTCGCCAACCCCCACATCCGGGACGGCGTTTGAATTGAAGTGATAGACCTTGCCTATTTTGGTAAAGCGTACACCGATAATGTTAGTTTGCATGGATATAATTATACTGTATCGCAGGCAACTGGAAGCGTTCAGTGTACTTGGGGAGTTGAGGGTGGGGAAAATTGCATGCCGATGGCAGGGCGGAAATGGAAAGAATCAGTAGTTCACGAAAAGGCTTGAACGTGGTTAACTTGGCTCCGACCAAGGAAACCCATAACCATGTCCAAGCCCACAATCAAGATTACCCGAACAATTCATTCCGAGCAAGTGCTGAATGCTTTCATGACGGTGGTTCGCAAGAACCTGCCGCTGGAATTGCGAAACACCCGGATCACTGCCGAAGATATCCTGTATGTGTTGGCATACGCCAATGTGCATCGTTTGAGCATTGAATCGGCTTGTCTGGAGTTGCAGAATGCGCCTTCGGGTAATCGTCTGCGAGAAGTATTAGCCCAGTCGCTGCCAGACCGAGCCGGTTTGCAGAACCGATTGAACCGCATCTTTCATCGGCAACTCCATCCCAGTGTATGGAAGTGCAAACGCGATTTCAATGTGGCGATTGACCTGACCCTGATCCCATATCATGGTCAGCCGTATGAAGACAGAAAGGAGATCGTACGCAGTGCACCCAAGTCTGGGACAACCCATTTTCATGGTTACGCCACGGTTTCGATTGTGCGGGACCATCGGCGCTACGTTGTGGCGTTGCGCTTCATCGAACATGGCGAGGATATGGCCGACATCGTCCGCTGGCTGCTGAAACGCCTGAAAACACTCAAATTTCGCATTCGACGGGTGTTTTTGGACAAAGGTTTCTGCTCCAAGCCGGTTTTCAAGGTTCTGGACCAACACAAGGTCAGTTTCGTAACGCCCATTCCCGTGCGTGGCAAGTCGGGCGGTGTGCGGACTTTGTTTCAAGGTAAATCACGTGTCACCACCTACACCTTTAACAGCCCAAAATATGGCATATATACAGTGCAGGCGGTGGTCGTCCAGCGCTATTCCAAAGGACGCTATGGACGACACAAGAGCAAGTGGTTTGCGTACGCCGTCTCCGGATTGCCCTCTGGCATTTTGCCTGCCCAGGTGTTTGAACTTTATCGTCAACGCTTCGGCATTGAGTCGAGCTACCGACAAATGAACCAGGTGCGCGCTCGAACTTCCACCCGTAATCCTGTCATCCGCTTGCTGCTGGTTGGTTTGGCTTTTGTCTTGTTCAATCTGTACATTGCCTTGCGCCAGAATCTGGCCTCCGCGCTTAAAACACCGTTAGAATCTTTCAATCGCTTCTGGCTTTCTTTGCGCCGTGTCGCTTTCCTGCTCAGTCGTGCCATTGAACGCTTCTGGGGTGCGACTGAGGTCATTCAACATCAATCATGTTTTGTGCTTTCGTGATCTACTGAGAATAAATGATACTTTGATAACAATACCCATTAACGTATTCATATCGGCCTCCGTAGATCTAAAAAGGGTCTTCGAGACCAAGCGATAACACCGATGGTGCTTGTTAATTAATAATGGAATATGCCCCCTTTGTACCAGGTTATTAAACAACAAACCTGATCGCATAAACGGATCAGGTTTGTTGAATGGGTTGAGTTGCTTATTAGACCTCTTGCAAAAGTCAAATTGAGTTGAGTTCAAGGTTGTAAATAGCAGCAATCAGGTTGAAGCGCAAAGCAAATCTCTTTCTACGATTGCGATACCTCTCGCTCAAAATGCGAAACACTTTCAACTTACGGAATATATGCTCAATCACAATCCGTTTCCGTGCCAAGCTTCGATTGCTCTGTTTCTCTCGTTTCGTCAGAGCATGGTATTTGGATTTCTTGAAGGGTGTTTGACTGTTCTGATGAAACTCCATCAATCCTTGATAGCCCGCATCTGCCAGAATACGCAGATGTTCAGAGAACTCACAGGCATCGTCTTTGAACAGTTGGAAGTCGTGTTTGCTTCCATGACTAAAGGCGGTGGTTATGATTTGGGTACTTTTTCGATCAGCCATCACCTGCGCTTTTTGGGTGTGACGCTTCTTTTTGCCACTGTAATGCCGTTTTTGGCTTTTTTTGGACGTTCCACTGGCTGTTCGCTGACATCAACCAGCACTACCTCGAACACCGTGTCACTGGCTTGGAGTGCCTTTTTGCCAGGCAAACGAAACTTTTTTGAACGGACTAAGGCCTCCTCTACCTTGCGAATGGTGCGGCAAACGGTTGCTTCACTGACACCATAGGATTGCGCAATATGAAATTCTGTGCGATATTCTCGCCAGTACATCAAGGTCATCAACAACTGATCGGCTCGGCTCAGTTTTGGCGGTCTCCCGAAGTCTCGCAGCCCTTTCTCAATGACTGTGAGCATCTGCTCGAAGGTTTCGCGCTGGACGCCAGTTAGCCGTTTGAAGTCACTACCTTTGAGATGTGCGATTGTCTTATAGTTCATGTGCCTATTATGGCACACTTATGCAAGAGGTCTATTCCACAATATTGATCGGCAGGGTGTTGTTCGCACCAAGCGCTGCAACGGATACTTGCTGGGCGATCTTCTGTGAAATCTCCGTAAAGGCTTGCGCCACGGGTGAGTCGGGGAAACTGACGACGATCGGCTTGCCACTGTCCCCGCCGATGCGGACATTCTGGTCAATTGGTAATTTGCCCAGGAAGGTCGTCTCCGTTGCCTGCGCCAACTGCTCACCGCCGCCTGAACCGAAGATGTCCATGCGCGTCCCATCGGGCAATTCAAGGTGAGACATATTCTCGATGATCCCCAGGATGGGCACTTCCAGCTGTTTGAACATGTTGAGTCCGCGTGCTGCGTCTTCGAGTGAGACCAGCTGTGGAAGCGTAACGATGACCGCTCCGCTGAGCGGCAGTGCCTGGGCTAGGGAAAGAGCCGCATCGCCCGTCCCTGGGGGCAGATCTACAATGAGGTAATCTAATTCACCCCATTCAACATCGCCCAAAAACTGGCGGATGGCGGAATTAAGCATGGGTCCGCGCCAGATCAACGGCTGACCAGGCTTGACCAGCAAACCCATGGAGACCATTTTCAAGCCGTACGCCTGCGCAGGGATAAGCTTTTGCCCGTCGGGAGGCGGGAGTTTTTCCACGCCAAGCATGGTGGGTGTGTTGGGACCGTATATGTCCGCGTCCAGCAATCCGACCCGTGCGCCCGTCAGTGCCAGCGCCACCGCCACATTGACAGAGACCGTGGACTTGCCGACGCCGCCTTTCCCTGAACCGATTGCAATCGCGTTGCGGATGGGCATATTGACCAGTCCGCGCATGCGCCCATCGTTCGGAACATCCGAGTCCATTTTGATTTCGACCGTTTTTATGCCCTCGACGGTCTTTAGGGCATTGCGGCAGTCTGCTTCGATCTTTCCTTTTAGCGGACAGGCAGGGGTGGTGAGCATTACGCTAAAGGAGACTTGATCTCCCTGGATTTCGAGGTTTCGGATCATGTTGAGCGTAACCAGGTCCTGACCGAGATCGGGTTCCTGCACGGTTCCCAGTGCGGATAGTACCGCTTCTTTTGTAATACGAGTTGTCATTTGCTGTACCAATTAAAACCTTTTCACACGAAGCGGAAGGCCATTAAACCCTTGCAGGCTGCAGGCTCTTCGTGTCTCCTTAGTCATGCCGCAGACTTTGCTTCGGCTTTGGCGGCCTTTGCCGCTTCCTTTTCCTTGCGGGCTTCCTCTTCGCGGGCGTAATTCTGCGGGCGGATGCCGGCATAGTACGACGCGGACTTGAGTAGTTTCTCAAGGTTGTATACGTTGCGGTCAAACGAGGCGATGTCGAATTCATGATCCATCTTGATCGCATCGAACGGACAGTACTCTGCGCAGAAACCGCAGTTCATGCAGATATCCATGTCAATATAGAAATCGGTCGGGACCGGAACGGGTCTGCCGGTGGATGGATCGTTTGTCCGCACGATCCAGATACATTGCGGCGGACAAACCTTTGCGCAGATCCCGCACGAAGTGCAGCGCACTTCTTTTTTTCCGTCCACACCTTCATCGTACACCAAAAACGGAATGTAGCGGAACTCTTCGGGTGCCAGGAGCTGTTCTTCCGGGTATTGCACCGTGAAGATGCCGCGGGTTTTTGCGCTGGACCGATGTGCCACGCCCTCGGCTGTGTTGTAGCGTTTCTTTCCGCGCAGCATCCACGAAATATCCTCGAGATATGTATTCCAGAACCGCTTCCAGGTGACACTTAATCCTTTAAGAATGCCTTTTCCATACATAATTTACTCTCCTGTATTAGCGGTCCAGTTCGCCCATCACGATGTCGAGCATGGCAAGCAGGGCAACGAAGTCTGCGATCTTTGTGCCGACACACATCGTTTCAATGGCGGTCAGGTTGACGAACGAGGGCGGGCGCACGTGGTAACGGTATGGATTTGGCTTGCCGTTCGACACAACGTAGAACGCCAGTTCGCCTTTGGGCGACTCGATGCGGCCATACGCCTCGCCTGCCGGAACCCGAACCTGGTATTGTGGTTTCTGCGAGTTGATCGGTCCCCCGGGCAATTGCTTGAGGGCCTGTTCCAATATCTGCAGGGACTGCCGTATCTCATCGAAGCGGATGAGGTAATTATCCATCATGTCGCCGCTGTATCGGACCGCCACATCGAAATCGAAACGGTCATAGACGGAGTACGGGTCTGCACGGCGCAGGTCATAAGGTACGCCGGCGGCACGCAGGACAGGTCCGGTGACCGAGTAGCGGATGGCATCTTCCGCATTCAAAACCCGTACGCCCTTCAGGCGTGCAACCAGGATCTCGTTCTCGCTCAGCAGGCGTTCCATTTCATCGGTCTTGGCGGGGAGGCGGTCGTAGACCAAATCCTTTATCTTTAGCAAAACGTCATCAGGGACATCGCGCACCACGCCCCCAAAGCGGAAGTAGTTGCACATCATGCGCGCCCCGGAGACGGCTTCGAAGATATCGAGGATCAATTCCCGTTCTTCAAAGGCATACAGCGAGGGCGTGTACATGGAGCCAAGATCGTTGATCAACATGCCGATGAAGATCAAGTGGTTTTGTATGCGGCTCAACTCCGCCATGATCACGCGGATGTACTCCGCGCGTTCCGCGACGGGGATCTTCATCAATTTTTCAACCGTGGTCACATACCCAAAGTTGTTCATCATCGAGTTGAAGTAATCGAGGCGGTCGGTATAGGGGATGATCTGGAGATAGGTGTTGCGTTCGCCAATCTTGTCGTGGTTGCGGTGCAGGTAGCCCACTACGGGTTTGAGCCCGGTGATGGTCTCGCCTTCCAATGTCACCGCCACGCGCAGCACGCCGTGCATGGATGGATGGTGTGGACCCATGTTGACCACGAGGTGGTCGGTCTTCAGCCTGTCGTCATCGCCTTTGGATCTGAATCGTTCAAGCGAGGCGTACAGGTCGTCCTCATTTTCAGGTGCGTAATTTTCGGGGTCGAAACCTTCCGGGAACCTGAGGTTATCGCGGAACGGATTCTTGTCCTCGGAGAAGACATGATTGCCCTCAGGCCAGCGGCTCTTGAAAGGCTTTGTCTCCTCTTCGAAGAAAGGCTCCTTCCAATCCTTGCGGAGCGGGTGGCCGTCGTAACCTTCCCACATCAAAATGCGGCGCAGGTCCGGGTGGCCTGTGAAGCGGATGCCCATCAAGTCCCAGGCTTCACGCTCCTGGAAATCCACACCCGCCCAAATATTGATGAGCGAGGGGACTTCGACCGGGTCAACACGGTCGACCTGGACTTTGAAGACCAGGCCCGGCCCGCCGCTGGTTTTGTAGGCATGATAGACCACTTCCATTTTGTTTTCGGCAATATAGTCCACGCCGGTGACAGACGTGAGCAGGTCGTAGCCGAATTCGTCGCGAACGGCGGTTGCCACTTCCATGAGGTTGTCTTTATTGACGATGAAGCCTGTAAAACCAGGGCGTTCATCAGCAGTGACGAAGTTCGGGAAACGGCCAGCCAGGTCAACGGTCAGGGTTGAGGCGGGAGCGCTCATGACGCACCTTCCTGTTTGGCTGCGGCGGCTTGTTTGTATTCCGCGTTGCGGCGCACGTCGATCAGGTCGGGTCCCAAAATTGGCATGGGCACATAGTTTGCGTCCACCCTGCCCTTTTGATACCAGCGGACCTTCTTGATGGATTGCCTGTCGATCTTTTCCTGCAGCTTGATAAGACCTGCGATCAACGCCTGTGGGGTGGGAGGGCAGCCGGGGATGTATACATCAACGGGCAGGAATTTATCAATGCCTGCGACGACATTGTAGCCTTCCTTGAAGGGTCCGCCGCTCGTGGCGCATGCACCCATTGCCACCACGTATTTTGGTTCGGGCATCTGGTTATATAAACGGATGATGGATGGGAGCATTTTTTTTGTGACGGTGCCGGAGACCAGCATCATGTCCGCCTGGCGCGGGGTGGGGCGCATGACCTCCATCCCGAAGCGCGCCATGTCGTAGCGTGAGGCTTGCGCGGCGATCATCTCAATGGCGCAGCATGCCAGGCCAAACATCAGGGGCCAGACCGACGAGCGGCGTCCCCAGTTATACAGCCTGTCAAGCGTGGTGATGGCTACAGCATTTTCAATATCCTCTGGAATGTTGTAGTTCGGTAAACTCAGCTTTTCATTTTCCATGAATGTTCTCCTCGAACCAGTCTTGATAGATTGCATACAGGATGTCGTCGTTTGCGAGTGCGGGATCATCCTCAAATTCCGAAAGTTCAAGCGTCCATATGTAGATTTGTTGCAGGCTCACTTCTTCGAGTTTTACATCCTTGTGCTGCCTGCGCAATTCCAATGCAATGGCGTAGGTGGATTCCCAAATAAGAGTCATCGGGTATTGGTGGTGTTTTCCTTCACAATTGGCGGATTATAGCATGGGAAAGTAAAACTCGATTTAATTATGAAAAAATATATTTGCAAAAATAAAGAAGTGAGTATAATCATGGCGAATGGATGACAAGCCTGCTTCGTCCTTGACTGACAGCCGGGCGTGTTTAATGAGCATTTTCCACCTCGACCAAAAAACCAAGAGCAACATGTATACCTCCCGCCAAAAAGTATTGAACCATCTCAAAAAAAAACGCTCTGCTTCGGCGCGTGAGATTGCGCGCGCATTGAGGATGTCTGCTCCGAATGTGCGGCATCACCTGTCCATCCTGTGTTCGGATGGACGGGTCGAGATGACGGCGCTACACAACCGCGAAGGACGCGGCAGGCCTGAAAAGCTATATTCGGTGTCGCAAACTGCGTTGCAGGACAATCTGTCCGTTTTGACGGACGCCCTTTTGAAGGAAAAGTTCGATGCGGTAAAAATCGGGAAGCGAATTGCACAGTCTCATGCGCAGGCTGACCCTGCGGCAAACCAACCGATGACAAGGAGGTTGGCTGGGCTTGTATTGAAACTGAACGAAATGCATTATCAGGCGCATTGGGAGGCGGGGGCGGATGGGCCGCGGGTGTTCCTTGGGCGCTGCCCGTACTCAAAGGTGATTGAGGGACATCCTGAACTGTGTAAAATGGATGCAGCCATGCTGGAGGAGGCTCTTGAGCGTTCGGTAGCCCGGCTGGTGAAAAGCGAAGTTGTGCTGCACGGACTTTGCCCGTTCGTTTTTGTAGTGAAATAGGAATTAATTACCGATGTATGAGTTTACCGATGTATGAGTTTACGGAATCGGATTTGAAATCAAATAAGAACGGGTTTGTCAGCGGCGGGCAGAGGGAATGGCTTGATAATTTTGGGAGCGGAATTCGCAGCACACAGCGGGGAAGTGTCAGAGCGGCGGCATCTTCCCGTTCCTTGGTCTTTGCATTATTTTGGCAACAGCTCTTTCAAATGCGGATGCGCGAGCCGCCTTCTTTTCCAGCCGGGTGAATTTGGCGGTTCTTATTTGCATTGTCCCCTTATTGTTTTGATCTTTGCCGCGAGTATTTATTTTGCCGACCGGCACGCGGACCGGTTGTCCAACCCCGGGGATTTGAAAGCGGAAGGGGTGGTTGAATTGGACACAAGCCATTCCAGCGTTGGTGCGGCGTATTATGTCATTGTAGGGAAAACGAGTTTCACCTTTGGAGAGGATATCAGCAGGATATTTCGGGATGAGGCGTCGTACCGTATCTATCATTGCGAGACGTCCATGTTGACAATGATACTGTCATACGAGAAGATTACCTAAAAGCAGAACTCCGAGGCTTGTTCTCCCGGAGTTCTGCTTCTGTCTATTGCATGCAAACTGCATTGATTAGCGGTGTTTCAGCGGGCGGCGTTGATGGAATCGTGATTGCCTCCTGCGGGGTCAGTACCATGGTGGAAAGGAGCGTCTGAAAATCGGGTGTATCGAGGATGCCCTGGGGTATGGGGTTGATCAGGATCAATTTGTCAGGAGCAAGCCGGTGGATGAAGACGCGAATAGGCGGGTCATTCTGGTTGACCAAATTTTGCAGGGTCAGTACGGCGGCAGGATGCGCGCCAGTTTGCCGTGTTTCAGAAGATATAAGAGCTTGCATATTCGTATCCACCAGTTCCATATAGGCATCCGTATCGGAAAGTTGCGGATTCGCATCTTCGATTACCACGATCTCGATCTTGAGTGCGCCGTTGGGCCAATCCCAAAAGCCTTTTTGGGAATTTGCCATGAAGTACGCTTCGTCATAATTGCTAATGGTCATCACACCGCCCACTCCCTGCGGGGGGATGGGGCTTACGATCCACCAGCAGGGGATTGCCAGTCCGAAGCCGTAGCGGGCATCGCGGACTTCCCTCCATGCAGCGGAGGGTGTTTCAGCGGCAGGGCCTGCTTGAGGAAGAGGAACTGGTGTATCAGTCGGGGAAGGAAGCGTCGTTGCGCCGTCCGGCAGGAGTACGGGGGCAGTATCCCTGTGAGTCGCACACGCTGTCACCGATACTGCCATAGTTAAAAGGAAAGGAATCAGGTTTTTTGTCATTGGGTCTCCATGATAGGAGCAATGACGCCCTTGCAGGCCGGAAGGTTCCCGTCTATTTCGTAAACCTCTTCTGCCATTCGAACAACTTGTTTAACGCTTGAATTGGCGATAGGGCGTTGATGTCCAGTTCCTTGATCTCATCGAGCAATGGATTTGTTTCGGGGAACAATGCCGCCTGTTGCGCCGCCTGTGGGTTGATTCTCACGCCACGCGCTGCGGACTTTTCCAACTCCGCCATGATCTCGTTCGCACGTCCGATGACGGGCGCGGGCAGGCCCGCCAGTTGTGCGACGTGAATGCCGTACGAGCGGTCCGCGCCGCCGGGGATGATCTTGTGCAGGAAGACCACTTTGTTATCCGCTTCGCTTACAGCGACATTGTAGTTGCGAATGCCGGGCAGAAGGTCAGCGAGTTGAGTCAGTTCGTGGTAATGCGTGGCGAACAGGGTCTTTGCGCGCAAGTGCGGATGGTTGTGAATGTATTCGATGATTCCCCATGCAATTGACAAGCCGTCATACGTCGAAGTACCGCGCCCAATCTCATCGAGTATCAACAAGCTGCGCGACGTGGCGTGATGTAGAATGTTCGCCGCCTCCACCATCTCCACCATGAACGTGGACTGCCCCGCGTGAATTTCATCCTGCGCGCCGATGCGGGTGAAGATGCGGTCAACGAGGCCGATCTTCGCCGAAGCCGCAGGGACGAACGATCCCATCTGCGCCATCAACACGATCAAGGCGGTCTGCCGCAGGTACGTGGACTTGCCGCTCATGTTCGGTCCCGTGATGATGCGCACGATCTCGCCTTTTTCGAAGATGACGTCGTTCGGTATGTATCTGTCTGACTTCAATAATTGTTCCACAACGGGATGCCGTCCATCATGGATGTCCAATCCGCTTCCTTCATGGACCTCGGGCCTGGTGTAACCATTCAAAGCGGATACTTCGCCCAGAGCGGACAGCACATCCAACTCTGCGACAGCCCGCGCAGTGGACAGCAACTGATGCGCCGCTTTAGCCAGTTCAGCACAGATTTCCTTGAACAATCGCAATTCAATTTCGCGGACGCGCTCTTCCGCGTTCAATACCAGCGTTTCGTATTCCTTCATCTCCGGCGTGATGAAGCGTTCGGCATTGACCAATGTCTGCTTGCGGATGTAGTGCGCGGGAGCCTTTTCCGCCGCGCCGCGCGAGATTTCGATGTAATAGCCGAAGACCTTGTTGTATCCAACCTTGAGAGTCTTGATTCCCGTTTTTTGCCTTTCAACGGATTCAAGGTTGGCGATCCAATCCCGCGCATGTTTGGACGCGTCGATTACGCCATCGAGTTCCGCCGAATAGCCCGCGCGGATGATGCCCGTGTTTTGCAGGGTCGCAGGCGGATCATCGTCAATGGCGTTCTGTATTAGAGACAATTGTTCTGCGCAGACTGACCATTTCCCGTTGATTTTGGATGCCTGGCGAGTGACGGTTTCCTTCACGGTGGGGAGTTGCGCCAGCGTGCTTCGCATTGCGATTAGGTCGCGCGGCTGTGCCTGCCCTGCGATGACGCGGTTGACCAGGCGTTCCAAGTCCGCGAGCGGCTTGAGCGCGCTGCGCAATTCCGCGCGGATCATGCCTTGCTGGACGAAGTGTTCCACGCCGTTCTGGCGCTGTTGGATTTTTTCCACATGCAAAAGCGGCTGGCTGACCCATTGCTGGATGAGGCGTTTTCCCATCGGGGTGATGGTCAGATCAAGCGTGCCGAGCAGAGAGCCTTTTCTTTCACCCCGAAGCGTTTCATCCAATTCCAAATTGCGGCGAGTGGAGGCGTCCAGCGTCATGAACTCGTTCAGGCTGTACGAGCGCAGGGAGTTGAGCAGGTTGAGCGCGTCGGGCTGGGTCTCTTTGAGATATTGCACGATCGCCCCCGCCGCACGGACGGAGAGACTGTTGGCTTTCAGTCCAAACCCATCCAAAGTGGAGGCTTTGAATTGTGTCAATAACGTGTCGCGGCATTTGCCAGCTTCGAACTTCCATGAAGGTAACGCGGTGGTGTGACCAGTGACGCCGTCGGGCAGGGTTTGATTATCGGGGTAAAGGATTTCAGCGGGATGGAGTCGCGTCAACTCGGCGCGCAGGGCTTCGAGCGGAAGCTCGGTGACGGCGAATTCTCCAGTGGTGACGTCGGTATAAGAAACAGAAGCAGTTTGCCCGTCGAGAAAAAGCGAGGCGAGATAGTTGTTCGCATCCCCGGGCAAAAGGCTCGGCTCGGTCACGGTCCCAGGCGTGACGACGCGCACCACCTTGCGCGGAAAGATCCCCTTCGCGGGCTGGTCGCCGACCTGTTCGCAGATGGCGACGTGATAACCTTTTTCGATCAGTCGCGCGAGATAATTTTCGACGGCGTGATAGGGGATGCCCGCAAGCGGCACACGCGTGCCGCCGCCGACGGGGCGCGAGGTGAGCACGATGTCGAGTTCGCGGGCGGTGATCTCGGCGTCTTCATCGAAGGTTTCATAGAAATCGCCGAGGCGGAAGAACAGAACGCTGTCGGGATATTCCTTTTTGATATCGAGATACTGCTGGCGGACGGGGGTGACATCATCATTGGGCATAGGGGTGATTTTACTACGACCGAATGACTTGGGCTATAATCTCATGTCAGACCGCACTGGCGTGCGGCGCAAATGTTGCGAGGCGGTGAGTTTCCGCCGAAGCAATCTCATGTTAATTGGAGACTGCTTTGCTACGAACGCTCGCAGTGACATAGGAGCATACGATGTATAAACTCGTTCTCGTCCGACATGGACAAAGCACATGGAATCTCGAAAACCGCTTCACCGGCTGGACGGATGTCGACCTGACCGATCTCGGCAGAGTCGAAGCTGCCGAAGCGGGGAAGCTACTGAAAGATGGTGGATATGATTTTGACATCGCATACACCTCGGTGTTGAAGCGCGCCATCAAAACCCTGAACATCATTCAGGATGGGATGGATCGGGACTGGCTGCCTGTCGTACGTGCCTGGCAGTTGAACGAACGTCATTACGGCGCGTTACAGGGCTTGAACAAAGCCGAGACCGCCAAGGAATACGGCGACGAGCAGGTGAAGATCTGGCGGCGCAGTTATGACGTTCCGCCGCCCGCGCTGGAATTGACCGATGAACGTCATCCCAAATTCGACCGCCGCTACGCTTCGCTGACTCCCGAACAATTGCCGGCCACCGAGTCGCTGAAGATCACGCTGGAGCGGGTTTTGCCATACTGGCATTCCACGCTTGCACCTGATATCAAATCAGGCAGGCGCATAATGATCGTGGCGCATGGCAATTCCATCCGCGCGCTGGTCAAGTTTCTCGATGACATGTCCGAAGCCGATATTGTCGAGTTGAACATCCCAACTGGTTTGCCGCTCGTTTATGAACTGGATAAAAATCTGAAACCGATTCGGAAATATTATCTCGGCGACCCCGAAGAAGCCGCAAAGAAAGCCGCGGCGGTGGCGAATCAGGCAAAGGTGAAGTAAGTTTTCAAACACGACGGACACAAAGGGCACGAAGGTTTTCTCTCGTGTCCTTTGTCATTTAAAGAGTAGAATCTCGGCATGAATCCTGATTTTCTAAATGAACTAAAAAAACGCTTCACTGGCGATCTTCGGCTTGACTCTGCTTCAAAAGTTCTATACGCCACGGATGCTTCGATCTACCAGATCGAGCCGCTGGGAGTTGCCATCCCCAAAACGCAAGAGGACTTACACGCTGCGGTTGAACTTGCCGCCAAATACAAGATCCCGATTCTCCCACGCGGGTCGGGATCATCGCTTGCGGGGCAAGCCATCGGCGAAGCGTTGATCCTGGATTGCTCGCGATGGCTTGATTCCATCGTCGAAATTAATCCCGAAGAACATTACGCGGTTGTAGAGCCTGGCGTGATTCTTTCGAATTTGAACCGCGCCGCCGCCAAGCATGGACTGACCTTCGGTCCCGACCCAGCTTCCGCGGAACGTGCCACAATGGGCGGTGTGATCGGCAACAATGCCACAGGCGCGCACTCGATCCTCTATGGCATGTCCGCGGATCATTTGCTCGAAGCGGATGTGATTCTTGGAGATGGGAGTCTGGCGGTATTTGGTGAATGGAAAATGGAAAATGGTAATGAACGCTTGACCATGATCCATGAAACCATTCACCGAATTCGCGAAAACTACGCCCAAGCCATCAAACGGAACTACCCCAGATCCTGGCGCAACTCGGCGGGGTATCGCATCAATTATCTTTTGCCGTGGAGTCCCTCCATGCCGCCGCAGTGGATTGGAGAGAATTACCCGGCCAACCTGGCACCCTTCGACGCTGCTCAGGGCAAGCCTGATAGCTGGAACCTGGCACCCCTGCTTGCAGGCAGTGAAGGCACGCTGGCTGTCAGCCGCCGCATGAAAGTGAATCTCGTTCCCAGGCTGAAGCAGACTATGTTGGGCGTGCTTTCCTACGACTCCATCGCTGAAGCCTGCGATGATGTGCCACGTTTGCTGGAGTTCAACCCCAGTGCAGTGGAGTTGATCCCGCAGATGATTCTGCACCTGGCGCGCAGTATCCCCGCGTATGCGCGTCAGATGGGCTGGGTGGCCGGGGATCCCGCCGCGGTGTTGGTGGTCGAATTCAGCGGGAGCGAACCGCAGAAATTGAAGGAACAAGTACGTGGTCTCGACGAAATCTCGACCACCAGTAGATTATTGACCATTGCAGAATTCCCCGAAGAGCAGGCCCGCATTTGGAACATCCGCAAGGTGGGATTGGGAATTTTGGATTCGCGTCCGCAGTCTGCGCGGCCGCTGGCGTTCATCGAAGATTGCGCGATTCCTGTTGAGAAGCTGGGCGATTTCGTCCGTGAAGTGGAGCGGATTTTGGATGCGCACGGCACCTATGGCGGGATGTACGCGCACGCGTCGGCGGGCTGTTTGCACATCCGCCCTGTGTTGGACGTACAGCGCAGTGAAGGTGTGCGCGCCATGCGGAGTATCAGCGGGCAGGTCTTTGCGCTGACCATGAGTCTGGGCGGCTCGATGAGCAGCGAGCACGGTGACGGTTTGGCGCGCGGCGAATACATTGAGCGCACGTATGGAAATGAAGTGTCCGGAGCCATGCGTCTTCTGAAACGTGCCGCCGACCCGCATAACATTTTGAACCCGAAAAAGATGTTCGATGCCCCACCGATGGACACGCATTTGCGCTATGATCCACATTTCAAACCGCAAGTTTGGAAGCCAGTTTTACATTTTGAGCACGAACGCGGACTTGCCGGTGCGATCGAGTCCTGCAATGGACAGGGTGTTTGCAGGAAATCCACAGGTGTGATGTGTCCGTCCTTTCAGGCAACGCGGGAGGAAGGATTGAGTACACGGGGGCGGGCGAATTTACTTCGTGGCTTGATGACATCGAATGAACTTGAACCCGCTGTATTTCAAACGCTCGATCTCTGCCTCGCCTGCAAAGGCTGCACGTCGGAATGTCCGAGCGGCGTGGATATGCCGAAGTTGAAATATGAATTCATGAATGAGTATTTCAAAACGCATCGCCGTCCGCTGCGCGATTATCTGTTCGGATATTTTCACATCGTGGCGAAGTGGCTGAGTCCCATTGCCCCGCTGGCGAATTGGTTTATGCGGATGGGTTGGTCGCGGACGTTGATCGCGCGGACTTTGGGACTCGCGGAACAAAGACCGTTTCCCCGATTTGCGGGATCGCGCCTCAAGCCCGACCTGCAAACTGGTCACTCAAAATCGGTCATTTTTCTCTCGGACGTTTTTTCTCATTACATCGAATCCGAAGTGGAAGAAGCCGCCGTTTTCATCTTGAACAAACTCGGTTATGAAGTGATGATCCTGCCCGTGATCGGGGCGGGGGCGTCATTGCTCTCGAAGGGATTCATCCCAGCCGCGCAGCGGCATGCGGAAAACGTGTTGGGCGAAATAAAAAGATTGGGTGGCGAAGCCGGCATCCCCGTAGTCGGATGCGAACCGCCCGAGGTGTATTGCCTCAAGCACGAGTACAAATCCCTGCTGCCGGGTCGCCGCGAAGAAATCCAATCCATCGCACAGCGGGTTTGGTTATTGGACGAATTTGTCTTGCGTGTAGCCAGATCAGGTTTAGATATTCCAAAAGCAAGTAATGTTGCCCAAAAACTGACCTTCCATCCGCACTGCCACCAACGCGCAGAGGGACCTGCGGACGACGGCTTGCCTTCCGGCGTTTCCGCCACCGTTGAAATGCTCAAAGTATTCGGCTTCGATGTGGAGGTGATCGATGCCGGTTGCTGCGGCATGGCCGGCACGTTCGGATACGACGCCGAACATTACGAGCTTTCGATGCGGGTGGGGGAGCTGGGCGTGTTTCCGAAAATAAGAGAGCAGGGAATAGTGAATAGTGGATTGGTATCCAGCGGCGCGGCGTGCCGGTTGCAGATTCAACATGGCGCGGGAGTCGAGGCGCGGCATCCGCTGCTGGTGGTGAGGGACGTGATGCGAAAGGGCAATGCAACTCTTAAAATATAAATTTTCACCGTATAATTGGAAAATCCCAAACATGAGGTGGGACTTTGCGAAAGATTTCCGAAGATCGCACCCGCAAGGAAATGATCGACCCGCAGCTGGAACAGGCGGGTTGGTATCTACGCGATCATTCCAAGGTGAAGATCGAAATCCCTGTGGATGGTTATGATAAAGAGCCGTGGAACGGGGTTTCAGATTACTGCTTGTACCGCGAAAATGGGGAAGTGTTGGCGGTCGTGGAAGCCAAGAAAACAGTTATTGATGTTCGCCTGGCGGAAGCACAACTCACCTATTACGTGACCGAGATCGAGAAGCATCAAAGTTTCCGTCCATTTGGCTTTCTGGTTAATGGATTGGAAATCTATTTTGTAGATGTCGGCATTTCAGCAAAGCGTGAAGTGTTCGGCTTCTTCACGCGGGAAGATCTGGAAAACCTGCTATACATTCGCCAGAATGCAAAGCCGCTCAGTTCTGTTGAAATTAACAACAAGATCGTTGACCGTTCCTACCAGCACGAAGCCATCCGCCGCGTGGGAGAGGCATTCACAAACGGAAAACGCAAAGCCTTGATCGTCATGGCAACAGGGACAGGCAAGACGCGCACCACGATGGGCTTGATCGATGTGTTCATGCGCTCCAATCAGGCACGGCGGATTTTATTCGTGGCTGACCGCGATGCACTCGTTGAGCAGGCAAAGGATGATGGCTTCGAGAAATTCATTCCCAATGAACCCTGTACCCGCCTACATAGTTGGGACGACCCGAATGCGCGCACGCAGCGCTTGTACGCGGTAACACTCCAAACGCTGAGCAATATCTTCGAGCAGTTCTCTCCCGCCTTCTTTGACTTGATCGTCTTCGATGAAGTCCATCGCTCGATCTACAACAAGTTCAACGAAGTACTTGAGTATTTCGACGCCCGTCAGGTGGGACTGACCGCCACGCCCGCCAATTACATCAACCGCGATACCTTCCTTGCCTTCGATTGCACGGAAGGCAAGCCGACCTATCTCTACACCTACGAACAAGCCATCGAAGACAAATATCTCGTGGACTATGAACTCTACGCGGCGCGGACCAAGTTCCAGCGGCAGGGCATTCATGGCGTGGACTTGACCGAGGAAGAGCGCAACGCCCTGATCGAAAAGGGACTTGACCCCGACGACATTAACTACGAAGGCACGGAGCTGGAAAGGGAAGTCAGCAACCGCGACACGCTGCGCAAACAATGGGAAGAAATTTGGGAAGTGTGCAAGAAAGACTCTTCGGGGCAGTTGCCTGGCAAGACGATTGTCTTTGCAATGACACAACCGCATGCCCTGCGCTTGCAGGCTGCCTTTGATGAGATGTATCCGCAGTTCCCGAATTTGACTAAGGTCATCACGCATAAATCAGAATATCGCGGCACGCTGGTGGATGCGTTCAAGAAGAAGGACGAGCCGCGCCTTGCCATTTCTGTGGACATGCTCGATACGGGTATTGACGTTCCCGAAGTGGTCAATCTCGTGTTCATGAAGCCTGTGCAATCGCCGATCAAGTTACAGCAGATGATTGGGCGTGGGACGCGGGTTCAGGCGGCGTGTCGTAACTTGGCTTTACTGCCGAACTTCGAGAAGAAGGATTTTCTCATCATTGATTTTTGGGAGAATAACTTCAGCCGAGACGCCAAGGAAGTTGTTGATGTATCCACGCCTGTGTTGGTGACAATCTTCAATACACGCTTGAAACTGCTAGAGACCTATTTCAAAGACCAGAAAGACCCCGATTGCAAACAAGTGATTGCAGACCTGCGCGATCAGATTCAACAAATCCCAACTGACTCTTTTACCATTCGCAAGCACATGCCAGAGATCGAAGAAGCATGGACAGATGCCTTCTGGGACTATTTAATTCCCAGCAAGATCGAATTCCTGAAATTGAAAGTCGCCCCGCACCTGAGGCTCGTCCCTGGCGTGGACGTTGCCGCGGCGACCTTCATCAGTAAAGTGGAACGCTTGAAGCTGCTCAAGCGCACGGGCAAGGAAGCCAGTGGAACCATTCAATCCATTGTGGAAGATGCGCAGAGTTTACGCGACACAATTTTGTCTGACGGTGAAATCAAAGCAAAGAGCATGTGTGTCCCTGAAAAACTGGTTGAATTCTCGAACAACGAATTGAATTTGCTTCGAGATGTTCTTTCACCGTGTATGAAAAACAAAATGCGTTATGACTCTTTCCTTGAACTCGATTTACTGGATTCCATCGCCATCAGTGGCTACATTTTGCTCACCAAAAGCGGAGAGAAAATGTACGTGGCGGAATACCGTCGCTTGGTGGAAGCCCGCATTTTGGAACTGGTTACCAACCACCCGACAATTAAAGCCATTCAGCAGGGACAAAAGATTGACGACTGGCAACTGCTCGAACTGGAGCGCACGCTGACCAAGGAACTAGGCGAAGGCGATCTGGAAGTGACGCCCGAAAACTTGAAGAAGGTCTTTGCTCATACCGCCGATAGTTTTCTCGGCTTGGTGCGCCAGGTGCTGGACATGCAGTACCTGCCCGATTACAAGGATTTGGTGGCGCGGCAGTTTGAAGCCTACGTGACCCAGCACTCGCCAGCGTACAACGCCGACCAAATTCGCTTTTTGCGTGCCGTGCAAAGTGTATTCTTGCAGAAGCGCCATCTCGAAACCGCTGACCTATATGATGCGCCTGCTATAGTTGGATTTGGTCAAGATGCAGTGGAACGCTGGTTTACAGAAAATGAAGTTAGTGAGATCGTTGCCTTTGCAAATCGGTTGGAAGTCTAATTCGGGAAGGTTTTTATGGCAAAGAAAAAAGATTTACTTGCTATTTTTTCTGACAAGCCCGCGCGCAAAGACTTGTTGAATTTTAAGGACTATTCCAATTTGCTGGCAAATGTCATCACGAATAGTGAGACACCTTCAACCATTGGAATTTTTGGCGAATGGGGCAGCGGCAAAACAAGTCTTATGCTTATGATTGAAGAACTTCTCCAGAAGAAGGGAATCAAGACAATTTGGTTTAATGCTTGGAAATACGACAAAGAAGAAGCACTTTGGAGAGCATTGATTCTGAGCATTGTTCGCGGACTAAACACTGGACAAAAAGAAATAGACGATACGACTTTGAAATTGTATGAGGCTGTGTCAACAGAAAAACTTGGACAAGTTCAAATTGATTGGATTGAAATTGGAAAAACACTGATGAAAGGCGCTGCGTTCTTAGTTGCGCCTTTATTTTTGATACCTGGAATCGCCAATGCGTTTGCAAATGCAAGTTTTCTCGATCAAGTGTCTGATGCTTTTACCCGCAGAAAAATACAACAAAGCCGAGAAAGAATTTCATCAATTGAGCAATTTGAAGAATATTACAAGCAACTTGTGAGTAAACATATTAGTGGTGATGAGCGAATTGTTATTCTTATTGACGATTTAGATAGATGCGTACCAGTTCGTTCATTAGACGTGCTTGAAGCGCTAAAATCTTTTTTGGATGCAACAGGATGTGTTTATGTTGTCGCTTGTGATACTCGATTAATAAATCAGGGACTTTTGGAAAAATATGATAATAAGAGCGGAATTCACGTCGACGAATACTTAGCAAAGATAGTTCAATTCTCGTTTGCTATCCCGCCAATAAGAGTCGAAGATGCAGAAAAGTTCATAAAAAATTTTGGGTTGAGTGTTGATTCTCTGGAAATACGTCGGCTAATTGCAACAACTATTGAACGAAACCCAAGAAAACTCAAGAGGTTTTTGAGCGATTTAACAATAAAAACGCAATTAGTAAAAACCAGAAAATTATTACTAAAACCCGAAAACCTTGTAAAAATGTCTTGCATAGCATTGGCATGGAAAGAGTTTTGGCAGGCAACGCTTAAAGACGTGACCGTGTTCACTCGCGCTCAGAATATAGCAATGTCAGAAAAAGGGGTTGAGAAATCCCCTGACGACATCGAGTTCGAGAAGATTTTCCATATTGACAATCGCCTACAAGAGTTACTCCGCACTGCGCCTTCAGTTACAGATGCAGATTTGCATGAATATATTTTCTTGTCTACAGCTACATCCCTAGGTTCTTTCAAATCATCATTTACAGATGATGCACAGTCAAAAGCAACCACAAGAGGATTGTCGTCTTCAGAGATAGGCGACATTGTAATTAGTGATAAGCAAAAAGCGATATTGAGTAATGTTATTAAAGCGATTAGGCAAAATGAGTTCCTTATCTCTATAAAGGGAATGCCAGGATCAGGAAAGACTACCTTACTTCGAGTTTTGGAGAATACTGAGTCTGGGGATTTTGTTGCAGTGTACGTAAGGATGGATGGAATATTGAAATATGTTGCTCCAGAGCTTGTTAACTGGATGATTGAATTAGGTCGGAGAATTTCGCAGGAATTAAGTCAAAAGGGATTTCAAGTGCGTTTTCAATTTGATGAAAACAACTTTAGTATATTAAATTTCATTAAATTCTTGAGTGAAGCTACCTTTGCGATTAAGAATAGGCAACTGTTAATAATGCTTGACGAGTATGATGCTATGCCAAGTAGCGCACGCGATATTTTCGATGACCAGTTTATTCAGGTTTTTGACCCTGTTTTTTCAACGAACCCAAAAATTACTGTGATCGTTTGCGGGAGGGAACTCCGATACACAGATAAGTCACCAATGCAGATGGCTAATCTAGCTATAAACATAAGCGAAACAACAATCGAGGATTTTGCTCAAGAATATGAAAGGATCATTTCTTTGCCTACGACAGATTACGATCATGGCGAAGCGTTTAGACTTTTGTTCTTGTTTGAAAACGAACTTCGGCATTTGATTTCAAACCAATTTAATAAGAAAGATTGGTGGCAGCAAGGAGTTCCTCAGGATCTTTATTTTAAGGCGAAATATAGGATAGGAAATATGGAAAATGTGGGGGAAAGGTTGAGTGTGTTTTCTTTAGGTGAATTGTTTAAGATTATCTTGTCAAGCGATAATTGGGATCGTTTCTTCAATGAAATATTTGGTGATAGAAATGCTTTGTTGGCAAAATCGTCTTTAATAGTCAAGGCTAGAAACAGTATTGCTCATTCAAGAACTTTGTCTTTATACGAAATGGAACAATTAGTGTCTTCGGTAAAAGAATTGCTGGAAATTGTTCACAACCAAAATCTGAAAGCTTAAACCCCTCATGCTAACCGACCCTAAACTTCGCTCGCAAGTAGATGCCCTCTGGGATAAGTTCTGGACGGGGGGACTCTCTAACCCGCTCGATGCGATCGAGCAGTTTTCGTATTTGTTGTTCTTGAAGCGGCTGGATGACCGCGAGAACGCGGCTGAGAGGCAGGCAAAACGCAAGGGGACGACGTATCAGCCGTCGGTTAAGAGGGAGATGCGTTGGGGGTATTGGACGCAGATGAAGGCGGAGGAGGCGTTGAGTCATCTGAAGAATGTAGTGTTCCCAGGGTTGGTCGAGTTGGCTGATGTGAAGTCGTCGTTTGGGGAGTATATGAAAGGGGCGCAGTGTAAGATCAATAAGGCGGGGTTGTTGATCGAGGCGTGTAATTTGATCGATCAGATGAAGATCGCGGAGCAGAATCAGGATGTGCAGGGCGATCTGTATGAGTATATGCTGGGTCACATGCAGTTTGCGGGGCGCGGTGGACAGTTCCGCACGCCGCGGCATATTATCCGCATGATGGTGCAGATGGTGGATCCGAAGCCGCGCGAGCGCATTGGCGATCTGGCGGGCGGGACGGGCGGGTTTCTCGTCAACGCGCACCAGTATATTTTGGAGAAGCATACATCGGCGGGGATTTTGGAGTACGATGCCGAGGGGCAGGCACACCATCTGATTGGCGACCAGTTGTCGGCGGCGGAAAGATCGTTCATGTCGACGAAGAAATATTTGCGGGGTTTCGATAATGATTCGGGGATGACCATCCTGCGGATCGGGTCGATGAATCTAATGCTGCACGGGATCGAGTCGCCGCAGTTCTATTACATGGATTCGCTGTCGAAGTCGTTCGATGATGAGCGCGAGTATGACGTGATCCTGATGAATCCGCCGTTCAAGGGCGCGGTGGATAAGGGCGGCGTTCATCCCACGCTGCCAGCGGACACGACGAAGAGCGAGTTGCTTTTTCTGCATTTGATTTTGCGGGCGCTGGATATGGGCGGACGGGCGGCGGTGATCGTGCCCGATGGGGTGCTGTTCGGGTCGAGCCGCGCGCATGTGGAGGTGCGTCGCAGGATCATAGAGGAGAATCGGCTGGACGGGGTGGTGTCGATGCCTTCGGGTGTGTTCAAGCCGTACGCGGGGGTGAGCACGGCGGTTCTGTTCTTCACGCGCGGCGCGCAGACGAAAGATATTTGGTTCTATGATATGGCGCACGATGGTTTTTCGCTGGACGATAAGCGGGTGGCGATTGATGAGAATGATATTCCCGATGTGGTGAATTGTTGGGAGAAGCGGACGAATAAGAAGTTCGTGGAAAGTAGAAAGTTGCGCGTGGATGAATTGCGGACTTTGCTTGCGCCGTTGAAAGAGGAAAGACGAAAGATGCAGGCGGAGATTAATCGCCTCACCTTCGACCATGTGATTGGTTCTGCTTCGAGTGGCATTTCAACCCCCTCCGCCTTCGGCACCTCCCCCAAATCCGACATGGAAACTTTGGATGACAACCAAGATAAAACTGTCGTATTTGGGGGAGGACGGGTGGGGGCTGATTTATCTGCCGCGCAAACGCGCCTGTCGAATATCGAATCTCAAATCTCTGCTCCCCAATCTGAATTGGATCGTCTGACCCGCCAGTTCTGGGTGACGAAGGAGCAGGTGAAGGCAAACAAGTACGATCTCTCTGCCAGCCGCTACCGTCAAGTGGATGCGGACGCCGTTTATCACGAGAAGCCGTCTGTGACGCTGGAACGGTTGGCAAAGTTGGAAAGTGTGATGCTTGATGAAATAAAAGAACTTGGAAAATTGGTAAATGGTAAGTAGTAATTTGGCTGATTGGCAAAAAGTAACTTTTGAAGATGCTTTCACCGATATTACAGCGAAAGCCACAAAAGTAGACCAAAGTGAGTTTTTGCACTCTGGTAAATATCCAATTGTCGATCAAGGTCAAAATTTTATTGCAGGTTACACAGACGATGAAGAATTAGTTTGGGGAGATAATTTACCAGTTGTTATTTTTGGCGACCACACAAGAATTTTGAAATACGTTGATTTCCCATTTGTTCTTGGAGCAGACGGAACGAAAGTACTTAAGCCAAACAAAGATATTCTTCCATTATTTGCTTACTATCAATTATTGAGTTTTGATATTCCTTCTGCTGGTTACAGTCGTCATTTCAAATTTCTGAAAGACTATAAGTTTCAATATCCTTCGATGGATGAGCAAAAGCGAATTGCGTCCCTGCTGAGGCGCGCTGACCATCTGCGTCAACTGCGGCGTACTGCGCACGATCTCGGCGATGCCCTGCTCCAGTCCGTGTTTTTGGAGATGTTTGGTCACGTAAGAGTAAATGATAAAAAATGGGAATTGGCGAGATTTGAAGATGTTTGCGAAACTCGGTTAGGCAAAATGTTGGACGACAAAAAACAAACTGGCAAAAACAAGCGTCCTTATTTGCGAAACTTCAATGTTCGATGGCATAGTCTCGATTTATCTGATATTGCCGAAATGGATTTTGATGAAAAGGACCGAAAAGAATTTCGACTTCAATATGGCGATGTTTTGATTTGCGAAGGCGGAGAAGTTGGTCGAGCCGCAATTTGGCGTAATGAAATGGAAGAATGTTATTTTCAAAAGGCATTACATCGGGCACGCCCTAATTCAAAATTAGCAAATCCAGAATACATTGTTCATTTACTTTGGTGGATGGCGCAAAGTGGTGGCTTGGTTGATTCAACTTCACAAGTTACGTTTGCACATTTGACTGGTGAAAAACTGAAAGAATTGGCAATCCCTGTCCCACCGCTGAGCCTGCAAGAAGAGTTTGCGGGCGTGGTGGCGCGGGTCGAGTCCCTGCGTGGGCGGATGGGCGAGTCCACGCGGCAGGTGGAGGGGTTGTTTGAGAGTCTGCTGGCGGAGAGTTTTGGGTGAAGACCGTCCACGAATTTTTCACGAATGCACGAATGGATGACTCGCGGTTCGAGTATTCGTGGTTCCATTCGTGGATGATTTCCTTTGCGCATGTTGAGTCCCTGCGGGGGCGGATGGGGGAGAGTGAGAGACAGGTCGACGGGTTGTTTGAGAGTCTGCTGGCGGAGGCGTTCAATGGGCAGGGCGACTCTTCCATGCCGTCCGTCGTCATATCAAGCAGAAAAGTCTTGCCAGACGGGATGAGGGTCAATCCCTGGCGAGTCACCCTGCTTTGCGTGAAAAGGTTTGCTGCTGACTTTTGTGTAAAATGGACGATAGGCCATTCTAACAAATCGGCTGACAACTACTTGTAAGGAGTACACATGGAAAGTATCTACGGTTCCTTTTTTTGCCTCATTGCTGCAATATTCATTGTAATGTTCATCTCGCTTGCTACTGCCATTCGCATTGTGCGCGAGGATACACGCCTGACCGTCTATCGTCTCGGGCGGAATATCGGCGACAGGGGCCCTGGGCTTGTGCTGCTCATCCCGTTTATCGATAAGGGAGAATTTAAAAAACTGGGTGGCTTGGAAAAAGAACCGAGCGACCGCCCGGTTGGAGCGGTGGGCGAAACACTCACGACCGTTTTCCGGGATGGAAAGGTTCTGGTCTCGAACGGAGAATGGGATGCCGTCAGCCAGGCCCCAATTGCCTCCGGTCGGCGCGTGCGCGTGGTCCGCATGCTGCTCGAAGTGGAAGAGGAATAAATGCCGCTGTTGAGGCATTAGCACACTATTCCCTGTCCTTGATGGTCCAAACCCTTGATATGCGGGCGCGGCAGTGTAGAATCGAACCTGTGCCGGAGTACCCGATGGAGGCTGTATGGCAGAGGAAACCGGAAAATACCGCTCGATTGCAACCCTGAATGTGCGTGAAGCGCCCAGTGCCTCCTCCAAGGCGTTGGGCAGGCTGGTGGTTGACGAGGTCATCGAGAAGATCGGCGAATCGGAGGACGGTCAGTGGATTCAATTTCGCTTCAAAGACGCGGAGGCATGGTCGTCGGCGAAGTTCCTCGCGAAAGTCCCCTACATCCCGCCGCCGGGCGAGGATTTTCCCTGGATGGCAATCGCGGAGGCGGAGCAGGGAATCAGCGAGATCCCCGGGCGCGGGAACAATCCTCGTGTGCTGGAGTACCTGCGTTCCACAGAGAACCTGGGCACGCACGCCCTCTCCCGTGACGAAACGCCCTGGTGCTCCGCATTTGTGAATTGGTGCCTTCAGCAGGCGGGCTATGAACCTACGAAAAACGCGCTTGCCAGATCCTGGTTGTATTGGGGGCAGGAGGTCGAAACGCCTCGCAGAGGCTGTATTGTCATCTTTCGGCGCGAGAGGATCTATGGTCATGTCGGCTTCTATCTTGGAGAGACAGAGACTCACATCAAAGTGCTGGGCGGCAATCAGCACAATCCGCAGACGAAGATATTTGAAGTAAGTGAAAAATATTATCCAAAATCCGAGTTGATGGGGTATCGAATCCCAAAATAAGCGCCCTGGACGGGGAGTGACGAAAAGGATGGGCTTTCATAGACCACGAAGCCACAAAGGCTCGAAGACTCAAAGGTTTCTTGACGGCTTTGTGTTTTAGCGCCTTCGTGGTTAGCCCACGAAATTAGCCACTCCCCTGGACGAAGATGCGTCTCCGCCCGTGATGCGTGATATAATCATCGATATAACTCACAGGATCGACGGGTTCCAACTGCCAGTCCTTTAAAAGGGGTGGCGGTTTTCTTTTTTTCAAGACCAGACAAGGAGGCTACGATGGAATTCCAGACGGGTGATAATGTCGTCCACTGCACCCATGGGCTCGGGCGGGTGCTTGCGATCGAGGAACGCGTCTTCTTCGACAAGATCACCTCCTACTACATGGTCCAAATGGCGGACCTGACCATCTGGGTCCCTGCCGATGATAAGTTGAAACGCCGCCTGCGTTTTCCGAACAACACGGCCGGTTTCCGGAAGCTGCTTTCCATCCTGTCGAGTCCCGCGGAACCGCTCCCGGATGACCGCCGTCAGCGCAACCTGCAGGTGTCCGAGATGCTGGAGGACGGCAAGGCAGAGTCCCTTTGCAAGGCGATTCGTGACCTTTCCGCCAACCGTCAATCCCGCTCCTGGAGCGAATCGGATAACGCATTAATGCGGCGCGCCCAGAAGGCGCTGATCGGGGAATGGAGTTTTGTTTTCTCGATCACGCCGCTCGAAGCGGAGAAGGAACTTCAGCGGTTGTTGTTGCGTTAAATGGATCGACAGGATAAAGAAAAAAACTGATAAGAATATAAAAAGAAGACCCGCATGCGCGGGTCTTCTTTTTATATTTCAAAGGGTGCTTATTCCGAGGGGATCATGATCATCGCGATCAGGTAGATCAGTATCCCCGGCACGCCGCCCGGGATCAGTGCGATCACCAGCGCGAGGCGGAACCAGAAGGAACTGATCCCGAAGAATTCGGCGAGTCCCCCGCACACGCCGGCCACAATGCGGTTGCGTTTCGATCTGCGCAGGGGATGTCGTTGAACGGTCATTGCTATCTCCTTTCGTTATTCGAATTACTATACGCCGAAAATTCTAAAAAGTTGCGGTTCCCTCCCCTAAAATTAACGCTTCCTAAATATATTTATTCCCCTGCTTGCGACTTAAAGGTAAAATCACACCCATGATTGAAGATGTATTGGATGATCTGGCTTATCTTTATGGTTCCGGGAAAGCGCCCGAAGTAGATATCCGTCTACAGGAGATCATGGCAGGGTACCGCACGCGCCTGTCCGCGCGGGAGGGGGGAGTCACAGAACGGGATGCGATCCTGATCACGTATGGCGATCAGGTTAAAAGGCCGGGCGAGGCGCCGCTGCGAACGCTGGGCACATTTTGCCGCCATCACCTACGGGATGTTGTCAGCGGGATTCACATCCTGCCGTTCTATCCCTGGACTTCGGATGATGGTTTTTCGGTCGTGGATTACCGCGCGATTGATCCTGCGCTGGGGGATTGGGATGATGTCGCGGCGATGCGGGACGATTTCCGCTTGATGTTCGACGCAGTCGTCAATCATATTTCATCGCAGAGCGAGTGGTTTCAAAAGTTTTTACAGGACGACCCGCAGTACAAAGATTACTTTATCGTGATGGACGGCGGCGAGCCGAATCTTTCGCAGGTCGTCCGTCCGCGCGCGCTGCCATTACTGACCTCGTTTCAAACACCTTCGGGGGAGAAGAAGGTTTGGACGACTTTCAGTGACGACCAGATTGATCTCGATTTCAAAAACCCCGCTGTGTTGTTGGAGATCATCGACATCCTTCTGATGTATGCCGAACGCGGCGCGGACTTTATCCGCCTCGATGCGATCGCGTATCTGTGGAAGCAGACCGGCACGCCCTGCATTCACCTGCCGCAAACGCACCGCATCATTCAACTCATGCGCGCGGTGCTCGATGAGATTGCGCCGCATGTGCAATTGATCACCGAGACCAATGTGCCGCACGCCGATAACATCTCCTATTTCGGCGACGGCGCGAACGAAGCGCAGATGGTCTACAACTTTGCCCTGCCGCCGCTGACGCTGCATACCTTCCACATGGGCGATGCACACATTCTTTCGGATTGGGCAGACTCGCTGACCCTGCCTTCCGATAAGACGACCTTCTTCAACTTTCTCGCCTCACACGACGGGGTGGGCTTGAATCCTGCTCGTGGAATTTTATCCACCGCTGACAGCGACTCGCTCGTGCAAATGACTCTCGCGCACGGCGGCTTGATCTCGTACAAACAGAATCCCGACGGCTCGCAAAGCCCGTATGAAATGAACATCAACTTCTTCGATGCGCTTTCAAACCCACATGGTGACGAACCGCTGAGTTTGCAAATAGACCGTTTTATTGCGGCGCAGGCCATCATGCTTTCTCTGGTCGGCGTGCCTGGGATTTACTTCCACAGTCTGTTTGGCTTGCGCAATTGGTCGGAGGGTGTGAAGCAGACAGGTCGCAACCGCACCATCAACCGCCAGAAGTGCGATTTTGATTCCCTGCAGCGCAATCTTGCCAACCCGTCATCCCTGCGTTCGCAAGTCTTTTCCCGCTATCGTGACCTGCTCCGGGCGCGGAGACGTTCGCCCGCGTTTCATCCGCATGGCGGACAAAACGTGCTTGACCTGCACAAGTCAGTCTTTGCCGTAGCGCGGACTTCGCCCGACGGAACGTCTCGCGCTATTTGCCTGCACAACGTCAGCGCGGATACAATAACGCCCACTACGCCATTTGAAAGCGCGAAAGATTTACTGACTGGAAACATCGTGAACGGAACATCCTTGTCGCTCAACCCTTATCAAATTCTTTGGGTTACAAGAACCTAAGGGTTTTCAAAACTTTTAGGTTCTAAAGAATTGGAATAGATTATGACACCTCGAAACATCGGTTTTATCTCCACCCGCTTTGCCGGCACGGACGGCGTCTCGCTGGAAGTGACCAAGTGGGCAACTGTCCTTGAGCGCATGGGGCACAAGTGCTTTTACTTCGCTGGTGAAAGCGACCGTCCGGAGGATGTCAGTTATGTTGTGCCTGAAGTGTTCTATCGTCACCCTGAAATTGCCAAGATAAACCAGCAGGCATATTCAGGCAGTTGGACGGTCACCGAGGAGGCGCGTGCTGCCCACCCCGAAATTGGCGCACTGCAGAAGCCCTTCTTTTCAATTTACATCCGCCCGCCGCAGATGACTCAACGATGTGAACGAATTGAAGGAATATCTCAAGGGGGAGTTATATAAATTTGCACATCGCTTCAATTTGGAGTTGCTCATCATCGAAAATGCTCTCACAATTCCACTCAACCTTCCGCTGGGGCTTGCGCTCACAGAATTTGTTGCGGAGACAGGCTTTCCCACCATCGCGCATCATCACGACTTTCACTGGGAGCGCCAGCGCTTCCAGGTCAATTGCGTGGGGGATTATCTTGCCGCCGCATTTCCTCCCAATTTGCCTTCCATCCGCCATGTGGTCATTAACTCGATACAGGCACAGCAGATCGCATTGCGCTGCGGTGTGACTGCGCGCGTGATCCCCAATGTGATGGACTTCGACTCCCCGCCGTCTCCTCCCGATGACTACACTCAATCGGTCCGCGTCGATCTTGGCATCGAAGAAGGCGAGTACTTTTTTCTGCAGCCAACGCGCGTGATTCAGCGCAAGGGTATCGAACACGCAGTGGAACTTGTCCGCAGGTTGGGATTACCCGCCAAACTGGTCATTTCCCATGCGGCTGGTGATGAAGGCACGGACTATGAGCAGCGCGTGCATGAATATGCTGATTTGCTGAATGTGACCGTTCGTTTTGAAGACGAACAGGTCAATGAGCAGCGCGGCGTCACAAGGGACGGCCGAAAGGTGTACACATTGGGTGACGTGTATCCATACGCAGATCTGGTGACTTATCCCTCTGCAATTGAAGGGTTTGGCAATGCGTTCCTGGAGGCGGTTTATTTCCACCGCCCGATCCTGGTTAATAACTACTCCATTTACGAAGTGGATATCAAGCCCAAAGGTTTCCGTGTGGTCTGGTTCGATGGGTATATCAGCTCGGCTACGATTAAAGAGACCTGTCATATTTTACAATTCCCCGACGAAGCCCGTGAGTGGGCGGATATGAATTACGAGCTTGCCAGACAGCATTTCTCCTTTTCTGTATTAGAAAGGCGTTTGCAATCCATCCTCGCGGATTGTTTTGGCCAGCAGGTATGACGGAATTTTGGCTCATCCGCCACGGACAGACGGATTGGAATTTACATGGCAGGTGGCAGGGACAGGCCTCCTTTGCACCGGGCTTGAATGAAACGGGGTTTGCCCAGGCGCGTGCGCTTGCAACCGAACTTTCCCATATTCATTTTGCCGCGGTTTATTCAAGCGACCTGTTGCGTGCTCGGCAGACTGCGGAGACGGTGGCGAAACAACATGGTCTGCCGGTTCTTCTGGATGCGCGTTTGCGTGAAGTGAATCTTGGCGAGTGGGAGGGGCTGCTCTCGGAGGATGTCATTTCCGGCTATTCAAATGAGCTTAAACAGAGGGAGGAGAATCCGCTTCATGCGCGCCCTCCGCAGGGGGAGTCCCTCGCAGAGGTGGCGGAACGTGCCCGGGCGGCGTTAATGGATATTTCACGGCATCAACCGCACGGTCCGGTGGTGATCGTCTCGCATGGACTAACCCTGGCTTCTGTTATTTGCCTGGCAAATCAAATCCCGCTGGAGGATGCCTATCAACATGTCCCTGAGAATGCGGCACCATATTTAATAAAATGGCAGGCTGGTCTGTAGGTGTAGGTGGAAGCTTAATGATCCGTCAACGTGAATGCAGTGACACTGAAGGCAATTGCAACGTTTAAGGAGCGCTTCCCCCCGCGCATGGGAATATGAATGATCTCATCCGCGAGATCAAGCAGCCCGGGGTCTATACCGGTTACTTCATTGCCAACGATCAAAACCGTATTCCGGTCGGGCTTTTTAATATCACCTGCTTTTACCGCACGCTTGTCTTCCTCCAGCGCCAGAACTTTCCACCCCGCCTTCTTTAATCCATTAACCAACATAAGCGCGTCTTTGTGATGTGACCAGCTGACAAAATCCTCCGCGCCGAGTGATGTTTTTGCCACCGCCTCCTTCTCCGGGGTTGGTGTGATCCCGCATAAATAGGCATGGGCGAACCCAAATCCATCTGCGCTTCGCAAGATTGAGCCGACGTTCCATGCCGAACGGAGGTTGTCCGCCAGCACCGCAAGGATGGGCGTCTCTTTCGCTTCGATTTCTTTTTTTTGTGAGATTCTTTCGCCGCCCAGAACCTGCCTTGAGACCGCTCGTGTCTCTCCCAGGCAGTGCGGACAGCGAAAGCCGAACGTGCTGCCCTCGGTGCGTGGGTAACGCAAGCCGCAGGATAAACAGACACGGATCTCAAATGATTCGGGATGCATTGGTTGTGCAGCCAAACGGGCTTATCTTCATTCTTCCGATATTGTGAATGTGATGAGTTTTTCACGGGTCTCTTCAAGCAGATGCTGGATTTCCTGCCGCTCACGGATTGCCGTCTGTAAGGACGCTTCCAGATGCAATTTGTCGCCCGCGGTTGGAGTCTCCATCAATCTTTGGTCGCGCGCTATTTGTTTGGTTTTGTGATCCAGCTTTATTTTTAACCGTTTTAAGTACCCTTGATAGAATTCTATTTCATTGATATTCCCGCTTGGGGCGGTTTTGCCCCTCTTAAGGAGTTCTGCAATGGTTGGCAGGAATTCGTCAAAATTAACAGGCTTTTCGATAAAGTGGGTTACGCCAATGGTAAGCGCAAAGGCTTTATCTTCGGGGTCAATATAGGTGGCTGAAAGAAAGATCACGGGAATGTCACGGGTCTCTGGGTGTGTCCGCAGGCTGTGAACAAGTATAAAGCCATCCATCCTGGGCATCAGGATATCGGTAACGATGAGGTCTGCAGGTTCCCTTTTGATCAGTTCCAGTGCCTCCTGCCCGTCGCACGCCGTTTCCACGCGATATCCTTTGAACGTCAGGGTTGTATTCAACAAGTGGAGAATGTCTGGAATATCCTCCACAACGAGCAGGTAGCCTTGTTTTGTGTTCATGCCGTCAGTATGCGGTCTGCCGCAGGCATCATCCATTGTCTTATAGTATTAAAATCAATACGGCCCATGCGCCTGCCCCGCCCAGGGCGATGCCGCCGAAGATCGCGAAAGTCAGCCTCATGCGACTTTTGAGTGCCTGCGCGAGACCGAGGAGAAAGAACGCGACTGCCAGCACAGTCAACACGCTGACGTAGGAATCGGCCTTTCCGTTCCATCGGTGGTATTCATCTGCTGCAGAGTTTTGTTTCCCGGTCAGTTCATTTGCTTGTGCGCTGACATTCGCAAGGTAGGCGTCAAAATTCGGGGTTCCATCCGCGGTTATTGGCGCGTAGCGCGGATCTGTATAAAAGATGGAGAAAGACTTGATCTTGTCTGCGCGCGCCTGCGCTCCAAGTGCGCTCAAACTGCTTGCGGATGCTCCGGTCCTGTCGTTTTTCCCCTCCAGCTCAAGGGCGGTGATCTGCAAAACCAAGGCCTCCTGGGTAAGCCGCGTATGCTCGGTCAAAATGTCAAAATCGTAGCTGTTTTGCAGTCCCTGGCGGTGTATCTCGCCGGAGACCAGCAGGGCGTAGTACTGTGAATTGCGGTTGGCGGTGTTCGCGCGGATGTTGGCATCCGCCTGCAGGCTTGCCACGATGGCGGTGACGATGGTTGTGATCAACGTTAACACGATGATCATTGTTTTGTAGCGGTCAGTTTGCTCATGACGCGCGCTCTGCCCGTTTGGTGGCGCTGCAGGTTCAGGCGGAATTTGAAGCGCATTTTCGGTCATAGTGCACCTCCGCGTGTGATGAGAAAGACGATCTCTACCGCGCCGAACCATGCGATGCTAACGAGGTACAGTCCCAACCCGATGCCTAGCATAATGAGCCGCGAACGCCCCGTATTCAATTCCGCAAGTGCCAGCCAGAATAGTGTGATCGCCAGCAGGATGATATCGACTGTCAACCAGCGCTGTTCAGCCGCATAGCCATCGGACAGTTTGAAGGACGCCTCGGGATCGAGCGTGGATATGTCTGCTGCCTGGGTTTGCAGATCGGCAAAACGCAAATCAAGATCGTACCTCCCGTCGCTCATGAGGTATTTTGCGTCGGTACCGAGCGGTTGGGAAAGTAATTGTAAATTGGGCAGGAGATATTGCCGCAGGTTTTTTGCCTGCGCTTCCCCTATGGCGTCCCGGCTTGCCTCGTAGGCTTCCACCTGCGCCAGTGTGGCCGCGTATACCTGGGTATATCCTGCCTCTTCATACGTCTGCCGCCAGTTTTCGTTGGACGAGGCCTGCTTCTTCACTGCGTCAATCAACCCTTGGCGGATGGCATCACCTGCTGCGGAATTTGCCATGCTGGCGCGCCAGGTGACAAGGGCGGTTGTAGCGGATGCAAGCGCAATCGTCACTGCGATAAAAATTTCCAGTCGTGAAGATTCCATGATGCGTTTAAGCATAAGAAAAACTCCTGCATTTATTTTTTGTGTCTGAATATGTTAAGTATATACCAATCCCGCCGTTAAACATATATCAGGCTTTCCCTTTATGTGCAGGAAACCTGATGGGAAGCATCTTTACGCAGTTGCAGGGACGTTCGAGTCCGTTTCCAGCATGTGTTCTGCCGGCTTGCCAAGCGCATCCATGACAATGCGCGGCACGATTTCCTCCCATCCGACCGCCATCAGGTGAATTCCGCTCACGCCCTGCTTGGTTTTGACCTTATCGATCAACTCCAGCGCAATCTGTACACCCTCCTCCTGCTCGTTGCCTTTTTCCCTGGCGGCTTCCATCCGTTTTAGGATTTTTTCAGGTATGAACACGCCGGGGATTCTTTTGTTCATATACACAGCCGTCTTGTAACTTTTCAGTGGTGTGATTCCGATCATGATATGGACTTTATCCAGAATATCCCGTTTGGCAATTTCGTTCAGCCATTCGTCCAATGCATCCGCGTCAAAGACGACATTGGTCTGGAAGAACTGCGCCCCGGCGTTGACCTTCTTCTGTTCGCGCAGTGCCTGGAATTTCATGTTGGACGCAAATGGCGAGGCCGCCGCACCGATGAAATACTGCGGAGGCGTTTTGATCTCGCGGCCATCCAGATACTTCGCTTCATCCCGCATCCGGCGCAGGATCCACAACATTTGGATCCCGTCCAGATCAACGATGTCCATGCGCCCCTGCGGGCCGGGTCCAAGCACCATGCTGTCGCCCGTCAGGCACAGAATATTGCGCACTCCCAGCGCCGACGCCCCAATCGCGCTGGATTGCAGGCTAACGCGCGTATGGTCACGCCCGGTGATCTGCATGACGGGGTCGACGCCCAGTTCCAGCGCCACTTTACTGCATGCCCATGAAGACATGCGTGGAATGGCAGAGGGGCTGTCTGTAAAATTGATCGCTGCCACATATGGCTTGAGCAGTTCAATGCTTTGTTTGAGTTTATCGGTGTTGATCGAGATGGGCGGGGTGACTTCTGCAGCGACCACGAACTCGCCGGCCCTCAGTCTGCGTTCCAGTTCAGAGGCGGGTTCATCATATTGCGGTGCATGGTATTCCGCGTCCCCCTGCCACCAGTCCGGCTGGCGAACTGGCTTGAAGATGGCATCCATTGTTCGGGTAACAGAGCCAGCCTCACGCGAAGTCAGGCTCGAGGCGATGGTTTTCAATCCAATTTTGCCCGCCTGTTCAAATACATCACTCCAGGCATCCGTCCCCGCTTTTTCCCAATCCATTGGTGGAAGGACTTCGAGCAGCAGGGCTTCCCGTCCAAGTTTAAATGATCGTTCGTAAATCTTATACCAAATGCAAGGGCGCGATTCATCGACATAGCATTTTTCAGGAGTCGATCCGCCACATGGTCCGTTGCGCAGCCCCTTTGGGCATTCCATCGGGCAGATGAAGGCGGTTTCCTGCAGGAGGCAGTTACCGCACATTCGGCATCCGAAAAGTGGACCTTTGACGGCCAGTTCGAGCGTTGCAAGCGCGCGCTTTTTGAACGGCTGGCGCTTGAACGGCATGAAGGGGGGCTGATAGCGGCGACCTGGGGTAAAACCGGGCATGGGACTTGCTCCTGGAAATTATATATTATATATAATTTTACCCAGAGTCTGGATTTTTGGAAAGGTACAAACCGCCCGAAGGGTATAATCGGCACGATGAATAGATTATCCATTTGGATACTGCTCTCGCTTCTTACCCTGACCGTGAACCTGTTTCCGTCCGAAAAAGCGATTGCCCAGCCCGGGCATTTTTCGCGAAGCGTCTCCGCCCAGGATTTAATCGTTGAAGTCAACGTCCTGCGTGCTACGAATGATTTGCAGCCGCTTCAGCCCAATCCCAAATTGATGCAGATCGCCCAGGCCCATGCAGACTACATCGCCGCCACGGGTGTGCTGACGCAATTTAGTGCGGAGGGGAGGCGCCCGTATCAACGCGCATTGGATGCGGGCTATTCGGTTGCAGGGGATCTGTCACTTGGCGGACTTTTTGGCGAACTTATTCATTCCGGTTCAACCCTTGTGCCCGCCAATGTGGTTGCGTTCTGGCGGGGAAACCCGGACCAATTAAAGGCCATGCTCTCGTCAGACTTCAGGGATGCTGGCGCGGGGATGTCCGTTGCCGATGGAATAACATACTATGTTTTGGATGTAGGCGCGGAAAGCAGCACCCCGCTTGCCACTTCGACGCCCGACGTGCCCGGTCAATTTATTGTCTCCACGGCCGGCGCACGAGGTACGGAGGCGGTTATTGTCATAGTTAATACACCACTTCCGAATGGAGAGGTGTTCCACGTCATAAAAAAAAATGAAGCCTTGTGGAGCATCGCCCTTGCATACGGGCTTTCTGTTGAAGAGCTGAAAAGTCTGAATGGGCTTGTCGCCGACCAGATCTTTGAGGGCCAGACTCTTCTCGTCCAGCGCGCAGCGACGGAAACCCCAATACCAACAGCGTCTCCGGCGGGCACAGCCACGCTGGGCATCCCAACCTCAACCAACACAGTACCGGCCGGGCCAACCATCACGCCGACATCGACGCCGGTCCCCGCTGCCCCTGCGTCCCTGCGAAGTGGAGGAACGACAGTTGGTGTCATTGTCCTTGCAGCATTGCTGGCGGCGGGAATCGGCTCTTTGCTTGGCAGAAAAAGAGCCGATAAAGCTATGGATTAACATCACTCGCTTTCCATTACATACTAACTGGCCTCTTTTCTCCACGTCTGATATACTCGAGTTGTGAAATATATCACGAACAAATGAAAGGAACAGCCTGTGACTGAAGTAAGAATTGACTCATTGTTGCCCGCCGAAATGGCGACACGTGCCGAGTATCTTGGCGTTCGCAAGGCGGAAATGCCAGCCTTCACCATGTTGATGCTTTCCATTTTGGCGGGGGCATTTATTGCCCTTGGTGCGATATTTGCCACCACGGTTGCTGCAGGCGGAATGACCATCACTGGGGCAGATGGGACGGTGGCATTCTCCACCGGCCTGCCATACGGCATCACGCGTCTGCTGACCGGGCTGGTATTTTGTCTCGGTCTCATCCTGGTCGTCGTGGGTGGCGCGGAATTGTTCACAGGCAATAACCTGATTGTCATGGCCTGGGCGAGTGGCAAAGTGACCGGCCGCGCCCTCCTGCGGAATTGGGGTATTGTTTATGTTGGCAATTTCTTTGGCTCTGTTGCTACTGCGGCTGTAATGTTTTTTACCAGGCAGTACACATTTGGCGCGGATTCGGTTGGCATTGCGGCGTTGCGTACTGCCGCCGCAAAATGTGACCTTGGTTTTTTCCAAGCAATTGCCCTGGGAATCCTGTGCAATGCGCTGGTCTGCCTTGCCGTCTGGCTGACGTACAGTGCGCGCACCACGATAGACAAGATCGTCTCCATCGTTTTTCCCATTACCGCATTTGTGGCGGCCGGGTTCGAGCACAGCATCGCCAACATGTATTTCATCCCATATGCCCTGATTGTCAAAGGATTTGACCCGGACTATATGGCGAAGGTTGGAGACAAGATCCCAAACCTCGATGCGCTTACGTGGAATGCATTCTTTATCAACAACCTGTTTCCTGTTACCATTGGAAATATTATTGGCGGCGTGGTATTTGTGGCTGCCATCTACTGGGTTGTGTTCCTGCGCATAAAGAAAGATTAAACAAAAGGAGTTGCCATGAAAGCATATGTCCTGATCAAGATCCGAGCTGGTGATGTAAAAGACGTGGTTGCCCATCTCCGCAATATAGATGGCGTGATTGAAGCGCACATGACCTTTGGCCCGTATGATGCGGTTGCCGTTGTGGAGACATCCGACATTGCCAAACTTGGCAGGATTACCGCGTTGGAGATCCAGCCCATCCCCGGCGTCGAACAGACGCTGACCTGCCTCGCCGTGGACGTGTAAAAAGATAAATCACGGACAGCCGGGCTGATAAGAATCAGCCCGGCTTTTTCTAGTAGAATAGGGTGGATTTCCTTCCGAGGATATATGAAAAGGCTCGATCAATTAACTTTTACGCGTTTTGCCATCATTCTGTTGGTGCTGTTCTATCACGGCACGGCAGGTTTTTATATATCCTTCGTAAACAGCCCGGCAATCTCCGCCCTGCTGCGGGCGGCGCCGACAGGTGTGGGATATTTGTATGTGCTTTCCGGGTTTGTCATGTCGCTGGTGTATTTCCGCCCGAATGAGAAATTTGACATCGGCGGGTATTGGCGCGCTCGTTTTATCCGTATCTATCCCCTTTACATCATCGCCTTTCTACTGATCTGTTATTACTATATTGACGGTGTTTTCGCGATCAAACCTCAAAAGATTCTTGCGAATATTTTCGTCCTGCAAGCCTGGTTCCCCGCCTGGTCTCAATCCTTTAATTACGCGTCGTGGTCCCTGACGGTTGAATTTTTCTTTTACACTATTTTTCCATTTTTCGTCTTGTGGGCATATCGTCAATCCACCCGGAAATTGGTGTGGACTGCGGTTATTCTCTGGGTTTTCAGCCAGGTGATTTATGACATATTGTGGATCGGCTACATTCCGGAGCATCTCGGCTTTATCGTCTACTCTCCCATTTTTCACCTCAATTCATTCATTATGGGTGTGGTGGGCGGCATTTGGTATCTGCGCGAGGGCCGCCAGCAGGAGATAAAGCCCGTCATCATTCTTTTGGTGCTGGGGGGCAGCATTTTTCTCGCCGCATCATATACCGTTGCAAGCACGGTCTACTATCCTGCCTTGCCTCATGACCTTCAGCCTATGGCTGGATTACTCGCCCCCGTCTTGGTTCTTATTATCGTTTCCCTTGCAATGGACAAGTCGCGCCTTTCAAATTTCCTCAATCGTCCTGTGCTGGTCAACTTGGGGGAAATATCCTATGCAGTGTACATTCTGCACGTCCCAATTGCCTGGCTGTATGAGCGCGCATTGGAGGGATCATCCCTTGCGAACCCGCGTGCCGTCTTTGAAGTAACGTTTTTACCATTGATAATTTCGATTGGGCTGGTCTCCCATTTTTACGTTGACTCACCCCTGCGGCGGTGGTTAAGGAAAACGCTTCAACGCGTGAGCATGCGGCTTCTTATAATTGATCTTGCCATCATTGCACTTTCCGTTTATATAACGTTCCGTTTTCGTTTTGGCGATGGCAGGCAGTTCAACCAATATTGGTCCACAGCGCAGATTATGTTCTGGTCTGCCTTTCTCCTGCGGACGATCTTTTCCACGTACTTTAACAGTCTTAATCCGGCAGTCCTGCAGGGGACATTTTTACAGGCGGCAAAACCAGTTCTTGTTTCGGTCACCACTGCTTCGCTGGCGGTGGCAGGCGTTGTGTACTCGATTTACTCCCTTGGACTGATTGAAAATTTTCCGCGCAGCGTCTTTGCAATTGACTGGGCCATCGTGTTGAGCTTGTCCTTGTTTGTCAGGTTCGTTTTCAAGCTCTTATGGTTACCGTCATTAAGGCCTGCTTTAAAGTAGGCAGTTGTACAAGACCGTATCTCAGGGATGGGCATATATGGGTGAAAAACAAAAGGAATTCTTGCATCGCATGTCCACTTACTTCCGTGACGGACTTGGGGATATTAGGAAGAACGTCAATGAGCTGTATAGAATCGAGGAACTTGAAGGGTACGACTCTCCCATAGAGCATATCCTTGCCGCGCTGATGCCGATGGTTGTGCAGGTAAACGATTTCCATGATTACGCCCAGGCCGTGACAGGCAGAATGGAATTAAACCTGGAGGAAGTGGATATATATGCCGTGATGGATGGCGTGTTGACCATTGCCGGCCGGTTGACGGACAGCAAGCCTGGCTTGCGTTTGGAGGATGAGATTGCAGGGAACCTGCCGTCCATCGAGGCGGATGCAGAACGGCTCTCGCAGGCGTTGTTGCATTACATCCATAATGCGGTCAAATTCACCGAGGGCGGCACGATCACCATCCGTGTGACACGGGAGTCGCAAAATATTCTGTTCGAGGTCAGCGACACGGGGGCAGGAATCCCTGAGGAAAAACAGGAACTGGTTTTCGAGCCATTCGAGACGATTCTGGACGACAAGGACGACCCGCGCCTTGGATTTGGCATCGGGTTGAAGATCGTCGAGCATATCATTGACCTGCACGACGGCGAGACCTGGTTCGAGAGTGTGGAAGATCGCGGGAGTTCGTTCTTCTTTACGATACCGGTATGAGTGCCAGCTGGAGTGACACGGGAAGAAGATCGGTCCTCCTTCGATGAGGTCATCCGGAAATGGAAAGCGCCACGTTTGTAATGGTTTGACTCTACAGATTGAAAAGCAAACAAGCCCGACAAGCACTGCGTCGGGCTTGTTATTTTATTTGCGTACTTACTTGTGAAGATTATTGGCCGCGATGAAGCTCAACCCCGCCCGAGTCAGATCGCTGGCGGAGTGATTCGTTGCACGCACTTTTTCCATGAAGTTGCGTTGCAGGTGACCCCAATCGCCGCTTTCGATGACTTCCTTCTTCTCACGGAAGTAGTCAAGGATATCGGACGGGTGTTCAAGGGTTTGCTCCACTTCAGGGTCTCCGCCTTCGTGCTTGGCGGCAATGTTCGCCACATGGCCGGCGATCTGCACCAGTTCATCACGGCGGTTATACGGTTGGATGACGATGCTCTTCCACGTCTCGGTGATGTGGTGCTCGAAGCGGACAACCTTTTCAAAGCCAAGGGCTTTGCGGAATTCGGCTGTCAATTCCATGGTCTGGTTGTTGATCGAGTTCGACCAGTTGAAGCCGATCAGCGGACTCGTCCCATCATCACGGCTGAACAGTTTGGCCATGGTCATGATCCACAACGCGTGATATGGGTTGTCCGAACCGAAGAAGACCGAGATCTTAAACTGAATATTAACGCCAATACGGTGGAGCAGGAAGCCGAGCAGGATAGTGCCGGCATTGAAGTTCAGCACATGCTGGACGCCGTAGTTTGTGTAATAGTACAGAAACTCGTCGAGCCACATGAGCGCATGTTCATTGGGCTGACCAATGCCGCCGAAGTAGCCGGTGATGGTGGCCGGGCCGCCGAGATGTGGGTTGGATCCGTCTGTACCTTTTGTGTCCAGCGTTTCGACAAAGGACGCACCGATGATATCCATGGCGGCAACAATGGCAGGCAGGTCGCCATCGGCCTCCGATTCCTTCATCTTGCGGACAGCGATGAAACGTCCGGGAACAAGCGTTTTATTGGCAATGGCTTGTTCCGCCATGATGCGCACCCACGGGAAGTATTGCAGGGCGGAGACTTCGAGTGTGACCGCATATTTATCCTTGAACTTCATTGTGTCCGCGGCGGCACCCAATGTATTGCGCCGGTATTCAGCCACCGAAATGAAGGCGCTCCGGTCGCGCTGTTCGATCAGCCATTTCAAATCCTGAAGTGCGTCGGGGTTTTTCTCTTCAACCAGCTTGAAAAGGTTTTCCATTTTACGCGCGGTGCGGTGCTTGCGGTTGATCTCCTGCGGTGTGCCGTACTTTGCGACCACGGCGAAGAAATCCTTCATGACCTGCGAATCAGGGTCAAGCAGAACGGAGTTGAAGGCTTTGAGTTTGTCGGGTGAGATTTTAAGCAACTTTTGCAGTTCGTTCATGATTTCTCCTCTGGGTCTGCTCAAGACTTGATTTGGTGGAGCATTCCCTTTAATTCTTCAAATTCCTCATCCGGCATGCCAAACCAGTTTTCTGCTTGCGGGAATTTTTGGGCAATGACCTCATCATGATACGCCTTCAGCCCATTGAGGATGACCTCGCCTGCATTGCCATAGACCTTTGCCATCTTTGGCTTGAACTTGGGGTACAACCCAAACATATCGTGATAGATGAGCAGCTGGCCGTGCGCATGCGGGCCTGAACCGAGCCCCATGATGATGCAGTTCTCGGCAAGCTCGGTGATCAATTGGCAAAGACGGTCGGGGACGAGTTCGAGTAGGATGCAGAAGGCACCCGCCTGCTCTAGGGCTTTGGCGTCGTCCATGATCTTTTTTGCTAGCGAGGCGGATTTTCCTTGCAACCGGAATCCGCCTAGGGCGGAGACAGATTGAGGCGTCAAACCAAGGTGACCGATGGCAGGGATGCCCGCGTCCACGATCCCTTTCATGCGGTCCGCCATGGCCACGCCGCCCTCCAGTTTAATGGCGTCGCAACCCGCCTCAGACATGAACCTGCCAGCGTTACGGATGGCGTCCTGCACGGAAGTCTGATAGGTCATATAGGGCATGTCGCCGACGAGGAAGGCGGTGGGCGCGCCGCGGCGGACGGCTTGCGTGTGGCGGATCATGTCGTCCATTTTGACGGGCAGGGTGGAGTCGTAGCCGAGCATGGTCATGCCGAGGCTGTCGCCGACCAGAATCATCTCGATGCCCGCCTGTTCCTGCAAATAGGCGGTCGGGTAATCGTAGCAGGTCAGCCAGGTGATCGGCTCGCCTTTTTTTACCTTTTCGAAGAGATAGGGCAGGGCGATTTTCTTGCGAGGTTCGGACATTTCATCTCCTTCTTTTGTTTTCAGTATAGGTCTGAAAGAAGACGGCGTGCAATTGACGAAAGTCATAACAATCTACATAAGTTTAAATGCCTGTCTGCCCCTCTTTCTTGCGCGTAGCCAAATAGGTTGATATGAACCTCGTCATTTACGCTTATAATCCTAGTCGTGACAATCCCCGTCCTCCTGTTTCGTGCCCATGCTGTCCAGCGAATGTTTGAACGTGAAATTTCCGTCAGCAAGGTGCGCAGGGCACTGGGTGCAGGGGATGTGCTCGAAGATTATTCGGCCGAAATGCCGCAGCCGGGCGGTTTGGTAATGGGCTATCAGGGCAGACGCCCGTTTCATGTCGTGACATCCGAGAATATCCAAACGAATGTGATCACGATCATCACGGTTTACATACCTGACCCGCATAAATGGAAAAAAGATTTTCGGAGCCGCAGGTGATGGCTGTTAAACGCCAGGGGCCCGGAGTGCGCCAAGGCCTCCCTAATAAGCCGATGAACTGTTTAATTTGCAGACAAGCCGTCCTTGTGGACGGCCTTACCTCCATTTCTTTTGAACGTGGAGAGATGAACTTTACCGTGCATCACGTGCCCGCACAGATTTGTCCTCAGTGCGGAGAGGCGTTCGTGGCCGAGTCCGCCACCATTCATTTGTTGAACACGGCGGAGGCTGCTTCCGCGGAGGGGCTGTGGGGGCAAGTCCGGGAGTATGACGGAAATTGTTGATACAATCAGGACATGAAACAGTGCCTCCGCCTGTTCCTTTTTGTTTTTATTGCGGCGTGTACCTCCGTGCCCGCCTCGCCGGCAGCAGGGACGCTGCCGCCTCCCAATGTGACCATTATCCCTGCCACGTTGATCCCAACATACACGCCGGTCCCGACTGCCACGCGAACCACTGAAGATGCGATTCGGCCCTACACGATCGCTGGATTGCGTGAACATGATTATAAAAGCGGGGAGATCGTCATCCGTGAGACGCTTCTGGAATCACATAACTTCACCCGCTATTTGATCGAATACCCGAGCGACGGATTGACTATCAGCGGCATTTTACAAATCCCCACCAGTGGCGAGCCGCCGTATCCGGTTGTGGTTATGAACCACGGCTTCTTCTCGCGCACGGTCTATGTTTCGGGCGACGGTACAGATCGTGCCGCTGAGTTCCTTAACCGCCGTGGTTATCTGACGATCTCCTCCGATTACCGCAGTTGGGGTGACTCCGATACGGGTGAAAGTCTGTTTTACTCCGGGCTCGCAATTGACGTCATCAATTTACTGAACGCCATCCCCTCCATCCCGCAGGCTGACCCCGAACGCATCGGCATGTGGGGTCACAGCATGGGAGGGGGAGTGACGCTCAAGGTACTGACGGTTGATTCCCGCGTAAAGGCGGCGGTCCTGTATAATTCCGTCAGCGGTGATTTTGCCGACCTGATCGAGCGCTGGGGCCCTGGCTGTTTTGGGGATGTCTACGCCGGTGAGCTTGCCTTTGGATGTAATTCCTCGGATGTTCTTCCTCTGGATCTGCCCCCCGACCTGACCGCGGCCTACTTTAAAGCGTCAATGGATCCTGTCATGCTGAGGGCTTTTTCCCCGCTCTATCATTTGGACCATATCACCGCACCGGTTCAGATCGTGTATGGCACTGAAGATGGAAAGGTCTCCTCGGGTGCGCCGCCCGTCTGGTCATTGAAAATATATAATGCCCTCATCGAAGCTGGGCTGGATGCAGAACTCTTCGCGTATGAAGGCGAGAAACATTCCTTCATCGGCGATCCCTGGTTTGTGTTCATGGCGCGAACTCAAAAGTTTTTTGATTTGCACGTCAAATAGAAGGGAGTATTGTACGGCGAAATTGGGGCTTGACGTGGAATTATTGTTGGCATAAAATCCCTGCACTATCTTACTTCACCGAAAGGAGGCTCGAAAACATGCAAGCCATCTTGTCAACCACTGTCCATTCGTTCAGCGCGCCTCCTGTGCGTGAGTTGCTGTAATTCCCAATAAGTGACCCATCGACCGCAGGCGTGCTCCGCCTGCGGTTTTTTATCCCGTATCGCAAGATTTGTCCTGGGTTCATCGAAGGATTTATCTCGCGTTACTCAGCCGCAGGGTGTCGTATCCTGTGGTTTTTGTTTTAAGGTACTCAACAGCAATGAATACAAAGAACAATCTGCAAGACATGTACGAACTGTATGAAGAACTCGATGACCTCGCCAGCGACGGAACCAAGCCGTCCAGTAGGCGCGTCACGCAGAAGCGCGAATCAAAGAAGCGCGAAATGGAGGCGAAACTCTTCATCCGCGCGCAGGAAGCCTCGAAGGAATTCCAATTCACCTACAAAGCTGCGCGTTTCGAGGAGTGGTGGCTGTTGGATTCGCTGGCCGCATTCCATGATCACAAGTGGATTTCGGATGTCCTGCGCCGCGTCAAGGGAGGAAAAGAGGCTTCAGTCTATCTGTGCAGGCCCGGCGTCGAGGTGGATGCGCCGCTTCTGGCTGCCAAGGTCTATCGTCCGCGCTCTCTGCGTAATCTCAAGAATGACCAGCAATACCGCGTTGGTCGCACGGATCTGGACGAAGACGGCGTTGCCCTGTGGAAAGAGGCTGATATCAATGCCATCGTCAAACGCACGCGCTACGGCGAGGAAGTCCGTCATCACTCGTGGATCGCGTATGAATTCGTCACGATGGAGAAACTGTTCGCGGCGGGTGCGGATGTACCCAAACCGTACGCGAAGGAGAAGAATGCCATCCTGATGGAGTTCATCGGCGATGCAGGGACCGCCGCGCCGCCGCTCAGTCACATTGGACTCGACCCTGATGAAGCCCAGCCTCTCTTCGGGCGCGTCGTCCGCAACATGGATATCATGCTTGCGAACGACCGCATCCACGGCGACCTCTCGGCGTATAACATCCTGTATTGGGACGGCGACATCAAGTTAATCGACTTCCCGCAGGTGGTCATCCCCGAGTCGAATCCGTCTTCGTGGGGCATCTTCCAGCGCGATGTGCTCCGTATCTGTCAGTATTTTGCGGCGCAGGGTATCCGTACAGATGCGAAGAAACTCGCCGCCGATTTGTGGACGGCTCATGGGCATCGTGTCTTCGAGAAGGTGCATCCCAAATATCTCGACCCCGACAAGCCGGAAGACCGTCAGCGTTGGGAGAAAGAGAAGTAGAGCCTGTCATTGCGAGACGCGTCGCGGTGAAGCAATGACCAGGCAACAGTAGGAGATTGCTTCGTCTGTCGGCTCGCAATGACAGGCACATCATGGGATAAAATTGCAGGCGAGGAGAATGACTTTATGAACAACGTCCGCCCGCGATTGACTTTAATGAATGACGAACAAATACAGGAAGCACACCGGAATGTATTGAAGGTCTTGAGTGAAACAGGCGTGCGTGTCGATTCGCCTGAGATTTTGCATTTACTCGAATGGAAGTTGGGGTTGAAAGCAGAAGACCGCCTGATCAAATTCCCGCCGGAAATTGTGGAAGAGGCGATCAAGTCCACGCCGAAGACGATCGATGTCTACGACCGCCGCGGCGAACACAAGCTGAAACTGGGCGAAGACCGCCTGCGGTTTGGGGTGGGGGTGACCGCGCTGTTCTATCAAAACCCTGTGGATGAAACGCTCGACATTTTCAAACGCCAAAACTTCCGCGACCTGGTCCGCTTGGGCTCGAGTCTGAAATATTACGATGTCATCTCTACCGTGGGTATCGTACGCGATGTCTCCGAAGAACTCGGTGACCTGTATGGTTCGCTCGAACACATTGCCAATACAACCAAACCGCTTGTCCTGCTTGTCTCAGACGAAAACAAATTCGCCGATGTGCTGGAGATGTTCGAGTTACTGCACGACAGAGCCCTCGGCGACAAACCCTTCGTCATCCCGTATTTCAATCCCGTCAGCCCGCTGGTTATGAACGCCGGCACCGTGGACAAAATGAAAGTCGCCATCGAACGCGGATTGCCGGTCATCTTTTCCAATTACAGCATGGCTGGCGCGTCCACGCCGCTCACGCCTGCGGGCACACTGACCCTGCTCATGGCGGAACTGCTCGCAGGGCTGGTTGTCAGCCAGACCATCAAGAAAGGCGCGCCGATCCTGCTTGGTATGTTGCCCGTGTATTTCGACATGCGCACCATGCTCAACTTCTACGACCCGCAGAGCATCCTCATCAGCGTTGCCTGCTCGGAAATGATGAAGCAGTACGGCCTCCCGCATTGTTCCACTTCAGGAAGCGGGACCGGCTGGGGCATGGATTTGATCGCCGCCGATACCTACTGGATGAACACCCTTGCGCTTCTTCTCTCACACGGACATCTGGCGCCGTTCATAGGAGATTCCCTTGGCTCGAAGTCCATCTCGCCAACCACCATCGTTCACTGCCATGAGATCATTGACCAGGCTCTCCGCATCCACGATGGCTTTCAACTGGACGATATGAACTCGGCGGTGGATGAAATCTTCAAGGTGGGACCGGGTAAAAGTTTTCTCAACCAACCATCCACGCTGCGAAACTACAAAAGCGGCTATTATGTCAGCGGCGTGTATCCGCGCTACAGCATGGAAAAATGGCAGGAGGCAGGTGCTCCGCCCGCACGTCAGGTCCTTCGTGAAAAAACCCGGGAGATGATGGCGTCCGCACCAGCACCGGATGACCATGATGATTTTATTGCAAAAGGAGAGTCGTTCATCAAAAAATTCGAAGGGTGACGCATGTTATACTTATCTTGATTTTATGGAGCCTGTGTGCGTAAATTAACTCCTCTATTGGTTTTGCTGCCAATTGCGCTGACATGTATGCTTCCCGGCATGATCACACCTTCGCCCACCCAGGTTGCGAATCCTGCGGATCAGGCCTTATTACAAACGATCATCGTCGAAACTGTTTCCATTGCCCAGACTCAAACTTCGGCCGCCCAACCTCCGACCTTTACGCCCACCCTCACGCGCGAACCGGCATCGACGTTGATTGCAGAGCCGTCCACCGCAACCCCTTTTTTCATAATTACAGTCACTGTGCCGGTTGAAACCGTAGATCCGACATACGCAGCAGCGGGAATTCCAGGGTCGGTGAGCGGTTCCGGCGGCTCGGGCGATGAGATCAAATTTACCGGCAGGCCGTGGACCTGCACGGTTCGAGGAGTAAATCCGCCTAGAGGATGGGTGGTTCAGGCCGACAAGGAATTTTATGTGACCTGGACCGTGCTGAACACCGGCACAAAGAACTGGACGACCACAACGATTGACTTCATTTACAAAAGCGGATATCGCCATGAGGGCAAGTCGATCCAGGATCTTGCGAAAAACGTACCGTCCGGGGGCAAAATCAATTTGCGGGTATTGTTTAAAGCCCCCAAGGTGCCGGGGGAATATGCCGCAAACTGGATGTTGCGGGTCGGGAATTTTTCATTCTGTGAGATGCGCGTGACTTTTGAGGTCAGGAAGTAAGCTATATGACCTTTCCCCACAAGCCATAACCTTCATTTCGCCTTTTTTCGCGCCGTTCGTGTTGTTCATGGATCTGTTCAACATGGTCGGCTTTTTCTTTGATCGCGGCTTCCAGCCATAGCTTGCCTTTTTCTGCGGTGGCGTGACTTCCCGCCCCATACGCACCGGTAGCTGTATCGTCACCCCAGGGCGGATTCGCGACGAGGGAGCCGCCCTCGATCCAGTCCATGTAATAGTCGGGCGTGGCGATGAAATCTGTCTCGTCCACTACGCGCTCCATTTTGCACAGGTCGGGGCGCAGGTGCAGCATGTAGGAGGTCTCCAACTCGCCCGCATGTCCCATGCCGCCAATGGGAGAAGTGCGGTATTTCTCCAATGCTTCAGCGCCAATCCTGCCGGAAGTGTGCAGCCAGGCTGTGGCGCAGAAGATGCGGCGATGCCGTTCCCCGGCATACTTCACGATGTTGACCAAGAACGACGAGTTGCCGCCATGTCCGCTCATCAAATAGAAGCGGTCGAACCCGCGCGCGACGAGCACATCCACCACCGCCAGCCAGAAATCTTCGAAGACGCGCCCGCCTGCGTTCATCGTCGCCGCAAAGGACGAGCGATGCGTACTCACGCCATAAGGCATGACGGGTAATGTATAACTGCGTGTAGCCAGTTTTAAATTTGCTGTGCCCTTCGCGATGGCTTCAATAATAATCGTGTCCACCGAGAGGGGCAGGTGATAGCCGTGCTGTTCGGTGTGACCGATGGGAATCAGAATCACTTTGCCGCGTTCCCTATCGGGCGGGAGAAACGGCTTTGGCGCATTTTGCGATGGATGAAACTGCCGCAGAATGATGGGAGAATGGGCTCCGAGAAAGCTCGATTGCGGGTCAATTCCCTGCGGCGTAAGACAATAGACACGGGTAAAGCCGTCATCACGCAGGCTGTCCAGCAGGTTTGTAATGTAGTGCCAGAAGAATTGATCTGGCACTTCCAGCCCGCTGCCACGCCAACCGAAGGGAAAGGCTGGAAGCAAGCCGATTTGAGCAGGGCGGCTGAGTTGATCGGCGAGCATGCCCATATCATAGCCCGCGCCAAGCGGAAGAATTAGCGGCGTATCCCGCGGTAATTCCGCAACGACATCCCAAGTCAATCCGTCGTAATAGAAAAACTCAGTTTTGCGCGTAGCCAATTCATCGCCTCTCTTTATTTCCTTCAAACTTCACTCAAACAAAAAACACGGAAAATTCAGATGTGTATTTCACAAGTCCACCCGCAGGCAAGGCTTTAAACTTCATCGCCGTACTCATTTTGCAGACCAAACGCGCTTGCCTTCTCGAACCCGAAGTGCATGTAATATTTGGGACCGCCAAGCACAACCGCGTAGTCGTAACCGAGTTCTCTGCATCGCTCCAATCCTGCGCGGATCAACTGCGAGCCGGCGCCTTGCGCTTGAAAATCGGGATGAATTGCAACGGGCGCGAGACCCAATCCCTTTTCGGGAGTTGGTGGGTGAGTTGTGACAGGGCTGAAAAGAATATGACCGACCACGTTCTCGTCTATAACAGCCACGAGAGAGATCGTTGCGTTGCCGTTTGCACGGATGGCATTCACAACCTTGCTCTCGGCATCCGTGCGGAAGGCGGATGTGTGAATTGTTTCGACATGCGAATGATCTTCAGGAAATTCGGAACGGATGACAATATTCATGGATTACCTCGGTAACAAATACCAATCCAAAAAGCGTTCCATGCGTTCGTATACATCCAGCAGGTTTTTGCGCTTTAAAAAGCCGTGCGGCTCGGTGGCATACGTCTTGTACTCGAAGACCTTGTTCTCGCGGCGCAGGGTTTCAGCCCATTCCTCGCTGGCTTCGGGCGGGACAATCGTATCAAGCAGTCCATGCAGGATCAGCACAGGTTTTTGGATGTTCTTCGCCTCGGTGATGGGTGATCCTTTCAAATAAATTTCCATGTTGTCGGCGGGATGCCCCAAAAAGATCTCAGTATACAGCCGCAGGCGTTTCTCGCATTGCGCCCAGGAACTGATCAAATTTGAGTCGCCGTATTTGGTAATGCCACAGGCAAATAAATATTCCGGGTCGCGTGAAAGCGTGTTGATGGTCATGTAGCCCCCATAACTTCCGCCCGCAATTCCAATGCGGTCTGGTTTCACGCCTTTCAATGTCCGCAGGTACTTCGCACCGTGCAGGCAGTCCTTCATGTCGCCCACGCCCCAGTCGTTGTAATTTGCACGCTCGAAATCTTTTCCGTAGCCTGTTGAGCCGCGGTAATTCGGCGCAAGATAGGTGTAGCCTTTCGCAGTGAAATACTGCGCCACTTCATCCCAGCCAAAAATATACTGGTCTTTTGGTCCGCCATGCGGATACAGGATGGCTGCGCCATTCGATTTTTTGGGGCGATACAAAAACGCGGGAATGTCCAAACCGTCGTGGCTTTTGTATGAAACCATCTCAGGCACGACAAATTTATTTTTCATCATTGCAGGTGGATTTGAAAAGGTCAATTGTGTAACCTGCTTTGTTTTCAGATCCATGCGATAGATCTCAGGCGGTAGCGCAGGACCTTCGAATTCAAAGGTGATGAAGGACTCATCCTGCGACCAATACGGATTGGAATGGATACCAACCTCGCTTCGCAGGTCAGACGTTGAGCTTGATTCTGTTTCAACAAGCCTCAACTCAATCGAGCCTTGCTTGTTCGCCACTGCAAGGATTTGCCTGCCCGAAGGCGACCATTCGTACTGGAAGATATCCTGTTCAGCCTTGGTGAGTTGATGCAAGCCTTCGCCGTCGGGCTTGATGAGATACAGTTCCTCGAATTGACCTTCCTGCGCGATGAACGATATCCACCTGCCGTCGGGAGACCATTTCGGCGTCGTCGCCCGCGTGGACGGCTTGCCGTACAGCGTGGTTTGTTTGCCCGTCGCAATTTCCAGCAGGACAATATCGAGTCGGTTCAAGTCATCGAAGCGCCGCAGGTTGTAGACGATGAATTTCCCATCAGGTGACGGGCGTGCATCCCAATGGTCGCCGATGGTATCAGTCGTCAATGCGCGGGGCCAGGAGCCTTCACGGTCTGTCAGCAGGAGTTGGTCGGTATCCTCCCGCTCCACGGTGACGATCAACGCGTGCGAGTCTGGCATCCAGCGCGGACCGCTCGCGGCGGAGGCGAAGTCTGTGATCTTTTTCGGCAAGCCGCCATCATGCGGGACGATGTGGACATGTCCGTTTAAGCCGAATGCCAGCCAGCTTCCGTCGGGAGACCATTGCGGGATTTCATCATCCCAAAACGGGGCGAGACTGCGGTCGGTGGAGAGGCGCGCCAGCCAGCCGCCACTTGCGGGTATGCTGAACACATCCGAGGAGGTTTCGCCATCCTTGATGCAGGCGATCCGTCCCTGAGATGAAAGCATGTGCGACCGAACCCGCTCGAGGGAAGTCAGAAGCGGGAGGGTTAATCCAGGGGGAGGTTTAAGGTCTGTCCGCTTGAGTGCGGGCCATCCGTTGCGTTCGTATTTTTCAGTCAGCTTGATGGGATTTTCCATGTTGATCATCCTTTCGTAGATTTTACCAATAAACAGATGATGCTCCGGAAAATCACGGGAAAATCCACGCTATCCCGAAATTGGAATTTACAGTAAAATTTAAGCCTGATGTGTTTCCCTTCGGTGAATGCAAACAATCCCAACGCTCCGGCGCCACGGCAGCTGATTCTGCCGTGGCGTATATTATTTTCAGGGAAACCGAAATCTGTTCAACTCTTGAGAGGAGAAGATATGAAACAGAAAGTGCTGTATGTGATCGTGCTTGTTGCGCTGGTGCTTTCCGCATGCGGAGGCGGGGGCGGACAGGCGGCTGTTGTACGCATCGGCTGGGCCGGCAGTCCGGATACGCTGAATCCGGGCATGGCGATCCTGGTGGAGGCATATACGATCTTCGAACAGGTATATGACTCCATGTACGAACTCAACCTGGATGGGTCCTTCACCCTCAGCCTTGCAGAGAGTGTGGATGTCTCGGATGACGGCATCGTCTACACATTTAAGATCCGCGACGGGGTCATGTGGCATGACGGCCAGCCCCTGACCGCCGAGGACGTCGCATTTTCCTACAATCTATACAAGGATACGCCTGAATATCCCTATATGAATGGATATTACACGCCGTACTTTGACTCGATCGAGGCCACGGAAAACAATGAGGTCATTCTTACGCTGACGGAGGCGATCCCCAACATCGAAAGCCAGCTGGTGTTCCTGTACGTTCTTCCGAAACATATCTGGGAGAACGAGGACAAGCTCGAATACGAGAATTTTGAAATGATCGGCTCCGGCCCGTTCAAGATGGCGGAGTATGTGCAGAATGAATTTGTCCGTCTGCAGGCGAACAAGGAGCATTTCTACACGCCTCCCAAGGTGGACGAAGTGATCTTCCAGACCTTTGCCAACCAGGATGCGCTTGTGCAGGCGATCAAGACCGGTCAGGTGGATATGATCACCGAAATGCCAAATACGGCGGCGGCAGCGCTGGACGAAGACCCGAACATCGAACTGGTGGTCGGCGCACCTCTTGCGCCGGGCGTCACCGACATCATCTTCAATCAGATGGACCCTGAGAATTGCCCGGTCGACGAGGGCGGCATCTGTTCCGGCCATCCGGCCCTGCGCGACCGCGATGTACGCCTTGCCATGTCACACGCCACGGACAAGCAGCGTTTGATCGATCTGGTCCTGCTCGGCCTTGGCGAGCCCGGCCTAACGCTCATCCCCGACGGACTGGGCGTGTGGTACAACGATTCGATTGAGGACTTTGAGTATGATGTTGCCAAGGCGAAAGAAATCCTTGACAATGGCGGGTACGCAGATACAAACAACGATGGTGTACGCGAAATGCCGGACGGCTCGCTTCCGCTTAGCTTCCGCATGAACTGGCCCAGTGACAGCATCAATGCACCCCGCATGGCGGAACTCTTAAGTCAGATGTGGGGGGAGATCGGGATCGAACTGGAACTTCAGGCAGTGGACCCGGATGCGTTAACCGCTCAATGCTGTCCCGCTTTTGACTTTGACATCATCATTTGGGGTTGGGCATCCGATCCTGACCCAAGCGCCTTGTTGTACGTTTACACCACCGAAAGCATCCCCACCGGATCCAGTGAGACCGGTTATTCCAACCCTGTATACGACGAATTGTATGCAAAGCAACAGGTCACATTGGATTTTGATGCCCGCAAGGACATTGTTTGGGAAATGCAGCGGATCGTGCACGATGATGTTGTATATATAATCCCGTTCTACGATGCCAATGTTCAGGCATTCCGCACAGACCGTTTCACCGGCTGGATCACAAACGAGGCCAAGGTGGCACTTGAGGATGTAACCTCACTGGTGGTTATTGAACCAGTCAAATAAGTCGTAAGGGTCGGGTGCGGGAAGATTCCCGCACCCGACGCAATCCCCAATCCGGGAGAATGCCTTGAATCGAACCCGCATCCTTCTTCGAAAAATAGCCTGGTCCATTTTTACGATCCTGTTTGTCATTGTGCTGAACTTCTTTTTGTTCCGCGTCCTGCCCGGCGACCCGGCGCGGGCTGGCGTCCGCGATCCTCGTTTGAAAAAGGAGGCGGTTGAGATGCTGCGCGTCCGATTTGGGTTGGATAAACCGGTCATCAATTGCTTCGACTCTTTGAACCCAATCGAGTTTGGAAGCTGCGCCGTAAACCCAATGGAAACGCAATTCTTTATCTATGTCCGCAACCTGGTGCAGGGCGAGTTGGGGTTCAGTTACCACAGCAACCGCCCGGTGGCGGAGCTATTAGCCCAGCGGTTGTGGAACACGGTGCTCTTGATTGGCGCCGGGCAGATACTTTCCATTATTTTCGGCATGATCTTCGGAATTCTCGCCGCGTGGAAGGCGCGGACTGCCATTGATTATGGCGCGGTCATGGCAAGCTTGATCGCGTGGAGTCTGCCGACGTTCTGGCTAGGAATCATTCTTCTCTTTTGGGGAAGCGCAAACGGCTTCCCGCTGGCAGGCAAGGCGACCCCGGGCGCAAGCTCCCTGCCGCTCCTGCAGCAATGGGGCGATATTGCCCGTCATATGTTCCTGCCCACCTTGACCTATACCATCGTGTACATGGGTGAATACACGCTGATCATGCGCTCGAGCCTGATCGATGTGCTGTCGGAGGATTATATTCTGACTGCCAAGGCCAAAGGGTTGAGTATGTTTCAGATACTCAAGGACCATGCCCTTAAGAACGCAATGCTTCCGTTGGTGACGGTCATTGCGATCAATTTGGGGTTTACCGTTGCCGGCGCCATTCAAATTGAAGCGGTCTTCTCCTGGCCGGGATTGGGCAGTGCCATTTTCGAGGCGGTTGGACGGCGTGATTTCCCGGTATTGCAGGGTGCTTTCCTGCTGATCGCAGTGGCGGTTATCCTCGCCAATCTTGTCGCCGACCTGACCTATACGTATCTTGACCCGCGCGTGCAAACGGAGTAACTAATGCAAAACGCATTACAAACAGCTGAACCGCAAAGCCAGTTCGCCGCGCGATTACGGGGGTTTTGGAAGATTTTCAAGAAGAACCGCATAGGCATTGTTGGTCTGGGAATGCTTATCGCGATAATCCTGGTGGCGATTTTCGCACCAGTCATCGCACCATATGACAGGGAATATTCAACCTCGGTAAGTATTGGCGATGTGTATAAACCGCCAAGTGCAAACCATTGGTTTGGAACGGACGATGCCGGGCAGGATGTTTTTTCCAATTTTGTTTTCGGCGCACGCGTCTCACTGACTGTTGGTTTCTTCGCCGCATTCATCTCCATTGTCATTGGCGGAACCCTTGGACTCGTTGCAGGTTTTTTTGGCGGACGCTGGGAAAATTTCGTCATGCGCTTTACCGACATCATGCTTGTCATCCCGGACCTGCCATTGCTGGTCGTCATTGTCGCGCTGACAAAGCCATCGCTGCTCAATATTATTTTTGTGATCGGCCTGCTGGGCTGGACGACAACCGCACGTGTTGTCCGTTCACAAACACTGGCGGTGAAATCACGTAAATTCGTCCTGCGCGCACGTGCAATTGGCGCGGGAAAGGGACACATCATTTCCCGCCACATCCTGCCGATGGTAATGCCCATCCTTGTTGTGCAGGCTGTGCTGGTTATTTCCCTTGCGATCCTGAATGAAAGCGCCCTGTCCTTCCTGGGGCTTGGTGACCCAACCGTCCTCTCGTGGGGCCAAATGCTCAATTATGCATTTGGGCGGGGGGCCATGTCCACGGGGGCCTGGTGGGCCCTGGTGGCTCCGGGCATTGGGATTGTTTGGGTGGTGCTTGGTTTAACCCTGCTTGGGCAGGGGTTTGAACAGGTACTAAACCCGAGGGTCGAGACACATCACTTGATGCCGGGCAGGCCTCCCATCACGCATGAAGCGGGCACGGTGCCTGTCAGCAGAAAAAACCTGCTGGAAGTCCGAAATCTTTCGATTAACTATGTGAACGAGGGACAGCCTCCCGCGCGAGCGGTTGAAAACGTCAGTTTCTCCCTGAAGGAAGGCGAGTTGATCGGTCTGGTGGGGGAGAGCGGTTGCGGCAAGACGACGCTCATGCTTGCCATGCTGCGCCTGCTCCCCTCTGCGGGGCAGATCGTCAACGGTGAGGTTTACTTCAATGGAAAAGACCTTGTGACTGTGGGTGAAGATGAGTTAAATGACATTCGCTGGAGCGGGATTTCGATTGTCTTTCAAGGGGCGATGAACGCACTCAACCCTGTGCGGACAGTGGGCAGCCAGATCGCCGAAGCGATTACCAAACATATTCCCACCTTCCCGCGCGACAAGCTTCAAGACCGCGTAACCGAACTGCTTGACATTGTGGGGATTGCCGCCGACCAGAAAGACCTATTTGCACATCAATATTCAGGTGGAATGCGACAGCGCGCCATGATCGCGATGGCACTGGCCTGCAACCCGCAGGTGATCATTGCCGACGAGCCGACCACTGCCCTGGATGTGATGATCCAGGCTCAAATATTGGAGTTGCTGGATGAGCTTCGTAAGAAACTGGGGCTTTCCATTGTATTTGTGACCCATGATCTCGGTATTGTGGCGGAAATGTGCGACCGGGTACTGGTAATGTACGGCGGCGTGACAGCGGAATATGCCGATGTGGATGTCATTTACAACGAACCAAGGCATCCTTATACACAGGAACTGCTAAAAGCCTTCCCGGACCTGACCAAACCGAAGAAGAAACTTTCTTCGATACCGGGCTATCCGCCGCGCCTAGACGCACTTCCGCAGGGCTGCCGCTTTGCCCCGCGCTGCCCGCTTGTCTTCGACCGTTGTAATACGGAACAGCCACCTCTGTATGAACTGAGTGCCAACCATATTGTAAGCTGCCATCTCGCCGAGGCTTCGAAATGAGCATAGAGCATTTTCTGGAAATTCGCGGATTAAAAAAATATTTCGATGTCGGTCACCCCGGATTATTCTCCCGAAATTCCCGCGACCTGCACGCCGTGGACGGTATCGACCTTGTCCTGCGCCGCAGTGAAGTGATCGCACTGGTGGGTGAGAGTGGCTGCGGTAAATCCACTCTGGCGCTTATGTTAATGGGCCTGGAAGATGTAACCGAAGGCACGGTCATGTACGAAGGGCGCGATATCACGCATTTGAATGACCATCAACGCAAGGACCTGCGCCGCAAGATCCAAATGGTCTTTCAAGACCCGTACGAGTCGTTGAATCCCACACAGACCATCGAAGAGATCGTCTCGGAACCCTTGGTGGTGCATGGACTTGCAAATAACAAGGCTGAGCGCGATGAACGCGTCAGGAAAGCCATGGAAGATGCGGGTTTGAAGCCCGCCGAGATCTATCTTGGACGGTACCCGCATGAACTCTCCGGCGGGCAGCGCCAGCGCGTGGTGATCGCCGCTGCGCTTGTGCTGGAGCCTGAGATCATCCTGGCCGATGAACCTGTTTCCATGCTGGATGTCTCCATCCGTGCAGAGATCATCAACCTGCTTGCGGAACTTCGCATCACGCGCCAGATCGCGGTCATCTTCATCACGCATGACCTCGGTTCCGTCGGTTTCTTCGCCGACCGTGTCGCCGTCATGTATCTTGGGCGCATCGTGGAAATTGGGACCATGCTTGAAGTGCTGGAAAGTCCGCAACATCCGTACACCAAAGCCCTGATCTCCGTCATCCCCGTTCCAAACCCGCGCCTGCGCCACGAACGAATTATTCTGCAGGGCGAAACCCCCAACCCAATCGATATCCCCACAGGCTGTCGGTTCCATCCGCGCTGCCCGGTTGCTTTAGACGCCTGCAAAGCCAGCGACCCGCCCATGGTGACGCTCAGTAAAACGCATCAGGCGGCTTGTTTGCTGATCGTTAAGTAACGCGGTGTGAATGCCGCGGTGCATCCATGGACATCACCAGCGCCCAAAACCCAAAAATCAAACACATCGTAAAACTCCGCGAGGATAAACGTCAACGCCAGCGTGACAAATTGATCCTCGTGGAAGGCTTCGATGAATTAACCCTCGCTCTTGACTGTGGACTCCTTCCACAAACGCTTCTGACTGCGCCCGAACTTGCCACGCGCGCGATCAACACCCCCAACGCTGACATAACCACCCTCAGCCGCGCGGTCTTTGAGAAGATCTCATACCGCGATAACCCCGACGGCTGGCTTGGGATTTTCCCCACTCCCAAGACTTCGCTGGAGGATTTGAGGTTGTCCACATCTCCGCTGGTGATCGTGGCGGAGTCCATTGAGAAGCCCGGCAATCTCGGAGCCATTCTGCGCACAGCCGACGCCGCCGGGGTGGATGCCGTGCTCGTCTGTGATCCGCGCGTGGATATATGGAATCCAAATGTCATCCGCGCCAGCCGCGGCGCGGTTTTTACCGTACCCACCGTCGAGATCGAGGCGCCGAATGCGCTGGCATGGCTCAGGTCCAAAGAGATGCGGATTTTGGCAGCGACGCCGTCTGCGGAGATGCTGTATACGGATGTCAATTTGCGCGGACCTGCCGCCCTGGCCGTCGGCACGGAAGATGAAGGGCTGACCGATTTTTGGATGCAAAATGCGGATGTCAAAGTCGGGATCCCGATGATCGGCAGGGTCAATTCGCTGAATGTTTCGATCGCAACCGCATTGATCACGTATGAAATTGTGAGGCAGAGAAATGAAGGCATTGTGGCTGGAAAACAATCACATTGAATTGCGCGATGCGCCCAAGCCGGAACGAAAAAACGAGGCGCTGATTAAGGTCCGCAGGGCGGGCATTTGCAGTACCGATCTGGAACTGGTCAAGGGATATTATCCATATACGGGAATTCTCGGTCACGAATTCGTCGGCGAAGTAGTGGATGCACCCAAGGAAGGCTGGGTTGGCACACGCGTGGTCGGGGAGATCAACGCCGTGTGTGGAACCTGCGAAGCCTGCCGGTATGGACGGCCCACGCATTGCGAGAACCGCACCGTGCTGGGAATCGTTAACCGCAATGGCGTGTTCGCCGAATATACATCCCTTCCGCTGGAAAATTTACAGCGCGTGCCAGACTCCGTCCCCGATGATATGGCGGTCTTCACCGAGCCGCTGGCTGCTGCGCTGGAGATCCAGGAACAAATACAGATCCAGCCGACCGACCGCGTTCTGCTGGTTGGCGCGGGCAGGCTGGGGCAATTGATCGCACAAACACTGGCGCTGACAGGCTGTGACCTGCATGTGTTGGCGCGTCACCAGCAGCAAAAAGACCTGCTGACCGCGCGCAGGATTCCAGTCATCTCGGAAGCGGACATTCAGCCACGTAAATGGGATGTGGCTGTCGAAGCGACCGGCTCATCGGATGGATTCAACCTGGCACGCAATGCCATTCGTCCACGCGGGACGCTGGTGTTGAAATCCACCTACAAAGGTGATATGACCGTGAACTTCTCATCCATCGTCGTGGACGAGATCACCATGATCGGATCACGCTGTGGACCATTTGCGCCGGCCCTGCGTTTGATGGAAAAACGCGAAGTAGACCCGACAGTATTGATTGCGGATGAATATAAATTGAAGGATGCGGTTAAAGCAATGGAGAAGGCGGGTCAGGCGGGGGTGTTGAAGATACTGATCGCCCCCTAGGAGGAAAATATGCCGCCCTGCCACACCTGCAGGTTATTCGATAAAACCGGCGGCAAATTGGGTAAACAACAGCAAAAAAGGGACCGCCACCATACCAATGGCGAGCACCCCCAGGATCATCGAATCCCTCTTGAGAATGATCCCCATAAAACCCAGCGCAACCGTCAACGGCGTCAGGATGCAGTACAGGAGCGCCGTGATGGTATTCAGTTGATTGAACAGAAGCGGGGAGATGCGCAGGTAGGAAGACCCGATATTTGCCAGGATAAACAACACAGCCAGAATGCCCGTGAGGATGGCAGCCAGCCCGAAATAGGTTTTCCCTGCAGGTTGAATTGACATGCAGGGATTATACGCTAATAGAAAGCCTCCAGGTTGGCGGACAACCTGGAGGCTTTGCACTTAATCCGCGGCCGGGGCCTCTTCAACAGATTTCTCTCTTTTCATCATGATCGAATCCGCCGTCACATCTTCGCGGCTCTCGCCTTCGATCTCGCGCCTTGCGAGGACTTCGTCGGCAACCCCATAGGCTACTTCCAACTCATGGCGGAACTGCTGGGTGTACAGGCGGTAGTAATGTCCGCGTATTCTCAGCAATTCGGCGTGCGTGCCCTGCTCCGCGATGCGCCCGTCTTCGATGACGAGGATGCGTTCCGCGCGGCGGATGGTGGAGAGGCGGTGCGCGATCACGAACGATGTGCGTCCCTGCAGCAGCGCATCCATGCCTTTTTGAATCAGCGCCTCGGTCAGCGTATCCACTGACGAAGTCGCCTCATCCATGATGAACAACTCCGGCTTGGCAAGCACCGCGCGCGCCAGCGAGATCAACTGCTTCTGTCCCACCGAGAGCAGGTTGCCGCCTTCGCCCACGTTCTGGTCGTAGCCCTTTTCGAGCGTCAAAATAAAATCCTGCGCGCCAGCCACCTTCGCCGCGGCTTCCACGTCGGCGTCACTCGCTCCCAGCCGCCCGTAACGGATGTTCTCGCGTACCGTCCCCGAGAACAGGTGCGGTGTTTGCAGCACGATGCCGATTCTTTTGTGGATCGACTCGAGCGTGTACCCGGTGTAATCCCGTCCATTGATGCGGATCACGCCACTCTGCGGCTCGTAGAATCGGCACAGCAGGTTGACGATGGTGGATTTCCCGCCGCCTGTCGGACCGACGAGCGCGATCATCTCCCCGGGTTTCACCTTCAGCGTGAAATCGGTCAGCACGGGTTTGCGGTCTTCGTAGAAGAAGTCCACGTGGTCGAATTCGATCTCGCCCATCAAGGTCTTCGCTTCGATGGCGTCGGGACGGTTGTGTACGTCGGGTGGCGTGTCGATCAATTTGAAGATTCTCTCTGCCGAGGCAATGCTGTGCTGCATCTCGGCATAGACGCGCGCCAGATCCTGCACGGGCCACATCATGAAGGTCAGGTATGAGACGAAGGCTTGGATCCCGCCGATGGTGATCAACCCCAGCGAGATCTGCGTCCCGCCGTACCAGACGATGGCTCCCAGCGCGATGGCGGCGATGATCTGCACGGTTGGGAGGAAGAGCGCCGAAAGCCACGCCGCGCGGTAGGAGGCGCGGTACATTTTCGTCGTCAGGGTCTGGAATTCGAGCAGGTTCGCGTCTTCGCGTCCCAGCGCCTTGACCACGCGCACGCCCTGAATGTTCTCGTTGTACGCCCCGGTGATTTTGCTGTTCGTGCGCCGCGCATTGCGGAATTCCACCAAAATGTACTTCTGGAACTTGGTGGCGATAAAGACCATGACCGGGATGATAACCGACACGATCAGCGCCAGCCGCCAGTTGATGATCGCCATGAAGGTCAGCGAGGTGATGATGTTCATCAGCGCCCAGGTGCTGTCCACGATGCCCCAGGTCACCAGTTCCGAGACGCGCCCCGTATCCGAGGTGACGCGCGCGATCAGGCGTCCCACCGCGTTTTGGGCGTAGTACGAAAGCGACAAGTCCTGCAGGTGGTTGAAGAGCATCCTGCGCAAGTCATATTGCACGCGCTCACCCAGCACCCCCGCAAGGTAAATAAAAATGAAGATGAACGCGGCTTGCAGCAGCAGGAACGAACCGTACAGCCACGCGATCTGGATGATGCGTTCCCTGTCCCTGAGGTTGATGCCGTCGTCCACGATCTGCTTGTTCAGGTACGTGAAGTAGGCGTCCATGCTCGAGACCAGCGCGATGGTGATGAGAAATCCCAGCACCCACTTCCAATGCGGCTTGAGCAGGGTAAAGATGCGTTTAAGGATCGGCGCGGTCAATTGCGCTGTATGTTCCTCTTCTTCGAGTTCGATCAGTTCGATATCTTCAGCCATGGTTCATTCTCCGCAGGGGCGCAGCGACGCTGCGCCCCTACAAATTCATTAATTCGCTCTTGCGATCTCGTGCTCCAACTCCTCATCGATCCGCGTCTGGATGTCATAAATCTTGCGATACATCCCATCCGCCTGGGCGAGTAACTCCTCATGCGTGCCTTTTTGAACGACCCTGCCCTTATCCAGCACAAGGATCAAATCGGCTTTCATCACGGATTGAATGCGATGCGCGATGATGAAGGTGGTGCGGTTTTCCATCAGATCGTTCAACGCCTGTCGAATGGATGCCTCCGTCTCGGTGTCCACTGCGGAGGTGGAGTCATCGAGGATCAGAATCTTCGGGTTCTTCAGGATGGTGCGGGCGATGGTCACGCGCTGCTTTTGTCCGCCGGAGAGCGTCACGCCCTTCTCGCCGACAATGGTGTTGTAGCCATCGGGGAAACCGACGATCACATCATGCACGGCGGCGGCTTGTGCGGCGGCTTCGATCTCCGCCTGCATCACCTTGCGACCCACGCCGTATAAAATATTCTCGCGGATCGAGCGGCTGAACAGGAACGGCTCCTGCTGCACGATACCGATCTGCTCGCGCAGGTATTTACGCGGGAAGTCCTTTAAGTCCACACCATCGAGCAGGATTTCTCCTCCCGTGTATTCGTGGAAGCGGGGCAGCAGGTTGACCAGCGAGGTCTTGCCTGAACCCGTCGAGCCGAGCAGGGCAATGGACTGCCCAGGCTGGATGTGGAAGGAAATATCCTTGATGACCTCATGTGTTCCGTCCGAATAGACGAACGAGACGTTTTTGAATTCGATCTCGCCTCGCACTGGGCCTGCGGGTTGCACCTTGCCGCCATCGAGGTCTTCACGCCCCTGTTTGGTGATGTCCATCAGACGCTGGTACGAGACCATCCCCGTGGAGGTCTGCACAATAATGCGCCCCAGGTTACGGATGGGGAAGATCAGCCACACGACCAGCCCGACATAAGCGACATAGTCACCGATGGAAATCTCGCCGTTGATTGCCATGAACGCTGCGTACACAAACCCGAACAGCATCTGCGCGCCGAGCACAATATCCGAAAGGGGCCAGAAGAGCGAGTGCATCAACAGCAGGAACTTGCCCTTGATGTACTTGCCCCAGTTGTCCTTGTCGAATTTTTCCTTTTCGTACTCCTGCCGCGCAAAGGCTTTCACCACGCGCACACCCGTCAGGTTCTCCTGCAGGGTCGTGGAAAGCACTGCTTCCTGCGCCTGATAATCTTCGTAGGCTTTGGTCACTTTTTTGAAGAACCACAGCGACACCAGCAGGATGGGCGGAATGACAATCACTGACAGCCAGCCCAGTTTTACGTTGATATACAGAATGGCGAACCAGTTGATGAAGAACAACAGCACGATGCGTCCCACGCCGATGGCTTGCTCCGAGAAGAAGCGCCGCAAGGCATCCACGTCCGACGTGACGCGCTCGATCAGGTCACCGGTGGGGGTGCTGCTGTGATATGAAAAATTCAGGCGCTGGATGTGGTCGAAGAGGAAATCCCTCAGGCGGCGGGTAATGCCCTCCGCAGTGTAGGCAGCCAGACGTCCCGAAAGAAACGCGCCGCCGCCTTCCACAAAGGCGAGCAGGATGAATCCCAAGCCAATCCACAAAAAGGTCTGGGTCATCGTCGCGCCGAGCATCGCGCCTTTTCCGAGCACATCGTCTGCAAAGAAACGCAGCAGCAGGTACACGGAGGTCTTCGCCAGCGCGGAAATGGCAAGCGAGACCGTCGCCGCGATGTAGGGGAAGCGGTAGTCCGTCATCATGCGCCACAGACCAAGCAGGCGGTTCTCATTGAGCGCATTGCGGAAGTCAAAATATGGGGAGGTGGTGGTTACGTTCGACATTGTGGTTCTCCATCAAATAAAACAAAAAGGCTGCGGCGTGTGCGCCGCAGCCCAAAACAAGCAAAGGACAGAACAATGACCTAGATTCGGTCAACAGGCGCACTCCGAGGAGGAATTTTCCCAACTGCATCGGGGATAAAGAAGGTGTTGCTGGACATCAAGAGTGCGCTCCTTTCATAAAATTTTCGTACTTCGCATCGTAGTTTACACCCCGCCTGCCGAAAATGTCAAGGTGAGAAAAAATTAATTTTTCGAAATATGCATGTGAGATGACGCGTCCGATAGAGGAAGAGGAGAAGAAAATGAAACCATACTTGATCCTTGGCCTGATGATATTGACCGCTTGTGCGCCTGCAATTGTACAGGAAACCATCCCGCCTCCTGCCCCGACTGTACCTGCTGCATCTCCAACAGACTTGCCTGCAGCTGAAACTGAATCGGCCACTGACGTCACCAACATTTTCTCCGCGCTTCCAGCACCCTCCTGCAGCGGGGTATTGACTCCGTCAAATGCGGAAGGTCCCTATTACACTCCTAATACGCCTGAAAGAACATCCCTGCTTGAAGATGGTCTACGGGGCGAAAGGCTGATATTGATTGGTCATGTGCTGAACGAGGACTGCAAGCCCATCCCAGATGTATGGCTGGATTTTTGGCAGGCGGACGGGGACGGCGAATATGATAACGCCGGCTTCACTCTGCGCGGACATCAATTCACCGATCAGCAGGGAAGATATTCTCTTGAAACGGTATTGCCCGGCTTGTATTCCTCGCGTCCCATTCGGCATATCCACGTCAAAGTGCAAGCGCCAAATGGACAGGTCCTCACGACGCAGCTATATTTCCCCGAACAGCCTGTTGACAATTTGACGGTGCAAGTACAGCCAAAGGACGGCTTTCAACTGGCGTTGTTCGATTTTGTGATCGAGTAGGCACTCTTCCAGCGCAACAAATGGGGTTATCTTCCCTACGGGTGGGACGTCGTTGCAGTTTATAATCAGCGCATGGCAATCAAGTTATACAAGGTCTCAAAAAGCGGGAACCTGGACGTATCATTCCAAGCGTCGACATTGGATGAATTGACGCGCGACTTGCCGCCGGGTTTTTACACCACCTTTAGTACCCTCGCACAGGGGACACGGGTGCTTGGCATGCGTTCCCATTTACAAAGACTGTATCACCCGGCAAAAGAGGCGGGGCTGCATCCTGCTGTGGACGAAAACACCCTGCGGGGGCGAATTGCTGAATTCGTAAAGGAAAGCCTGCCGCACGAGTCTCGCGTGCGTGTGATATTGACGAAAGATAAGGGGGATGTATATATCTGCATCCAGCCGTTTATTCCATTACCCAGGTCGGCGTACGCGAATGGTGTACATGTATTAACATCCAATATTGCCAGGCATGATCCACGTATCAAGAATACGGTCTTTATCACAGAAAGCATCGACCAGAGAAAGTTATTGAGCAAGGATGTGTTCGAGGTTTTGATGACAAGGGATGGCAGGATACTGGAGGGAATGACATCAAATTTTTATGCCGTCAAGTATGTGATGACAGGTAATGTGGCAAAGGAATCCCAAACAAATGCCATCAAGATCATCACCGCCAAGCGTGGAATTTTACTCGGCGTCACGCGCAAAGTTGTGCTGAGGCTTGCAAGAGGGCAGGGGATTTCCATTGAATATCGCGCCCCAAAAATGAACGTGAATTTCGACGAAGCATTTCTCACATCCAGTTCACGCGGCGTCGTTCCAATCGTTCAAATTGACAACAGGATCATTGGATCAGGAAAATGTGGGAGGATAGCTACAAATTTGCAAAAAGCTTACAGTTTTGAAATGTTTCGTGTAGCAGAGCAAATTTTTGACCATTCCCTTATTGCAGTGCCAGAAGGATTGTGATATATTTCCACAGGATTGCGCATAGCTTGCTTACTTAATTGATAAGATTGGGTCCTCTAGAGCAAACAATGATCTTGACCACGACCATTCAACCCGACCTTGATGACACTGGAGTCAATCAGACTTCCGGGGATGTCCGTGTCGATACAAGGGAATCGGGTCATTTTCTTAAGGAAAAAGAGGAAGAAAGAGGCGAAATTGAGTTTCGCCAAGTAAACCACGATCCCTACAACCTATCATATGCCTGTCTGCTCATCCCTCGCTTTAGCAATCATATGCTTGTGGGGGATATTTTTTCCTATCTACAGATTTGGATGCAGCAAATCTGTATTTCATACGACTGGCAGCTGGACTATATCGATGTCCAGCCTGAATATTTACAATGGGTCATGAGCGTGCCGATGACATGTTCACCGGCACGTTTCATTCGCATAATTAAGCAATTTACGTCAGAACAGATCTTTGTTGAATTCCCAAGATTTAACAGAGAAAATATTTCAAAGGAATTTTGGGCAAATGGAAACTTGATTTTGGTTGGAAAGCGTCCACACCCGGAGCCGATGATCAAGGAATTCATCCATATTACAAGACGGCAACAGGGAATATCGCTCTGGGATCAATAAAGTTCAAATTGGGGTGCGTAAACGAAATCATTCAGTTCATGTCATTTTGGGGAGTAAAACGGCTAAGAACCTCGGGTTTTACCTGAATCCCTCAAAATGATAGGCCTTTTAAGGGGTTCAGAATGATATAATCATGAAAACACAGATCCCACCAAGCTTGACGCGATGATGAAAGATATGTATTTAGAATCCATTATTGAACTGATCATTGGTCTTCTGTTTACATGGTACATTCTTAGCTTGGCAACCATGCAAATTCAGGAGTGGCTTGCATCCCGGCAGCGCTGGCGTGCCAACGAATTAAAGTCAGCCATCCGCCGCATGCTTAATGACAGGGTTCTAACCCAGGTGTTTTACGAACATCCGATCATCAAAAGCATGTCCGGCATGAGGCATTCGGGCAAACTGATCCCATCCTATATTCCCGCCAATCAATTTTCCAACGTACTGGTCAGCATGCTTCTTTCAGCAGGCCACGAGGCGTTCCTGGTACGCTACAGCTTATTGGAGCTTTCTGAAAAATTATCAAAGATAAAAGACCGCCGCAAACAGCAGAATGCCCTGCAAACACATGAACGCTTAGTGGAACTCTCCTTTTTGCCCGACACGACCATCCAATCTGAAAATACAGCGTTTCAGGGGTTAATTATCGCCACGATTGAAAAGGAGCTGGATGCTTTTGCAGAACACTACCCAGAGATTGAATCTGACATTGAAGTTATCCGGGAAAAAATCAAGCTGACAAAGGAAAGAATTGATAAGCAGATCGAATCCATAAAAATAGCGGGGAAACCCGGGGGAAAGAAGGTGCCCGCTCTCCTATCCGGAATGGTCACACTTAGTGCCATCTCTCCCGATATCAGCAGGCTATTAAACAGTCTGCTGATCGGAGTTGACGACAACAGCAATGAACTTACCATCGAAAGACTTCAATCCAACCTTGAGCAATGGTTCAATGATTCCATGGACCGCCTTTCCGGGTGGTATAAACGACGAGCCCAGCTATCAGTTTTTTCTATCGGGCTGATAATTGCCCTGGTCTTTAATGTGGACAGCCTCGAATTGTCAGGCAGGCTGTGGCTGGAACCGGCGGTTCGACAGTCTTTGCGGGCAAATGCAAATTTGGCTGTTCAAAACAATCCCGCTTCAGAATCCGAGATTTATAATGAAAACCAAATCTCCATTATTCAGATAATCCAAAATGAGTATTATGCAATTCCTGTAGGCTGGAAGTTCACTGAAACCGCACTGCAAATTGGAGTTGAATGTTTGTGGGTTTCTCGCACACACGGCGATTTTGGAATTCAGATTGGATCAACCTGCTATCGGCCGAGCCTGTTACTTGGCATGGCAAACGGCTGGGTCTGGTTGTTTATAAAAACGCTGGGATTATTGACTACTGCGTTGGCCTGCGCACAAGGTTCATCCTTTTGGTTCGATATTCTTCAAAAGATAATCAATGTCCGCCTGTCGGGCATAAAACCCGTACCGTTTGATACAAGCCGTGGATAGTTCGAGAATTTCCATGCAAAACACAGTCAATCTTCAAAGAATCAGCGAACTTGTGCGTGCCGTCCTTGAATTGCTGTGGAATAGACCGGGCGGTCTGCCCGCAAGGGAAATCATTGCTTATCTTCCTCAAATTACCACTTTAACTACATACGAGAGGGAATATACGCCGCCATCCAACATGCCACGTTATGAACGATACGTTCGTCTGGCGACCATTCCGCTTGTCAAGGCTGGCTGGCTGGTTAAAAGCAACAAGGGACGCTGGTATATCACCGAAGAGGGCAGGGAAGCCTGCCAGAAATTCCAGTTCGCACAGGAATTTTACAATGAAGCGCTCAAGAGCTTTGAAGAGAATCGGCTTGTAAACCCCGGAATCATTGCAGAAGTGGAACAGGCCGAGGAAAAAGCCTGGGAGCAGATTCAGAACTATATTCAAGGATTTAAGCGGCGTGAATTTCAATTACTGACAGTTGATTTGCTTGTTTCCCTTGATTATCACATCCTTTGGGCTGCCCCCCCTGACAAAGAACGGGGACAGATTGACATTATTGCCACCACTGACCCATTGGGAACAAGAGATACAAGAATTTTCGTGCAAATAAGGCATGCCGACGAACCAATTCACATTAAGGGACTACAGACCTTTCAATCGTCCATCGGCACAAACAGTCACGGGGTTTTAATTTCCACCAGCGGCTTCACTCAGGAAACAATTGAAAAAATGGGGGAAAGCGCCCAATCCAAAATCACCTTAGTGGACCTGGAGGCATTTTTTGATTTGTGGGTGAAATGTCTTTCAAAACACAGCCACGAAGCCGTGCTGCGCTTCCCTCTAAGGCCAGTTTACTTCCTTTCCGGAGCAGGGACGACTGAATAAGATGGCAAAAGGAGAGAGGACATTTAGGGCAAATATCGCCACCCTGCATGATGAATTAATTGCAGCACATCAGTGGAGCCGGCCAAGCATTATCATTGCGATTTGCAATGACCATTGGGTCCAAAAAAAGGCCATGACAATCCTTGGGGAAAAATTTAAAAAATCTGATGGGCTTTCCGTGGTCGACTTTAACTTTTTTGCAAAAACTCCCGACATAATTCACCACTTCATGGATTTAGGTGAAAAAAACAACAGCATAGTATTTTCGTATAATCTTGATCAACCCGGAAGGGAAGATGAAGGAATTGCATACAGGGCATTAAACATGCAAAGAGAGTATTTTGTTGAGGAGGGGATTAAGCTGCTACTATGGTTAAACCCACATGAGGCATCCCTGCTCCCCAATCGCGCCCCTGACTTTTGGGCCTTTAGACACCTCGTAGTGATCTTTTCAGATGCGAAGATGATACCAAGGGTTGAAATTGGTTCACGGCTTATGCTCTGGCATGATGGCGAAATGAACATCCATCCTTCGGAACTGAACAGTAAAATTAACATTAACATGCAAGCCTTATCCAAATTGCCGGACAGCCAAGATGCAATATCGTCAAGAATCAGCCTGCATCAGCAAATGGCGCATCTTTACTGGAGCATCGGCGACCAGAAAAAAAGCCTGGGCATGGTCGAAACAGGCCTGAAACTTACTACGGATGCAGTGTTTTCACAGGAACATATTTTCTTTTTGAACATACTTTCCGTTATTCATCATGCACGGAATAAATATGCAGAGGCCGAAGAGGTATTAAAGGCGATTAACGAGCAGAACGGCTATGACCCCATAGTAATGATGAACTATGCGATTGCCCTGGTTTGCAACGGGAAAAGACGCCTCGCAATGGTTCTGGCGAAAAAAGCTGTCGAGATAGATTTGCATAATCCAATACTGGGGAGTCGGCTTGCCTATCTATCCCTTCTAACGGGCAAAATCAGTGATGCCATTCAGCAGTTTGAAGAAGTGCTCATGCTGGATCCCAGGGCTGAATTTAAAATTGCGCTATTAATTTGTAAACAGAACTTAAAGAGACTGGAGCAGGATGGAGTCAATGCCTTAATTGCTGATAATGATGATTTTATAACCAAGGCATGCCTGTTATTTTTAACAGGTGAAAGAGAAATTGCCATCAATACGCTATCGACCGCCGCCGAACTTCTTAAAATTTCACGGGACGGCGTTTTGACCAATCCAAACCTGTGGTTGCTAATGAATCCCAATGATTTCCCCGTTGATACTGGTGCATATGAATAATCAAGATGTTGTCACGCTGCAAAACATCCTCCTTCTGTTTAATGTTGCCATTTCTTTTGCAATAGCCTTTAGTCTTTTATTGAAACAATGGGCAAAGCCAGGGAGCATACCTCTTACCATGGCTTCCATTGCCATCGCAATCTGGTCAATTACACAGCTCGTCCAGCGGAATTCCCCAGTCTTAATAAATGCACCAGAGTTAATATCAGTCCTTATATTTACCTGCCTTATTGTTGCTGTATCAATGCAATTGGTGGCCGGCATGCTGATTGGACATCCTCGACATTGGTATCGCCGACTTTTGCTTTTAATCATGGTTTTTTTTATCTCATACCTGCTGCTGGCATTTGCAGGCTCCGGCATTGTTTCATATGCTCAATTTGTCATCACCATACTCCCCGTCTTGTCAGTCTCAAATATCGCCCTCGCGTTCTGCATTACTAAGCATGCATTATTTATTCCAAAAATTGACAGGGAATCAGTTGTGGAGGCAATGCTGGATGGCTGGATGGTGTTGGACGAGAATAGTAAAATCGTTGACCTCAACAAGACTGCCGAGGAAATACTTGGCAGCAAAAAAGAGGATGCCATTGGTAAACCCATCGAGGCTTATCAGATCGACATTCCATCCTCCAGCAACTTTACCCATTCTCCGCGCGACATGGAAATGAAGAGAAGTTTCAGGACACGCGAAGAAATTAAATATTTCAACATCAGGTTGTCCCCCATTCAAAACGAAAATAGAAAATTGTTTACACTAATCACCTGGCGCGACATCACCAACCGGCGCAAAGTTGAAGACCTCAGGCAAAAAGCCAGGGACGAGATGTTTGTTTTACTTAATGCCATATCGAGTGAGGCCAGTCAGTCTTTTTTGATGGAGGAATTTTTATCCGGCGTGATCTATCAGATTATTTTTCCTTTCAGAAGCCAGGCCGCGATTATCTACCTTGGGGACAATAATGATGCTGGCACCGCCAACCAGGTCTATCATCCCGCGTCAGTTTTTGGACTTTCAGAAGATGGCATAGAACCCATATCACTCTCCTCTGAAAGTTATAATTTACTCAATCAGGTTTTTATGGAGGGCGAGCCTTATTTTGTCGAAAACCCGATTGGCGATACACGGCTTCCCTCCGCGCTTCAAACCGATACCTTTAAATCCATTCTAATTCTGCCGTTGATTATCAGGAATGGGAGCGATGCACAAAATATGGGAATACTGATTTTGGCGCGCAAAGACCTCCCGCCATATAGTCACGATGAAATCGCGCGTTTGGGAACACTTGCTGATCATATTGCCAATTTGGTGGACAACGAAAGGCGCCGAAAACTGGCAATTGCCTTTTCGGAAAGACAAAGATTGATGCGTGATCTTCATGATTCTGTAAGTCAAAAACTCTACGGCCTGGTTACATTAACCGAGGCCGCTCAAGCAGCAATGGAAGCCGGACAAAACGCGGATCCCGGGGATGTCTTGATTCGTATTGGCGACAATGCAAGGCAGGCAGTCAAAGAAATGCGGCTCTTCCTTTATCAAATGCAGCCCGTGGAGATTGAAAAAGAAGGGTTGATCTCGGTCCTTCATCATCGCCTGTCTGCTGTTGAAGGACGCGCAGATATAAAAGCGGGCCTCATTGCTGATGAAACCATAAAACTGCCACCCGAAAAAGAAATCGCCCTGTTCTATATTGCCCAGGAAGCTTTAAACAATATATTGCGCCACGCTCGCGCAAAAAAAATATCAGTAACACTCAAACAGGCTCGAAAAAACCTCATCTTGAAGATCGAGGACGATGGCATTGGATTTGATGTAAAAAATGTCGATCGAACCGGACTGGGTTTGGCAAATATGAAAGATCGATCAGAAAAAATCGACGGGAAACTCAAAATTGAATCGACCCCTGGTGTAGGCACCACCGTCGTAGTGACCCTGCCAAAACCAGTAATAAAATAACACCACTTAATAGGCGGCTTAATATGAAAAAAATAAGAATACTGGTTGTGGATGATGAAAGCGTTGTCAGGGAGGGGGTAGTAACCATCTTAACGCTCCAGCCGGATATTGAAGTCATCGGACAGGGAAAAAATGGGGTCGAGGCGGTAAAACTTGCCAAGGAAAAAAAACCTGACGTAGTTCTCCTTGATCTGGTAATGCCGATTCAAGACGGACTGGTTACGATCCCAATTTTAAAGGAATTGTTTCCCAAAATAAAGATCCTTGTTTTGACCAGTTTTGCTGAGAGTAACCGGGTGTATCAGGCCATTAAATCCGGGGCGATGGGCTTTTTATTGAAGGATGCAACCCGGGCCCAACTACTTGAGGCAATTCATGAAGTCGCAGCTGGAAAAGCTGTCATCCAGCCATCCATTGCCCTCAAAGTGATAAATGAAATATCTAATCCATCAGAACTTTTTTACACATCGCACCCATTAACACCGCGCGAGCTTGAGACTCTTCGGCTGATTGCACGTGGATTAAATAACCACGATATAGCAACAGCCTTGTTCGTACATGAGCGAACAGTTGCCAAACATGTCACAAGCATTCTGGAGAAACTGCAGCTCGCCAATCGAACGCAAGCGGCTCTCTATGCAATTCGCGAGGGATTAACTGACGATCTTGAAACAAGAAAGCGGCAAACGCTTCCTCTAAAAAATCGGTCTTGAAAGACCGATTTTTTTTATTACGGGGTGAGTTCCGAAAGGCAACAATAAAACTTCGTCATCGACTAGACAATCTACCGTCAATTAACGCATGGTCATAAATGACCGTTCCGGGAAGCGCAAATGGGCAAATAGAGCCATGCAAACATTCGGATTTATTGGGTTGGCTACGAACCCGAAGAATCCTATAATGTTTGTAGTTACCAGGATATTAAATCTCACTTTGGGAGAACAGCGTTGTTACTCGGGAAACATGCCAGCACACTAGATAAACTCAATCGCTTCAAACTCCCCGAAGGATTCGTGGAAGAAATGACAGGAGAAATATATTTGATTCAAGGATTTGAGCAAAACTTACTCTGCCTCACGACAGATTCTTTTAGAGAAATATGCACGAAAATCACCGCCCAAAACATAACAGACCCGCTTGCAAGACTATTATCACGTATGATTTTGGGATCTGCACAAATAGTAAATATAGACATAGACGGCTTTATTCTGATACCGAACGTATTGGCAGAATTTATTAATGCCCAGGATCTTGTATACATAGTGGGGCAGGGGGAATATTTTGAAATATGGTCGTCTCAGCACTGGCTGCAACAAGAGGCGCAACTGCTGGATTGCGAACAAAATTCAAGTCGATTTTCTGCACTTCCAATTACGATACATTAACCACAATCAAATCACAAACCAGGTGCTTAAGATGAAAACAAAGGAAATAATTGGAAATTCCAAAAGGATCAATGTAATGATCGTCGAGGATCAGACGGTTGTACGGGAGGGACTTGCCGCTATCGTGTCCGTACAGCCGGATATGGAAGTGGCCGCCGGAGCGGAGGATGGCGTCCAGGCAGTAATCATGGCAAAAAAATACAAGCCTGACGTTGTTATCCTGGACATGGTCATGCCGCGCCAGGATGGACTTGCCACCATTCCAATGTTGCTGGCAATTAATCCCGATATCCGTATTCTAGTGCTAACAGGATTTGCGGAAAGCGACAGGGTTTTTCAGGCAATCAAGGCAGGCGCCCTTGGATACATGCTTAAAGATGCCACCCGCAGCCAGCTGCTACAATCCATCAGGGACGTTGCATCTGGTCATGCATCAATTCATCCATCCATTGCAATGAAGGTGATCAACGAATTTGATAAACAATCTGGAACCAGGGACACACAAACGACTCTCACCCGTCGTGAAATAGAAACGCTCAAACTCATCGCACGAGGTCTGAGCAATCAGGAGATTGCCCTTTCTCTTGTTGTGCATGAACGAACAATAGCAAAGTACGTGAGCAGCATCCTCGACAAGCTTCACGTTTCCAATCGAACCCAGGCAGCTTTGTACGCAATTCGTGAAGGCATCGCTGCTACACCGGTTGCACAATAGAAAAATTGACCAGGCAATAATGCCCATTATTATTTTCGCAATTTCTGGGTTCCAAAGACAGTTCAACTCAATACAATTAAACAATATGGAGCAAGAATGATGAACAACCTAGATTACATAACTGCACTTGACCTTGACAGAGCATGGTTGAACTTCGAACTTGACCTTCCACTTAAGCCGGATAAAGATGGAAGACCAAATCCCTTTTATATTAATCGTCCAGGGAATCCTATTGACGAGCTCACAGATGCCCTCATGTCGCCATTCTACCGGCCCCCAAAGTTTTTCTTTTCGGGGCACCGCGGTTGCGGTAAGTCCACTGAACTGCAACACCTTTTAAGCAATCCCCAGCTGCAAAAGAAGTACTGGCCGATTAATTTTAGCATTCGTGAAGAAACGGATGTAATTGATATTGACTTCCGAGATGTGTTGCTTGCCATTGGCGGGCGTTTGTTCCGTGAATATAAAAAAAGAGGCGGGGAGCTGCCAAACCAATTGCTCAAGGAATTGAATAATTGGAAGGGGAAGGTTGAAAAGGAAATATCCACAATACTGGAAGGGCGTATTTCGGATATTGAACTCAGCGGTTCCATTGACACCTTCTTTGCCAATGCAGGGCTCAAAATGAAACTGGAACCTGCAACGCGCACTGTATTGCGCCAAGTGGTGGAGACGGATATCACCGGTTTGATTGCCATCATCAATCACATCACCACCGCTATTTATAGTCGCGAACGCCTTATTCCATTGATCTTGATAGACGATCTGGATAAACCCGATCTGGATAAAGCACGCGCAATCTTTCACGACAGGCGCGAGATCATGATGCAACCCAGTTGCGCAATTGTATATACCGTGTCA